>CAYZRV010000175.1:0-1004 GCA_964480885.1 uncultured Aquiluna sp. | reverse complement strand
ATATGGATCCGGAGGGTGAGAGAAAGATTGCCCAGTATGCCAAGGAAGAACTTGGGCACGAATTTGTTTTTCTCACCGACTACCCCAAACACATCAGACCCTTCTATCACATGCGCAAGAAGGATGATCCAACCCTGACCAACAGCTATGACCTGATCTGGAAGGGAACTGAGATCACAACCGGGGCTCAGCGTGAACACCGGGTTGAAGTTCTTGAAGCACAGGCGAAAGACAAAGGCCTAGATCCTGAAGGTCTTTCCTTCTATATCGACTTCTTCAGATATGGAGCTCCCCCGCATGGTGGATTTGGAATGGGACTCACTCGCGTGGTGATGCTGCTGTTAGATCTTCCAAATATCCGAGAAGCTAGCTTCCTATTCCGCGGACCAAACAGGCTGCAGCCCTAGAGCCAGCTCTCAACCTTCAATCCCGGCACCCCATCAAAGTGCTTGACGTTGTTTGTCACAAGTGTCATGCCGAGTGACATTGCATGACCTGCGATTAGCTCGTCTGCTAAACCACTTTGCTTTCCATTCCTCTTCAACGAAGCAGTGACTCGGGCAGCAGCACGAGCCGCCTCATCACCAAATGGAACCACCAGAGACAAATCAAGAAATGCCTGAAGATCATTCGACCAAATACCTTGGCCTTTGATTTGAATTCCTTTGTGTAGCTCATAGGCGGTAATGCTGGAAACAAACCATTCAAGATTCTTCATGGCCTGCACCCTTTGAACCAGGCTGACTCTACCCTGCGAGAAGTAACTGCAAATGTCAGTATCGAGTAGGTATCTCATTTCGATTTATCGCCAGCTAGCTCGTCCCAGTCCCATCTCTCTGGCTCGGGTTTTCTATCAGGCAACCAAATCTCAGAATCAGGCAACTCTCCTCGCTCCATCATTCGCGATAGAAAGGCCTGAAGTCTCTGCTGCCTATCGAGCGGCCTGATCTCAATCACCCCGTCTTCACGCATCACGACATCAATCTCAGGGTTCTCAGGCAAAA
>CAYZRV010000174.1:0-1012 GCA_964480885.1 uncultured Aquiluna sp. | reverse complement strand
GTTCCGCAGGTTTTATTGGCTCGTGCTTTGTGCGCCAGCATTTTGAGCACAGCATTGAGCCTGTGGTTAGCCTGGATGCCTTAACTTATGCCGGCCATTTGAGCACACTGGGCTCAGTGCTTAAGCGACCTGAACACACATTTGTACACGCCTCTATTGGTGATGTGAATGCCGTTCGCGCCATTTTCGAACAGCACAAACCCCGCGCAGTGTTGAACTTTGCGGCAGAAAGCCATGTGGACAGATCGATTCTTGGGCCCGGTGAATTTATTGAAACCAATGTGGTTGGCACCTACCGTTTGCTGGAATGCGCACGTGAATACTGGAACAGCTTGGAAGGCAAAGCCAAGGCTGGTTTTCGGTTTTTGCATGTGAGCACCGACGAGGTTTATGGCACGCTGAAACCAGAAGACGCACCGTTTTCAGAAACCAAGCGATACGAGCCCAATAGCCCTTATTCGGCCAGCAAAGCTGCCAGCGATCACTTGGTGCGCGCCTGGCACCACACTTATGGCTTGCCTGTGTTGACCACCAACTGCAGCAACAATTACGGGCAATATCACTTTCCGGAAAAACTGATTCCTTTGTGCATCATGAATGCCTTGAACGGAAAGCAGCTACCGGTGTATGGCGACGGCCAGCAAATTCGCGATTGGCTGTTTGTTGAAGACCACACCCGCGGCATACGCACCGTGCTTGAAAACGGCGTGCTGGGCGACACTTACAACATTGGTGGCTGGAACGAAAAAGCCAACCTCGATGTGGTGAAATTGATTTGCGCATTGCTGGATGAACTGCAACCCCGTGCAGATGGTATTTCGTATTCAACGCAAATTGCGTTTGTCACCGACCGCCCCGGGCATGATCGCCGATACGCGATTGATGCGCGAAAAATTGAACGCGAGTTGGGGTGGAAGCCGGTTGAAACTTTCGAGACTGGCATTCGGAAAACGGTGCAGTGGTATTTGGCAAACCAGGCGTGGGTTGCAGAAGTAACCGCCGCTAGGTGATT
>CAYZRV010000173.1:0-1014 GCA_964480885.1 uncultured Aquiluna sp. | reverse complement strand
AAGTTGCCTTCAAAGAACTCCACATGGGCGTCGCCTTCAAAGGCAAGGATATGGGTGCAGAGCCGATCAAGGAAGAAACGGTCGTGCGAGATGATGATGGCGCAGCCCGCGAATTCCTCGATCGCCGCTTCCAGAGCTTGCAGCGTTTCGACATCAAGATCGTTAGTCGGTTCGTCAAGGAGCAGGACATTGCCGCCGGACTTCAGAAGTTTGGCCATGTGAACGCGGTTGCGTTCCCCGCCTGACAGGATGCCAACCTTTTTCTGCTGGTCCGAGCCTTTGAAGTTGAAGGAGGAGCAATAGGCGCGGCTGTTCACCTCGGCATCGCCCAAAACCACGATGTCGAGCGCATCGGTGATTTCTTCCCAGACGTTCTTGTTGGGGTCGAGCGCATCGCGCGATTGATCGACATAGGAAAGCTGCACCGTGTCGCCCAGCGTGATCGTGCCGCTGTCGGGCTTTTCCTGCCCGGTGATCATCTTCATCAGCGTGGATTTGCCCGCGCCATTCGGCCCGATCACCCCGATGATCCCGCCGGGGGGCAGCGAGAAGGAGAGGTTCTCGATCAGCTGCTTGTCACCCAACGCCTTCGACACGTTTTCGAACTCGATGACTTTAGACCCAAGGCGGGGGCCGTGCGGGATGATGATTTGGGCGCGGCCCACCAGTTCCTTGACCGATTCATCGGCCATCTTTTCATAGGCCTGGATACGAGCCTTGGATTTGGCCTGACGGGCCTTGGCGCCCGCGCGAATCCATTCCAGTTCCTTTTCCAGAACCTTCTGCTTGGCCTTGTCCTCACGCGCTTCCTGCGCAAGGCGCTTGGCCTTGGCATCGAGCCACGAAGAATAGTTGCCCTCGTGCGGAATGCCGCGCCCGCGTTCGAGTTCCAGAATCCACGTTGTGATGTCGTCAAGGAAGTAACGGTCGTGGGTGACCGTCAGGATCGTGCCCTTGTATTCGATCAGGTGCTTCTGCAGCCAGGCGATGGTTTCGGCATCAAGGTGGTTGGTC
>CAYZRV010000172.1:0-1014 GCA_964480885.1 uncultured Aquiluna sp. | reverse complement strand
AAGCGGTGCCACCTTCCTTGACTCCCTGCTTCACGAGTCTGTCAATTTTCTTGAGTTGAGCCTCGGAGTTGATTGCACCAACATCGGTGTTCTTATCCATTGGATCACCGACTCTGAGTGTTTCCATCCTTCTCTTTAGTTTCTTGAGAAACTCATCCTGAATTGATTCTTGAATCAGCAGTCTTGATCCAGCGCAGCAAACGTGACCCTGGTTGAAGAAGATTCCATTCACAATTCCTTCGACTGCCTGGTCAATAGGGGCATCATCAAAAACTATGTTCGCTGCCTTACCGCCCAGTTCCAGAGTTGCTTTCTTGCTGCTGCCAGCAATCTGCTTGGCGATGATTTTGCCCACTTCGGTGGAACCGGTGAAAGCAACCTTGTTTACTCCGCTGTGATTCACCAGCGCACTGCCTGTATCACCAAAACCCGTAACGATGTTGACTACACCTGCTGGTAGTTCAGCTTGTTCGCAAATCTCTGCGAACATCAGTGCAGTTAGCGGCGTTGATTCAGCCGGCTTTAGGACAACAGTGTTTCCAGCAGCAAGTGCGGGAGCTATCTTCCAGGCCAGCATCATCATCGGGAAGTTCCAGGGAATGATCTGAGCGGCAACCCCGTGGGCCGCTGGGTTCGGACCTAGCCCTGCGTAATCGAGCTTGTCTGCCCAGCCTGCGTAGTAGAAGAACCAGGCGGCAACGGTTGGAATATCGAAGTCCCTGGTTTCCTTGATTGGCTTTCCGTTATTCAGAGTCTCTGCAACCGCTAGCTCCCTAGCTCTTTCCTGGATGATGCGGGCGATGCGATAGAGGTATTTACCTCTTTGGGCACCCGTGAGCTTGCTCCAAGTTTTCTCATACGCACTTCTTGCAGCTTTGACTGCCAGGTCTACTTCCTTGGCTGAACCATAACCAATTTGCGCAAGAACTTCTTCGGTTGCGGGGTTGATGGTTTCGTATTTCTTGGTGCTCTTGACGAACTTGCCACCGATGTAGTGACCGTAGGAATCTTGGA
>CAYZRV010000171.1:0-1018 GCA_964480885.1 uncultured Aquiluna sp. | reverse complement strand
CAACTTCATTTCAGCGGCGGCTTTCATGGTACACAACACGCTGGCTGCGCCACACATGTCGTATTTCATTTCGTCCATGCCCGCACCGGGCTTCAGTGAAATACCACCAGTGTCAAAGGTAATGCCTTTGCCAACCAGCACCCCTGGGGCTTCTTTGGGGTCTTTTGCGCCGTTGTACTTCAGCACGATCAGTTTGGGGGGTTCGCTGGACGCTTTGCCCACCGACAACAGGCTGAACATGCCCAGCGCTTCCATCTTTTTGTGGTCCAGCACTTCAACGCCCAGTTTGTATTGCTTGGCCAGCGCTTTGGCTGTTTCAGCCAGGTAGTTCGGGGTGCAAATATTGCCAGGCAAATTGCCAAGGTCTTTGGTCAATTGCATGCCGTTGCCAATCGCCTGTCCAATCGCCGCGCCTTTTTCAACGGCGTCTTGGGTTGATTTGGTGCAAGCCAACTCGAAGGCAGGGGGTGGCGTTACTTCGTCGTCCTGTTTTTTGCAGGCAGAGAAGCTGTAAAAACTCTCGGTGATGGTGCGTGCGCAAAGGGCAGCAATTTCTTTGTCACTGCTTTTCTTGGGTACTTCCTGGTTCACGGCGAAAAATACTTTCGCAGGCTTCAGGCCTTTCAACGCGTCGCAGGCTGCGCTGGTGGCTTTGCGCAGGGTTTTGGTATTCAGTTTGTCGGCTTCATCCAGCCCCACCAGTACATACACGGGCGCACCAGCCTTGGCGGTGTTAAACACCACGCGGCAGCTGCCTGCGTTGCCCAGGTTTTTGTCGGTTTTGCATGCGTTTGCCACCAGGCCCTCGGTGTCAATGTCTGCACGTTTGGCGGCTGCGGTCAATTCACCCTCTTTGTACACAGCAACCACAGCCACATCGCAACCCTTGGTGGGCACAGGTCCGCCAGCAGTCACTTTGGCGACAGCGCCCATACCCGCCTTGAAGCTGAACATGGGAGGTGGCGTGGGCGCCGCTTTTTTGGCGACACGTGTGGAACTGGTTTTTCTGGCTTTGGGA
>CAYZRV010000170.1:0-1028 GCA_964480885.1 uncultured Aquiluna sp. | reverse complement strand
ATGCGAGCACCCAATGGAATCTCCCGCGACCCAACACCGGGGTGATCTGCTCACCGCGTCCGCGTCCGATCGCATTGCCGCCGTAGAGCGCGAAGGGAACGTCCGAACCCAACTGCGCGGCCAGCTCGGCCAACTCTTCACGCGTCAGGCCGGTGTGCCAGAGCGCATCGCAGGCGACAAGTACGCCGGCTGCGTCCGCACTTCCCCCCGCCATGCCACCGGCGATCGGGATGGACTTCTCGATGTGCAACGAGACGTTCGCCTCGATACCCACGTGCTCGGCCAGCAGCCGGGCCGCACGCACGGCCAGATTCGAATCGTCCGCCGGAAGGGACTCCGCGCCCTCACCCACCATGGTGAGCGAGATGCCTTCGCCCGCCGCGGCGGTGATCACATCCTCCAACGACAGCGCGTGGAAGACCGAGACCAGTTCATGGAAGCCATCTGCTCGCAGTGGGCCCACGGATAACTGGACATTCACCTTGGCAGGAGAACGAACGACAACGGACACCACGCCAGATTACGTGTCCGCGACGGGCCCAGTGCCAGCAGCGCGCGCGATCTCGACGAACTGCGCTACGTCGAGTTGCTCACCACGCGAAGTGGGATCGATCCCAGCTGCCTCGAGGACCGCATCCACACGACCGGGAAAGTGCCCGCTCAAGGCCGACCGCAACTGCTTGCGACGCTGGGCGAAAGCAGCGTCGACGATCGCGAATATCTCCGAACGATCTACACCCGTCGGCTGTTCGCCCCGGACGATGGAGACCAGACCGGAATCCACATTCGGCGCCGGCCAGAAGACATTCCGACCGACATCCCCGGCGTAGTGCACACCGCCGAACCAGCGGGCTTTCACACTCGGCACCCCGTAAGTGCGCGATCCTGGTTCGGCGCACAGGCGATCGGCCACCTCGCGCTGCACCATGACCAGAACGCGTTGGATCGAAGGGAACGTGGCCAGCAGGTGAAGCACCACGGGAACCGCCACGTTGTAGGGCAGGTTCGCCACGACAGCCGTGGGATCC
>CAYZRV010000169.1:0-1032 GCA_964480885.1 uncultured Aquiluna sp. | reverse complement strand
TGAAGGCACCGCCTGCACGCCGCAATGTGAATGATGCACAAGTGCTGAAAGGTCAAAAGTTGTTTGAGCAAGCGCAATGCGCGGTGTGCCATCGCCCTTCCTACACCACTGGGAAAGTGCCTTTTCCGGCTTTGAGCAGCAAAGCGTTGGAAGGACAGGAAATTTGGCCCTACACCGATTTGTTGTTGCACGACATGGGCGAAGGTCTTGCTGACAACCGCCCCGATTTCAAAGCCAATGGCCGACAGTGGAAGACACCGCCCTTGTGGGGAATCGGTTTGATTCCTGATGTCAACAACCACATGCGTTTGTTGCACGATGGTCGCGCCGATGGTGTTGAGGAGGCCATTCTTTGGCACGGTGGCGAGGCCGAGCCAAGTAAAAACCGGTTCATGAATTTTTCTGAGCAAGACCGTGCAGCACTGATTCGTTTTGTGGAGTCCTTGTGATGAATCCTCAACATCAGCATGAATTGAAAACTGGCCTGTTGCGTGGACTGGTTTGGGTAGCGCTTGCCTTGGTGTTGCTGTTGGTGCTGAACCTGGCCAATTCAGCTGTCGCTGCGAAACCTGTGGACCGAAGCACTATGCTGTTTCCGTACTATGAAGTGTCCGATGTGCTGAGCAGCGTGGCAACGCACCACTATGCTAGTGATACTGCTCAGTTGCGCGTTCAACTTGAACAGTTGAGTGCAGCCACAGCACACTATTGCAAGATTGATACAAAGGCGAAGTCCATCGACAAACAGCAGCTGAAGGCGCAATACGCCAAAGCCTACCTCGCTTGGCTGGAGCTGTCGGCCGTGGTGATGGGCCCCATGCTGGACGGCAACACGGTACGCCAAATCGACTTTCGCCCTCTGCGCCTTAATTTGTTGGAACGTGCAATTAAAAAACAGCCACAAGGCGCACAAGCCATGGCCCTGATCGGAAGTCCAGCAAAGGGTTTTCCGGCGTTTGAGTATTTATTGACTCAGGATGATTTCAAATCGGTAACACCACAGTGCAACTACGCACATGAAGTAGTGCTTGA
>CAYZRV010000168.1:0-1039 GCA_964480885.1 uncultured Aquiluna sp. | reverse complement strand
CCAAGTTCTTCCTTGGCATACTGGGCAATCTTTCTCTCACCCTCCGGATCCATATCGCCATCTGTTCTGGGGACTTTGTATCCTCTGGCTTCGACAATCTTGTGGGCCTCGGCTAATGGAATTCTTGGAAAGGGAGTCTTGGGGACTTCAATCTCAATGCCGTATAGCTCTTTCACTTCTTCGCCATGCTTTTCCTTGACAGCACTGATCGCTCTGACCATCAACTGTTCCTGGAAGTTCATGACGTCCTCGTGGGAATCGATCCAGCTCATCTCCATGTCAACCGAGATGAACTCTGTTGCATGGCGAGAGGTGAAAGATGGGTCAGCTCGGAAGACAGGGCCAATCTCGAAGACTTTGCCCAATCCTGCGGTCATGGCCATCTGCTTATAGAACTGAGGCGACTGGGCCAGGTAGGCGTGGGTTTCAAAGTATTCGAGCTTAAAGAGTTCAGCGTGTGATTCCGAGGGAGAGGCCATCAGCTTGGGGGAGTGAATCTCAACAAATTCGTTCTCCAACCAATAGCCGCGCCAGGCCTGCTCGATGGTTGTCTGGACTCGCATCATCAGGTTTAGCTCTGGTCTTCTAAGGTCCAAAAACCTCCAGTCCAGTCGCTTGTCGATGGAGGTGTCCTCGGCAATTGGGCTGTCGGGAAGTGACCTGGAGACAATTTCCATGGAGCTCAGCAGTATCTCTATGCCACCCAGCTTCACTCTCTCATCGTGCTTGAGGTTGCCGTCAATAATGACAAAGCTGCCGTGACTTAGGGAAGAAACCTGATCGGCTAGAGAGTCTTCCTCACCCTGTCTTGGGTAGGTGACCTGGACTGAACCAGATTCATCTCTGATGATGATGAACTGGATGCGCTTTTGATCCCTGAGGGTTTCCACCCAACCGGCAATGGTTACCGGGCCATCTTGGCTTTGGCCAAGGGTGGCAATCTTCTGGCGATTGAGCATTTGGTTTCCTCTGAGAGTGCGCTGGAAGCGGTGATTAGGAAAGTTTAGCGAAGGTAAACTTGGGCTATGCCAGCCCGCCT
>CAYZRV010000167.1:0-1040 GCA_964480885.1 uncultured Aquiluna sp. | reverse complement strand
CTGGTGACCATAGGAGTGGTACATGGCTTATTCAGGAACGGTCGGCACCACGGTCATCAAAGTCCAGCAACTGATAGACCATGGCGCACGGCGTTGCGGCAAGCTCGCCGAGGAGTTGACCTCTGAGCAGTTGCTGTCGGCTCGAGAGTCGCTGTTCTTTCTGCTCTCGCATCTGGCCAACAAGGGCATCAACTACTGGGCCATCAACAAGACCGTAATCGGTCTCAAGCCAGACCAGTACATCTACAGCATGCCGCTGGGCTGTATTGATGTCCTGAACGTCCTGTATCGCACGCTAAACCGCCCGGTAGGGTCTTATACCTCCTCGGCCGGTGGTGTCATTGCAAACGTCTACGACGGGGATGTAGACACATGGACACAGCAGACAAGTGCCAACGGCAACATCTCGGTCAACTACGGGACGGACAACCCGATCTATGCGGGTTCGATTGGTATCTTGCCCTACGTTGCCGGTGGTGGGAGCGCGACGTGGTCAATCATCTACGAATACTCGGTGGACGGCAGCACGTGGCTGACGTTGGAAGACCTTGGCGAAATCGTTGTTACTGACAACCAATGGGTCTGGACCGACGTAGATCCGGGGGAGACGGTTCAGTATTACCGCGTCAGGGCATACAACGGCACGACGCTGGCTTTGCGGGAATGGTATGTCGGCAACAACAGCCGCGAGATTCAGATGTCCCGTCTGAATCGCGATGACTACACCAACCTGCCGAACAAGAACTTCACGGCCAACCAGCCGTATCAGTTCTGGTTTGACCGCACCATCCCGCAGCCAAAGGTGTTCCTCTGGCCAACGCCGAATGATCCGTTCATTCAAATGACCGTCTGGTACTCACGCCAGATTATGGATGTTGGGGCCCTGACGGATGAGCTTGAGGTCCCCCAAAGGTGGTATGAGGCTGTGGTGATGATGCTTGCTCACCGCATGAGTCTCGAACTTCCTGCAGTGGCGCCAGACCGGATTGGCTATCTGGAGAAGATGGCTACTCAATACCTGTATGAGGCGGAGCAAGAAG
>CAYZRV010000166.1:0-1042 GCA_964480885.1 uncultured Aquiluna sp. | reverse complement strand
GCATGCCTCCGCAAAATTTCACCTTCGATCGTTCGGCCTTGCGCGATGTTTTCCGACTCCTCGCCGAGGAAGCAGGCATTCCCTACATCGGAATCCCCGAGCATTCACCCAAGGCCCAGCGGTTGGTCACTTTCAAGATGACTTCCAGTCCATTCGCCGCGTTGGAAAGCCTGGCCCGGCAGAACGACATCCAGCTGACCTTTGAAGATGGCGTCTGGTACATGCGCATCCGCGATTCCAACCTCGATCGCGCCCGTGCGGCGGAAAGAGAAAACGAGCTGATCGGCGTTGTCTACCAACTGAAATATGATCCTGTCGACATCGTCGACTTCAAGGGTGGAGGCGGCGGTGGAGGTGGAGGTGGCGGTGGCGCGGGTGCCACCTCTGCAGCGTCGCCCCAGCTACCGCTGCAAAATTCACAGCGTGTTTTCGAAGCCAAGGCGCCGCGCATCGTCAACGAGATCCGCATCATGCTCGGTATGAAGCCGCTGGAATACGGGGAGTCCGGCACTCTGAGCGACCCCGAGACCGCGGCAGGCACGGAGGTGCAAAGCTCCGGTATACCGGCGTTTGACGGAACCGACGCGCCCGGCGGAGGCCAAGGCGAGGGTGGCGAGGCTTCGGCGGTGCAGTCCATGTTCCCAGTCTATGTGCCTCCGCAAAAGCCGCAGGTCATTTACAATTCGGACACCAACATTCTTTGGGTGGTGGCCACGCGCAAGCAGCACAAATGGGTGGCGGACTATCTCAGTCGCGTGGACAAGCCGCAGGACTTGATCGCCATCGAAGTGAAATTTTTCGAGACCAACAAAAATCCGCAGACGGACTTCGGTATTAATTGGGAAAACACGCTCGGAGGGGACGGTCTGACTTTCAACGCCAGTGCCCAAATGGATCCCGCGGGCGTCATCCGCAATGGAAGCGCAACCTTTGCCGCTCCTTACTCCGCGGTCCTCACCATGAACCAAGCTTCTCTGGCCATCCAAGCCTCCACTCGTGATCGCGAGGGATCGTTGGTTCAGTATCCGCGTGTCCTCACCAT
>CAYZRV010000165.1:0-1049 GCA_964480885.1 uncultured Aquiluna sp. | reverse complement strand
AACGGAATCGGATTTCCCCCGCGACTTAATTCACGCAGGCAGTCTAAATACTCCTCCCGGAAAAGCGTAGGAATAATGATACGGCACGCGCCCACTACCGACAGTTCAGAGTTCATGACTAATCTTGCCAAGCGACCATTCCCATCGTTGAATGGATGAATTTCTGACACAAGAAACATGGTGAATAATGCGCGCGCTAGACCCGCAGGAATAGTGGGCAGCAACATGGATCCCTGAACCAGAGTGCCGCGTACTAACTGGGGTTCGACAAATTCGGTATTGCCCGCACGGTTGCGCTTTAATTTGAATTCTCCCGGCTCTACTTCGGGCCGTTCTTGCATTTGATCCCAATGTCGTTTTCGAAGTTGAGTTTCGACGGGGATGCCTGAGGCCAATACTTGATGCATCCAGGCCGGGGTCACAGCTTGACGAAATACACCAAGAATATCGTGCGAGTCTTTGGGGCGAGACAACATGGGTTTGCCGAAAAGAACAATCTCGCGCGCTTCTTCAATATCAAATTCAGTGCCTTCAATGAAATTGGAAAAATACGATTCAAGAAAAGCAAAGTGAATCATTGCTTCGGGCGTGCATGCCGCTTCTTCAGCTTGTTTCAAGGGTTGTGATCGCAACGCAGCAGCCAGTTTTTCAAACAACTCTAGCCTGTCAGCATCGTAAGGAAGCGCAGCTGTGAGTGCGCGCCCTTGGGTCGTGGTCAGTGTAGAGAGGCGAGTTTTTAGAATGCTCCCTATGAGGGAATCAAGAACAAGGAACTCCTTCGGAAGCTTCAGTGCTTGGGCAAGTGAACGCGCTGCTTCACGAAGTGCTGCAAGCGCCTGTTCTCCGCGTGCGGTGCATAGGGTCAACAAGCGAGATTCGACCGCCTCGCGCCCAACAGCTTTTTTAAAAGTCCCTCGGCTAGGTGAAAGATTTTCCAGCAGGCACCTCGCCTCTGATGGAAAGTAAATTGCCCGCCCTTGCATTGGCATGTCACCAGGTTGGGGTGGGGGCCCTTTCACTGCAACTATTTGTAAGCCGGGAAGTTGTAC
>CAYZRV010000164.1:0-1053 GCA_964480885.1 uncultured Aquiluna sp. | reverse complement strand
CCAGAAACATAGATATAGATCCATCTTCATGTTGCAGTAGCACACATGGTTCTCGCCCTTTGGAGGCAGCAAGTTCGGCATCAGTTCTCTCGTTCATGTGAACAAGCCGAGTAGCAATACCTCTTTCGCCCAGGAGTCTCTTTTCAAAGTTTTTGAAGGAGGATTTCTTCTTGATGGGGGAGTGAGTAATGTCACATAAACTGCAGCTCCTCAGGCCAACCAGGTGGCCAAGAAAGTAACTCAGTTCTCCAATTAGACCACCATCGGCTTTGTAGACGCCAATCAGTGTTTTCTTAGCATTCATGCTAAAGACAACTCGAATAGCCTGGACAATGTTCCTAAGACTTTTTCAGTGCAGCTAGAGACTAATTCAATTTCTCCAGCATTTTTTGCATTTGTTCAATCTGTTCAGTTTGGGACTTCACGATTGATTCACCAAGCTTCCTAACCTCATCATTTTTAGAAGCCAGAATCATTTGGGCCATGTCGATAGCTCCTTCGTGGTGAAGTATCATCCCCTCTAGGAATAGCTTGTCAAATTCCGCACCAGTTGCGATGGCTAGAGTTTCCATTTGCTCATCTGTCAGCATCCCCATCATTTCGTGTCCGGCATGCGAGTGATCATCCATCATTGGATTGCCTAACCAAGCTGCCATCTGATCAACCTCACCGTGCTGCTCCTCGTCAATGAGCTCAGCCAGGGCCAAGATTTCCGAGTTTGTTGTGTTCTTCTCGGCCAGATGCGCAAGGTCAATTGCCTGCTCGTGGTGGGGAATCATCATTTCTAAAAACATGACATCCGTATTGCTCAAGCTCTGATCTCCAGCCTCATGGTTAGAACACCCGGACAGAGAAAAGCTGGCGGCTAGAGCAATAATTACCGTGACAAACCTCTTCAAATCAGCTCCTTTTATCTAAATGAATCTAAAACCAGAGCCTGAAGAGTCGCTGGGAAATGCTAGTTATCTTCGTCCAGCTCAACTGGACGGTCATCATCAAGGCCGGTGTAGTCATCGTCTTCGTCCTCTGCCCAGCGGTCAACGAAGTTCTCAC
>CAYZRV010000163.1:0-1059 GCA_964480885.1 uncultured Aquiluna sp. | reverse complement strand
AAGGTCGTCGGTTCGATCAAGGGCATCGAGATCGTCGAGATGCCGCGCAACGGCACTACGGGAATGTGCTGCGGAGCCGGTGGTGCCCGCATGTGGATGGAAGAGAACGTCGGAGCGAAGGTGAACGACGAACGGGCGAAGGAAGCAATCGCCACCGGCGCGACGCGCGTCGCGACGGCCTGTCCGTTCTGTTACATCATGCTCGACGACGGTGTGAAGGGTGCAGGCAAGGACGAGAGTGAAGTGAAGGTGGCGGACATCGCCATCCACCTACTCGACGCGATCGAGGAAGGTGAGCGTCGCCGCACATCGCTCGACGCGCCGCTGTCGACCTCCGCTGGCGAGTGACCCCGAACTAACGGAAGTTCTCGAAGTAGCGGCTCGGTGTCGGGCCGCGCTGGCCCTGGTACTTCGATCCCCGCGCACCCGATCCGTACGGACGGTCGGCGGGCGTCGTCATCGTCATGAACGACACCTGGCCGATTTTCATCGACGGATACAGCGTGATCGGCAGGTTCGCAACGTTCGACAACTCGAGCGTGATGTGCCCATCGAAGCCGGCGTCGATGAAACCCGCCGTCGAATGGATGAGGAGACCGAGACGACCGAGCGAACTCTTGCCCTCGACGCGCGCGACGAGATCCGCGGCGATACCGATCCGCTCGAGCGTGGAACCGAGCACGAACTCACCCGGATGGAGGATGAATGCTTCTCCGTCGGGAATCTCGACGAGTTCCGTGAGATCGGTGAGATCCTTCTTCACGTCGATGATCGCCGTCGAATGGTTGCGGAACACGCGGAACAGGTTCGACACCTTCACGTCGATCGACGACGGTTGCAGACAGGCAGCGTCGAACGGATCGACGATGATCCGACCGGCGTCCATCGCTTCGCGAATCGAGCGGTCTGACAGGATCATGCGCCGCTCACCTTAGTGAATTCGTCGGTTCCGGCCCGGAGCCGTCGTTGGTACGATTTTCACGATTCTGCGGGTGTAGTTCAATGGCAGAACATCAGCTTCCCAAGCTGAGAACGCGGGTTCGATTCCCGTCACCCGCT
>CAYZRV010000162.1:0-1061 GCA_964480885.1 uncultured Aquiluna sp. | reverse complement strand
CGCACCATAGTCTTGCAACGCAGTAACGATGCGCGAGTGTTGCGGCGCTACGAGGATTTGCTGCCACTGCGGGTGGGGGTCGTGGAGGGGGTGCATTATTTTCCGCAGTTTGACGCCGATAGCCGTTTCCGCCGCGACGCGGCACCGACCATTGGCATGGCGCTGCGTAAGCTCTTGGCCAAGCGCTTTGATGTGCTGATGATCAATGGTTTACAGGCGCAGGGCGAGCTGCGCGAATCGCGCTATCGCGGGATGTACCGCCAGGCGCAGGTGTCGTTCGAGTTTGGCGAGCCCAGGCGTATTGCCATTTCGCGCAGCTCGGTGGTGGCGCAACAGCTGTCGGGCGTGCTGTCGAAGCAGCTGGCCGGCATGGTGAAAGATGGCACCGTTCGCCGTTTGCTGGCCAAGGCCGATGCCGACATGGCCATAAGGCCGCAGCCTTGAGCCTGCGCCGTGGCGTGCTGGCGCTGATGTTGGCCGCAGGCTGTGCTACCCCGGTGCAGGGGGCGCAGCCTGCCGTGCTGAAGATCGCCTTTAGCGTGATGCCACCCTGGAAAACCATCGATGCTAATGGCGAGGCCCAAGGCCCCTATGCCCGCATACTGCGCCAGCTGGCCGCACAGCTGGATGCCACGCCGCGTTTTATCCCGTGCTCGCTTAGCCGCTGTCTGCAGCTGATGCAGCTGGGCGAGGCTGACGTGGCATTGGGCCTGGCGGCTACGCCGGAGCGGGTAGCGTATATCGACTTTATCCCGCCGGGGCTGGAAGAAGACTCGCGCATTGCTTTTTTCATGCGCCGCCATGACCGCCGCCCGCTCGCCCGTTATGAAGACCTGGCCGGCCTGCGAGTGGGGGTAACGCATGACCGGCGCTATTTTGCCCGCTTCGACGCAGATACCACGCTGCAGAAAGACGTGGCGCTGCATACGGTGGAATCCATGCGCAAGCTGGTGGCAGGGCGGGTGGATGTGGTGATAGCGCCCGTGCTGCACGGGCGCAGCGTGCTGGCGGCCGAGTCGCTGGCACAGCGCGTGCGCCACATGCCCGTGCAGGCCAAAAAC
>CAYZRV010000161.1:0-1061 GCA_964480885.1 uncultured Aquiluna sp. | reverse complement strand
ATCATAACAAAGCCACTTGCAATAAATCAAACGATCGTTTGAATTGTTCAAATTGCAGACCACTTCTCAACCCGCGTATCTCATCGGGTAGGCAGCATGGCACAATCAAATACCAATTTAACTTTGCAGTACACCATGTCTGAATTTCGAGGCATTCCCCCTGGTCCCAATGTGGGAACCCAACTCAAGGCCTTGCGTCGCAAAAAGAAAGCAGCGGAAAAAGCAAGTCAGCAAGCCTTGATTCAGTCGGAAATTCAATCCAGCAGCGCAGTGGCCAACAATGCTGAATTGACCATGCCACCGTTGCGAGAACTGAACCTTGAGCGCGTGAAGGCCTGGTTCCATGCACAAGGCTGGGAGCCTTTTGATTATCAGCTCCAGGTGTGGAATGCCTTCCAGAAAGGGCACAGTGGTTTACTGCATGCCACTACCGGTGCAGGTAAAACCCTGGCAGTGTGGCTGGGTGCCTTGTTAAGACTGGCGCAGACTCCAGCGCCGCGGGGCGCAGCAACACGTGTCATGTGGATAACGCCCATGCGTGCCTTGGCTGCAGACAGCACCAAGGCTTTGCAAAAATCGCTTTCCGCATTGGCGGGCGATTGCGACGTGGCCCTGCAAACCGGTGACACCGATTCAGCTGCGCGAGCGGCCATTTTGCGTAAACCACCTTTCGCATTGGTCACCACGCCTGAAAGCCTGACCCTGATGTTCACACGCGCCAGTAGCCAACCCAATTTAAGCAAGCTGCAAGTGTTGGTCGTTGATGAATGGCATGAATTGATCGGTAACAAACGTGGCGTGCAACTGCAGCTGGCCATCGCGCGCCTGGCGCGTATTAACCCCGGCTTGCAGGTGTGGGGTTTAAGTGCCACCTTGGGTAATTTGCAGGTGGCCATGGATGTGCTGTTGCACCCAGTGAAAAACCACAGCAAGTCCACTTTGGTTCAAGGCAAGTTACCCAAACAGTTGATGATCGATAGCCTGATTCCAGACACCTTTGAGCGTTTTCCATGGGGTGGGCATTTGGGCCTGAATCAGCTTGAGTTTGTGGCGCGCGAAAT
>CAYZRV010000160.1:0-1074 GCA_964480885.1 uncultured Aquiluna sp. | reverse complement strand
GCACTGGCGACTACCCACATTCCACTGGCCGAGGTGCCTGAAGCAATTACCCGGAGCAGCCTCACCCGTACGCTTGAAATCATGCTGCACGATTTCAGCCTGTACTGGAGTTTGCCGAAACCGAGAATTCTGGTGACAGGGCTAAATCCACACGCCGGCGAATCAGGCGACCTCGGACGTGAGGAAATTGACACTATCACGCCAACCATCAAAGCTCTGCAGGCCAGGGGGCACGATGTGCAAGGCCCCTTCCCTGCCGACACCCTGTTTCAGCCCAAATACCTGCAAAACAGCGATGCAGTTTTGGCCATGTTTCACGACCAGGGCTTGCCCGTACTGAAGCATGCCAGTTTTGGGCAAGGCGTGAATGTGTCACTGGGTTTGCCCATTGTACGAACCTCGGTGGACCATGGCACCGCACTTGACTTGGCTGGGACCCGCAACATGGATGCGGGCAGCCTGAATGAAGCGATAGAATGCGCGCACCACATGGACCTTTGCCGCAGGAACGCGCAATGAAACACCAAGCTAAAAAACGATTTGGCCAACACTTTTTAACCGATCAAAGTGTGCTGTCAAACCTGATCGGCGAGATGCGACCCCGTGCAGACGACACGCTGGTTGAAATTGGTCCAGGCTTGGGCGCACTCACATTTTGGCTGCTTAAGGCAGTGAATCACCTGCAGGTGATCGAAATTGACCGGGACCTGGCAGAAAAGCTTCGCACCGGGAGCTGGAAGGACAAACTCACCGTTCACGAAGTGGACGTGCTGAAATTTGACTTCAGGCAACTTCCTGCGCCTTTTCGCGTGGCGGGCAATTTGCCTTACAACATCTCCTCACCCATTTTATTTGCTTTACTTGAAGTGGCAGACCAGGTGATCGACCAGCACTTCATGCTGCAAAAAGAAGTCATCGACCGCATGGTAGCGGCCCCAAAAACCAGCGACTACGGCAGGTTATCGGTGATGCTGCAAGCCTACTACGACATGGACCATTTGTTCGATGTGCCGCCCGAGTGCTTCGACCCACCACCCCGCGTCATGTCCGCGATTGTTCGAATGGTGCCAAAAC
>CAYZRV010000159.1:0-1077 GCA_964480885.1 uncultured Aquiluna sp. | reverse complement strand
TATCGACGATGAGGGTCAGCCCCTTCTCCTCCACCGCACGGCGGGCAGCATCAACCCGTTCTGCCACGATCGCCGCGGCGTTGACGGACTTGGCCGTGCCGGCCCCGCTATCGCTGCGGGCGAGAGCGAGGATCTGGTCGATCCGCCGAGTCAATCGATCCACTTCCTCGATCGCCGCGGCGGCTTCGTCGGCTACTCCGGGGTCGGATGTGGTGTCCTCGATCGCTTCCAAGCGCAGGCGAACGCCGGTGAGTGGCGTGCGAAGGTGGTGCGAGGCGTCAGCGGCTACCCGTTGAGTGCGGGACAAGATCCCCGAAAGCCTTTGGGCGGTGGTGTTCAGCGAGGTTGCCACCTTGCGAACCTCGGCCGGACCGGAATCCGCATCGGCGCGCAAGTCCAGATCCTCCGGCAGGGCCTCGGCGACATCTGCGAGGCGTTGTAGAGGGGAGGCGATGGAGCGCGCCAGCAGCCAAGCGATCAACCCAGCTGCGAGCACCACGCTCACCACGAACGTGATTAGCCACACCAGGGTTCCTCGAATGGCATCGTCGACGTCGTATTCCGGAAGAGACAGTCGCACCGCGGCAACCACCTGGTAGTTCTGCACGACCGGGGCCGCCACGTAACGCAGGTCGGTCGCCAGTGTCTGCGAGTAACGGACGTCGGAAGCCACCAGCCCCACCAGGGCGTCGTCGATCTCGGGTCGATCGAAGGCTCGATCCAACCCGGAAGCATCGCTGTCTGCCACCAGGGTTCGATTCGCATCAGCGACCACCACGCGGGCGCCAGTCCTTGATGAGACATCCGCAACGGATTCCTCCCAGTCGATGAACGGCTGCGAGGCGAGCAGTGAAGCGGTTGCGAGTGTTTCGGTCTCCAAGTCCGAGACGAAGGCGGCCCGCTGGTCGGTGGCTACGACGATCGCCATCGGAACGGCCAGTGCGATGGCCACCAGCGCGACGAGACTGGTCATCGCGATCACGAGTCGCTTGCTCATGGACAACTCACTGCGGTGGGTTCAGTCGGTAACCGACACCGCGGACGGTTTGGATCAACTCTGCATCATCGAGCTTCTTG
>CAYZRV010000158.1:0-1079 GCA_964480885.1 uncultured Aquiluna sp. | reverse complement strand
TTCCGAGATCGTGCCGCACACCATGCCTGTCGCGGAGATGCTCGCTCGCGACCCCGTCGCCATTGTGCTTTCCGGTGGCCCGAGCAGTGTGTACGCCGATGGCGCTCCTCGCGTGGACGCATCGCTGTTCGGTGCCGGCGTACCGGTCTTCGGTATCTGCTACGGCTTCCAGGCCATGGCGCAGGCGATGGGCGGCACAGTCGAGCGGACCGGTATCAGCGAGTTCGGCGGCACTCCTCTGGCGGTGACCGAGTCAGAGTCGATGCTCTTCGCCGGGCTGCCGACTGAGCAGTCCGTCTGGATGTCGCATGGAGACAGCGTCACCTCGGCGCCCGATGGATTCACCGTCACGGCCACGACAGCGGGAGCTCCCGTCGCGGCCATGGAGGCAGTCGATCGCCGCTTGGCCGGAGTTCAGTTCCACCCCGAAGTCATGCACAGTCAGCACGGGCAGGCCGTCCTCGAGCGCTTCCTCCACGACCTTGCCGGGATCGACCCGACCTGGACAACCGAGGGCGTCATCGATGATCAGGTCGCGAGGATTCGCGAGCAGGTGGGCGACGGCCTGGTCATTTGCGGGCTTTCGGGAGGCGTCGACTCTGCCGTAGCCGCCGCGCTCGTGCAGCGGGCGGTCGGTGATCAGCTCACGTGCGTCTTCGTCGACCATGGACTGCTTCGCGCCGGCGAGGCCGAGCAGGTCGAGCGCGATTTCGTCGCGGCCACGGGGGTGAGGCTTGTCGTCGTGGACGCCCAGCAGCGCTTCCTCGACGCTCTCGCCGGAGTCAGCGATCCGGAGCAAAAGCGCAAGATCATCGGGCGCGAGTTCATCCGTGTCTTCGAGGACGCCGCGCGGGACATCGTCGCCGCGGCTGGTGAATCCGGCCGTGCTGTCGATTTCCTCGTGCAAGGCACCCTCTATCCCGATGTCGTCGAGTCTGGTGGCGGCACAGGCACCGCCAACATCAAGAGCCACCACAACGTCGGCGGTCTGCCCGATGACCTCACGTTCACTCTCGTGGAGCCCCTGCGCACCCTCTTCAAGGACGAGGTGCGCCAGGTCGGCCTCCAACTCGGCCTGC
>CAYZRV010000157.1:0-1092 GCA_964480885.1 uncultured Aquiluna sp. | reverse complement strand
GGCCGTGGGGCGCCTACCTGGGCGAAGAAGGCCTGGAACAAGGCATCCGCGTGAAGACCAGCTCCTTCACCCGCCACCACGTGAACATCACCATGTGCAAGGCCAAGGCCAACGGCAACTACATGAACTCCATCCTGGCCAATAACGAAGCCACCGCAGACGGCTACGATGAAGCCCTGCTGCTGGACGTAGACGGCTTTGTGGCTGAAGGCTCGGGCGAAAACATCTTTATCGTACGCAAGGGCAAGCTATACACTCCCGACCTGACCAGCGCGCTGGAAGGCATTACCCGCGACACCGTGGTGCAGATTGCCGACGAAATGGGCCTGGAGCTGGTAGAAAAACGCATTACCCGTGACGAAGTCTACAGCGCCGACGAAGCCTTCTTCACCGGCACCGCCGCCGAAGTCACCCCGATCCGCGAGCTGGACCGTCGCGCCATCGGCGAGGGCAAACGCGGCCCGATTACCGCCGAAATCCAGAAACGCTACTTTGACTGCGTCAAAGGCCTGGACGAAAGCAAGCAACACTGGCTGACCTACGTCGCCTGATTACAGCAAGACGGCCCGCACTGCGGGCCCCAACCGGAAGCTAACAGCATGGCCGAACTGAAAGAAAACACCGCACGCATCATCGAAGTCACCGCCAAGGACCTGCCGCTGCACTGTCCCACCCCGGACATGGTGGCCTGGAACTCGCACCCGCGCGTCTTCCTGCCGGTAGCCAAAAACGGCGGCGAAGCCCTGTGCCCTTACTGTGGCACCCGTTACAAGCTGACCGGCCCGCTGCCGCACGGCCACCACTAAGCCTCTTTAATGACAGCCTGAACAAAGGTGTGGCCTGGCTACACCTTTTTTGCTTGTATACATGATCAAAAAAATACTGGTAATCGGCCCGTCCTGGGTAGGCGACAGCGTCATGGCCCAGCCCCTGTACCGCCGCCTGCACGAACGCCACCCAGGCCTGGAACTGCACGTGTTTGCCCCGGCATGGACACTGCCCTTGCTGTCCCGGATGCCGGAAGTAGCCAAGGCACACCTGAACCCCTTCGGCCACGGCCAACTGCGCCTAGGCGAACGATGGCGGGTAGCC
>CAYZRV010000156.1:0-1092 GCA_964480885.1 uncultured Aquiluna sp. | reverse complement strand
GTGAGTCCGACCAGTTCGATGCGCGGCGCATCGAGGTTCGCCGGGATCTCGTCTATCGGCTTCTTGCGCGCTTTGATCCGACCGGGCACCGACGGGTAACGCGGAATATTCAGTCCATCCTTCACGGTCACGACTGCCGGCAAAGGAACCGTGTAAACCTCGCGCATGGTGCCGACCGCACGCTCGCAGGTCGCCACGCCGTCATGGATTTTCATTCCCTTAACTGCAGTGACGACAGGACGGCCCAACCGATGCGCCAGTCGAACCCCCGTTTGGGAGTTGGCGTTATCGGCGCTCTCGGATCCGAGCAAGATGAGATCGAATGCAGTGCCGTCGGCCTCAATCGCCTCGGCCAGCGCCTTGGCAGCTGCTTGCGGATCAACATCGGTGGTGTCGGAGTGGATCCAGATAGCGCGATCGGCGCCGATTGCGAACTGCTCGCGGATCTGCTCCTCGACACCCTCGGGTCCGAGTGACACCAACGTGACGGTGCCACCGAACTCCTCCTTGAGTTGCACGGCGGCTTCGACCGCGCATTCCTCGTGCGGGCTCAATGTGAAACCAAGTTTGTCGGTGTCGATCGCCATACCGTCTTCGGTCAGCATGATGGCGCTACCGAGTGACGGGTAACGCTTGATGCAAACGCAGATTTCCATCAGCCCAGGATCCGTTCGTTCTCGGGGTCGAACAGCGGGGTCGATCCCACTCGATCCACCACCACCGGGTAGCGCTCACCGAGGTACTCGACGAGCAGATCGGTACCTTCCACCGCGTGTTCTGGTGGCAGGTAGGCCATCAGCAGGTGCTTGCCCAGGGAAGGTGCGGAACCGGCACTTGTGACAAAGGACCGACGACCATGCTTGTCGGTGATCGGCGCACCGTCGAGGGTCAGGATCGGTTCCATGCCGAGCATGTAGCGCTTCTCGCCAGAGGAACTGGTGTGATCCTTGACCGACAACGTGCACATCAGTGCGATCGGGTCCTCTTCACGTTGCTTGAGGTAAGCCTCTTTGCCGATGAAGTCGGCGTCCTTGACCTTCTTCAAGGACATACCCGCCTCGATCACGTTGTACTCGCTGTCGAGTTCGGCCC
>CAYZRV010000155.1:0-1095 GCA_964480885.1 uncultured Aquiluna sp. | reverse complement strand
ACATTCTCCGGCGTCAAGTCGTAACCCCATTTCGCATGGTCTGGCACGTTCGTCAGGAGTGACAGCAGCCCGCCGTCACCTGCCCCCAGATCGACGACAGTCATGCCAGGCAACCACACCAGCTCGGCCATGCGTGCGGCCGCCTGAAGGCGCGGGCGGTGGCCTGGCTGATCGACGTGAGGTGCTCGTTCCCGCAACGCATGCCATTCCGGTTTCGTCCACTCCGGCACAGTGCCCTCGGGAAACAAGCGATCCTCAATCATGCGATGCCGCCCAACGCCAACCAAATGCCTTCCTCGAGGCTGATCTTCGGTTTATAGAACTCATGCATCTTCGACGAGTCAGACACCCGATACCAGCAGCCGACAGGCTTGGCAGGGAGATGTTCGAAGTGCGGCGAATAGCCGGCGGCGGCACACACCATCTCAGCCAACTCGTTGAACGACGTAGCCCTACCCCAACCCAAATTGGTGGGGCCCTGGACATCTTGTCGCACAGCCTCCAACACGGCACCCACCACGTCACGAATGTGGATGAAGTCTCGTTGCTGTGTGCCGTCACCCCAGATCTCGAACGGGTCATCGTGACGTAACGCACGGGCGATGAAGCTGGGGAACGGATAGTCGAGATCTTGGTCGCCGCCGTAGCCGGAGAACGGGCGGAAGATGTGCACCTTCAGCCCAGCCTCAGTGGCGTACTTCGCAAGAATCTCGCCGGTCAGTTTCGCCCAGCCGTACGTTTGATCCGGTGTTCGCACGTCAGCCAGATCGATGTCGTCCTCATGTTGCGCACGATGAAACTCTCGGGTCTGGATGCTGATCGGATAAGCGGCACTGCTCGAGAAATAGATGATGCGGCTAGGCCTGGTGCGCATCGCCCATTGGAACATGTCGCTATCGATAGCGAGGTCGGTAGCTACCTCGAGTGGTGCGCCGTCAACCTTCATGCGTCCACCGACCACCGCAGCCAAATGCACCACGAGATCGAACCTCGTGTCGTTGTTGGCGAAGAACCTTCGGCAGTCGTCGCCGTTCTTCAAATCGATACCGACGATCGTGTGGCCATCCAACTGGCGGCAGAACTCTCGCCCCACGA
>CAYZRV010000154.1:0-1105 GCA_964480885.1 uncultured Aquiluna sp. | reverse complement strand
GACTCTACGCCATGCTCGGACGCCAGGACGGCGAGAACATCCACCTCATGTTCTCCGACCATCCCTACTTTTGGTATGAATCGAAGGTCATTATCCGCCCCGCGCAGCCGTGGGAATTCACCCAGTTGGGCAACTGCGGCTCGCCCATCGAAACCGAGGCCGGCTGGCTCGTGCTCACCCATGGCGTCGGCCCCATGCGCAAATACTGCATCGGCGCCGTCCTCCTCGACCGGGACGATCCGGCGCGCGTCATCGGACGCCTCAAAGAACCGCTCCTCGGCCCCGCGCCCGACGAGCGCGAAGGCTACGTCCCCAATGTCGTCTATTCCTGCGGCGCGCTTGTCCACCACGGCGTCCTCATCCTCCCCTACGCCGTCTCCGACACCGCCACCCGCTTCGCCTCGGTCCCGCTGGACGAACTCCTCCAAGCATTGCGCGCGGGATGAGCCGACAGCTGCTTCATCAGACTTCCCAAGGTAGGGACGAGCGGCCCGCTCGTCCGCTCCGTTACCGACGGACACGCGAGCTCTCCGAGCCGTAGGCTTTACGAGCCGGAGGTCCGCGTGTCCCTACCTGCATCTTCCCCTCAGCTTGACAACACCATGCGTCGATAGACTGTGTGAGTCTGCGTGAAAACTTTCACCACTCTTCTCCTTCTTGCCGTCGCCGCACAGGCCTCGGTTGTGCGCGAACTCGACTCCTCGCAACAAGCTTCGCTCGAAAAGGGCGAAGTCGTCCTCCGCTCCGAGGACGTCGGCAGTGTCTGGCCGCGCCTCATCGTCTACGTGCGGGTCAAAGCGCCGGTCGGCGCGGTTGAACGCGTCTTCCGAGACTACGCGGGCGCCTCGTCCTACATCCCCGGTCTGGTCTCGGCCACGGTGCAACGGCAGCCCGATGCCGACACCTACGAAGTCTGCTACATCAATGCCATGCCGATCATCGGCCAGTCCCGCAGCGTGGTGCGCAACCGCTATTCGCGCGACGGCGAGGCGCTTGTCGTCCGCTGGAAACTGCTCGAAGCATCC
Source organism: uncultured Aquiluna sp. (assembly GCA_964480885.1). Taxonomy (GTDB): domain Bacteria; phylum Actinomycetota; class Actinomycetes; order Actinomycetales; family Microbacteriaceae; genus Aquiluna. The sequence continues at coordinate 80 of CAYZRV010000154.1, read as the reverse complement.
CATGCCGAGGAATCCACCGGCGAACTCCGCGTCGAGCCCTACTGCGAGGAGACCTGCGTCCTCCGCTACTCCAACTTCGT
>CAYZRV010000153.1:0-1123 GCA_964480885.1 uncultured Aquiluna sp. | reverse complement strand
AATCTCCTGCTGGCGTAGTGCAGTGAGGGTGCCCGCCTCGTGCTCCCTGAACGCACTGCCGATTTCCTGGAGGGTGAAGCCGAGCGCCTTGCACTGCTCGATGAAGACGAAACGATCGATCTGGTCCTGGTCGTACACGGCGTAGTGACGCCGACCCGCGGCCCGCTCTCCTGCCTTGAGGAGCCCGAGGCGGGTGTAGAAGCGCACGGTGTCCTTGGTGGAGCCGACCGCGCGGGCGAAATCGCCGATGAGCATCCCTTCGGCGTCCTCGCCTTGACTGTGGGCCATGGTCCACACCCTACGGTTCCTAGGACGCTACCCACGACCTGGAGGAGACATGTCCCGCACCGCATTCATCACCGGAGCTTCAACGGGGATCGGGCGCGCCACCGCCCAGCGCTTCCAGATGGAGGGATGGAACGTCGTGGCGACCATGCGCTCCCCCGAGGACGGCGCCGCCCTTGCAGATCTCCCAGGCGTGCTCGTGACCCGCCTCGACGTCACCGACAGCTCGTCGATCTCTAACGCCGTGGCCGAGGCTCTCGCGGCTTTCGGCGGCATCGACGTACTCGTCAACAACGCGGGCTTCGGCGCCTACGGCCCGCTCGAGGTCACCGACATGGAGGTCATCCGCCGGCAATTCGACACCAATGTCATCGGCCTGCTCGAGGTCACTCAAGCCGTCCTCCCCACCATGCGCGAGCAGCACTCAGGAGTAGTCGTGAACATCTCCTCCGTCGGCGGCCGCATGGCGTTCCCCCTCGGCTCGCTCTATCACGGCAGCAAGTTCGCGGTCGAAGGCCTGAGCGAGGCACTGACCTACGAGCTGGCCCCCTTCGGCATCTCCGTGAAGATCATCGAGCCCGGACTCGTCGACACCGACTTCGGCGGGCGCTCCTTCGTGCTCAGCACCGGGCCCGAAGGAGGCGCCTACCAGGAATTCATCGGGGCAGTCTTCGGAGCCTTCGCCGGGATGCAAGGACAGGGCAGCGCGGCAGCCGAGGATGTCGCGACCGCGATCTACGGCGCCGCCACCGATGGCACGCGGCAGTTGCGCTACATCGTGGGTGGAGACGCCGTCGCCACGCTCGGCGCCCGGGCAGCGATGGACGATGTCGCCTTC
>CAYZRV010000152.1:0-1128 GCA_964480885.1 uncultured Aquiluna sp. | reverse complement strand
CCCGTCACGGCGGTGGACGTGACACTCGATATGCCGCTCATCGGCCTGTTGGGGCCTATGGAGATGACAGTCACGGGACGTGCAGTCATCGAGTCCACGAATGAACTGGTGCCTGGCTTTCGCCCACAGGAACTGTCATGAAGTGGAGCGCAATCGAAGCTCGCCTGCGTTGCAGTTGCGGTGCGGCGATACCGGAATTCATCGTGATCGCCGTGGGGATTCTCATACCCTTCGGCTACATCGTGGTCGCTGTTGCTCAGGTGGGAGCGGCCCATGCCGCTGCTCAGTACGCCGTTCGTGAAGCGGGTCGGGTGTTCGTTCGTGACACTTCCGTTCATGCGGGACAGTGGCGGGCACAGCAGGCAGCCGCCATCGCATTCGCAGATCGAGGAATGGATCTGCCGCTTCAGGCAGTGACCTTCGATTGCCGCCCATCGTGTCTAGTTCCGGGTGGAACCATGCGTGTGTCGGTTGACTGGAGCATGCCGCTGCCATGGTTGCCCGGATCCCTCGCGGCGGTCGCCACTGTTCCGATCGGTGCAAGCGAGGAATTCGTCATCGACACCTATCGGCCAGCAGGCGTATGACGGAGAACGGGTGATGACGAAAAGGAGAATCACTGACGATTCGGGCAGCGTGCTGTTGCTGGGGCTGGGCCTCATCGGGGTGGTGCTGTTGGCGCTGTCTGTCGCGGTGGACGCATCCTTGGCCTTCGTTCAACGGTCAGTGTTGCAAGCGCGAGCTGATTCCGCAGTCCTAGCAGGCGCCCAGGCGATCGACCTGGATGCGTACTACGCCCACGGAGCCACCTCGGCGACCAGACTCGTGCCCCACGTTGCTCGGAACCGGACCCTGGAGCATTTGCTACGCACCCAACAGGTCGAGGAAATACGGGGTTTGGAAGTGGTTTCAGTTTCTGCCACCGATGCCCTGGTTGAAGCCGTTCTTCGAATCCCCATCCGGACCGCGTTTTGGCCCATCGATGCATCCATTTCGGTCAAGGCAGCGGCCCAGTTGGACTATGTGGGATGACGCGATCGGATGAGCCGTAACCTTTCCCCTCGTGGCCACAGTGGAGATCGACGACCGGGTAAGCGCCGTTCAGACGACCATGGCGAACCTGGAGAA
>CAYZRV010000151.1:0-1129 GCA_964480885.1 uncultured Aquiluna sp. | reverse complement strand
GACGGAAGGTGTGGAATTTTGCATGGCGCGAGTTTATCACTGTGCGGGCGAAAAAGCCCTATTTTTCACCATTCAGGCCTTATAATGACCGGTTGTTTTGCAACCACTAAAGAGCCGACACACTCGGTATGAAAATCATTCGCCGCCCCCGGCCACACACATTTGCCAAGGGCACTGCGCTCACCATTGGAAACTTCGACGGCGTTCACTCCGGCCATGCCGAGTTGTTCCGCCGCGTGGTGTCTGCCGCGCGCACGCAGGGTTTGGTGCCCACCGTGGTTACACTGCACCCTCACCCGAAAGAATTTTTTAATCCTGCCTTCAAGCTCGATCGAATCTCCACGTTGCGCGACCGGATCATTGAGATGAAGCGCTGCGGCATTGAACAAGTGTGTATCCTGCCCTTCAACAAACGCATGGCAAGCCTAAGCCCTGAGGCGTTTGTGCAGGAAGTTTTGTTGAACCAGTTGAATGCGAAACAAGTGTGGGTGGGCGACGATTTTCGCTTCGGCGCCAAACGTGCAGGTGATTTCGCATTGCTGAAAGGCTTGGGTGAATCACATGGCTTCACAGTCAACGACCTTGCTGAAGTTCAAACCGATGGCAGCCGGGTTTCAAGCTCAAACATTCGGGAAGCCCTGAAAGCTGGCGACGTGGCCAAAGCCGCCCACATGCTTGGGCATCCACTGGCCTACTCCGGGCATATTATTCACGGTAAAAAACTGGGGCGTACTTTGGGTTTCCCCACCATGAACCTGCGTATTGCCGGGCGTGCCAGCGCTTTGACCGGAATTCTCGCAGTGTGGGTCCACGGACTGGCCGAAAAGCCCTTACCTGCCGTAGCCAGCATGGGTGTGCGCCCCACGGTTGAACAATCCGATCAAATTTTGCTCGAAACATTCATTCCAGACTGGCAAGGCAACGCTTACGGCAAGCTGCTGCGCATCGAGGTATTGGCGCACATACGCCCCGAGCAACACTTTGATTCGCTCGATACGATGGTTGAGCAAATGCACAAAGACACGGCAAAAGCCATGGCAATGCTGGCTGCCAACCAACCCAAGATTTCAAATACAGGCTGTTAACCCAATATGGATTACAAGAACACACTGAACCTGCCCGATACGCC
>CAYZRV010000150.1:0-1133 GCA_964480885.1 uncultured Aquiluna sp. | reverse complement strand
GGGGTCGTTGTCTTCCAGCGCTTTCTCAAGCGCTGGAATGGCCCGTTTGTCGCCAATTTCACCCAAGGCAATGGCTGCCTCTTTTCTCAAATTACTCACTGTGTCATTCATGGCTTCCACCAAGGCAGGCAACGCAGGCAAGGCCTTCATGACACCCAAGGCACGCGCAGCTTTCACGCGCACTTGCCAGTAATCGTCTTGCATGGCTTTCACCAATTCATCGGTGGCCTGTGCCATGCCCAGTTTGCCAATGGTGGCTGCGGCTTCTTCACGCACCATCCACACGCTGTCATTCAAAGCGCGCATCAGTGACGGCAATACACTGACCTCATTGGTGTAACCCAATGCACCCACAGCAATTCGGCGCACTTCGCCATCGGGGTCGTGTGCCGCCACTTCAGCCAGCTCACCCACTGCCTCGGCACGCTTCAAGTAACCCAGTACGCCCACTGCTTCACGTCGCACTGCCGGGCTTGGGTCTTTCAACTGGGTCAAGGCGGGCTCGTAAGCTTCGGGCACCCGCAATGCACGTACTGCTTTCAGGGCCAGCGAACGCACAGTTGCGTCTGGATGGGTTAGCAAAGGGATCAAGGGCGGGGCTGATTCCGATTCTTTCAATTCAGCAAGCACCAAACCGGCCGCTTCTTGAACCACTGCTGATGTATCTAGCAGCATCTGTGCCAAAGCCGTGACCGTGGTTTGGTCCTCAAAACCTTCCAGTGCACGCACTGCTTCCAGGCGTACATTGGCGTCGGCATCTTGCAGGCAAGGCAGCAGCAACAACTCAATGTCATCTTCATCGCTGTAAGGCAAGTCGATCACAGCCAGTCGGCGCACTTCGGCATCAGGGCTGTTTAGCCGTTCTTGCAGGGTAGGAATTGCAATGCTCATGGTGTGCTCCTTTTCAGCGCAGCAAGAATGGAATGTCCACGTGCACCGCGCCTGTGGGGCAATCTTTTTCACAGGGCAGGCAGTACCAGCATTCATCAAATTTCATGAAGGCTTTGCCGGTGACGTGGTCAATGGCCAGTACGTCTAGCGGGCATACATCCACACACACCGTGCAACCTTTTTCAGCAATACGGGGGAGCGAAGGTCAGAATAGGGCTGTCTCCTGGAGCCTTTTGCTTCGG
>CAYZRV010000149.1:0-1141 GCA_964480885.1 uncultured Aquiluna sp. | reverse complement strand
TGCAGGCCGGTCCAGCGAGCAACGAAGGCCAGGGCATCAGCCGCCTCGTCGATCGAGCGGGACAGCGATCTGGCCCCGTGACCGACGTCACCCTCACCCCTGAAGACGATCGGCCGATCCGATGTCGTCGCGTGCTGGACTGCAGCGCACATCTTGCGGGCGTGCATGGGGTCAGTGCGGGTGTCGTTGTCGAAGGCGACGAACATCGTGGCGGGGTACGCCGTGCCGTCGCTGACACGGTGGTACGGCGAATAGCCGAGGAGCCAGTCGAGTTGCTCCGGGATCTCCGGGTCGCCGTACTCCACGGTCCACGTGGGGCCGAGCTCGGACGTGGTGTAGCGGACCATGTCGAGCAGGGGTGCCACGCACACGACCGCCTGGAAGAGGTCAGGTCGCTGCGTCATGGCCGCGCCGACGAGCAGTCCGCCATTTGATCCACCCTCGATCGCGAGCTGGGACGATGTCGTCCACCCCTGCGCGATGAGGTACTCCGCCGCCGCGTGGAAGTCGTCGAAGACGTTCTGCTTGCTGCCAAGCATGCCGGCGCGGTGCCACTCCTCGCCTTCCTCGCCACCGCCACGGAGGTTGGCGATTGCCCAGACTCCGCCGGCCTCGACCCACGACAGGATCGAGGCGGAGTAGCCGGGGGAGAGGGGGATGCCGAAGCCGCCGTAGCCGTAGAGCACCGTGGGCCTCGGCACCTCAGGCCCCTCCGACGGCGACAGGATGAACATCCGGACCTCGGTGCCGTCCTTGGACGTGTAGGTCACCTGGCGCGAATGCACGCGCGGCACGTCGACCACTCCGGGCGGCTCGGCGAAGAGGGTGAGCTCCTCGGTGCGCCCATCGAAGGAGTAGATCGCCGGCACCGTGGTGTGGTCGGTGTAGACGACCCACGCGATGGGTCCGCCGTCCGGGCGCTCGACCGGGCCGCCGATCGTGCCCGCTCCGGGAAGAGGGATCGTGCGGATGAGTGCACCGGTGTCGAGATCGTGGACGCTGAGCTCGCTGACAACGTGGCGCGTGCGACTGACCAGGAGCACCGGGCGCATCATCTCGGGGCCGTCGAGGATCGCGTAGCCATCGAAGACGGAGTCGGGCTCCTCGGGCAGCAGCTCGCGCCACGGCTCGTCGAAGAGGT
>CAYZRV010000148.1:0-1152 GCA_964480885.1 uncultured Aquiluna sp. | reverse complement strand
CGCACATACAAGGGCTGACAATCAAACGGTGTAGCAACTCGCCCAGCCTCAAATTCCTGCCATGCCAATTGCGCCAGGCGAACTGCGCACACCGCCCCCTGAACCGCGACGGAGCCCGGTTCGTGAACTTGTGCATACACATGTATATCGCATACTGCAGACCCGTGAATATTCTGCAGTTCATCCAGGGCCAGCAAATGCGGTGGCTTCACCCATTGGGTGCCCTGCGCGGTTCGCTGAATACAGGCCGCGTAAATTTCATTCAAGCGCGCATCCATTAAAACCGTGACTGGCTGGTCCTGAAACTGTGCGGTCAACATGCATTCAAAACTGGTCAATGGCACAGTGGGCACCTGCCAGGCCACAGCAAGGCCCTGAGCAACACCACAGGCTGTTCGAAGACTGGTAAAACCACCAGGACCAATATCAACAGCAATGGCTGCACACTGGGCAGGCTTTAAATTGGCCTGTTCCAGATGTTGCTGAATCATGGGCAGCAGTTGAGCCGACTGGCTTTTGTAATCCGTAATTTCAAAATTGAACAAACCGTTTGCAAGCGCATTTGCGCTGTCTGGTTCAATGGCAGCAGCCACCTTGGCCACGCCTGAACTGGTACTGATCGCCAAAATAAAACGGGAAGCCATCAATCGCCCTTCATCATCAACACAACGGCCTGCGCTTCGATGGCTTCTTTGCGTCCCAGGTAACCCAGCTTCTCATTGGTTTTGGCCTTGATGTTGACCGCATGCAAGGGCAAGTCGCAAAGACCGCTCACACTGGAATGCATGGCAGCCATGTGAGGCGCAAGTTTTGGACTTTGGCAAATCAAAGTGGAATCGATATTGATCAAGGTGAATCCCTTCTGCCTGGCTTTCTCGATCACGTTTTTCAACAATACGCCACTGTCAGCGCCCTCGAACTGAGGGTCTGTATCAGAAAAGTGGCTACCAATGTCGCCCAGGGCGCATGCACCCAAAATTGCATCTGTAATGGCGTGCAACAAGGCATCCGCATCGGAATGACCCAGCAAACCGAGCTCGGAAGGAATATGTACTCCGCCCAGAATCAGCCGACGTCCTTCAACCAATCGGTGCACATCATAACCCTGCCCCACTCGCAGACGGCCAATTTCACTCATTCCAAATTCTCCTG
>CAYZRV010000147.1:0-1160 GCA_964480885.1 uncultured Aquiluna sp. | reverse complement strand
GGTTTTCTTGAAGGCGAAGCGATCGGGACATCTCTGCTGATTGGGCTCCAAGCCGATGACTCAAGCCGCGAAATAAGCCTTCAAGCGGTCTGCATATCCAAGTTCTTCCGCCTTCACCTTGGCCAGATCCCGGTAGGTTTCGTTCACCTTATCAGTTAGTTTGGCCATGCGTTCCTGGGCTTTTGCATCCATTTCAGCAGTGATCAACCCAACTTCAGTCATCAAGCCCGAGTCGGCAAAGGCCGCGGCGATCAGTTCAATCAACTTCTCGTCGTTCAGCATATTGGCCAGTTTGGCAATGCGGTCTTTGCGCTGCGCATAAAACGAAATATGCAAATTGGCGGCCGGGTCTTTGATCACTTCCATGATCTCGATCGCTTTTTTCTCGGGAATATAGTCGGTAAAACCGCCCAGCACATGAAAGTCGCCATGTTCAACCAGCTTGGCTGTCACTTTTTTCAGCTGCTCCACAGGCAATTCAGCCAACATGTCCACTGCGCGTTCCGGAATTTGCTCGCGAGCCACTTCAGCCATGAAGTCGGCATCAAACAGTTTGCACAGGCTGACTGCTTTGCTCATCGGGGTGAAGTAAGACATATTGGCCGTAATCGCCGGGCCAAACACCTTGGTGCACAGGGTGGCGCTGATGGAATCGGGTGCCAATTTGCCTGCACCTGCAATGCGTTCAAACACAGGGCCGAACTTGTTCAACAGGCTGTTCTGAAAATTGGTGCGCAGCTTTTGCAGGGCCACGGCGTCGAGTTTGTCCAGATATGCCAGGTCATCGGCTGACTTGTGCAGTGCTTGCGCCAAGCGGCGCAGTTCAGTGTTTCTGTCCATGTTTTAAAGCCCCAGAATTTTTTTGACAGTGCCGCGCAACAAGCGGGGAATGTGTTCCAGCGCGTTGTCCATGCTTTGCTTCAAGAAAGCATCGTGGGCTTGGTGGGCGGCGGCCAGGTCAGCGGCCAGCTTCTTTTGATTGGCAGCACTAAGCTGCTCCAGTTCGGGCATGGGTTCTCCCAGTGCGTCGATCAATGCGGCATCCAGTTTGGGCATGCAGGTCTCCGGTTTTGTTAAGTTTTGATGAATGATAAGTTGAAATATCGAATTCGACAGTTTTTCTTTCCCGTTTAGAGTGCTGGGTCAAATTCAGCACGGGG
>CAYZRV010000146.1:0-1162 GCA_964480885.1 uncultured Aquiluna sp. | reverse complement strand
CACTGGCGGATTTACCGGACGTTGAAGTGGAGTTGCCGCCCGAACTGGCGGACCCGATCGTGACCGAAGACGGGGCGATGCTGTCCCCGATGGACGGCGGCGGTTTGGAAGTGGATTTCAGTCCGGCCGCGATCGGACCCGATGGCCAAGACCACGACGCCAACCTCGCCGAAGTCCTTTCTGACTTTGAACTGCAACAAATCTCAGACGACTTGCTCGACGGTATCGAGGCCGACGACCAGACGCGCCAGCAGTGGCTTGCGGATCGGGCGAAGGGCATCGAACTACTCGGGTTGCGCATTGACGACCCGCGCACGGGCGATACGGGTTCGGGCGTGGCGAACCAGAGCGTCGTCCGGCATCCGCTGCTGGCTGATGCGGTGTTCCGGTTCCAAGCCAACGCCCGGTCGGAACTTCTGCCGGCGAGCGGCCCGGTCAAAGTGGTCAATGATGGTAGTGAGACCACGGAAACCGACGACCAAGCCGACCGGCTGGAAGACGCGTTGAACCATTACCTCGTCAACGTCGCGACTGAATATTACCCCGATACAACTCGTATGTTGTTGGAAGTCGGCTTTAGCGGCGTCGCATTCAAGAAAGTGTACACTTGCCCGCGCCGCCGTCGCCCCGTGTCGGAAATGATTTCCGGCAAAGACCTCATTGTCAGCAACAACGTCACCGATTTGGCCAACGCCGGCCGGATCACGCACCGCACGCTGATGCGCCCGAGCGTCCTAAAGCGGATGCAGTACCTTGGCGTGTATCGCAAGGTTGAATTGGGCGACGTCGAGCAGCCCGAATTGGACGTTGCCGACCAGAAGGTGCAGAGCGTCCAGGGGTTTAGTCCGCTCCAGCGGCCGGAAGACCTAGAGCGCGAAATTGACGAGTGCTACTGCGAACTAGACTTGCCGGGTTTCGAGCACAAGGACGAAATGGGCGAACCGACCGGCCTTCCGCTGCCTTATCGGGTGACGATCGACCGCCAGTCCAAGCAGGTATTGGAAATCCGCCGCAACTGGAAGGAAGGCGACCCGGACCACAATCGCCAGATCAACATTGTGAAGTTCCCGTACATCGAAGGCTTGGGCTTTTACAGCATCGGCCTTTACCACATTCTTGGGAACGCGACCGCCGCAGCAACGGCGACGTGGCGGCAATTGCT
>CAYZRV010000145.1:0-1186 GCA_964480885.1 uncultured Aquiluna sp. | reverse complement strand
CGACGACAGGGTTCTCGGCGTCACCAGCAAGCGTAGTGCGATCGCCGTACTTCTTGGGGTTCCACTTGGCCAGCAGCTTGAGTCTGGTCTCAATCTGCAGTTTGCGATGGCCCAGCATGTCTTCTGTGCGAATGGTTGAGCCCTTATCATCTATCGTCTGCACTTGGCCCATCATCGGAGTGTCTGCAATCTGCAGTACCTCTTCAGCCATTTTGTCGTAGCCGATTTCACGCGCACGCGCGATGGCTGCGGAAAGTTCAGGATCGCGATACATCCAATCGTAGATGGTTCGCCACTCTGGCATATGGTCACTACGGCAGATTTGGCGCAGAGGCTCTCCCTCAGAGAGTCTTTCTGTTATCTCTCTGGCGAGTTCTGGTGTGTATTTGGATGGGCGACCATTGCTGCCTTTCAGCGGACTAAGTTTCTTCCGCGGCGCTGGTTCTATTTGATCTCGCGTTTCAGCCATGACGCTTATTCCTGCGATGTGTGTGATGTTTAATAGTTTAGCATTGAATGAAAAGAGGGAACCGTAGTTCCCCCTGTGTGTTTAGTGAGGGGCTGTGCCCCCTTGGTTTACTTGATGTTGCACAGAACTCGCTGATGCAACCGCTGGATGTTGTAACCACCAGCAAGAATCGATTCGATTTTGACGCGGCGGTCATTGTTGATGATGAACACGCCTTGGAAGCCATCCTTGCAGTAACCGATCTCGGCAGACTCAACCTTCTCGATGCCAGCCTTAACTAGCTTGGCAGCAATCTTTTGGGTGCGAGCCTTAGCGGCTTGTTCAGCCATGGCGCGAACACGTTCTTCGATGTCATTCAGGGCGCGACCGTCGAACAGGTTGTACCAAGTCTTGCCGCCAGCAATTGCGAACAGCTTCGGATAATACTGGTGTTGAGGGAGGCGGTCTGCGCGGGGCTTGGACCGCTCAGCATCTTTGAACTCGCGGACGGCAGCAACACGGCCCTTTGCCCACTCAACGTCCGAGTCAGCAATGCGCTGATCCTGTTCAGCGAAGAACACTTCTAGCGCTTCAGTGATTTGGTTGATTGCATTCATCTCTCTATCCTTTCGCTATCCGGCATAACGCCGTAAGTGAATAGTGGCAGAGTCAATGCTCCCATGGATGAATCTTTTGTTACACGATGTGTGCTCACACAGATCGCCATCGAATAGGTGC
>CAYZRV010000144.1:0-1193 GCA_964480885.1 uncultured Aquiluna sp. | reverse complement strand
TATAAACCTAGCTTTAAAGGTCTATAAACCTAGCTTTAAAGGTCTATAAACCTAGTTTATTGAATGCTGTAACCTATAGATGAAAGAGCATCCAGAGGATTTAAAAGCATTTAAAAGTATTAAAAATAATTAAAAGCTCAGGATAGGAAAAATTGCCCTTGGTTTTCGCTTCGCTCAAACTCTATTGAACTTCGCTTTCGCTCAGTTCGTTGGGGCAATTTTTTGGTTAATACCATCTGGAATTCAATAAAAAGCAAAAGCAACTCGGAATTCGCTTCGCTCATGAGTTTTTTATGCTCGCTTCGCTCGGTGTAGAAGCACATTCAATCTGTTCGCACCCTACGGGATGCTCTGCACCTAAATCTCTACAGCAAAGGGAAGCTTGTAATCAGGGAAAAAGCATGGCGAAAATTTTAATTGGGTCTGTTCGCTCGTAGACACTCGCTCTGTAAGGCCTGAATAAAGCCAGATAATTTTAAAAACCAGGACCACCGTAATCATAATCATCAGATTTTGGCTTTGGCTGTTCGGGTTGAACCGGTTGAGGGGGCTTATTTTGCATGGGTAATGGATAATTTGGCTGGGAATGGACTTCAAACTCAAAGCGTGGCGTTGAGTTATGTTCTGAATCTCTCAATTTTCGATTCATGTTATTCAGGTTCCAGCCTTCTTGGTGCAGTATAGGCTCTTGAATTTTGATAATTTCACTAAAATCTTTTTCCAGTTTTTCCTTATTTTTCGCATTTTTGATTAAGTAATTCAGGTGATACATCACTTCCAATGATGAAAATGGATGATTTTCAGCGCTATAGAAATATTCATGTTGTTGATCTAATTGCTTTTGGCGTTCTTCTCGTTTTCGTTCTTGATGATTGTGTTCTCGGATTTTTTGGATCTGGGCGAGATATTCTGGCGTCGCATTTTGTTGACCCGCACCTAGCTTGGGCTCAGGAAGATATAGCGTGCTGTGGATCTCGTTATATTTTTCATAGCTGTCTGCTGAAACCTGATTTTTGATGGTGATGTCTTGGCCATCAATCTGGTAGGTCACTGTCGGGCAGTACTTGGTCAAAGCATCATTGAGATGGTTTTCCCATTGTTTTCGGATATAGATCAAAAAAGTGGAATAGTCTTCATGGCCATCTTGAAGTTGGATTTTTTTGGCACCGCCTTTGGCTGGATCTTGAGGGTTA
>CAYZRV010000143.1:0-1195 GCA_964480885.1 uncultured Aquiluna sp. | reverse complement strand
CAAGTCACTTTGCTCTTTTTGGAAGGGATAATTTTTCTCACCGTGCATCGAGAAGGTAAACACACTGTCGTCGTTCTCTAAAATTTCAGCGGTTCCGTCGCCCTGATGCACATCCAGGTCAATCACCAACACGTTGCAACCACGGCTGTGATTGTTTGGCGTGATTTGATTTGTGTTGACCCGAGCAATCGAGTCGGTTTGATAAACGCGTGCAGCCACCGCCAAATCATTGAACACACAAAAACCGCCCCCCTTGTTTCGCTTGGCGTGATGTGTGCCCCCTGCCAGGTTGACCGAGGCGCCGTGTTGCAGCGCACTTCGAACAGCTGATACGGTGGCACCTACGGATCGACGGGAACGTTCCACCATCCGTTCTGACCATGGAAAACCGATATCGCGTTGTTCATCTCTGGAAACATTGCCAGTTTCTATTCGCTCAATATAGTGAGGGCAATGCGCCAAGGCCAATTGACCGAGCGTCGCCGCATACGGTACCGAAAGCTTTATAAAGCAATCACTTAAATCGACTTTATCCCGAAGAATCCGATACTTTTCCATGGGAAACCGATGACCTTGGGGCAAAGGAAGAACAAATTCATCGGTGTAAAAGGCTTCAATCATGATTAATACAACAGAACGAACTTGATTTATTGCGTTGCAACATTTTTGTTGACACGGGGATTTTTTTTGGTAGAATTCAATTTGTGCACCGCATCAAACGGTGTCGAAAAACAACCCTAGTGGTACGAAACCTGACGGAGCAAAATATGATGATGACCCCCGAGCAATTTCTCGATGTTCAAAAAGCCAACCTTGAAAAGATCCTGGGTCTTAGCCAGCAATCGTTCAGCAACGTTGAAAAAGTAGTTGAACTGAATCTTAACGCTGTTAAAGCTTACATGGAAGACAGTGTTGAGGCCGTAAAAGCCTTGTCTTCTGCAAAAGACATTCAGGAATTCGTTGCGGTGTCCACATCTGTAACACAACCGTTGTCAGAAAAAGCTGTGTCCTACAGCAAAGACCTGTACTCCCTGTCCTCTGGCATCGCTTCTGAAGCGGCCAAGCTGGTTGAAGAACAAGTATCTGAGAACAACAAAAAATTCGTTGAGCTGTTCGAATCAGCCAGCAAGAATGCACCTGCCGGTTCAGAAAGTGCTGTTGCACTGATGAAATCAGCGATTACTGCAGCAAATAC
>CAYZRV010000142.1:0-1201 GCA_964480885.1 uncultured Aquiluna sp. | reverse complement strand
TGCTGATGCAGCTGGACGAGCTGATCCAGCAAAAAGAAAGCCAGAGCCCGCAGAACAGCGAGCCGCTGGGCTGCCTGATGCTGGCGGTGGAAGGCCTCACCAATATCAACGAGCTGTACGGCCGCGACAATGGCGACCTGGTTATCCGCGAGCTGGGCCGCCGGCTGGAAGGCGTCATCGGCCACGGCGAAATGGTGGCGCGCAACGCCGACAACCGCTTTGCCCTGCTTATTCTCAGCCGCGACGAGGAAAGCCTGTGCCACCGGGTAGACCACCTCAGCACCCTGTTGGCCCGCCCGCTGGATATTCAGGGCCAGCAGCTCTATATCCGGCTGAGTATTGGCCTGGCGCTGTACCCGCACGACACCAACGACGCCGAATCGCTACTGGAACACGCCGAGATGGCCCTGCAGATGTCGCGCGAAGGCCCGGGCGACTGGGTGCGCTTCCACCCCGACATCAACAGCAACTGGCGCCGCCGCAACCGCCTGCAAACCGAGCTGCGCCAGGCCATCGCCCGCAATGAGCTGGTGCTGAACTACCAGCCCTATATCTCGCTGAAAAACGGCAAGGTCGCCGGTGCCGAGGCGCTGGTACGCTGGCAACACAGCGAAATGGGCCTGGTATCGCCCGCTGACTTTATCCCCATGGCCGAAGAAACCGGCACCATCCACGCCATTGGCGCCTGGGTGCTGGAAGAAGGCATCCGCCATGCCGCCAGCTGGCGGCTGCGTTTTCTGGAAAACTTCACCATTTCCATCAACGTGTCACTGCTGCAGCTGGAAGACCCGCACTTTGCCGAAAGCGTTACCGCCCTGCTGGCGACCCACCACATGCCTGGCGAAGCGCTGGAGCTGGAGGTCACCGAGGGCCTGGCGCTGCGTAACACCCCCGAAATCGACAACAACCTGCACAAGCTGCGCGCCCAGGGCATTGCCATCGCCATTGACGACTTTGGCACCGGCTACGCCTCGTTCAGCTATCTGCGGCGCTTCCCGGTAGAAAAGCTCAAGATCGACAAATTGTTCCTGGACCTCGTGCCCGATAGCGAAGCCGGCAGCAACCTGGTACGCATGATTGTGGCCATGGGCCACACTCTGGGCGCTTCCGTTACCGGCGAGGGCATAGAAAACATCGAGCAAGCCCGCTTCCTGGCACAGCACGGCTGCGACTACGCCCAAGGCTACCTGATCAGCAAACC
>CAYZRV010000141.1:0-1203 GCA_964480885.1 uncultured Aquiluna sp. | reverse complement strand
AGTCCATCACCTTGACATCGCCGGTGCGGGTGAGCATCACGTTCGCGGGCTTGATGTCGCGGTGCACGATGCCGTGTCGGTGCGCGTAGTCCAGCGCAGTGAGGACGCCTGCAGCGATCTCGAGTGCGCGCTCCGGTAACAATCGACGACCACTGGCGAGCAGTTGCCGCAAGGTCATGCCGTCGACGTATTCCATGACGATGTAGGGAACGACGACGTCCTGTCCGTTGGTATCAGTCAGAACGTCTTCACCGGTGTCGTAGACGGCCACGATGTTGGGGTGGTTCAACGCCGCTGCGCTTTGCGCCTCACGACGGAAACGGGCCTGGAAAGTCGGATCTTTGGCCAGGTCAGGACGAAGGATCTTGATCGCAACCCGCCGGCCCAGACGCAGGTCGCGGCCCTCGTGAACTTCCGCCATGCCGCCACGACCGATGACCTCGCCGACCTGGTAGCGGTCGCCGAGCATCTTGCTTGGCTCAGCCTGGCTCACGAAACATCCCTTTCAGTCATGCCTTGTCAACTATGCCCTGTCGACTGTGACTCGTCATTGTCTCAGGTGGACCCTGCAGCGGTCGTCAGCAACTAGCGCTGCTGGAGTACCGCTTCGATAACGTCCCTGGCGATCGGGGCTCCAAGACCGTTACCGCTGACCTCCTCCAGGCCAGCGTCCTCAACCAGTACCGCGACCGCCACCTGGGGCGCGGCTGCGGGAGCGAACGCCACGAACCAGGCGACCGTGGGACGATCGTTGCCGGTTTGCGCGGTGCCCGTCTTGCCCGCCACTCGGACGTCCGGGATGCGCGCATTGGTTCCCGTTCCGTTCTCTACGACGTTCACCATCATCTCGGTGAGCGCGAGCGCCTCACTCGGACGCATCGCATCGGCGAAGACCTCCGGTTCGGTGGTCTGCAAGATCGTGAGGTCAGGGGCGCGCACTTCCTGGATCAGATAGGGAACCATCGTGCGTCCGCTGTTGCCGATGGACGCTGTGACCATCGCCATCTGCAGTGCGGTGGCACGAACATCGAATTGTCCGATCGCGCTCATCGCTGTTTGCGGTGCATCTGGATCCGCGGGGAACCGTGAGGTGGCGGCGCGCAGCGGTATCTCGAAGCCGGTGTCGAATCCGAAGAGTTGCGCCTGGTCTCGGAGCGCGTCGGCGCCGAGTTCATTCCCCAACCACGCGAATGCGGTGTTGCA
>CAYZRV010000140.1:0-1210 GCA_964480885.1 uncultured Aquiluna sp. | reverse complement strand
CACAAGATGGCAGAGTCCAACAAGGCATTTGCTCACTACCGCTGGTAATCCAGCAGCATCCGTCAAGATTTTCTTGCACGGGTGCAAACTAACCGCGCAATAATTCGGAGGAAACCGTGGCACAAGAAGTGCTGACCGACCTGAGTAAGGTTCGCAACATCGGCATCATGGCACACATCGATGCTGGTAAGACAACCACCACTGAGCGAATCCTTTTCTACACGGGTATCACCCACAAGATCGGTGAGGTGCACGACGGTGCCGCCACCATGGACTGGATGGAGCAGGAGCAGGAAAGAGGTATCACCATTACCTCTGCTGCCACCACCTGTTTCTGGAAAGACAACCAGATCAACATCATTGACACCCCTGGCCACGTGGACTTCACCGTTGAGGTTGAGCGTTCCCTTCGTGTTCTGGATGGTGCCGTAGCGGTATTCGATGGAAAAGAAGGTGTTGAACCTCAGTCCGAGACCGTTTGGCGTCAGGCCGACAAATACAACGTTCCTCGTATCTGTTTTGTGAACAAGATGGACAAGCTTGGAGCTGACTTCTACTTCACCGTCAAGACCATCAAGGAGCGCCTTGGCGCTAAGCCACTAGTTATCCAGTTGCCAATCGGTGTTGAGAGCGATTTTGAGGGAGTAGTTGACCTGGTTGAAATGCGCGCTCTCACCTGGCGTGGAGATGTTGAGATGGGCAAGGCCTACGAGATTGAAGAGATCCCAGCGGACCTAAAGGCTAAGGCCGAGGAATACCGTGCACAGCTGATTGAAGCAGTTGCCGAAACTTCTGAGGACCTAATGGAGAAGTACTTCGGTGGCGAAGAGCTAACCGTCGATGAGATCAAGAAGGCAATTCGTAAAATCACCATCGAAGGATCTGCCTATCCGGTTCTCTGTGGTTCTTCCTTCAAGAACAAGGGTGTTCAGCCAATGCTGGATGCGGTTGTTGCTTACCTACCAAACCCTCTGGATGTTGAAGGCGTTGAGGGTGGAAACCCAAGAAACGAAGAAGAAAGAATTGTTCGCAAGCCTGATCCAAAGGAGCCATTCGCTGCCTTGGCATTCAAGGTCATGAGTCACCCATTCTTCGGTCGTCTGACTTACATCCGTGTTTACTCCGGTTCGGTTGAATCTGGTGCTCAGGTGATTAACTCCACCAAGGGGCGTAAGGAAAGAATCGGAAAGCTTTTCCAGATGCACGCCAA
>CAYZRV010000139.1:0-1211 GCA_964480885.1 uncultured Aquiluna sp. | reverse complement strand
CAGTCTGAACCATCCGACTTGTGCCCGCCAGGAAGTTTTATTAGTGGTCTGCCTCGTGACCGCATGCGGCGCAGGAGCCGCTACCCCTGACCCAAACCGCACCACATTCAGGGCAGTAGTCCGTTTCGTGTTCAATCAATTCGACCCCCGATCGTTAGTAACACTCTATGACCGACAGCGGGAGTCCGTAACCACTCGCCTCTGAGTCTTTCTGTTGGCGAAACCAGCCAACTTCTATACCCAACGCGAATAGTCTGGAGGGGACATTAAGGAGTCCTGCATGGTGGAGAAGTATAGGAAGCTTGTGGTAGGCGACTCAGCTCCGGGGCTGGCCCTTGAGAATCAGAATGGCAAGCTGGTCACAGATTCTGAACTTTTTTCAACCAATACCATCCTCTACTTTTTTCCTTCTGCAGGTACGCCCGGGTGCACAAGGGAAGCGGCGGACTTTCAAGATCATCTGCCACAGTTCGAAAAGTTTGGATATCAAATTGTTGGAGTCTCTCCCGACACCGTAAAGAGACTCAAGGCTTTTGAGGACTCGCATGAGTTGACCTTCACTCTTTTGTCCGATGCTTCATTTACAGCGCACAAAGCTTTTGGTGCCTATGGAGACAAAAGTATCTTTGGTCGCCTTTATAGAGGAGTTTTGCGCTCGACTGTTGTCGTTGAAGCGGGTGGTCGAATACGGGAGGCGATGTATAACGTGAAGGCCACTGGCCACATTCCAAACCTTATTCGGATTATTTCTCGCTAGTACTGTGCATTAGATTTCTTATTTCTCCACCAAAGAGCAAAATAAAGACCGTAACGGCCATAACTAATAGACCAAAGCCAATTACTGGCTGAGAAAACTCTCCCCCAAATGAAGCTGTCGCAATGGCTGCAAGAATCAGCTGTAAAACCAATGCTGGGGTGTGTGACCACTTTCTCAGCTTCAAAAGGCCAATTCCAATATTTGTTGTCCAAATGGCTGCAGCAAGAATTATTCCGGATAGAAATATTGAGCTAAAAAAGTTTGAGGAATCTCCAGAAAACAGAGCAAACAATGACCAAAATGTCAAGCCCCAAATCATTGCCGATTCCAAAAAAACAATAATTATCGCTATCAGCAAACGCCTAGGTACGCGGTTGAATTGGGTATTGATTTCTTTGCCTCCGTGTGAAAACATTTTGGCGTCAGTAGGACTCTACCTGCAAACAAAGACGTA
>CAYZRV010000138.1:0-1216 GCA_964480885.1 uncultured Aquiluna sp. | reverse complement strand
AATCGACAGGGCAGCATGGCTCGAAGAACTCGACCTGCATGCCGAGTTGTTTGAGAAATTGAAGCACAATTTGCCAGCACAGCTGGAAGAGACCAAAGCGCAAATCGCCAGTCGCTTGGCGGCCTGATTTGGCTTGAACGTTTTGACTTTATTCTGATACTCCGGAATTAGTCCTATGGCGGGCGCCCACAAGGCGCCCGTTTTCTTTTCTGCGGATATTCTTCATGTTTGAAAACATTGAGCTGTGGGTACTGGTGGCCTTGTGTGTGGCAGCATTTGGTGCAGGTTTGATCGACGCAATGGTTGGCGGCGGCGGGTTAATTCAAATCCCCGCCTTGTTTGGTTTGATGCCAGGTCAGGGGCATGCCACCTTGCTGGGTACCAATAAGATTTCTAGTGTGGTGGGCACCACATTTGCTGCTTACAAGTATGCCAAGGCCATTCAAGTGCCCTGGAATGCAGTGTTGCCTGCCACGGTCATGGCTTTGATTGGCGCCTATTGCGGTGCCTACATCGTCACCCAAATTTCCACAGAAGTATTGCGTTTGATGCTGCCGTTGCTCCTGATTGCCGTGGCTATTTATACGTTTCTACGTAAAGACCTTGGCAGTGTGCACGCGCCCAAGTTGGATAAGAATCGCGAACGATTCTTTGGTGCCTGTGTGGGTTTGGCGATTGGTTTTTATGATGGATTCTTCGGGCCCGGTACTGGTTCGTTTCTGATGGTGGCTTTTGTTGTTTTCTTTGGTTTTGATTTTCTGGCGGCTACCGCGGGCGCAAAGATGGTGAATATTGCCTGTAATCTGGCTTCGCTGGCGTGGTTTGCACCTGCAGGGCACGTCATTGTGTCGCTTGGTTTGCTCATGGCGGTGTTTAATTTGGCCGGCGCAAGAGTTGGGGCAAGTTTGGCCATTCGTAAAGGTGCAGGTTTTGTGCGCAAAATTCTCTTGGCCGTCGTGTTCTTGCTGATACTGCGTACCAGTTACGACAGTTACTGGCCGTATGTGAAAGCATGGATGGTGTGATTGTTCCACGTGGAACATGACAGGCATGGTCGGCTTTTTGGCGTTGGCTAGGCTAGGCTAGGGTGCTGGCCGCCTTGCCTAAGCAAGTCTTCTGATCCGGCTTGATGCTTCTGGCTTGGGGCATGCGAAACGCATAAGCGTCTTCGCATCGACCTTGCAGGTCGCCCCGCGCTGCGAAGCCGCCGGGAAGC
>CAYZRV010000137.1:0-1225 GCA_964480885.1 uncultured Aquiluna sp. | reverse complement strand
CAAGCCCTCCACGCGCCTGAACTCATCCGTGTTGCTCGTCACCAACGTCCATTCGCGCTGGAGCGCGATGGCGGCGATTTGCAGATCATACGGACCGATCACTCTCCGCTGGCTCCCCAGTTTCTCGCGCAAGGGACCCGCAATGGCGGCGGATTCATCATCGAATGGCACCGAGGCATGGCGGTTGAAGAGGCATTCGAGCTTGGCGAAGCGTGGCGGCTGTGTCCTTGCATGGATTCACCTCTTTCACGCCGCCGTCGCGGGGAAATCGTCGGTCCCTCTATCGCTGATTTCACAAGCCCAGCGCCAGCCGCGCTTCCTTGCGAATCGCCTTCGCATCCTGCATGGCCGTCTGCATCTGCGTGGCATTGGCCTCGTAGCCTGGGTAGCGAAACGCCACGGCATACACGCTCAACCGGCCTGCAGCAGCGGACAGTGAGGACCAGAGCGGTTCCACCGGCAGCGTCAGTGTGACGAGGTCTTGAAGTTGATGCGTCTTCGGAAACGGCCTGTTCGCCTCCTCCAGCCGGGCTTTCAGATACTTCTCCGCGCTTTGCTGAAACATGAAGCAGGCCTGATCACGCACGAGCGTCTTCCGCCTCCGGGCCAGCGTCAGAGCGAGCTGGTAGTCCGACTCCGCCTTCTTGATCCATTCACGCGTGGACGGCTTCATACATGACCTTGCCTTTTTGCGTGATCTGCTCGGTGAACATGTCGCGATCACGCAGGCGGCGGGCAAATTCGCTTTCGCCGCGCACGAGCACATCCACAGGGAAACCGGCGGGCACTTTCTGGCGAATCTTCACCGCTGTGTCGAGCGTGGCCTTTTTGCCCTTCGGCATCACCACCATCACATCCACATCCGAGTCTGCTGTGGGCGTTCCATAAGCATAGGAACCAAACAAGATGATCTTCACCGGCTTGAAGGCGGTGGCTATGGCGTCACAGTAACGCTGGATCTGCGGCATGGAGATCATGATCGGGAGGCTAGGGGAAAGAGCGAACCTGTAAAGTGGCAAGTGGCTGCTCGAAGCGCTCCCCTGTGACGTAGCCGCGCCGTCTCGGTGCAAGAAGCTCCTCCCCCCCCGGCATTGCGGTTGGCCTGGATGGCGTTTTCGATCTCCTCGGGATGCGTGTCCACATAGGTCCAGGCCGCCGCGAGATCGCGAGCGTTGAGGCTGGGATAGTCCTGAAGCAGTTCCGCATCCGTCACGCCCGCCCGACG
>CAYZRV010000136.1:0-1228 GCA_964480885.1 uncultured Aquiluna sp. | reverse complement strand
CTGACCTTCGAAGAAGTCCACCTCGCCGTCCGCAGCTACAAATAACGCTTTTTTCAACGTCCCCATGTCCCAACTCAATCTTCACCTCAAAGTCTGGCGTCAGAACGCAGGCCAGCCCGGTCACTTCCAGGACATCGATGCTCCGGATATCCCGGATCACGCCTCGTTTCTCGAAATGATGGACATCGTGAATGAGCGCCTCATTGCCAAAGGCGAGGAGCCTGTGGCGTTCGACCATGACTGCCGCGAAGGCATCTGCGGCATGTGCTCGATGCAGATCAACGGCGTGCCCCACGGCCCGGAAAAAGCCACCACCACCTGCCAGCTCCACATGCGCAAATTCCGCAGCGGTGACACCATCTGGGTCGAGCCCTTCCGTGCACGCGCGTTCCCCGTCTTGAAGGACCTGATGGTCGATCGCAGCGCCTTCGACCGCATTCAGCAAGCCGGCGGCTTCATCACCGTGCGCACCGGTGCGCCACAGGATGCCAACGCGCTGCCCATCGGCAAAGAAGTGGCCGACGCCGCCATGGATGCCGCCGAGTGCATCGGCTGCGGCGCCTGCGTGGCCGCGTGCAAAAACGCCAGCGCCATGCTTTTCGTCTCCGCCAAGGCCGGGCAGCTCAATCTCCTGCCACAAGGCAAGCCCGAGAAGGACCGCCGCACGCTCGGCATGGTGCGCCAGATGGACAAGGAAGGCTTCGGCAACTGCACCAATCAATACGAGTGCGAGGCCGCCTGTCCGAAAGAGATCAGCGTCCGCTGGATCACCAAGCTCAATCGCGACTACGCGATCGCGGCGGTGAAAGAGGCCTTTGGCAATGCGCCGAAGGCTGGAGGCGGCGGGGACTGATCCCGTGTGATCTCTCGGCCGGGCGCGGGCGTTTGACAGGCCGCTCGTCGCTTCGATGACGACGCGGCGAATCGAACAAACGGGTGGCATTCGCCATGATCGCGAATGGTGCTGGCGGATAACCAAGCCTACTTCGCCTGTTCCGGCGGACGGCGGAAACCGCCGTCTTTCGCTTCCGGTTTTTCACGCATCTTTTTGAATTCCTGGCCGGCGATCTCGCGGTAGGTGTCTCGGAGCTTTTTGAAGGCCTCGATGCGTTCACCCGGCGGCAATTGATCCAGCTTGGCGAGCCCCTCACGAATGCGGGGCATCTGCATCAGCCGCTCATGAAACCGGCGGGTGTCTTCCCGGCGTTCCGGGCGGGCGACCGAGAGG
>CAYZRV010000135.1:0-1230 GCA_964480885.1 uncultured Aquiluna sp. | reverse complement strand
GCTGCAAACTCAGGTTGCTCATCCAGAGGAGCGAACGTTGCTCGACTGTTTGATCGAATTACATCTAGGGCAAGAAGCCTGGTCTTCCATTTCAAGAACCTCAGGACACCAAGCTCTGAGTCAAGCTCGGGAAGGGTAGTCATTAGGTAGAGGAACGCGTCCTGAACAACTTCTTCGACCTGGGAATTGTTTCTCAAATACCTTCTGGCATGACGCTCTAGATGAGGGCGGAAGCGAACATAGATAGATGCAAAGTCCTTCGCGGTCCAGTCCTTTAGGACTGCCGGGGTTAGGGTGTCTGCCAGGTGCTCTTTGAACTCGGGTAGGCCAAACTCCGAGTCGGACTCCTCGTCGAGCAGCTGCTCTAGGGGGTCCTCCCGGTCAAAGTCATACTCTGTGTGGTCGGCCATCACTCTCAATATACGCAGGCTGTCAATAGCCGTTACGGCCTAGGCCAGCTAAACTCGGCAGGCGTGAAGCTATCGGTGATTGGGCTTGGGTATTTAGGTGCTACCCACGCTGTAGCCATGGCCAAGCTGGGCCACAGGGTAATTGGTATCGAGCCTGATCCAAAGAAACTGCAGAGTCTAAAAGAGGGCAAAATCCCCTTCCATGAACCCGGCCTGGATCAAGCCCTTCTAGAGGTGCTGCCCACAGGCCTTGTGACCTTTCAAAGCGAGCACGACGAGGAAAGCCGCTCCTGTGACCTGCATTTCATTTGTGTTGGCACCCCCCAGAAAGAATCCGGTGAAGCAGACACCTCATATGTAATGTCTGCGGCCAGGGAACTGGCCCAGAGCCTCCGGCACGAGTCAGTGGTTGCAGGTAAATCAACGGTTCCCGTGGGAACTGCTGCAGAGCTCAAAAAGTTGATGAGTGGGATCGCTGGCTTTGATGTTCACCTTGCCTGGAACCCTGAGTTCCTAAGAGAGGGAACAGCATTAGAAGACTCCCTCAAACCCGATCGCATCGTCGTTGGTTCCTGGGATGAGTATTCAGTTGAAAAGCTCAAAGAGGTTTATCAGCCAATCCTAAAAACAGGAACTCCGTTTCTATCGCTTGATGTTGAAACAGCCGAGCTTGTCAAAGTTGCAGCCAATGCTTTTCTGGCAACCAAGATCAGTTTTATTAATGCCATGGCCGAGGTTGCCGAAGCTGCAGGTGCTGATGCAGTGGCACTTGCAGAAGCAATTGGTCATGACGAAAGAATTGGTAAGAAGTTTCTTCGCA
>CAYZRV010000134.1:0-1231 GCA_964480885.1 uncultured Aquiluna sp. | reverse complement strand
GACGACGCCGCCAGCGACGACCTGCGCCACATCCTGCTGGGGCTGTGCGACGCCGCCAGCCACTGCGGTCAGTTTGCCCTGGCCGACAGCCTCTACCCGCAGCTGCAAGCCCACAGCCCCTGCACCGCCACGCAAATCGAAGGCTACCTGGTGCAGATGCACCAATACCTGCTGCAAGGCCGCTTTCATGATGCCCTGCAGCTACAACGCCATGGTCTTGCCATGCTGGGCATTAGTCTGCCTACCACCCAGGACGGGCAGCAAAGCCAGCTGCACACACTGGAAAACGAACTAGGCACCGCGCACGGTCTGCCAGACTGTGCCGTGCTGCACCGCTTGGGCCAGATGACAGACCGCACCGCGCAAGCGGCCATGGCCCTGCTGTTTGGCGTAAGCCACGCCGCCTACCTGTCCGGCCAGCAAACGCTGGACGCCCTCGCCATCCTGCACATGACGCGGCTATCGCTCACGCATGGCCATAGCGAGCTGTCGCCCTACGCCTACGCCCTGTACGGCTTTACGCTGGGGCAGCGGCACCAGCAGTACCAGGCTGGCGAACAGTGGGGCCAGCAGGCGCTAACGCTATCCAGCAAGCAGCCCCATCTTGCCATTCGCGGTAACACCCACTTTCTGTACGCCAGCAAACTGGGGCACTGGCAGCACCCGCTGCGCAGCCTGAATGGCTACTACCAGGAAGCCCTGCACTGGAGCCAGGAAAGTGGCGACCTGCTGAACGAAGGCTACCTCCTGGCCGTACGCGGTACCGACCGCATCATGCAGGGCCAGTACCTGCCCGCGCTGCTGGAGCTGGCAGAACAAGACCTACAGCGCCTGCAAAACCCCAGC
Organism: uncultured Aquiluna sp.; assembly: GCA_964480885.1. Taxonomy (GTDB): domain Bacteria; phylum Actinomycetota; class Actinomycetes; order Actinomycetales; family Microbacteriaceae; genus Aquiluna. The sequence continues at coordinate 385 of CAYZRV010000134.1, read as the reverse complement.
CGGCAAGACATGTACGACTGCACCCGCGTCAGCAGCGTGCAACCGCTGTGCTGCCTGATGGGGCTGAGCTACCAGCCGCACAGTTTCGACGACGAATCATTCAGCGAGCACGACTTCCTGAAGCGCTACCAGCACAGCCCGCTGCACCTGGCCTACTACCACTACAGCAAGCTGTTTACCGGCTACCTGCTGCGCAACCCCGACGCTGTCGGGCTCACCGCCCAGCTGCCGCACATTGCGGCCAACGTAGCCGGCCAGTTCAAGGAAGCAGAAGCCACGTTCTACTGCGGCCTGATTCTGGCCCGTGCCCTGCGCGAACAGCCGGCACACCCCGAACGTGCCAGCTGGCAAGCCACGCTAGCCGCCTGCCTGGCCAGCCATGCCA
>CAYZRV010000133.1:0-1257 GCA_964480885.1 uncultured Aquiluna sp. | reverse complement strand
CGCCGATTCCAACACGCTCAACGTTCTGAACCCCGGCACCTTGCTGACCAACAGCGCCGCCCTCTTTGTCGGCTACGAAGGCAGCGGCAACAGCCTGGTCATTTCCAACGTTGGGACGGTGGCGGTGGGCAGTAGTAGCTACATCGGCGGCCTCACGAGCTCCTCAAACAACAGTGTGCTGGTCACCGGCGAGGGCTCGCTCTGGACCAACGCGTCCAGTCTGTCTGTTGGCGCGAGCGGCAGCGGCAACACCTTGGTCATCACCAACGGCGGCACGGTGGCCAATAGCTTCGGCTACGTCGGCTTGTCTCCCTCCTCCTCCAGTAACAGCGTTCTGGTCACCGGCCCGAACTCGCTTTGGACCAATAGCTCCTATCTTGACGTGGGATCGGGTGGCTCGGGCAACCGCTTGGTCATTTCCAACGCCGGCACGGTGGCCAACGTCGGCGGGTATATCGGGCTCGGAACCAATGCGGCCAACAACGAGGTGGTGGTCACCGGCGAGGGGTCGCTCTGGAATAATGGCGCCAACGTCGAGTTCGGACTTTCCGTCGGCCGGAATGGCAGCAGCAACAGCTTGCTCGTGAGCGACGGGGGAATGGTGCAGAGCTCGACCGGCTACATCGGGACCTTTGAGGCATCCGCCGGCAACAGCGTTGTCGTGACCGGGGCCGGCTCGCTCTGGACCAACAGCAGCGAGGTGGTCGTGGGCAACTTTGGCGCCGGCAACAGCCTCACCATTTCCAACGGCGGTCGGGTGGCCGCTTCTTTCGGCTCCATCGGCCTGGAATCGGAAGGTTCCAGTAACAGCGTGCTGGTCACGGGAGCAAACTCCCTCTGGACCAACCGCAACGATCTCTCCGTCGGCTACCTCGGCAGCGGCAACAGCCTGGTTGTTTCCAGCGGCGGCACGGTGGCGAACGGCTTCGGCATCATCGGCTTCACCAATACCTCCTCCAACAACAGCGTGCTGGTCACCGGCGCCGAATCGTTGTGGGCCAACAGCACAAACCTTTACGTCGGCAACTTCGGCAGCGGTAACGACATGGTCATTTCCAACGGCGGCACGGTGGCCAATGCCGAAGGCTTTATTGGCTTTAGGACCGATTCCTCCGGCAACAGCGCGCTGATCACCGGTGCGAATTCGCTCTGGACCAATGCCGGCGCCCTGCAGGTCGGGAGCCAAGGCAGCGGCAACAGCTTGGTCATTGCCGGGGGCGGCACAGTGGCCAATACCGATGGCAACATCGGCTTCGC
>CAYZRV010000132.1:0-1262 GCA_964480885.1 uncultured Aquiluna sp. | reverse complement strand
GTTTCGGTGAACGAACTCGCCTTAGAGTCGCTTAAGTAGGCCACCCCCCTCGAAGGACAACTGGCGAACTGTCACGCCAAGTTGCCGCCTTCTCCATAGATTGCGGCTCAGGCGATGCAGCACTTAAATGTGACCGAATTGTCACATAGCGCCACTGGAAAAAAAACAAGGTCCTTCTAGCGTATTTCACCGGTCGCCAAGCTAAGCGCGGACCGGTGCGCTATGGGTCCAAAAACAGACCATCATCACCACCATTGCGGCAGCATCCGCGCGGCTAGAGCCTGCCATTTGACCGGCTGCGCCCTCGCCCTGACCCTCGCCATCATGGCGGCTACTCCAGCCCACGCCGGGCGCAACGTCTTCGGCGCCGGTGCCCCATCGGGCAACCGTGACGCTATTCGCGCTCAGGCCTTTGCGGAGAGTCAGGCGCGAGCTTTTCAGATTCAGGCAGCAGCACGAGAACGCCTTTCGCGCTCTACCGATGCGCTTCAAGGCATGCAAGCCGCTCAAGCTGTGGCTCGAGCTTCTGCCGCGGCACTCAACAGTGTGGCCAACGGTCTGCGTCCTGGCGGTCTCGAAGTTCTGACCGGTAACGACGCACGTTGGAGTGGCGCCGATGCACCCGTGACTTCGGGCAACAATGTCACGGTTAGGCAGAATGACCAGCAGGCTGTCCTGCACTGGAAAACATTCAACATCGGCCGCGATACCACGCTCAACTTCGACCAGTCTAAAGGAGGCGCAGATGCCGGCAAATGGGTGGCTTTCAACAAGGTATTCGACCCCTCCGGTGTCCCCTCGCAGATCCGCGGCCGCATCAATGCACAAGGACAAGTCTACATCATAAACCGCAATGGCGTGGTCTTCGGCGGATCGAGCCAGATCAACACGCGAGCTTTGGTCGCGTCTACCCTGCCGATCAACGAGAACCTTGTCAGGAGCGGGCTACTCAACAACAAAGACGCTCAATTTATTTTCTCCGGAATTCGCGTTCCCGGGGGCAGCGACGGCACGCCAGCTTTTGAACCGCCAACGCTTCCCGCCGGGCAAAAATACGGGGACGTTCTTGTCGAAAAGGGGGCACGCCTGAAGGCCACCGCTGGACAGGACGGCGATGGCGGCCGCGTCATGCTGGTCGGCGCCAACATCCGCAACGAAGGCACGATCGACACGCCGGCCGGCCAATCCATCTTGGCCGCAGGCCTGCAGGTCGGCGTGCGCGCGCATCCGGAGAACGATCCCAGTCTGCGCGGATTGGATGT
>CAYZRV010000131.1:0-1269 GCA_964480885.1 uncultured Aquiluna sp. | reverse complement strand
GCCAGCGCTATGGCGCGGCAGCCACGCCAACCGGCTACGCCAGCAGCTTCGTCACGAGCTCGCCGGCCACTCCCGTGAGCCGCATGTCGAGGCCCTGGAAGCGCTGATTGAGCTTCGTGTGCTCGAAGCCGAGCATGTGCAGCAGCGTGGCGTGCAGATCGTGCACGTGCACGGGATCTTCGGTCGTGTTGAAACCAAATTCATCGCTCTGGCCGAGCGTAAAGCCCGGTTTCATGCCGCCGCCGGCGAACCACATGCTGAAGCAGTTCGGATGATGATCGCGGCCGTCGTTGCCGCCCTGCACCATCGGCGTGCGTCCGAATTCGCCGCCCCAGATCACCAGTGTGTCATCGAGCAGGCCGCGCTGCTTCAAATCGCGCACCAGCGCGGCGCAGGGCTGGTCGGTGAGGCCGCATTGCGTCTTCAATCCGTTCACCAGGCCGCCGTGATGATCCCAGGCCTCGTGGAAGAGCTGCACGAAGCGCACGCCGCTTTCGACGAGGCGACGCGCGAGCAGGCAGTTGTTGGCAAATGACGCCTCGCCCGGCTTCGCGCCATACATGTCGAGGATGTGCTTAGGCTCCTTCGAGATGTCCATGATCTCCGGCGCAGTCTGCTGCATGCGGTAGGCCAGCTCGAAGCTGTTGATGCGGCTGGCGATCTCCGGATCACCAATGACATCGAGTCGCTCCTCGTTGAGCTGCTTGAGCACGTCGAGCGTGTCGCGCTGCGTCGCATCGTCGATGCCCTGCGGATTATTCAAAAAGAGAACCGGCTCCCCGCTGCTGCGGAAGGGCACGCCTTGATAGACGGTGGGCAGGAAACCGCAGCCGAAGTTGCTCATGCCGCCGCTGGGGCCTTTCTGGCCGCTTTGCATGACGACATAGCCCGGAAGGTCGGCATTCTCCGTGCCGAGTCCGTAGAGCGTCCATGCACCGAAGCTCGGACGGCCGAAGATCTGCGAGCCGGTGCTCATCAGGATCTGTCCCGGCGCATGATTGAAGGCGTCCGTCTTCATCGAGCGCACAATCGTGAGATCGTCGGCGATCTTTGCCGTGTGCGGCAGCAGCTCGCTCAACTCCGCGCCGCTCTGGCCATGCCGCGCAAATTTGAACTTCGGTCCGAGCATCTTGCTGTTCGGATTGATGAAAGCAGCGCGATAACCTTCCAGGAGGTTCGGCGGCGGCAGCTTGCCGTCCCACTTCGAGAGCTCCGGCTTGTTGTCGAAGAGCTCCAGATGGCTCGGCGCACCGCCCATGAAGAGGTAGA
>CAYZRV010000130.1:0-1272 GCA_964480885.1 uncultured Aquiluna sp. | reverse complement strand
CCCCGGAGTTCGGCCTGGTCGGCATCAACTACCTGCAAATCATGCAGTGCTGGGGTGGGACCGTGGAGGAGGGTCCGCCGCGGGAGCAATGCGTCTACGGCGCCCAGAAGTCGGCGAATGGTGGGCAGAACACCAACAGTCGGCAGATGACCACTTCCGGCATCATCGATCCCCTTGAGGACAAGTACGACGAATACAAGAGTGGAGTGCTGTCCTACATCCCCTTCGCCTCGTGGACCGGCAAGACCACGACAGGCAGCAAGTCTGAATTCTTCGACCGCTATACCTCCAATGAGAGCAATCACAACCGCATCCGTGCCGATGGCACGGGCGAGGACTTCTTCGAGGTCCAGACCGGCGTGGAGTCACCGGGACTCGGGTGCGGCCAGACCCGTGACGGCGAGAGCCCGCTCTGCTGGCTCGTCGTCGTGCCCCGGGGAGACACCGAGGTCAATGGAGACAAGCGAGGCCTGACGTACACCGAGGGCCTCGACACCTCACCGCTGATGGCTTCAAACTGGCAGCACCGGATCGTCTTCCCGCTGGAGTTCCAGCCCGTGGGCGCGGCCTGCTCGATCAGCGGATCCGAGACTCCCTTGCTCGGCACCGACCGCGTCATCGAGGCGATCACGCGCTGGCAGCCAGCCTGGTGCGCCGAGGACCTGGGCAACTTCAGCTACACGGTGCTGTCAGACCTCGAGGCGCGCGAGAAGCTCAAGACGGACCAACCCGGCATGGCCTTCATCGGATACGGCGTCCCCGAGGATGAGGCGCCTCGCGACATTGTCTACGCGCCGGTCGCGCTCTCGGGGCTGACCATCGCCTTCAATGTCGAGAGCCAGTCCTCGACCCTCGCTGACGAGGAAGTGCGGCTGCGCGACGGCCAACGGCTCGATGACATCCGATTGACCCCCAGGCTAGTCGCGAAGATGCTCACCCAGACCTACCGATTCGACGCGGCACCTGTCACCGACAAGGTCGCCAAGAATCCCTACGACGTCAGCCAGGATCCGGAGTTCCTCGAACTCAACCCGCAGTTCAAGGGCCTGAAGTTCCCCGGACTCGGTCACATCGTGACGACCTTGGGCGAGACCGACTCGGCTCGCCTGGTCTGGGACTGGATCTGGGGGGACGCGGAGGCGCGCGAATGGATCAAGGGCAAGGCCGATCGCTGGGGTACGCGCATCAACCCCGCCTATGAGCGCCAGTCGTACCCTCGTAGCGATTTCCCCCGCACTGACAACACCTGTGTGAAGTACAGCGACCGCGCGG
>CAYZRV010000129.1:0-1279 GCA_964480885.1 uncultured Aquiluna sp. | reverse complement strand
TGTTTGCGCCGGCAGAAATCATGCGCTGAATGCCCACTTGGTGCGACTCGACGGAAACGCCACCGCAGGCGTCGGTCACAACGGTCACATCCCAACCTTCGCCCAAAGCCTGAATTGCGGGCATGGCCACGCAGATCTCTGTCCACAAGCCGGCAATGATCAACTGCTTGCGACCGGTAGCTTTCACCGCGTCAACCACGATGGGGTCTTCCCATGTGTTGATGAATGTACGGTCGATGATTTCCTGGCCGGGAAACACTTCGGTAATTTGGGGGAAAATGTTTCCACCCCGGCTAGCAACAACAGAAGTCAGAATGGTAGGCACGTTAAAGACCTTCGCCACTTTGGCCAAGCCGGCCGTGTTATTGAGCACCATGTGCGGTTCGTGGCTGTTCAGGTTTGCAAGTTGGTATGGCTGGTGGTCAATCAACACGAGTACTGAATCCTCTGGACGAAGTAGTGACTCAAGACCGTTTCGAAATTTCATCTATGGCTCCTTTTGCTGCGGTTGGGGGATATTCCGGCGACGCATTGCAAATACAACGAAGCCGGTATCGAAATAGTGCTTTCAGCACGCCACGCGGGGTAGTGCCAATTTGTGAATTTCTGTGTCGCGCAATGCGGAACGCGGATTGGTGGATATGTGTTATATATTTCGCGAGGGTGAATATTCACACCGGAAACTGGGAGCAGCACTTTGAACATTGAAGAGCTTCAAACATTCGTCGAAGTGGCGGATGCAGGTGGTATTTCGCCCGCTGCACAGCGTCTTGGTTCGTCCAAATCAAATGTGAGCCGCCGACTGTTCCGGCTGGAAGCCGAGCTAGGCGTGCAGCTTCTCTCGAGGTCTACGCGAGGTGCTGCGCTGACCGAAGCCGGGGTTACATTTCGTGACTACGCAGCGAGAATTTGTGCCGAGTTGGACCAAGCCAAAGAGACAATACTTCCCGCTGGGGAACTGTGTGGGCGCCTTCGCGTTTCGGCACCACTGTCTTTTGGCCCTACGCATTTCGCACCGGTCTTCGCTGAGATGGCACGACGCCACCCGCAGTTGCAGATTCAAACCTGCTACACCGATCATGTCGTTGATTTGATTGCACAGGGATATGATTGCGCGATCCGGGTGGGTTATCTGCGCGATTCCAACCTGATTGCGCGACGAATCGGACCGATCTATGGCACCGCCGTTGCGAGCCCCGACTACATCAAGGCACATGGCGCGCCTGAAACACTAGAGGATTTGCTGAACCATGAGGCCCTGATGCAAGGCACTGAATCA
>CAYZRV010000128.1:0-1280 GCA_964480885.1 uncultured Aquiluna sp. | reverse complement strand
TTGCACTGCTGAGCATTTTGAAACGGCGGTTGGTGCGTGCGGGGTCGCCCTCACCAGCAAACATGCGGGTGGGGTCTTCGCCCTCGCGCTTCACCGGGAACACACCTGCCGTGAAGGGAAAGTAACCTGGCAGGTTTTCCAGCATCACGAATTTCAGCAGGTCGGCCCGGCTGGTGAACTTCGGCAGGCTGACGCGATTGATTTTCAAACCACACAGCGAGGTCACCGTGAGTGGTGCCTGCAAAGCCTTGCCCCGCACCTCGTAGGTCAGTGTGTCGCCCTGGTAACCCTCGGCCAACTTGGAATAATCTTTCATGGCCTTTTGTGCAGCCATGCTGATTCGGGTGTTGGTTAATTCAACGATGTCGTCCAGCGCTTCAACGGCTTTGGTTTTGTCAGGCTTGTGTTCAAGCAACAAGGCCTGGGCACGTTGCATGCACTCCAGGTCGTACACGGCAGCGACGTCTTTTTGAACCTGCGCTTTGTAGCTGCGCACAGCTTGCGCAATTTCAGCCAAATAGCGCACACGCTCGGATGGCACCACCGCCTTCATGGTCGTGGAATGTTTGGTGTCGATGGAATCGAACAGCCCTTTGGAAGGCTTGGCAATCGGCAAGGCCGTACGCAAGGCTTTGTACAGGGCACTGACACCGTCGTCGTTGAAACGGCTGGCCAGTGTGCCGTACACAGGCATGGTGTCGGGCATGCTGGTAAATGCCATGCGGTTGCGCTGCACCTGTTTGCACACATCGCGTAGCGCATCCAGTGCGCCTTTGCGGTCGAATTTGTTCACCGCTACAAAATCAGCGAAATCCAGCATGTCGATTTTTTCAAGCTGGCTGGCTGCACCATATTCCGGTGTCATTACATACAGGCTGAAATCCACATGCGGCACAATTGCAGCGTCACCCTGGCCAATGCCCGGGGTTTCAATCAGCACCACATCAAAACCGGTAGCCCGGCAAAGCGCAATGATGTCGGGCAGAGTGGCGGGCACTTCTTGTGCGGAATCGCGTGTGGCCAGCGAGCGCATGAACACTTTGGGGCCATTGCCAGCCCATGGGCCAATGGCATTCATTCGAATACGGTCGCCCAGCAAGGCACCACCGGTCTTCCGTCGAGAGGGGTCCACGCACACCACACCAATGGTCAGGTCGTCGCCATGGTCCATGCGCAGGCGGCGAATCAGTTCATCAGTCAAGCTGGATTTACCCGCACCACCCGTACCGGTAATGCCCAGCACCGGGGTTTTGCTGGCTTTGGCCTGTTCTCGAATGGCC
>CAYZRV010000127.1:0-1284 GCA_964480885.1 uncultured Aquiluna sp. | reverse complement strand
GTGGGCCAACCTGCCCCACAACACGGGCGGCGCTTAGCTAGCTGAGGTATTGGGCAAAACACGTGCACGCAACTTCGTGAGCAGGTGCGCCCAACAAGGCTTGAAGCTTGCAGGCCTAAGCTGTGAAACCCTGCGGGAACGCACTGGAAGTGAAGGCGCTGCATGGTTAAGCGGGCAAGACTTTATTTTGGTAGACGGCATTGACACGCCTTTGTTGACACCCACCGCCCAGGCTGCTGTGTTGAAAGTCATGCTGCAACGCCGATTGCAACAAGCTGGTGCCCCAGTGATTGAATTGAACAACACGGACTACACCTGGTTGAGCAGCCAGGTGGACGGGGCCATGGGCGAAAACAAAATACGGGCCAATGCACGCGCGCCCATTGAGCCTTTGCCCAGACTGTTGAACAAAAGCCTGCTAAACGCTGACGAACTTCGAAAAATGGGCATGCGCCCCATGGCCAACCAGGCCGGCTTGCGTAAGCTACTTGCGCCCGCTGTGGCCTTGCTGACTGTAGCAGTGGTGGGCCTGAATGTACTGGCCTTTAAAATTGAAAGTGCGAATGCTTCGATTGAAGCCCAAATTAACGAGAGCTATACACAGGCATTGCCCAACACGCCCATGGTGGCCGATCCCTTGTTGTTGATTGAACGCGAAAAACGCAACTTGAACGCGGGGCTGGACACCAGCAACGCCCAAGGTGCAAGCGCCCTGCTTCACGAGGTGGGGTTGGCGATGGAACAGGCGCCCTTCAACAGCATGGTCGATTTTGCCTGGGCCGAGAACACGCTGAGCGTTCGGTTCAATGCCAATGTTTCTGAAGACCAGCAAGGTGCCGCCTTGCAGAAACTGAAAGCCCGAAGACTGGACGCCAAGTGGCTGATCGGCGCGCAATCCAACTTGCCTGTTCTGCAAGTGAAGAAGGGAGTGGCGCGATGAAACCCAATGATTTGCTAAACAAGGCACAAGCCCAACTGGACCAACTCAACAGCAGGGAACGGAAACTGGTGACTTACGGCGGTGCGCTGGCTGCCGTGCTGATTGCCTGGTTTGTGCTGATTGAACCAGCACTGCTGACCATACAACAAGGCCCCGCCAACCAAGCGGCGCTGGTGGACAAGGCAGGCCAAGTGATGCGTGCCGCACAAGACCTGGAGGCGTTGCGAGGTGCGCGCTCGCGCGTAGTGGTGCCCGAAAGCGATTTGCAGGCACGCCTGCAACAATTGCTGGAAGAACAGGGAATTTCTGAGCAAGCCACCCTGGTACGCACCGAAGAAGGCGAT
>CAYZRV010000126.1:0-1285 GCA_964480885.1 uncultured Aquiluna sp. | reverse complement strand
CCTGGTGGAGATCCAGGCTGGCCCCCACCGTGTCATCTCGTGGATGAGCAGGGAGGCCGCTGAGGACCTCGGCCTCGAGCCGGGGGTGCGCGCTGCAGCGTCCATCAAGGCCACGAACGTGGTGGTGGACATCGCGTGAACCTGCGGTCTGTCATGACTCTCCTTGTCACCAGCATCCCGATAGCCACCATCGTCGGTTGTGGCGGCGGCGACTCGAGTGAGGTGACGGTCTCCGCCGCTGCCTCGTTGACCGATGCATTCACCCAGATCGGCGACGTCTACATGGAGCAAAACCCCGGCGTGACGGTGAAATTCAATTTCGCAGGCAGCAGCACCCTGGCCGAGCAGATCAACCAGGGCGCACCGGTGGATATCTTCGCCGCCGCATCACCGGCCGCTATGCAAGTCGCGGTTGATGCAGGTTCGGTGCGTCAGCCGACAGTCTTCACTCGCAATGCTCTGGCGATCGCGGTCCCGGCGGGCAATCCCGCAGACGTGACGGTCCTTGCGGATCTCGCCGACCCCGATGTGACCGTGGTGATCTGCGCTCACCAGGTCCCTTGCGGAACCGCCGCGCTGCAACTGTTCGAGTCGAACGGAATCCGCGTCACACCAGCCAGTTTGGAGCCAGATGTTCGTGCGGTGCTGAACAAGGTGATCGTCGATGAAGCCGACGCCGGCGTGGTGTACCGCACCGACGTATCCGCGGCCGGATCCGAGGTGGAATCGATAGCGATCCCCGACGACATGAACGTGGTCAATGAGTATCCGATCGCACTCACCATGGAAGCAGACGATCAGGCGCGGGACGTCGTTGATTTCATCCTCGGAGACGAAGGCCAAGCGATTTTGGCGCAGTGGGGATTCACCAGATGACAGGTACCTCGATCCGTTCGCGACGCCAAACCAAACACCAAAGCCCCGCCCCGCGAGCGCTTCTGTTGCTCGCGGCGCTGGCGCTTGCCTTCTTGGTCATCCCATTGCTCGGCCTGCTTATCGACACTCCGTGGGCTCGACTTCCTGAACTGCTCAGCACCCCAGCGGCCCTGCAGGCTCTCCGCCTGTCCCTCGTGACATCGATCGCAGCCGCCTTCTTCGCCACACTCCTCGGTGTCCCACTCGCGTGGGTTCTCGCGCGCAAGGAATTCCCCGGCCAGCGAATCGTGCGCGGGGTGGTCCTACTGCCGCTAGTCCTGCCGCCGGTAGTGGGTGGCGTTGTGTTGCTAACTGCATTCGGCCGTCGTGGCCTGGTGGGTCAGTACCTCTACGACTGGTTCAACATCCA
>CAYZRV010000125.1:0-1286 GCA_964480885.1 uncultured Aquiluna sp. | reverse complement strand
GAGGGCTACCACGTCAACAAGAAGACCATCCGCGTCCCCGCGGACTGGAAGGTCGACAAGAAGTTACTTGTCGACATGGTGTCGGCACAGTTCGACTAGTCGATAACACTCTCTCGGATCGCTTCCCATGTGTGGACTGCCGTTCCTGGCGCGTCCTACCGTCGTCGGCATGACCCTCTGTCGAAATCTCCGCCTCCCGCTCCTTGCCGTCGCCGTCAGTGCACTGCTCATACCCGCTGTGGCTGTCGGTCCCGCTCAGGCGACCTCAGCCCAGCAGACTGCATCGGCATCCGCCGCGACTCCTGCGTCGGAGCCGACAGCCCGCAAGGCCAAGCGACCTAAGGGCATGTCGGATCAGCGGCTGCGCACGCTCATCGAGCAGTCTTTCCGTCAGTACCAGTCGGTGCGCGACTGCGACTCAGACCCGAACTGCACCGTGGGTTTCAAGTGGACGAGGCTTCAGTGGCGCGGTTCTGCGAGGCACTGCATCGCCGGCCAGAACTACGGCAAGTGCGAGCGGTGGGCCACGGCGTTCATTGCGCGGTCCGACCTGCTCGTCAGCGAGACTAAGAACCCCGACTACTGGGGCAAGCTCAAGATCGACGCGGTCCAGTATGGCTACTGGAATAACGGCCTTAAGCGCGTGTCCTACACCGACGGATACGGCACGAAGGAAGCCTATTGCGAGTCAGTCATCGGTTGCGGCAAGACACTTCTCGTGTGGCAGGACGAGTTCAAGGACTGGTTCTACTCGTTCTCCAACATCGGCGACTGCTGCTCGGCCGTCAGGCTCACCTGATCACCTTAGGTAGTACGAGGTAGAGCCGAAGCCGAAGTACCACCGACCGAATTCACCCTTGCGAACGTAAAGGTCCTTGCCGCAGTCTGAGGCGCAACCCGCCGTCCAAGTTGGGCCGCCCGGCCATGGCTGGTACGTGAGCTTCTTGCGGCCCCCGTCCCAGTACCCGTATTGCGTCTTGGCCTGACTGGTCTGGACGAACGTGCCGTACGTGTCGTACTCACCTGTCGTCGCGGTCACGAGCACATTGGCACGAGCGACGTACGCCGTGCCGTACTTCAGGCACGGCTTGCCGAAGACTCCCTCGATGCACACGCGAGTTGTCCCCATCCAGCGGACTTTGGACCACTCGAAAGCGAGCTTGCAGGGATGGATAGTGCTGGTCGGGCTACAACTCGAGTTGAACTCGGTCAACTTTTCCTGGACCCACGTCTGGATCTGCTTCGTCGTCGCCCCGGGGGGTGGACCCTTCTTCTTTTTGCTCGCC
>CAYZRV010000124.1:0-1305 GCA_964480885.1 uncultured Aquiluna sp. | reverse complement strand
CCCTTCCCGGAGGCTTTAACCGAGGCTACGATCCGCTTCCACTTCTCTGGGTTACTTTTGACGGCCGTGCTCATAAATCACCTCGTAGGCAGCTTTGCAGGAGTCGTAGGCTGCTTGGAGTCGTGCTGCGTCGGCAGCGTACCCTGCAAGAAACTCTGCATCTGGCTTTGCCAATCCCTCTCCGGTGCATCCCAGAACATCTCCGGAATTGTCGGGCAGTTGATGTTCACTTGCCCTACCTTCGGGACGGTCCCGCAGGCTGTCAACAAGAGCGTTGTAGCGACGATTAACAATTTGGCTTTCACGAATGCGCTCCTTTTGGATCTTGTCAGCCTTGGCTTGCAGTTGGCGCTCTTTCTCAATCGCCTCGTTAGCCTTGGCTAGCATTTCGCGTTCTTGTATTACTTTTTCAGCGTCCCACTTTTGCTGAATGTTTTCCTTGCCGGCCGTATAACCCTTCCAAAACGAAAAGCCGAGCATCACTAGCCCGGCCAGACCGCCCAATACCCAACGGTTCATCAAGAACCCAAGCATTGTTTGTACTCCTCTTGCCTGCGCTTTGTTAAACCCGGCAACGGCCTGCCTTTGAATTTATCCCACCGCAAAATCTCTGTGCACGCACCCGCATAATCACCGGCGTTCAGCTTTTTCGCTAGAGTGCTTTTGCAAAATGCACTTTCACCGATATTGTAAGTTAGCGAGACGTATGCGTCGAACTCATGTTGATGCATAGGTACAGGCGCGCAGCGCTTTACGGCTTGCTGAAACTTGTTTGCATCTTGAAGCAGGCGAACTAAAGCCCTCTCCGGGGTGATTCGATCGCCAATCTCTACATCTTCTGTGGTGCCAAAGCCTATGGTCGGCACATCGCCCTTTACAGGGATATAAGCCGTCGGCACAAAACCCTCATGTAGGGCGATTCCTACTAGCGCGGTCGCCGACAAACCTAAAGCAGCGACCTTGATTCTCATAGCAAGCCGACAACCTTTGCGACATACATAGCCAACAAACCGGCAGCACCCCAAACGGCTGCGTATACCCAATTTGTAGCTACAGACTGCTTGCCGTCTTCTTTCTCCAATGAATCAACTCTGATATCTAGTCTCTCAATCAACTTGAAGATCCTTTCTTGGGCCTCAAGCATGTTGGCTTGTCGCTCGTCGATCAGCGCTAGTTTTGTGAGGGCGTTCGCAACATCCCTCATCACTAGCTTCATCTCTCCCATATCTTCATGAAGAGATTCGACCTTGTGAGTCAAAAGGGCCATTTCGGTTTCTTGAGACATTTAAATCCTCACAAGGTCTT
>CAYZRV010000123.1:0-1308 GCA_964480885.1 uncultured Aquiluna sp. | reverse complement strand
CCAGTCGCTGTGTGAGGCAAGGGGTGTCCCAGTTCTAAGAATCGGAGTCACTGACCAAGAGTCACAGGCAGTAGATATACAAGGTGTAGCAAAGCTAGGACTTGCTGATATCAGAAAAGCTTGGTCTGGCTCTGTCCCCGAAATTGTTCAGTGAGCCTCGCCCGTAAGAGCTCTGAGGATTCTTTCGGCATCATCAACCATCTCCTGAGCTGCCTCAAAGGGCTGCCTAGCATCCTCAAGATCCACAACTTCATTCTCATAAACCGAGTATTCGGAAACATTTTGCATCTGTCGCATCCAGTCACGTGGACGCCAGGTTTCTGGCGTCACTAAACCTGAGCGCTAAACCCGAACAAAAGTGAAGTGATTGCCCATATCTACCCCCAAAACCCTGGAGGAGAGATCTTCTGAAACAACGGATAGACCCAGGACATCCGCGTAATACCTGGTCATCAGATCCAGATCCCGAACCCTAAGCATTACTGAGCCCATCTGGATGTTGGCAGGTAGGGTCATGGGATAAGTCTGGGGGCTAGACACATTTGTATAGATGGGACTATGCACCCTCTTCCTCACCTGAAGATAGAAGCTCAGCGTGTAACTCGTTATATATCTCGTCAAATTTGTGCCCATGCTCCTCTACCCAGTTCTTTGAGTTGTCAAGACCGGACTGGATCATGGTGTGGTGCCTCTTGAGGGCCGTAATGGACTTGGCTTCGGTTTGCAGGCTCGTGAGCAGGCTCTCGATGCGACCTAAATCAAAGGTGGTTTCCGTCGTTCTCTTTCTGGCAGCTACAGCCTTGCTCCAAAGATAGGCAAGACGCACTAGTCTCTGATCCGGCTCATCGCGGTCGAGAACAATCATCAGCTTGTTCCCGTGAAATTCCTGCCACTCCGGTTGGTTTTCGAGCCCATCTGAGTCGGCTACAAATATTCCACATTGTGCTTGTCTGTGTTCCATGGCGGCATTGAGCTCCGCCGAGACAGCCGAAACAGATAAGAATCCCTTGTCTGACTTGAACGGTTTCTTTTGTGTCTTTGCTTCCCAGATGACCTTGAACTCAACGCCTGAAGAGTTGTAAGCCTCACCGAAAGTAACGAGGGTGTCGCCAACCTGAGCGGATCCCCCGCCATCAGCACCAACGAACTCGGCGAGATCTCCATGTCGGAAGCTTTCGCTTTTCACGAGCGCATCGACGTCAAGCTCAAATGTGTTGCCCTTGGCTGGAGTCCTAGCCTCCACCGACTTTGCGCCTTTTTTAGCCTGCAGCTGCTCAATTACTTTTTCAAGATCCTTTTTGATTGAGG
>CAYZRV010000122.1:0-1310 GCA_964480885.1 uncultured Aquiluna sp. | reverse complement strand
GATGCCGTCGTAGGCGTCCCAGTATTCCCACGCCATCCCCGCCAGATCGCAGCTGTCGGCGGCTCTCTTGGCCTTCTGGGCCGACCTCTCGTGGTCGGGGATGCGGATGATGTAGGCTCGGGAAACGGTCTGGTTGTAGCTGTAGTTGAGAGAATGCACGAGGTCAGCCTTTGGTGATAGCGATGGTGTGGTTACTCGTTGAAATCTGAGACCAATTTGTCAAGGCCCCGATTTGGACAGGGCTTGAGCGGTCAACGACAGTGCCGTCGCCGAGCTGGCCGAAAACGTTGCGGCCCCAAGACCAAAGGGTGCTGTCGGTCTTGATGGCTGCGGTGTTAAGAGCGCCCGCCGAAACCTGAGACCAGTTAGTAAGAGCGCCAACTTGAACAGGGCTGGAGCGATCAGTGGTCGTAGCAATGTTTTGACCAAGTTGCCCGTTTACGTTGCGCCCCCAAGTCCAAAGGGTGCCGTCAGTCTTGACAGAAGCGATGCCATCAATGCCCGCTGAAATCTGTGCCCAATTTGTGAGTGCTCCGATTTGAATCGGGCTGGACTTAGGAATGGTGGTATTGTCGCCGAGTCTTCCGCTGCTGTTGCTGCCCCAAGCCCAAAGAGTGCCGTCGGTCTTGATGGAGGCAGTGTGCGCGTTGCTCCCCGTCGAGCCGCCCGCCGAAACCTGCGACCAGTTAGTCAGTGCGCCTACTTGAACAGGGCTGGAGCGGTCGACGACCGTGCCGTCGCCAAGTTGGCCATTGCTGTTGTTCCCCCACGCCCAAAGAGTGCCGTCGGTCTTGATGGAGGCCATGTGCAAGCCGGATGCCGAAACCTGCGTCCAGTTTGTCAAAGCACCGACTTGGACAGGGCTGGAGCGGGCGACGGTTGTGGCTACGTTTTGTCCGAGTTGACCGTATTGATTGCGCCCCCAAGTCCAGAGAGTGCCGTCGGTCTTGACAGAGGCGGTATGATAGCCGCTTGCCGCAACTTGCGACCAGTTAGTCAAAGCGCCAATCTGGACAGGGCTGGATTTGTTGACAACAGTGTTGTCTCCAAGTTGGCCAAAGTTGTTGCGGCCCCACGTCCACATGGTGCCGTCAGTTTTGACGGCGGCGGTGTGAAACTCGCCCGCCGCAACCTGATACCAATCAGTTAAAGCGCCAATCTGGACAGGGCTGGATTTGTTGACAACAGTGTTGTCTCCAAGTTGGCCTTGGTTGTTTCTTCCCCACGCATACAACTCCCTCGGCAACACCGGCTTAGGCCAAGCCCCCGCCTTCTCGTACTCCAGCACGGTGTCGAGCGTCCACATGCCA
>CAYZRV010000121.1:0-1311 GCA_964480885.1 uncultured Aquiluna sp. | reverse complement strand
GTCGTCGTCCTGGCTCCCTGAGCCACCACTGAGCACCTACCCGGTGCGGTTCTCTTCCTTCGCGGGGAGAGGCCGCATCGGGCAAGGGCACTCCATCAACTCCCCGCGAAAGGAACAACACCATGGCATTCAACCTGCGCAGCATCAAGACGGTCGACACCGCCGAGCTGGCCATCAAAGACCTGGACGGCAACCCGACCGGCGTCGTCTTCACCCTGGCCGGCCCGACGCACCCGGTGCGCAAGGCCATCGAGCAGGCCAAGAGCCGCAAGCTGATCGCCGAGGCGAACAAGACCGGCCGAGTGAAGCTGCCTGATCCGGCCGACACCGAAGCCGAAAAGCCCGCCATTCTGGCCAAGTGCACGCTGGGCTGGCGTGGTGTCGTGGATGAGCGCGGCAACGATGTGATGTTCGGCCCGGCCACCGCTGAGGCCATGTATGCCGACCCTGAAATGTCCTGGCTGGCTGACCAAGTGGACGAAGCGCTGGGAAACAAGGCGCTTTTTACGAAGAGCGCTGCCGGGAACTGACCCAGCAGCTCGAAGGCTTCGCCAGGCAGTTGGCCTGGCTCAACCCCAAGGACCACAAGAGCCGCACCCGGCTGGCGTTCCGCACCGACCCCAAAAACCCCAAGCCACTGAACCTGCCCAGCGTCGAGGCCGAGCACCTGCTGCCGGTGCTCGACAGCCTGGGGTGGTGCATGGCGGCCGGCATGGGTGTCGGTCCGATCAGCGCTGCAGAGCTGATGGCCTGGAGCCAAGGCATGCAGCACCCGCTAGACCCGTGGGAGTTTGAGGCGGTTCGGTCGGCATCGCGTGCGTACTGCGCGCAGTTGGCCAGCGAAGACCCGCGGGAACCGAACTTCCTGCCCGAGACAGAAGACAAGCCGATCAGCGCCATCAGGGCGATGGCGGCGGCCCTGAACAAACCAAAGGACGCGAAGTGAAGATTTCAACCCTGACGATCGAGATGGCGGCCAACGTGGCCCGCCTGCGTCAGGACATGGACAAGGCGCAGCGCACCGTGGACAAGGCCATGGGCGGCATCACGCGGGCCGCCGACTTGGCCAAGACGGCGCTGGGTTTTCTGGGTGCTGGTGTTTCCGTGGCCGGTCTGACCCGTGTGGTCACCGAGACCGCCCGCGCGGCTGACCAGATCCAGCGCCTGTCCCGTCTGGCCAACACCGGGCAAGCCGACTTCCAGCGCTTGGCCTTCGGGGCCGAGCGCTACGGCATCAGCCAGGAAAAGCTGGCCGACATCCTGAAAGACGTGCAGGACAAGGTGGGCGACTTCCTGCAGACCGGTGGCGGT
>CAYZRV010000120.1:0-1311 GCA_964480885.1 uncultured Aquiluna sp. | reverse complement strand
CCAATCGGAAAAGCGATCGGAAAATGTTTGAAAGTGTTGTTCGGCCAGCAAGGTAGTGGGTGCCAAAAGCACCACCTGTTTGCCGTCCATCACGCTGACAAACGCGGCCCGCAATGCCACTTCGGTTTTGCCGAAGCCCACATCGCCACACACCAGGCGGTCCATGGGGCGGGGCGAAGTCATGTCTGCAATCACAGCGCGAATGGCAGCGGCCTGGTCTGCGGTTTCTTCGAATCCGAATTTTTCAACAAAGGCTTCATAGTCGCCAATGCTCAGTTTGAATTCATGGCCTTTTCGCAAGGCCCGGCGGGCGTACAGGTTCAGCAGTTCTGCTGCGGTGTCGCGCACCATTTTTGCAGCCTTCTTTTTGGCCTTTTCCCATTGGCCTGAACCCAGTGCATGCACAGGTGCGTTTTCAGGGTCTGCACCGCTGTAGCGGGCAATGACATGTAACTGAGCCACTGGCACAAACAGGTTTGAACCGTTGGCATATTCCAGGTGAAGGAATTCAGATGCACCCTCGCCAAGATCCATGCTGATCAGGCCTTTGTATCGACCGATGCCATGCTGCTGGTGAACAACCGGGTCGCCAATTTTCAGTTCCGACAAATCGCGAATCATCGATTCAACGTTGCTTTGCCGTTCCTGTTGCCTGCGTGCGCCGCGACGGCGTGGTGACAGTGAAAACAACTCGGCTTCCGTAACAAACGCGACTTGTGCATCCAGCCCACGGTAAACACCAAAACCCTGGTCAAGCACCGCGGTGCACAGTACGAAACGTTCGCCACTTTCCAGTGCGCCTTGCAGCGTTTCTGTTTGGTAAGGCTTTAGTTTGTGTTCCAGAAAATACTGGTTCAGGGTCTCGCGACGGCCGTCACTTGGGGCCACCATGATCACTTGTTGATAGCTTCCTGCACCAGTGCGTTCGACCAGGTTACGGAACTTGAAAATGGGGTCATCTGCTTTGCGATCTGCGGCCAGGTCTGGCAGCAGCGCGCCGCTGTATTCCGGCACCAAGGCATTCTTGGATGCCGACAAATTCACGCGTGCCGCATTGTCGAAACTGCTGAAGAATTCAGTGGCGTTCAGGTAAATTTCAGAAGGCCGAAGAATGGGGCGTTGAATGTCTTTCGATAGAAAATCGAAACGGCTTTGCGTGTCTGCCCAAAATGTTTGCAAGGCTTGATCGATGTCGCCATGCTGAATGAAGACCAGCTCTTTCTTGGGCAGATAGTCAATAAGGCTGGCTGTAGTTTCAAAAAACAGGGGAAGGTAATACTCAATGCCCGCGCTGGCCACACCGGTTCCCAT
>CAYZRV010000119.1:0-1311 GCA_964480885.1 uncultured Aquiluna sp. | reverse complement strand
CTGTGCGGGTCCACCTGACGTGTAACTCTTTGGCTTCGCCTGATGCGTTACACATCGCGGTTTGATTATGTCTGTTTTGTCTAGCTGGCGCGGCGGTCTCCGCGCTTTTTGCGGACCTCCTTGTTGTTGGTGCGAAGGACGGTGCGGGCGAGTTCTTGCCCGTCCCAGATCTCGATCGTGGTCGCGGTGACGTGGACGTCGACTTGGCGGCCGGCTCGGTACTTGCCGCAGCTGATCTGCTGCCAGGCGATCGATACCAGCCCGTTCGCGGCGACGGTGCGGGTGACCCAGTCATCGCCCACCCGGGTGCTTTGGAGCGCTGAGGTGTCCGCTGATCGGGACTGCTGGGCAGCGGCGGTGAACCGGTTCACCGGATAGACCATCCCGATCGAGGAATGAGGTCGATCCTGGTTATATGACGCCACCCACGCGTCGAGTTCTGTTTGCGCATGGGCAAGGGAATCAAACACTCGCCCGGACATGAATTCCTCACGCAGCGTTTTATGGAAACGCTCCACCTTCCCCGTCGTGGTGGGAGAGCGAACAGCTGTCAGCAGATGATCGATGCCATTCTCCCGGCAAATCCGATCGAACAGCACCTCCACGTCCTTCGGCCCGAACCTGCCAGTGAACTGCTTACCGTTATCGGTGAGAACCTCCGCCGGCACCCCGTAGCGGCGCATCGCCGCCGCGAAATGCTCACACACCGCCTTCGACGTCGCCCGAGACATCACCCCCGCACACACCACAAACCGCGAGTGATCATCGATACCGGTCAAGATCTTCACTTCTCGACCATTCGCCAAACTCATGCCACCCACAATGTCCAACTGCCACAACTCCATCGCCGTTCCACGCTCCCAGCGTTTGAACTTCCGCGACCGGCGCTTACGGGCATTCGGATCAATCAAGTTATGCCGCTTGAGCAACCGATACACACCCGAACGAGACGGCACCGGAGACACCCCCGCCCGCACCGCCTCATGCACCAACCGACGCGGACCCCACCCCGGATTACGGCGCCTGGCCTCCAACACCCACACCTCCACCGCAGCATCCATTTGATGCGAACACCGCGGCGGCCGATGCGAACGGTCAGCCAAACCACCCAACCCCTGCTGCTCATACCACCGCAACCAGCGATGCACCGCCTGACGAGACACGTCAAAACGACGCGCCACCTCCACCACCGGCACACCATCACGAATCACAGCCAAAACGGCCTGATACCTCTGCTCCACAACACTCAGCTCCACCAACATCGAGCGAGTGTCACGCATCAGGCGGAACCAGCGTCACCAATCAGGCGAA
>CAYZRV010000118.1:0-1316 GCA_964480885.1 uncultured Aquiluna sp. | reverse complement strand
TGCTCGATGTCGGCTGCGGGTGGGGCGGGATGGTGCTCCACGCGGTCAAGAACTATGGCGTGAGCGCGATCGGCGTGACCCTGTCGAAGCAGCAGGCTGAGTGGGGGCAGCGCGCGATCGAGGACGCCGGACTCGGCGACAAGGCTCAGATCCGCCACGGCGACTACCGTGACGTCAAGGAGACCGGCTTCGACGCGGTTTCCTCCATCGGTCTCACCGAGCACATCGGGCGCGCCAACTACGAGTCCTACTTCTCGTTCCTCTACGGCAGACTCCGCCCCGAGGGGCGGCTGCTCAATCACTGCATCACCCGTCCCGACAACAAGTGGCCGACGCACTTCAAGCGGAGCTTCATCAACCGCTACGTCTTCCCCGACGGCGAGCTCGCGCCTCCGGGCGAGATCATCACCGAGATGAACAACGCCGGATTCGAGATCCGCCACGAGGAGAATCTCCGCGAGCACTACGCACTCACGCTCAAGCACTGGTGCGAGAACCTCGAGCGCAACTGGGATGCCTGCGTGGCCGAAGCCGGCCTGCCCACCGCGCGCGTGTGGCGTCTCTACATGGCGGCGTCACGCCTGGGCTTCGACATCAACACGATCCAGCTCCACCAGGTGCTCGGCGTGAAGTTGGGCGAGCGCGGCAAGTCCGGGATTCCCTTGCGGGTGTCGGGCGAGACCTGGTCCTTGACCCAGCCCTCCTGATAGCGTCCGGCTCCCGGACGCCTCGCGTCCCTTCCCCCGGGAGTGCCCATGAGCGCCATGCAGGATCCGAACGCCGACGGCGAGACCCTCTACCGAGAGTTTGTCGCCGCAGTCGCTGCCGGTGACTGGGCCGCGGTAGACGGCATGCTGGCCGCGGACTTTCAGTCCGCCCACACGGACGGCCCCCGCGCCAAGACCGCAGAGATGGAAATGCTCAAGGCCGTCAATCTTGGCAAGTACTCCCTCACCGACTTCACCTCGACTCGAGGCGGTGACACGCTCGTGGCAACGCACTGGCTGTCGGTGGAGGAGACCATCGACGGCTCGCGCCTCTCGACCAAGCCCGCCGTACGCCTCACGGTCTGGCGTCAGGGTGAGTCAGGCTGGCAGATCATCGCGATCGCCAACCTCAACCCGGCGTAAGGGCTCATTAGGGCTCAGGAAATCAGTACAGCGCAGGGCCGGCGAGGTTCATGCCACCGTCGGCCACCAGCGTGATGCCGGTGATGTAGTCGCCGGCCGGGCTCATCCAGAAGCCGATCACCGCGGCGACGTCGTCTACCGACTGCAGGCGCTTGGCCGGGATCACCTGGGCCACCTGCTCGGGCT
>CAYZRV010000117.1:0-1318 GCA_964480885.1 uncultured Aquiluna sp. | reverse complement strand
ACCATCGCTCTGGTGCCGTAGTCGACCCGAGCGGAGACGTGCATGGACTCATTGTCGTGCCTGCGGGGCATCGGTCACGCTTACGGGGAACAAAGGTGTGTTGGCGGGGGCGAGTCCGGCGTGCGCCAGAATGGGGGATATGAGTACGCCGAACTTCTCTGGAGCAGTGGATCTTGGCGCCCTGGTGGCAAACAAGGAGCAGCAACGCAAGACCGAAGCGGCCCTGGCAGGGGCACCTGCGGGCGTGATCGTCGATGTCACCACCGAGACATTCCAGGCCGAGGTCCTCGATCGATCGATGACGGTCCCGGTAGTGGTCGATTTGTGGGCCTCGTGGTGTGGCCCCTGCAAGCAACTGTCTCCCGTGCTCGAGCGACTGGCCGCTGAATACGCCGGACGATGGGTGCTCGCAAAGGTCGACGTCGATGCCGAACAGCAGATCGCCGCTGCCTTCCAAGTTCAATCGATCCCCTCGGTCTATGCGGTGATAGGTGGGCAGGTGGTCCCGCTGTTCCAAGGAGCTCTTCCCGAACAGCAGATTCGTCCGGCGCTCGAGAAGCTTTTGGAAGTGGCCGCGAGTCAGGGTGTGAACGGCACGTTGGCAGGCGGGGAGGTTCCCGCAGAAGTTGCCGAAGAGCCGCCAGGTGATCCGCGATTCGAAGCGGCGTTCCAAGCGATCGAGTCTGGCGATTGGGCAGCCGCTCGCCAGGCCTACAAGCGCATCCTCGATGAGGCACCAGCGGATTCTGAAGCGGCAGCGGGCTTGGCCGTCGTCGATCTGTATGAACGAACCGAGGGGTTCGACCATGACGTCGCCCTTGCTGAAGCCGAAGCTACGACCGGCGACGTCGCTGCGCAACTACGAGCAGCCGACGTCGAGGCCCTGCGCGGACAGTGGTCTGCCTGTTTCGATCGCCTCATCGGGCTAGTGCGCATCACCGTGGGGGATGAGCGTGATCAGGTGCGCAATCGACTCATCGATCTATTCACTGTCGCTGGCGAGGACCCCGCAGTGAGCCCGGCGCGACTGTCTCTGGCGAACGCTCTGTTCTAGGACGTCGACGGGGCGCGCGACGTGAAGTAGCAAGCGGCCAGTGGTGGAATGGTGATCTCGGCGCTGGCCGGTCGACCGTTCCATGGCTGGGCTTCAGCGTGGATCTTCCCAAGGTTGCCAGCCCCGGATCCACCGTAGATTTGCGAATCGGTGTTCAACGCCTCCAGCCATTCACCGTGCCACGGTAGACCTAATCGCACTTGCGCGCGGAGCACCGGTGAGAAGTTCACAACTGCGGCGAGGCAATCCCCATGGTTGTCCCAC
>CAYZRV010000116.1:0-1326 GCA_964480885.1 uncultured Aquiluna sp. | reverse complement strand
GGATGCGAGCCAGTGAGGCCAGGTGTCGGACCAGGTCGGGCGTTACTTCAGACATTGGTTACTGCCTTCAGATTGGGACGGAAAGACAAGTCTACTTTGACCCAGAAAGCCTAGAAAGAAAGGTCTTCTCATCGATGACCTCGACTCCAAGCTCCTCGGCCTTGGCGAGCTTTGAGCCCGCCCCAGGCCCCGCAACCAGAAAAGATGTCTTTTTGGAGACTGAGGATGCAGCCTTGCCTCCCTGAGCGATGATCTTGGCTTCTGCCTCATCTCGACTCATGGTTTCCAGACTTCCGGTGACCACTATGGTGAGGCCTGAGAAAACGCCGTCACGGGAAACAGATCCAGGCCCCTGATGGCCTTCAATTGCAAGCTTGACTCCAGCTGCGTTCCAGGAACTGATGATGTCTTTGTGCCAATCTTCCTGCCACCAATCGCGAATTGATTTAGCCAGGGTTGGTCCAACTCCCTCAACAGCAGAGAGTTCTTCTTCGGATGCAGCAAATATGGCAGAGAGCGATCCGAAGTAATCGCAGAGAGCTCTAGCTGCCACAGGGCCAACATGACGAATCGACAGCGCAACCAGAATTCTCCAGAGTTCTTTTGACTTAGCCTCTTCAAGGTTTGAAAGTAGCTTTATTGCCACCTCTGCTGGTGTGCCATCTTTTTTCTTGAAGAAATCAACAATCTTTTCTTTGCCGTTTTCATCATGCTTAGGCAATCCAGTGTCAGCATCCAATACCAGAGATCTGATTGGCAGGATTTTTTCTAGTGTCAAACTGAATAGGTCGGCTTCTGAGGTTATGGGTGGTTGCTTAGGTTCTAGCGGTTGTGTCAGTGCGGTTGCCGATACATAGCCCAGTGCTTCGATATCTAAAACCGACCTTGAGCCAATGTAAGCGATGCGTTCTCTCAGCTGTGCCGGACAACTCCTCGCGTTTGAACAGCGAAGATCAACATCGCCCTCCGATGCTGGTAAGAGTTTGCTTCCACACTCAGGACACTTGCTCGGCATTTTGAATTCTTTTTCGCTGCCATTTCGGAGCTGAACAACGGGCCCAAGAATTTCCGGAATCACGTCACCGGCCTTGCGCAGAACCACGGTGTCACCGATCAGAATTCCTTTGCTCTTCACCTGATCCGCGTTGTGCAGGGTGGCAAACTCAACCTCGCTACCCGCCACTCTCACCGGTGCTAAAACAGCAAAAGGTGTTGCCCTTCCAGTTCTACCAATCGAAACCCTGATGTCTATGAGCTTGGTGTTGACCTGCTCGGGCGGATATTTATAGGCAATCGCCCAGCGTGGGGCTCGCGAGGTAGTTCCAA
>CAYZRV010000115.1:0-1328 GCA_964480885.1 uncultured Aquiluna sp. | reverse complement strand
GATCAAACAGTCGAGCAACGTTCGCTCCTCTGGATGAGCAACCTGAGTTTGCAGCAGACATGCCCGAGTCATCAGAGGCGCTCGAGAGGGCAGATGACGCTGCGATTGTTTCTTTAGCACTTGCCAAACTTCAACCTCGTCATCGAGAAGCTTTGCTGGCCACAATGTATGAGGAGAAGTCAAACGAAGTAGTCGCTGCACAAATGGGTCTGAGTGACAACGCTTTCCGCCAGCTTTTGTTCCGCGCAAGAAGTGCCTTCAAGAAGGCTTTGGTTGGTGAGGCAGAGATCGCAGGCAAGTCGATGGCCGAGGTTCTTTCTATCGCAGCGAGAAAAGCTGCACAGGATTCTGGAAAAGTTATCGGGGCTGCCGGAGCATTCTTGCTTGTGCTTGCAATATCCATCGGAGCACTGCCAGGATTCTTTGCACCAACTCCTTCAGGTCAGGTTGCAGAGCCTCAGGTTCAGCAGCCAGCTCCAGCCGGTGAGTCACCAGCTGTTACCCCTGCTCCAGAAGCAGTTCAACCTCAAACCGAAGAGGTGATAACTGAGGTTGTTGTGGAGCAATCTGGAGAGAGCCCAGTAATTGTTCCTGCGGCAGTTATTTCTAATGACAACTCAACTTCCTCCGAGGAACACGAACAAACCGAAGCGCTTCTAGCATCGATGAGGCCACTTCTTGGATTGAGCTCTCTTCAGAAGCTAGGTTCCCTTAGTGTTGGCCAGGTCGAGTCAGTTACCCCAGATCAGCTGGTAATCACCAATGGCTCAGGGCTAACCGCCTATCTTGCCTACGATCTTCAGTCAGCCAATGGAATTCAGTTCGTTTCCTTCAAGATTGTCTCGGGGGGAAATGAGTTCATGGCTTCTCCAAAGAGCTGGATTGCCACCAAGCAGACCGCTAAGGATGGCACCACAACCCTCTTTCTAGGAGCTACCAGCCTGATCATTGGTGATTCCAGCGGTCGATTTGGCAATTTGAGCCTAGAAAACACCCCAGTTTCTAACTCTAAAATTCGCCTTGAGGTGGTTTTGGACGCTTCTGGCGCTGTAATTAGCTCAAATTTGGCTATTTCCCGCTAATTCAGGCTTTTTTCAGAAACTTGCCGTAATTCCGTAACGATGGGGGTGCCCTTCCGTTACCCTACCTTAGAGGAATTGCGTGCTCCTGCTTGGTTGGTGCTCGTCTTTCCTCAACCAGGGTCATAAAAGTGGCCTTGGAAACCAAGAAAGAAAGAAATCAATGTCAAAGAACACGAACCGTAAGGGTCTTGCTCTTGGTGCGATGTTTTCGCTAGTTGCTTCGTTGTTTGGTGCCACTCCGGCATC
>CAYZRV010000114.1:0-1338 GCA_964480885.1 uncultured Aquiluna sp. | reverse complement strand
GTGGCAGTTGGAGCTGTCATAGGTGGCGCAGTGGTGGCAGTACCCCTATACGGTGCCTACAAAGCGATCCAAAAAACCTCCTAAGAATCTACCTACAAAAAGATCACTCGCCGTCACCCCAATTACTGCGAGCGATCCTTTTGTCGTAAAACTGCGCCAGCGCGGTTGCGGTGTGCCCCGCTTTCTTGCCTTTTACTTTTGCAAGGTCTTGCGGACTGCCCTGCGCCACCAATTGCCCACCGCCAATACCAGCCTCGGGGCCCATGTCGATTACCCAATCGGCTTGCGCAATCAAGTCCAGGTCGTGTTCAATTACGACCACTGTATGCCCTGCATTCACCAATCTGTGCAGCACGGCAATCAGCTTCTCAACATCGTTCATGTGCAAACCCACGGTGGGCTCGTCCAGCACATACAAGGTGGGTGGGCTCATTTGTACGCCCGCTTTGTTTTCACGCACCTTCACCAGTTCGGTCACCAGCTTGATTCGCTGTGCTTCACCACCGCTTAGCGTGGGGCTGGGTTGGCCAATGGTCAGGTAACCCAAACCAACATCATTGAGCAACTGCAAAGCCTGTGCAATAGCCGGGTGGGCTTCAAAGAACGGGGCCGCTTCCGAACAGCTCATGTTCAGAATTTCAGCTGCGGTTTTGTCCCGCCAGGTAACCTGCAAGGTTTCCGGGTTAAAGCGTTTGCCACGGCAAGCTTCGCACACCACTTTCACATCGGGCAGGAAGTTCATTTCAATGGTTTGCATGCCCTGCCCATCGCAAACCGGGCAACGGCCAGGGCCAGCATTGAAACTGAACCGATTGGCCGCGAAGCCACGCATGCGGGCTTCAATGGTGTCGGCCAACACATTGCGAATTCGGTTCCAGAAGCCAATGTAGGTGGCCGGGCAGCTGCGCGGCGTTTTGCCAATCGGGGTTTGGTCCACTTCCAGCACCCGTGCCACTTGCTCAGCACCTTCAATGGCATCGCAAGCAAACCAGTTGTGTGTGGGCTTGCCCTTCTTGTTTTGATTCAACACATACTGGCGCATATTGGCCAACAGAATATCGCGTGCCAGTGTTGACTTTCCACTGCCGGAAACACCGGTAATGGCCACCAAGCGGCCCAAAGGAATATCCACATTCAAACCCGTGATGTTGTGCAGTTTTGCACCCTTGATTTTCAATCGTGCAGTGTCTTTTTCAACAGGGCGATTGGGCTTTAACAAGTGCGGAATCGGGTTTTTGAGGTAGCGGCCTGTCAGCGAATTTATGTCTGCTGTTACCTCTGCCACAGTACCTTGGGAAATAATTTCACCGCCCAATTTGCCTGCGCCGGGACCAATAT
>CAYZRV010000113.1:0-1357 GCA_964480885.1 uncultured Aquiluna sp. | reverse complement strand
CCAGATGGTAGAGGAAATTTGCCAAGAACTGCCAAACTAGTTCAGGCGAAGGGAACACATGGCTCGCAAAATTGAGGGCTCCACGGTCGTAATTACAGGTGGAACTGGCTCGTTTGGCTCAAATATGGCTCGGCACCTCTTAAGTAAAAAAGTCTCCGAGATTCGAATTTTTAGCCGTGATGAGGCTAAGCAGGACGCCATGCGTCACACCCTGGCAGACAATCGAGTTCGGTTTTTCATTGGAGACACCCGGGACGCAGAATCTGTAGAGAGGGCGGTCAGAGGTGCAGACCTCATATTCCATGCTGCGGCCCTAAAGCAGGTTCCCTCAGCAGAGTTCTTTCCCCTTGAGGCAGTCAAGACCAACATCAATGGTTCGGCGAATGTCCTTCGATCAGCTATCGAGAATGAGGTCAAGGCCGTTGTCTGCCTAAGTACCGATAAGGCTGTTTACCCAATTAATGCCATGGGCATGTCCAAAGCGCTAATGGAAAAGACTGCCCAAGCATTTGCTCGTGACTATCAGGACTCAAAAACAACTATCGCCGTGACTAGATATGGGAATGTCATGTATTCCCGTGGGTCGGTGATACCTCTTTTTATTTCTCAAATTAAGTCTGGAAAACCAATAACAATTACCGACCCGACCATGACCAGGTTTCTAATGTCTCTTGCGGAGTCGGTTGATCTGGTTGAGTATGCCTTTCAACATGCCCAGACCGGGGACCTATTTGTCAGAAAAGCACCTGCGTCAACTATTGAAGTCCTCGCACAGGCCCTAATAGAAATGTTCGGAGGAGACAAAGAGCAGATTCAAACCATTGGCTTCAGGCATGGTGAAAAACTCTATGAGTCTCTTCTAAGTACTGAAGAGAGAGTCAAATCCGAGGACCTTGGCGGTTACTTCAGAGTTCCACTGGATGCTCGCGACTTGAACTACTCGCTGTATTTTGAGGAAGGTCAACCTCGCAAGGAAGCTCTTGAGGCCTACACCTCCCACAACTCTGAGAGGCTAGATGTTGAAGGAGTAAAGAAACTTCTTCTAACAATTCCAGAGGTCAGGCAGGAGCTGGGACAGTGAAGGAGCTAAAGGTTATAACCATAGTCGGCACTAGGCCAGAGATTATTAGGCTCTCCATGCTGATTCCCAAGCTAGATACCCATACTGACCATGTCTTTGTTCACACGGGTCAGAATTCAGACCCGATGTTGAACAAAGTTTTCTTTGATGACCTAGGGCTGAGACAACCTGACTACTACCTGGATGTAGACACCAGTTCCATGGGGGCGGTCATGGGGGATAGTCTTCGAAAATCAGAAGAAGTCTTTATCAAAGAAAAACCCGATGCCGTGATGA
>CAYZRV010000112.1:0-1358 GCA_964480885.1 uncultured Aquiluna sp. | reverse complement strand
TGTCACGGAGCGACCTCGCGGTCCATGAGTATCGGCCCACCCTGGTCCGCGACCGAGCCGAAGCAGGCTTGGCCCTCGAAGAGATGATCACCGTAAGAGCGCCGCACCCTTTCGACGAAACCCAGCTTTCGGAACAAGCGTTGCGAGGCCATGTTTGTCGCCTCGGTCACGGCGATTCGGCAGCCCTGGCGTCCACCGTGCGCCAAGCATTCGGCCACCAGCCGCTGGGCGATACCACGGCCCCCGAAGCCCTCGGCCACACCCAAGAGGAAGAGATGCACCGACTCGCCAGCGCGTCTCGGCCGGGCAGCGGAATACTCGGTGACGAGTTGTCCGAGGATGTCAAAGATGGGCCTGAACTTCGGGCTCAGCTGTTCGAAGCCGTCGGGCGGAGCGCTGGCCGGATCTTCGGCCAGCAGCGCACCGACGATGTCACCTGTCGCCGCCGATCGCGCCACCACGGTGAGTCCCTCGGCGTCCGCCTTCGGGCCGTAGAGTCGGATGAAGCTCTCGAATTCCGGGGCAGTCAGCCCGACCGCCAACGCCGCGGGATCTCGATGCGCGAAAACCTCACCAAGAAATCGCGCCATCTCGTCCGCCTCAGCCTTGGTGAAGAGATGGTAAGTGACCGGCGTGCTCGTCATCGTGTTATTCATCCCGGTGTTCCCTTGTTCGTGCGGCGTGAAGGCGCGGCAGCGTCTGCCGGGAGAGACCACGGGTGACAGGATCCAGGGCCGTCGTCAATAGTGTTGCGGACGCCTGGCCTCCTGCTCGGAGAGGCCGCTCGTCCCGAGGAAGGAGAGATAGCGCATCCGGGGCAACCTGCCCTCGCCTTCGCCTTCGCAAAGGGTCAAAGCCCCTAAGCTCAAAGGGTAACTTTCCGGCGCCGCCAGAGCAGCCACCCCGCTCCGGCCATGGCCAGCAGCGCGTAGGTCGAGGGCTCGGGGATACTGAGCTCGGGGACACTGGCAAGACGGAACCCCACGAGGTTGCTCTCGAACGAGGGAACGCCGTCGTCGCGGTGGAAGGACTGCAGTTCGGTGCCAAGGAAGCTGTCCCAAGAGCCCCCACGGAGGCCGCGGGAGGAATCGATCACGGCATCATTCCATTCCCAGACGTTGCCGCCTTGATCGAAGGTGCCATACGCACTGGCGCTATCGCTGAACGCACCGACATCGGTGAGATAATTCTGCGTGTTGGAGAAGTCAAATGACTGTGTGACGGAATAAACTCCGTTGTTATAGTTGGCCTGATTGGCCGCCCCGCCGACCACGTTGCCCGGGTTGTTGTTGCTCTGTGTCGGATAAACCCAGTAACCGGCATCCGTCCCGCCGCCCTTGTAATAGGCCGCCTTATAC
>CAYZRV010000111.1:0-1363 GCA_964480885.1 uncultured Aquiluna sp. | reverse complement strand
CCGGCGATCGGGCTGCGCGAGGGGATCACAGCGACGTACCAGGGGTATCGGGCGTCGGTCTAGGGGCGGGCTCGGCGGCCGCCACCGGTGTGAATCGTTGATATCATTCATATCATGAGTACCGAGGGTCGGTCCTGGATGTCGTCAGGAGCCATCTCCCAGGCACTCGGTCGGGAGGGTGTCCTTCTGAGCGCCCCCACTCTTCAGCGCTATGCCCGCGAAGGTCGCCTCCCAGCCCGCAAGACCCCCGGTGGGCACTACCGCTTCGACCTCGATGAGGTGCTGGCCGCGCTGGAGTTAGGCACATCCAACCCACCGCCATTGGCAAGTCCCATCGAAGAGTTGCTTGCCCGGCACCGCGGTGAGATCCGTGCGGCGGTCGCGCGCCATCACGGTGTGAGTGTCCACGTGTTCGGTTCGGCAGCCCGGGGTGAGGCCGGGCCTGATAGCGACATCGACTTCCTCGTTGACTTCGCACCGGAGAGCTCGCTCTTCGACCTGATGCGCCTGACTGATGAGCTCGAGCAGATCTTGGGACGCCCAGTGGATGTCGTAGCCGAGGGCGGCCTGAAGCCGCGTGACGAGCACATTCGTCGCGAGGCAGTTGCCCTTTGACCCGCCATGACGATCAGCGACTCGCGGACATCCTGGACGCCTGCGCGGAGGTATCGGCCGTCGTTGCCCTGGCTGACGCCGGCCAATGCCCCCGGTGGGTGCTGACCCGAGCACTCGAGCGCCTGCTCGAGATCATCGGGGAGGCCTCTCAGGCCCTCGGTGACGATGTGCGTGATCGGCATGCCGACGTGCCTTGGCGCGAGATCACGCGGCTGAGGATCGTGCTTGCCCATCACTACCAGCGCGTCGATGATGATCAGGTGTGGGCGATCGCCCGGGTGGAGGTCCCCAGGCTCGCCGACTCCCTGCGTGGGCCAGCCGGGCCGGCCAGCCCCTAGGGTGTCCCTCATGCGCGTGCTCATCACCGGGGGAGCGGGCTTCGTCGGGAGCCACCTCACCGACGCCTTGCTGGCACGGGGCGACCAGGTCATGGTCCTCGACGACCTCTCCACCGGCCGCCACGACAACATCCGCGATCACATCGGCGATCCGAACTTCGAGTTCGTGCTCGGCTCGATCCTCAATGAGGCGCTCGTGGACGATTCCGTGCGCCGCGTCGACGTCGTGCTGCACCTTGCTGCTGCTGTCGGTGTCGAGCTCATTGTCGGTCGCCCGCTGGAGTCGCTGGCGACCAACATTCGCGGCTCGGAGATCGTGCTCGAGAAGTGCCACAAGTACGGCCGCAAGGTGCTCGTCACCTCGACGTCGGAGATCTACGGCAAGAACGACTCCGACCTGCTGAGCGAAG
>CAYZRV010000110.1:0-1364 GCA_964480885.1 uncultured Aquiluna sp. | reverse complement strand
AAAGGCTCGATTTGTTTACTTTTTTTGAGGGCAGACATCGAACCTTAATTCGGCACATGCATGATCTCGACCTTGCCGTAGGTGCCGTCGGTTTCGTTGCGGACGGTGAAGGCGTCTCCCTGCTTGAGGTTGTCGCCAGACTTTAACGGATTGGGAAAGTAACCCTGTTTGTCCAGCGGACCTCCCTGGTCCGCAGCGAGGATGGCGTCAAAAGGCACCCGCTCCAGCCGTGCGACGGGGGCGCTGCCGTGTCGGCTGCCGAAGGTCACTTTCCGACCATTCATGACCAGCGAGAAATCGCACTGAAGGGCTCCCGTGAGGCGGTCCGGCGGGCCGCCGCGGCTCATGACAAAACCGTGGTGCATCGTGGAAAACCACGCCTCACCCGCCACCGTGCCCTCTCCCTCCAAGCTCAGGCTCCCAGGCTTCGTTTGATGCACCCAGCGGATGCCAAAAGTTCGGGTGGTCTTCAGGGTGATCGGCGCATGAGCGCGCCGGTTTCCTTCCGAACTCAGCAGCAGCTGCTCCTCCGCCTCTCCGGTGCTGCCTTCGGCGCGGATAGTGTAGCTGCCAGTGGGAAGATTTTTGAAGGCGAAGCGTCCGATGGCGTCGGCTTTCGTCGCCACGGGATCGGTGGCGATCAGGCGCACGATGGTACCGCCCGCAGGCTTGTTCCGGTGATCTTTGACCTGACCGGTGAGCAGACCCGACGGGAGTGCCCCCGTCAGCCGGTCCACAGGTGGCGGAGTCCCTTGATCGAGGTCATAAATCCGCAGTTCATTGATCAGTGGCGCTCCTTTGACGAAGTGGAAGCCGAGCCAGCCGGTCGGGACCGGACTGGAGTCCACGCCTGTCGCCTTGAGGAGGTTGCCGTTGCGATACTCCAGGGTCTTCCCATCGCGACGCTCGATGACCACATGCTCGTAGAGTTTTCCGACGCCCCCGCGATAGGGCTCGGCCTTGCCGGGAAGGGTGAAGGTGCCTTTCCTGATCACTTGCGGGCTTTTCGGCTCCGCCTGGAAATGAATCCGATAGCCCGGCACGGCGCGCGAGGATGCCTCGGCAGGCCGCCCCGCCACCTCGCAGATGAGTTCCGCCTCGTCCCTCTCCGCTTGGGTGAGTTTGAACTGCACGCGGAAGTTCACTGGCAGGTCACGCATCAGCCAGATGCCGCCGCCCTTGTCACCCCCATCCTGGAGAAACTCCTTCGTCGTGGTCAATTCTCCCCCCAGGCAATGCCAGGCCACGCCATCCTGCCGCCACGCGGAGGACAGAGTGCCGTCGTCAAAGTCATCCGATTGAACCAAAAACGACGCGGCCGGATTGGGAACTGGGGAAGGTGCCGCCGCCGGAGCAACAGGCGT
>CAYZRV010000109.1:0-1365 GCA_964480885.1 uncultured Aquiluna sp. | reverse complement strand
CGAGAACCATGTGTGCTACTGCAACATGAAGATGGATCTATATCTATGTTTCTGGACTTTGTGGAGCTAAAGGCCGCGAATGGAAGCGTTAGGTCATTCGAAAAGCTGGTTGAGTCGCGACTAGACATTTATCTCTGAGGCTAGGGCTGCAGTCTTTGAATTCTCCAAGCTCCAACCTGCCCTGATTCGGAAAGCTCTCTTACATACTCGATGCGGTCGTGCATTCGATTAGTGCGACCCTTCCAAAACTCTATTCGCGTCGGATTTATTCGATAGCCTCCCCAGTAATCAGGTCTGGGGGTTTCCTTGTCTACAAATCTCTTGAGTGCTGCCTCATACTGCTCATCCAGAGCAGCCCTGGACTCAATTGGCCTTGATTGATGGGATGACCATGCAGCAACCTTTGACTCATGGGGTCTTGATGCGAAGTAGTCATCTGATTCTTCTGGGTCAACTTTCTCGGCAATGCCGGAAATTAATACCTGGCGATAAATCGAATACCAACCAAATACTGCGCTGACATAGGGGTTGCTAACTATCGCCTCGCCCTTTCGCGAGAGGTAGTTGGTGGCAAAAAAGAACCCTCTATTGTCTACTCCCTTTAGCAAGACGGTTCTTGTGCGGGGCTTGTTTTCGTTATCGACTGTGCCGAGAACAAAGGCATTTGGTTCATAGATGTTCTGTTCTTCAGCTTCCCTCAGCCAAAGTTTGAACTGCTCGATTGGATCGGTCAGCAGATGCGACTCATCCAGCAATTCTTGACCGTAATCTTCATGCCTATTCAACGAGTCCACAGACCAAACCCCTTTTGGCTAAATGATTCCTACAAGCACTCTATGGTGCCGCAAATTGAAACCCGCCAAGTCGTGAAATTCTTGGCGGGTTCGCGCGCTCGGAGGGACTCGAACCCCCAACCTTCTGATCCGTAGTCAGATGCTCTATCCGTTGAGCCACGAGCGCTGGAATAGCCCATTCTAGCGGGTATATAAACCTTTGAAACAGATGGTTTTTCCACGCTGAATAATCAAGTTCATGGTACTCAAGAAAGAATTACCATTCAGTCATGGCAGCAAGTGGTGAGAACCGTTTAGTTGAGCTCAAGATAGCCGGACGCTACCGGTTGCTACCGATCTGGGCAACGAAACTAAGTTTCGAGGTTCGACCAAGCCCAAGATTCGACAGCCGCGCATGGAAGTTGTGGAAACCAGTTCTTCTATTGATGGAGCAAGTCTGCAGAAAAGAAAAACTGAAGGTGAAATGGGTTCGCATCCACTCACACTTCAATCTCAAGGGTGACATCCCCCATGCGATGGGTTGGTGGGATCACGAAGAAAAGGCGATGTTTCTGTGCCACTTCGACAAAGA
>CAYZRV010000108.1:0-1379 GCA_964480885.1 uncultured Aquiluna sp. | reverse complement strand
AGCAGAAGTGGACAAGAAGCGTGCCGCAGGGGAGAGGCTTTCCCCGCTGGCGGGGGTGCCCATCGCCATCAAGGATGTGCTGTGCACCACAGACATGGTCACCACCGCTGGTTCGCGAATCTTAGAGGGCTGGATTCCGCCCTATGACGCCACGGTGGTGGCAAAACTCAGGGCTGCTGACACTGTGTTTCTGGGAAAAACGAACATGGACGAATTCGCCATGGGCTCCTCGACAGAACATTCGGGCTATCAACCGACCACGAACCCGTGGGACATCACTCGCGCGCCCGGTGGCTCCGGTGGAGGCTCCGCATCAGCGGTGGCCTCATTCCAGGCACCACTGGCTATTGGTAGTGACACCGGCGGCTCCATCCGCCAACCGGCCGCCTTCACCGGCACTGTCGGAGTCAAGCCCACCTACGGTGGCGTGAGCCGCTATGGCGTCATTGCGTTGGCCTCGTCTTTGGACCAGATTGGGCCCGTGTCGCGCACTGTGCGCGACTCAGCGCTCCTTCACGATGTCATCGCTGGGCACGATCCCCACGATTCCACGAGCATTCCCACGCCCTGGGCAAGCATGACCGCGGCCGCCGATGAGGGGGCAAAGCTCACGGATCTCTCCGGGCTACGCGTTGGGGTGGTCAAGCAGTTGCAGACCGAGGGCGTCCAAGCCGGCGTGAAACAACGCTTTGACGAAGCCGTCGCGATGATGAGCGCCCAGGGAGCCGAAGTGGTCGAAATTGACGCTCCGCACTTCGAGTACGCGGTGGCCGCGTATTACCTGATTTTGCCAGCTGAGGCCTCGAGCAACCTGGCCAAGTTTGACTCTGTTCGCTTTGGCCTGCGGGTCACCCCCGAGGGAAGCCCGACCGTGGAAGACGTCATGTCCGCGACCAGGGACAAGGGTTTTGGTGACGAGGTGAAGCGTCGCATCATCCTCGGCACGTACGCCCTCAGCGCTGGCTATTACGACGCCTACTACGGCAGCGCCCAAAAGGTGCGGACTTTGATCCAGCAGGACTTCACGAAGGCTTTTGCTCAGGTCGACCTGCTCGTGTCACCCTCGGCACCCACCACTGCTTTCCCGCTGGGAGAGAAGCTCGATGATCCTTTGGCGATGTGGGCGGGGGACTTGACCACGATTCCGGTCAACCTGGCAGGAATTCCGGGGATGTCTCTGCCGATGGGCCTTGCTCCAGAAGATGGCCTGCCGGTCGGACTTCAACTGATGGCCCCGGTGTATGAAGATCATCGTCTCTATCGCTGGGGGAGCGCACTCGAGCGACTCTTCCGGGATCGCGATGGTTCCCTGGTCTACGAGAATGTTCCGGAGGTGGTCTAAGCCATGGCTAAAGACGCACTGATGGACCTTGATAAGG
>CAYZRV010000107.1:0-1389 GCA_964480885.1 uncultured Aquiluna sp. | reverse complement strand
AGAGCCCCGGATTGTGATTCCGGTTGTTGCGGGTTCGAGTCCCGTCGGCCACCCTCTCCACCTTCATGGCCGCCGACGAGAAATTCATGCGCGAGGCCATCCGGATGGCCCGCAAAGGACTGGGAAAAACGCACCCGAATCCCGCGGTGGGCTGCGTGCTGGTGAAAAACAACCGCATCATCGGCCGCGGCTGGCACCGCCGCGCGGGCCAGCCCCACGCCGAAATCGAAGCGCTGCGTTCGCTGAAAAATCGTGCCGCCGCCCGCGGTGCCACGGCCTATGTCACTCTCGAACCGTGCTCGACCCACGGACGCACCCCACCCTGCACGCAAGCGCTCATCGACGCCGGGATCGCCCGCGTGGTCAGCGGCGCGATCGATCCGAATCCCAAACACCGCGGACGCGGACTCCGACTCTTGGCCAAAGCGGGAATCATGACGCGGAGCGGTGTTCTGGCTGCCGAATGCGCCGCGCTGAGCCCGGAATTCCACCATTTCATGACCACGGGCCTGCCGTGGGTCATTGCCAAATGCGGCATGTCGCTCGACGGACGCCTCACCCGACCTCCGGGCGAAGGCCAATGGATCACCTCCACGGCCTCGCGCACCGACGCGATGAACCTTCGCGGCAAAGTGGACGCCATTCTGGTCGGAGCGGGCACCGTGAGGGCGGACGATCCGGCCTTGACCGTGCGGGGTGTCAAGGGATCCAACCAACCTTGGCGGGTGATCTGGGCTCCGCGGGGCAGTGTTCCCCGAAACGCCAAGGTCCTGCGCGACCGCTGGAAAGAACGCACCTTGGTTCTCCGTGCGAAGTCCATTCGGGCAGTCTTGCGGACTCTGGCCCGACGCGGCCTGCAGACCGTCTTGGTTGAGGGCGGCGGTTACACCTTGGGGCGGCTGTTCGACGCCAAACTCGCCTGCCAAGTGGTTTTCTATGTCGCGCCCTTGATCAGCGGCGGGGCAGTGCCGGCTGTGGGCGGGCGCGGGCTGGCGAACCCGGGGAGTGCTATCCGCCTGGCCAACCCTGAATATCGCCGCATCGGCGAGGATTTGCGGATTTCCGGCCGGATGCTCTGACCCATCCAAGCTGGGGTCTTTCCCTACCGCCAAATCGGACCGAAGACTCTTTGGATCAGTTAATTACGCCTTTTCCAGCCGGGAGACTTTTCGCTCTTTTTTTGAAAAAAGTCCTTGTCAGCCATCCGCCCTCGGCTACTCTCCTCGCCAGCGGAGCAATCCGCCGCAAACAAACCAATAAACCTAATCATGAAAAAATATATAATCACTGGCTTGGTGGCTGTCATCGCTGCGACCTCGTCGTCGTTCGCCGGCACCGCCAGCTACAAGAAAACCGTTGTTCCCGTGGAAGAGCCCTGCCTCTACCGCG
>CAYZRV010000106.1:0-1394 GCA_964480885.1 uncultured Aquiluna sp. | reverse complement strand
AATGCGAAGAGCACGGCGAGCCAGCCCTCGGGCAAGAACACCGATGATCCGGCAACCTCGGGGTTGGGGGCGATGTCCCACAGCTTGTCGAACGAGAAGGCGCCCGACGCGAGTGCCATCACGGCGAAGACGACGATGATGGCGATGGCGATGATCGACACGACAATGGCGAAACGGAACGAGATGTGCGAACCGGCGGCGTTCAAGCCGACGAACGCGACATAGAGCACGATCCACCAGATCCACATGAGGTTCTGCTCAGCAAGAGAGAAGCCGAGCAGTCCACTCGTGACGAAGTCGATGTACTGAGCCGAGAAGAACACGACGACCGCTGTGGTCGCGACGTACTCGATCGTCTCAGCCGCACCGGTGACCAGGCCACCCCACGGCCCCATGGCCGAGCGAGCGAACGAGTAGGCACCACCCGTGTGCGGCATGGCGGCCGACATCTCGCTAATCGAGAACGTGAGGCCGTAGTACATGACCACGAGCACGACGAAGGCGATGACCATACCCCCGAAGCCCGCGAAGTCGATGCCGAAGTTCCACCCCGAGAAGTCGCCCGAGATAACCGCGGCAACCGCGAGGCCCCACAGGCCCCACACTCCGGCGGAGCGGCGCAGGCCGCGTTTGTCGAAATACGTCTGGTCGACGCTGGTGTACGAGACACCACCGGTCGCCTTGGATGTTTCTGCCATTCATTCCTCCTGGGGGTGAAAACGGGTGGAAGGGCACAACAGGCGAAAGCGCCACACTGCGCCATGACAGATGAGCATGGCCCTTATGGTGGGCCGTGTCTACCATTGGAAACAAGAATTCTGATCGTGTCTGCCGAGACCGGCTGGGCCGTGTGGTACTAATGGTCGACACTCGAGCCAAGGGAGGCCCCATGTCTGCTGCGCCGTCGACGGTCAGATCCGGAAATCTGACACTCGCCGAGTTAGAGGGCTTGATCGACGCGGGTGAGGTGGACACGGTCATCGTGGCCTTCGCCGACATGCAGGGTCGACTCGTCGGCAAGCGCGTTTCGGCGCGACTGTTCCGCGAAGAAGTCGCCGCGCATGGCGCCGAGTGCTGTAACTACTTGCTCGCCGTTGACGTCGAAATGAACACGGTTGCCGGCTACGCGCTCTCGTCGTGGCAGACCGGCTATGGCGACATGGTCATGCAACCCGACATGGGCACGCTCCGCCGAATTCCCTGGCTCCCGTCGACCGCGCTCGTCATCGCCGACCTCAAGCGCATGGACGGCGGCCCCGTGGCCCCCAATCCGCGCCAGATTCTGCAGCAGCAGATCGATCGCCTGGCTGAACACGGCCTCGTGCCCTACGTGGGAACCGAACTCGAGTTCATCGTCTTTGACGAGACCTACCGCCAAGCGTGGGCGAAGGGCT
>CAYZRV010000105.1:0-1416 GCA_964480885.1 uncultured Aquiluna sp. | reverse complement strand
GTTTTCCTGGTCTTCAACCATGCGCTTCAAGCCGTGCTGAATGATCACAGCCAACTCATGCGCAAAGGTCGGGTCGTAGCTGACACAGTTTGGAATGGTTGAGGACAAAATATGACTGTGACCATCTTCGTGCTGCAAACCCTCGCCGTTCAATGTAGTACGGCCAGCGGTGCCACCCAACAAGAAACCTCGAGCCTGCATATCGCCAGCTGCCCAGGCCAGATCGCCCACGCGCTGGAAGCCGAACATGGAGTAGTAAATGTAGAACGGAATCATCACGCGGTTGTTCGTGGAATAGGACGTGGCCGCCGCAATCCAAGAACTAAATGCACCCGCTTCGTTAATGCCCTCTTCCAGAATTTGGCCGGCTTTGTCTTCTCGGTAGTACATCA
Source organism: uncultured Aquiluna sp. (assembly GCA_964480885.1). Classification (GTDB taxonomy): domain Bacteria; phylum Actinomycetota; class Actinomycetes; order Actinomycetales; family Microbacteriaceae; genus Aquiluna. The sequence goes on along the minus strand of CAYZRV010000105.1, from coordinate 1,024 downwards.
CCTGGTCTTTGTCGACTGGTTCGTACAACTGACCTTGTGAAGAATAAATACCCAACTGGCGGAACATGCCTTCCATCCCGAATGTACGTGCTTCATCAGGAACAATCGGCACAATGCGTTGACCAATTTCCTTGTCACGCACCAGTGCGGTCAGCACTCGCACGAAGGCTTGGGTCGTTGAAATTTCACGACCTTCCTTGGTGGGCTCCAGTACGGCTTCGAATGCATCCAGGCCGGGCACTTTCAGTTTTTCATCCGCCTCGCGGCGGCGCTTGGGCAGATAACCGCCCAAGGCTTGACGACGCTCGTGCAGGTATTTAATTTCCGGCGCGTCATCGGCTGGCTTGTAGAAAGGCACATCTTCGATGATGTCGTCTGAGACTGGAATGTTGAAGCGATCACGGAATTCCTTGATCGACTGAATGTCCAGCTTCTTTTGCTGGTGGGTGGTGTTCTTGCCCTGACCAACCTTGCCCATGCCAAAGCCTTTCACGGTTTTCGCCAGAATTACAGTTGGTTGGCCTTCATGCTTCATGGCGGCATCGTAAGCAGCATGCACTTTGTGTGGGTCGTGGCCGCCACGGTTCAAGCGCCAGATGTCTTCATCGGTCATTCGGGCAACCATTTCCAGCAACTTGGGGTGCTTGCCAAAGAAGTTCTTGCGCACGTAAGCGCCATCGTTGGCTTTGCAGTTCTGGTATTCGCCGTCGACCATTTCCAGCATCACCTTGCGCATCAGGCCGTCTTTGTCGCGGGCCAGCAATTCATCCCAGTAGCCGCCCCAAATGACCTTCAAGACATTCCAGCCGGAACCACGGAATTCACCTTCCAGTTCCTGAATGATTTTGCCATTGCCGCGAACTGGGCCGTCCAGACGCTGCAAGTTACAGTTCACTACGAAAACCAGATTGTCGAGCTTTTCGCGCGCGGCCATACCGATCGCGCCCAGTGATTCGGGTTCGTCCATTTCACCGTCGCCGCAGAACACCCAGACTTTGCGCTTGGATGTGTCGCAAATACCGCG
>CAYZRV010000104.1:0-1429 GCA_964480885.1 uncultured Aquiluna sp. | reverse complement strand
CCAATGTCGTCGAGGCGGCCGAGCGGCCGTAGGCTGACGTCATGTCGGGCATGGCCGAGGTCCATCGTCTGCCGTCGCGGCGGCGGCGCTGGTGGGCGCAGTGGCCGATCGCGCTCGTCCTCCTGGGCGTGGTGGTGTCGCTCATCATTGTCGCGCTCGATCACTTCCGCATCGGCTCACTCATGCTCGGGGCCAGCCTCGTCCTTGCGTTCGCGCTGAGACTCGTGCTGCCCGGCGACCGGGTCGGACTGCTCGCCGTGCGCTCCAAGTCGGTCGATCTCGTGGTCCTCGGGACCCTGGCTGCTGCACTCGTGGTGTTTGCGCTGTGGGTGCCGCCCCCTGCGTGAGGCCTGACTCGCTCGGGGACTAGCGTGGTGCTCGTCCCCGACCGAGGAGATTCACGTGTCTCGCACGCCCGTCAACGTCGCTGTCACCGGGGCCGCTGGCCAGATCGGCTATGCGCTCCTCTTCCGCATCGCATCAGGTCAGTTGCTAGGACCCGATGTGCCCGTGCGCCTGCGGATGCTGGAGATCACTCCGGCGCTCAAGGCTGCTGAGGGCACCGCGATGGAGTTGGACGACTGCGCATTCCCGCTGCTCGATGGCATCGACATCACGGACGATCCGCGAGTGGCCTTTGACGGGGTCAACATTGCCCTCCTCGTCGGTGCTCGGCCCCGGGGTCCGGGTATGGAGCGACGCGACCTGCTCGAGGCGAACGGCGGCATCTTCAAACCGCAGGGCGAGGCACTCAACGCCGGTGCGGCAGGCGATGTGCGCATCCTCGTGGTCGGCAACCCGGCCAACACCAACGCGCTCATCGCACAGGCTCACGCACCTGACATCCCGCGCGAGCGCTTCACCGCCATGATGCGCCTTGATCACAATCGAGCACTCAGCCAACTCGCTCAGCGCACTGGTGCGGGTGTCTCCGACGTCCGCAAGGTGACGGTGTGGGGCAATCACTCGGCGTCGCAGTATCCCGACATTACGCATGCGACAGTCAAGGGTCAGCCCGCCCCCGGGGTCGTCGATGATCCCGCTTGGGTCGCCGACGTCTTCATCCCCACTGTTGCCAAGCGTGGCGCGGCGATCATCGATGCTCGAGGAGCGTCCTCCGCGGCCTCCGCGGCCAATGCTGCGATCGATCACGTGCACGACTGGGTGCTGGGCACCCCGGACGGTGACTGGGTCTCGGCCGGCGTCCCCTCTGACGGCTCCTACGGTGTCCCGGAGGGCATCATCTCCGGCTTCCCGTGCGTGTCCCGCAACGGGGCGTGGGAGATCGTGCCGGGCCTTGAGATCGATGATTTCTCGCGAGCGCGCATCGACGCCTCCGTTGCCGAACTGCAGGAAGAGCGCGATGCCGTCGCCGCTCTCGGCCTGCTCTAGTCCTCGCACCACCGCACTAGGTCCCCACTGACAGGAG
>CAYZRV010000103.1:0-1434 GCA_964480885.1 uncultured Aquiluna sp. | reverse complement strand
ACCATGGCTGATGCGCCCAAAATAGCGAAGCCTGCGAAGGCCCGCCTTGAAGTGATTGATTTCACTTACGTGTTCCTCTCATTGTGATTCGATACCGGGCCCCACCCGTGTCCTTCGCCTCAAAGGAAGCTCTCAGGCAGGTGAATCCGGCGCTATGTTTCACATCCTAGAGGCCAAATGTTTACAAAGAATTAAGCGAACCGGCCGGTCAACATATGCGCTTCAAGCCTGACTTGAAGGCTTAGGGAGCCAACCCGAGCAGCGGTCGCGAGGGTTCGGTAGCGACAGCCATCTGCACCTTGATGTACTCAAAGAACGCGGGCCCGTCGACGGCTTCGATGACGCGGGCGTTGGGCCGCAGGCCATGAATCCCCCACGACATTGCGGAATATCCGCGGGTGAGTTCCGAGTCCGCCTCGATGTCCACGGAGTATGGCGCGCTCTTGGTCACAAGCTCTGGGTGCAACATCACCGCAACCGTGAGCGAGTCAGGGTGGGTTGATCCGTGAATGCCAACACTCTCGTCGAACTCGAGGGTGGCCTCACACACCTGCCGGAAGAACTTCGCCACCGGGGAAGGCTGCGAACCAATCTCAGCCATCTGATCCCTGGTGAACAGGGCGTCCTGCACCGTGAGGGGCTCCCACGGGACAACAGTGATCTCAAACCCGGCCTGAAACACAATCTTGGCCGCGTCCGGGTCGACATAGAAGTTGAATTCAGCGGCAGCAGTGATGTTGCCGCGGGCATTGTTTGAGCCGCCCATGATGAACAGGTGCTTGACCCGAGAGGGGAAGCTCGGGTCCTTCACCACTGCCATCGCAATGTTGGTGAGTGGCCCAATCGCCACAATGTTCAGCTCACCTGGGCTCTCTGCCGTGAGTCGCAAAAGCGCATCGACGGCATGCTCGCTCTCTGGTGAGAGGTCGTCCATGTCCATCGATAGACCGCCCGCGCCATCACCGTGGACGTTCTCAGCGGACACCCATTCGCGCACCATCGGGCGCCTGCAGCCCAAATACACGGGGTAGTCACCGAGCGCTCCGGCAACGCTGAGGGTCATCATCGCGTTTGCTACCTGCTGGTCGAACCCAACATTGCCGGCGACCATGGTGACAGCCCGCAGGTCGGCTACCGGGTCAAGGATGCCGAGCAGAATCGCAACGCAATCGTCCTGCGCTGTGTCCGTGTCGAGGATGAAGGGGACGCTCACCCTAGGAGACTCGAGTACCAAGGTTTTTGGAGAAGTACTCAATGGTCTTGACAAGCCCTTCGTTCAACCGAACGGTCGGCTCCCAATTCAAGGACTTTTTCGCACGAGAAATATCTGGCTGGCGTTGTTTGGGATCATCCTGGGGCAGTGGAAGGTGCTCGATGGTCGACGATGAGCCAGTCAGCTCAAGAACTTTCTCCGCCAACTCCAGCATCGTGAAC
>CAYZRV010000102.1:0-1435 GCA_964480885.1 uncultured Aquiluna sp. | reverse complement strand
CTACCCACTTAGCAGGCGGGCGCACTCGACCGGGCTATGCGACGTCTCCAGTGCTAGGAAAGCCTATAAGAATAAGGCCTCTGAACCAAACCTACTTAGAGCAGCTCTTCACAGAAGCATTGGTTCCCTGAGCCCACTCCGGCAAAACATCAGGAGATTCAGTGACGTCCTGTGCGGGTTCTTCGACCTGCTGTTCTTCCTCGACAACGACAGCACCAGATCCAGGATTTGGTTTCGCTAGAAGAATTTCTTCATCATTAATAATTTTTTCAAAGAGTAGGTTGGCTCTTTCGGAGGACAGTCCAACTCTTCCCGCATACTCACCATCTAGGTCATAGACAGGAAGCTTTAGAAAGACGATCTTGTCGAGGTCAACGTCATTCGCCTCACGTGCCATTCCAAATATCACACCCAGATCGGTCAAACTTCGAGAAAGAGTCATGTTCTCTAGGGCTGCTGTTCCCAATCTGAGCATGGTGAAGGGGTTGGTAAGCGCACCCTCGTCCTTTAGTTTTCTCACAAGAGATGTGAGAAAGACTTGCTGATTGGAAATTCTTGATAGATCTGATCCATCGCCGACGCCATGTCGAGTTCTAAGAAATGCCAATGCCTGAGAACCAATCAGATTGTGCTCTCCGGCTTCTAGATAAAGCTGGGTGTAGTCGTCGTTGATATCCTCAGTCACGCAGACATTGACACCACCGACTGCTTCACTCATAGCAATGACACCCTTGAAGTCAATCATTGCAAGATAGGGAATTCGAATTCCAGTCAGAGCTTGAACTGTCAAAAGAGTGCAGGCAGGTCCTCCGTAATTCATGGTGGCATTAATCTGCACAAACTCTTTTGCCGGATATGGGTCCCCGTCTTCATTTGGACATTCTGGGACCGCAACCATCAGGTCTCTGGGAAAGGAAAGAGCAACGGCATTTGTTCTGGCCTGATTTATGTGAAGGAGAATAATCACATCGGCGAGCTCTGCTCCAACTGGACCATAGGAAGTCGATCCCTGCCCCTCGCGAGTATCAGAACCAATGACAAGCAGGTTTATCGGTCCATTGATTTCTTCGGCTGTTGGAATGTTAAAGGTCTCTCCGTCGGTGGAGTAGACATCAATTCCTGCCGCCGTTAGTTGTGAGACGACGTAGACGAGGCTTCCTCCGACAAAAAGTGCCCCTGCGGCGAGCGCTGCAACTAATGAAAAGACAAAAGCCTTGAGCCAGGTGCGCCGCTTGGGCTTCTCAGGCTGCAAAAACTGATACTCAGAATTAGTCAAGGGGGCTTCTTTACGGAAATGTTATTTAAGGATACCGCTGGCTCTAGCGGGTAGCCAAGCTCTTCTCAGCAATCTCAGAGCGGAGGCCGTGGGATTCGAACCCACGAGGCATTGCTGCCCACTGGTTTTCAAGACCAGCTCCATCGGCCGCTCGGACAG
>CAYZRV010000101.1:0-1455 GCA_964480885.1 uncultured Aquiluna sp. | reverse complement strand
AGTCATAGGACTGGACGATGAACTCGAACTTCGGGAAGGGCTTCTCAGCGGGCCACAGGCGGAACATGTCTCGGGAGACAACTTTGCCGTCCTCTAGGTCGATGATTTCGCCCAAGACTTCCTGATCGAAGAGCTTGGTGCCTTTGTATTGCTCAAGCTGGGCAGCGAACGATGGCGCTAGGTTGGCCATGTTCTCGTAGGTCGATGCGCGGTCAACGATGGTGTCTTCCCGGTCTACCAATTCGAGGATCAGGTCCTTGGGCTTCGGCGTGGTGGTGACAATGACTCGAGGCTGCTCCCCCAGACGCAGGCCGAACATCATCATGTCCCATGCGTCTCTCAGGTACTGGAAGGCGGCGAGCTCATCGCAGTTGTGGACAACAACACCGTTGGCCACAAACTCATGCTCACCCTCAACCGTCAATCCGTATGTCTGTTGATTCGGAGACCTTTCGACGGTGGTTACCTCCACCATCCGGAACTCTGGGCGGAATCTTTCCGAATGCTGCGCACCGACACTTCTTACCGCAGTATCGCTGCACCCGCTTGACAGCCAGATACTCGGCCTTGCACCACTCGCATTGTCGACGCTCTGGAACGAATGCGTTTGCTCTCCACTTCTCTGTGCAGGCCGAAGAACAAAACTTGCGAGGTGACGCAGCCTTTGAAACAAAGGTCGCACCGCACATGCGGCACGAACAAACATTCCCCTCAGCTTCACGCCAAAACTGGCGCTTTGATTCAGAGATTGCCCGCCTTTGATCTTCGCTGATTGCTCGACCTGTCGAGTGGTGAGCCATGTGCTCGGCTTGAGACATGACGCACAAATTGTCGATGTGATTATTCTCAGGGTCGTGGTCAATATGGTGAACCACCCATCCCTTTGGCACGGGCCCCCTAGCTTGCTCCCAGATATATCGGTGCAAGTATCCACGGCGCTTGTTGTGGAAGTGCCCTGATGCACGCTGGTGCCATGTGACACCGTCATAGACGATTCTGCCCATACCCTATCCCCCACCTTGATGTCTCCGGCAGGAACCCACCGGTCGTCAATCAATATAGGGTGGTCACTAGTTATGGTCAATCGCGCTGCACCACAACTAATGGTGACCATATCGTTAGGGTTACCAGACAGCCCGGACGCAGTGACACGTCTTGGACCGTGCCGGGTAAGCACTACATCACCGATGGCAATGTCCTCTACGGGCGTCTGAGAGCCGTCGGGACGAGCTATAAGCGTTCCGCCGAGGCAGCACCATGCGTAATGGAATTGTGGGCCGCGCAGACGCTCGTACGAGTCAGCAGAGATGCCACGGATGCTAGACCCGTTCATCAGAATGATCTGGTGGTCCTGCTTGTTGTAATCCTTGATGAGTTCTTGAGGGATGACAGATAGTAGACCGGACTGCCCCTCGAAGCAGGTGAACTTGACGTCGTTACTTGTGGGGGCGAGCA
>CAYZRV010000100.1:0-1462 GCA_964480885.1 uncultured Aquiluna sp. | reverse complement strand
GGATCCATGCCCATCTTGCGGAGGTTGTATTCCTCTTCTAAGCCACCGCCATCAGCCATCTTCACCGGGCCACCGTTGGCATACGATGGGTAATCCCGCTGCATCAATTGTTCTTCGTAAGGATAAAAATCTCGATACTGCTGTTCCGGCGGGAAGTTCTGCAGCAACTCCTCCGAAGACATTGGACGACGAGCCTCTACGGCGCGGGCCTCAGCCTCTCCAGCCATGCGGTTGTACAGCTCACCAGCGCGACCCTTGAACTCTGCTCTTGCTTGATCCGTAGCTTCGCTTTTTGGAACACCTTGATCCATCAACTCCCTAATGCGAGCCCAGCCAACCATGTTGATGGCATCCTGCGCCGACGATCCGCCCTCAAACCCCTCCGCCCTTTGCACCAGATGCTGGAGCTCGTGGAGCATCGTGTCTTCAGGCGTAGCAAATTTTTTGTCTAGCAGGCGGGGGTCAGCAAGACTGATCTTTGGCTCGACACCTAAAGTCACGCTGCCATACACGCCGGGGCCCAGATCTACATTCTGGCGAACCATGACATCACCCAACTCTGGGTACGCCTCGAACAGTTTCGGATGGTCAACAGCAAGCCTTGCCGGCACGCCAAACAACTCAGGGTCGCGCTCCAAGTCCTTGATGTCTGCCTCTAGGCTATCAAGCCTCGGGCGCTCCCGCTTCCGCGCCTCGGTCAACTCCTTGGGGAACAGGTCACGCTGCTTGCTTTTGTATCCCATCGACGCCTTGATTGCCTGCGCCTGCCGGCTCTTCTCATCCATCAGGCGGGCAAGATCCTCAGGCGATCGCATCTTCATCGACTGGTCACTGATCTCCTGACGCACGTTTCCGTCCGCACCCATAAAGGTGCCGGTCTTCTGGTACGCCTCTTTCTCATCGACCCCAGCATTGATCAGGCGCGCCCACTCGCGTCTTTTCTCCTCGTTCCACAGCTTTGACTTAGGCCCGATGAAGATCCCAGCCACGGCAGGGATAGCAGCGCCCAATCCCTTAGCAATCGGACCACCGGCAACATCTAGGCCGGCTTCAATCAACGCCTTCTGATATTCACCCTCAAGAGCAGACTTGCCGGCTGCAACACCGGGGATGAATTCGGCGGCGCCAGACAGAATCCTCTCTGCCTTCTCAGCGCCCGGGGCGCGCCCCATCTCAACCATGCCGGTGTCCATGGAGGCCAGAGTCTCGCCCTTGGCCTTTCCACCGCGCTTCATCAGAACGGCGCCACCACTACGGTATTCAGCCTCAAGGTCGATAGATCCACCTTTGGCATACGGTTCCTCCGGCTCTTCCGACGTCAACATGGGTGCGGTAATGCCTAAAGCAGCAAAGCCAGCGAGTAGATTGTTCTCGTCTATACGGGCAGGGTCGAATGCAGCGAAGCGGGAGCGATTCTTGTTGTTTGGCAAACTGAAATCGCCCTTTAACTTTCCGGCACCAA
>CAYZRV010000099.1:0-1468 GCA_964480885.1 uncultured Aquiluna sp. | reverse complement strand
ACCAGGCGCTTTTGGGTGGGTACTGACTTCTCGGCCACTCATTCCTCCCGGTCGAAATCTGACGAATCGTCTGCGCGAACCCTTCCAGATCCCTGATCGGCTGCGCGCGCCGCCCTAGCCGAATCCGAATCCGGGCGTCGGCGCTCGACCCAACCCTCGATGTTCCGTTGTTTGGCGCGCCCGACCGCCATCGCTCCTGGCGGCACATCCTCGGTGATCACCGACCCCGCAGCGGTGTACGCGCCATCGCCGATCTCCACCGGGGCGACCAACATCGAGTCGCTGCCGATCCGCACATCGCGCCCCACCACCGTTCGGTGCTTCTCCTGGCCGTCGTAGTTCACGAAGACGGTGGCGGCACCGATGTTCGTGCCTTCACCGATCTCGGCATCGCCTACATAGGAAAGGTGAGGAACCTTCGCGCCGTCGCCCAGTCGTGAGTTCTTGATCTCCACGTAAGCGCCGGCCTTGGCGCGATCGCCCAACTGAGCTCCCGGGCGCAGATAGGTGTACGGACCGACGCGCGCATCTGAACCGATCACCGCTAGTTCGGCCCAGGTGTGGATCACTTCCGCATTTGCCCCGACCTCACAGGAGATCAACGTGGTGCCCGGACCCACCCGGGCGCCCGAAGCGATCGCCGTCGGTCCACGAAGGATCGTCTGTGGCAACAGGGTCACATCGGACTCGAGTTCCACATCGACGTCGATCCACACCGATGAAGAGTCGGCCATGGTGACGCCGTCTCGCATCCAGCGATCATTGATTCGATCACGCATGATCGCGCCGGCTTGCGCAAGTTGCACTCGATCGTTGACTCCGCGGATGTCGTCGGGGTCGGGTGCGATGAATGCATCCACCCGCAAGCCTTCAGTAGTCATGACTCCGACGACGTCCGTCAAGTACTCCTCACCCTGGGCGTTATCGGTGGTCAAGTTTTCGATGGAACCGATCAATGCTTCCGCGTCGAAGGCGTACATCCCCGAGTTGATTTCGTCGATCGACTTCTGCTCATCAGTTGCGTCGCGCTCCTCGACGATCGCAGTCACCGCGGCACCATCCCGAACGATGCGCCCGTAGCCCATCGGATCCAAGACTTGCGCGGTCAGCACTGTGCAAGCAGCTGAGTGTGCGGCCATCAACCCGGCAAGCGTTCCACCGGTGAGCAGTGGGGTGTCGCCGGTAACCACCACGATCGGGCCGTTGAATTCAGCACCTCGAGTTGACAGATCTTGCAAGGCGATCCGCACTGCGTGCCCGGTTCCTCGTTGCTCCTCTTGCACCACGGTGAGGACCCACGGCGCAACCTCAGCCAGGTGCGAGGCGACCTGATCGCGTCCGTGTCCGATCACCACCACCACGTGCTCGGGCTCGATATGTGCAGCGGCCTCGATCACGTGCCCCAGAAGGGAGCGACCGGCCACTTGATGCAGCACCTTCGGCACCGCGGATTTCATTCGCTTGCCCT
>CAYZRV010000098.1:0-1469 GCA_964480885.1 uncultured Aquiluna sp. | reverse complement strand
AATCCGCCAAAAGCTGCCCCGTTTCACCATTTACCCCAGCAGCCACTATGTAACGCCGCGCGCCACCGTGCTGCGTGCCATTGAAACCATCAAGGATGAACTGCGCGAACAGCTTGATTTCTTTGTAAAAACCGGAAAACTGGTCGAGGCCCAGCGCCTGGAACAGCGCACCCGCTTCGACCTGGAAATGCTGGCTGAACTTGGTTTTTGTAAAGGCATTGAGAATTACAGCCGCCACATGTCAGGCGCAGCGCCCGGTGAACCCCCGCCCACGCTGATTGATTACCTGCCCAAAGACGGGCTCATGATCATTGATGAAAGCCACGTGACGATTGGGCAACTGGGCGGCATGTACCGTGGCGACAGGTCTCGCAAGGAAACACTGGTTAACTTCGGCTTTCGTCTGCCATCTGCAATGGACAATCGCCCCTTGCGTTTCGAAGAATTCGAGTCCAAAATGCGGCAAACAGTGTTTGTTTCAGCCACGCCCTCGAATTACGAGAAAGAGCATTCTGGCCAAGTGGTTGAACAAGTGGTGCGCCCCACGGGTCTTATTGATCCTGTGATTGAGGTGCGCCCTGCCACCACCCAGGTCGATGACCTGCTCAGCGAGATTCACGAACGAACTCGCGCTGGCGATCGAGTATTGGTTACAACGTTGACCAAGCGCATGGCCGAAGACCTCACTGATTACCTCAGCGACAATGGCGTGCGCGTGCGCTATTTGCATTCAGACATCGACACCGTAGAACGCGTAGAAATTATCCGCGACCTGCGTTGGGGTGAATTTGATGTGCTGGTCGGAATTAATTTGTTGCGCGAGGGCTTGGATATTCCAGAAGTGTCCCTAGTTGCAATACTGGATGCTGACAAAGAAGGCTTTTTGCGCAGTGAACGCAGTTTGATTCAAACCATTGGCCGCGCCGCCCGCAATTTGAACGGCAAAGCCATTTTGTATGCAGACCGGGTTACCAACTCCATGGAGTTGGCGATTGGCGAAACCACCCGCCGCCGCAACAAGCAAATTGAATTCAATACGGAAAACGGCATTACCCCGCGGGGCGTGAACAAGCAGATCAAGGAACTAATTGATGGCGTGTTCGATCCAAACGCTTCAAAGCAACGCAAGGCCGACAAGGCCATGGAAGTTGCACCGTTGGGCGAAAAGCAGTTGGCCAAAGAGATTAAACGGCTTGAGAAACTCATGCTGGACCACGCGAAAAACCTGGAGTTCGAAAAAGCGGCCCAGGCCCGCGACCAGTTGGGTTTGTTAAAAGAACAGTTGTTTGGCAGTAAGGGCGACTCCAATGTGACGTCGCTGGACGCCAAACGCAGCGCTTAGTTTGAAGAGTTTTACTTTAATGGGTTCAGGACAATAGGAAGCCAATATGAAAAGCAAAGTTTTGTTTGTGTGCATGGGAAACATCTGCCGCTCACCAACAGCGGAAGGCGTTTTCAGGCAGATGGTA
>CAYZRV010000097.1:0-1470 GCA_964480885.1 uncultured Aquiluna sp. | reverse complement strand
ACCGACAGACGAGTCATCAGCCGTTGGCACAGTCCCCTGTGTAGCGTCAGCCGGGTAGATACAGCGCACGTCTTTGTCACCAGCGCCCCAGTTCACAGCAGCGTTGCTGTTGGAGGACTCTAGGATCGTCGTGCGGGCCAGAGTCGTGCCAGAGCTTGTGTACGTCCCAATCCCTACTTCCCAGTTTGTACCGTCAGTAACGGTGTAGTAGGTCGTGTTGGCGTTGCCGATGACCGAGAAGTCTTGGAACCCAGAAGCTGCTGCTCCGAGCGTGTAGGTACCTGTGCCCGTAGTAGTGGTAGTGACTTTGACTCGATCTTTGAGGATGAGCGGCATACGAACCTCAGGATTTGTTTAGGAACGAACTAATGCAGGCATCGGTGGGGAGTGGTACAGCAGGGCAGGTGGAGATTTTTTGGCCCACGGTAGCTGTAAATTGAACACAATATATTTCCCCCGTTGGAGACAAAACACCTCCAAAATATAAATTGCTTTCTGTATAAACAAGCGAATAAGTGGAAACAACGTTAGACGCTGAAATTTTTTGGCCTACCGCTGCACTTGATTGTATAAAATGTATATCTCCATTTGGAGCTAACACGCCACCAAAGTATGCATTTGATCTTGTATAAACCAGCGAGTAAGTGGAAACTACCCCGGCAGCAGAGATTTTTTGTCCTACTCTTGCACTATTAGGAACAAAATGTATATCTCCATTAGGCGCAATCACTCCGCCAGAATAAGCTCCTGTAGCATCAGTAACAAGCAAAGAATAAGTTGATACAACACCTGCGGCGGATATTTTTTGCCCCACAGCAGCAGTGTAAGGAACAAAATGTATATCGCCATTAGGCGCCAAAACGCCACTTTGATACGCACCAGAGTTTGTATAAACAAGAGAATAGGTACTAACTGTCCCTGATGAAGAAATCTTTTGACCCCTATCAGCAGAATTTGGAATAAAGTGAATATCACCATTGGGGGCTAAAACACCGCCCGCATACGCTTGAATTGCTGCTGTATAAACCAAAGAATAGGTCGATACCACACCCGAAGCGTTTATTTTTTGACCAACGCTAACGTTTCTTGGAACAAAGTGAATATCTCCGTTTGAAGCCAAAACACCGCCTTGGTAAGCATTTGTGGTTGTATATACCAAAGAATATGTGGAGATTACACCTGCCGCAGAAATTTTTTGCCCTACATTTCCGCTACGAGGAATAAAATGAATATCCCCATTAGGGGCTAGTACACCTCCTTGATAAGCTAAGGATGCTGTATAAACTAAACTAAATGTACTCACCACCCCGTTAGTGTTGTTGTTCTTGAACGCCACACCACCACGGACTGATGCATCCAGCTTCTTCTTGAAGTTGGTCCAAGCGTAGAGGTTGGTGCCGATCGAGGAGTTGTCGGCGGTTGCTGCACTACCCGGAGTTGCCTCAGCAGGGAAGGGGATGAATACGTCCT
>CAYZRV010000096.1:0-1509 GCA_964480885.1 uncultured Aquiluna sp. | reverse complement strand
AGGTGTGAGGCCGAGGGGATTAGTTCCAGCCGATGATGGAACCAAGGGGGCTGCAGATGAAATGCAAAAAGGCACCCCGAAGGGTGCCTTTTCACTTTGCCTGGGGGTCGGAGCCCCAGGCAATACTACAAAGCTTAGATGGGCAGGCTGTCTGTAGGCAGCGCGCTGGTCAATGCATCCAGTGGGCTTGCGCCTGAGGAGATTGGCAGGCTGGAGGGATCCAGCAAGCTTGTCAATGAGTCCAGAGGCGTGCCTGTGGATGGGAAGCTTGGCAAGCCACCACCTGCACCACCGCCTGCTGCCAGGTCGGTCAGAACACTTGGGTCCAGTAGGGAAGTAACCATGTCCAGCGGTGTGCCGGTTTCTGGGATGCCGGGCAAGCCGCCACCACCACCCGCACCTGCCAAGGCGTCGGTCAGAATGGCTGGGTCGAGCAGGGCTGTAACTTGGTCGAGTGGTGTGCCTGTTTCTGGGAAGCTTGGCAAACCGCCGCCGCCAGCGCCACCCAGGGCGTCAGTCACAGGGCCCAATACCGCATCCAAAGGTGTGCCTGTGGGGCCGGCTGCACCGCCACCGTCACCGCCTGGCAGTGGCAAGCCACCTGACAAAGCTGCGATCAAAGGATCGGTAACTGGGGTGAGTGCGTCGAAAGCCTGGTTCAGGCCATCAGCCAGGGGCTGAGAAACCATCGGTAGTGCGTCGGTTGCCGTGGCCAGGCCATCAAACAATGGGGCTGCTGCATCAAAACCTTGAGTCAAGCCGTCATTCAGGGGGGCAAGCACGGGGTCGAGTTGACCAACCACTTGAGCCACGCCATCTGCAAGCTGTGGAGAAACCATGCTCAGACCACCACCCAGTTGCTCGGCAACCACGCGCAGGTTAACTGGCAATGTGTCGGCCGCTGCTGTTACCAAACCGTCTTCATTGCCAGCCAATACGTCAACCACCGGTGACAGAGCTTCTTCAACGGCTTCTGTGATTGGAGTTACGTTTTGATCCAGAGAGTCGGTTACTGGTGCCAAACCTGTTAGTGCATCGCTCAAGGTGTCGTTGACTGGTGTCAGTGCTGGTTCCAATGCATCCGTGATTGGCGCTGTTTCTTCCAGAACTGGGTCAAGTGCTTCAGTCACAGGTGCAAGGGCACCCACGGGGGCATCAACCACTGTGGTTACAGGTGACAGGGCATCCAGGGTTTCTTCAAGTGCAGGGGAGGCTGGGCCGGCTGCATCGGTGACTGGCTCAAGTGCACCTGCGGCTGCTTCGCCTGAACCGCCACCTGAAGAACCACCGCCTGATCCGCCGTCGCTGTCATCGCTGCCCAGTACAAATGCTGCACCAGAGGCCGCGGCCAATGGAACGGCCAAGCCACCAGCTGCCAAGCCTGCACCGAACAAACCAAACATGCCGCCTGCACCCGTCACTGCAACGGTTTCGCCTTCGGTCAGCAATTCGAATTCGCCTTCGGCCACTTCAAATTCGGCGCCGTTTTCGCCTTCTTTCAATGTGGCT
>CAYZRV010000095.1:0-1511 GCA_964480885.1 uncultured Aquiluna sp. | reverse complement strand
AATTTCTGCAAACAATGGGGAAGAAGTCAAAGGTTTAGAAGAAAAAAAATCAAATAAGCAAGCCTACCCGTACCCCCCAAAACTTCGTTGTTGTGGTGTAGGGGACTTGTTAGGGATTTCATCCCTAAGACCCGAAAACAAGCAAAAGCAACTATGAACTCGCTTTGCTCGTGTTTTTTTAAAAGCAAAACCTCACTATAGTAAAAACCATCTAGCAGCCAATATTTTTAAAAGCGGTTTTCCAGAGGGGGAATAATCGAACTTTCATTGAGTCGCTCGTAGACACTCGCTAATATCTTTTTTGTGAATTCTAGAAAGAGCAAAACAAAACGAGTGTCTACGAGTGACAAACAAGGATCAAAATCAAACATGTTTTTTCCCTGATTACAGTGTTTTTGCTTTTGGGGTTGAGGGGTTTACCCCCACGGACTTCCATTGAAAAAATCGAAGATTTTTCTCAATGGCTAAGTGCGCCCTTCATGTTATTTCGGGAAAACCCATCACAACTAAAAATTAGTTTTTCTTGCTGTAGTCGGTTTCTGTTTTCAATGCTGTGAAAATCCGTTTTGCTATTTGTTCATCTGCTTTTTCAGGGTTCCTCAAAATGTTCCCAATCCAATTTGCAAAAGCCGGATAGTCTGGGAAGTTACTCAAGTCTGAAATACTGCCTAGTTTGCACAGAATCATGCTGTATTTTGCGATCTGAGGCTCTGTAAGGGGTTTTGTCGTGTCTGGGTCATTCGTGGCTGTTTTTGGCGTTTCTGTAGCAATTTCGGCTTGTTTGGGCTTCTTCTGCTTAAACTTGAATGAGAATCCTGTAATCACTCGCCCTTTTTTGTGCTGTTCGTAGCTCGCTGTTATGTCTGTATGTTCATTTACTTGCTTCAATGCTAGCTCTAAAACGCCACGTTTAAATACATCCATTCGCTGATATTCAGTATCTAAAACTCCTATTCGCTTTCTAAATTCTGTTAAGTCAATAATTGGGGTCTTTCCTGTTGTTCTCCAGCAGATCAATAACTCATATAAACGAACTGCATAAGCACTAGATAAACCGCTAATTTGTTCAATATCGTACTTCGTGAACTGTTCCTCTAATCTTGTAATCAGTGGAACAACCGCAGGGGCAAAAATAACCTCAACCGTTCCAGTTTCATCAATGTAAGCAATTTGGCTGACCCAACGACTTGTAATATTAGCTCGTCCACGTTCTCGTTTTTCTTGATAGCTAAATTGACGGGCAAATAAGTCCTTGCAGGCATCTTTGAGGGCTTGATATGCCGTTGTTCTGTGTACACCAAATTGATTGATATAACTCTCTGCATGAACTGTAAGTGGGTCATTAGCATTGATTCCTTTGCCTGACTCCCTTGCTTCAAGGATAGCCAAGAGAATTAAACGCTGTTCAACAAGATCCAAGTTGTAACTAGCGTTCATTAGGGCGTTATCTTTTACTATTAATTCGCTCATAAACCACCTATATATTTTATTACGTTATACCATAAAAAAAT
>CAYZRV010000094.1:0-1511 GCA_964480885.1 uncultured Aquiluna sp. | reverse complement strand
TCACCAAGATTCCGCGGTTTGCATTCGAAAAATTCCCCACCGCCGATGACCGCCTCACCACACAAATGAAGAGTGTGGGCGAAGTAATGGCCATGGGCCGCACATTCCAGGAAAGTTTCCAGAAAGCCCTGCGTGGCCTGGAAGTGGGTGTGGACGGGTTGAACCAGAAAACAACCGATCGCGAAGTGATTGAGCGCGAGCTGGGTGAGCCCGGCCCGGAGCGTATCTTTTATGTGGGCGATGCTTTTGCCCAAGGCTTTAGCCTGGAAGAAGTGCACCAGCTGACCAAGATTGATCGTTGGTTCCTGATCCAGATTCAAGACATTGTTGAAACCGAACTTGAACTGGAAACGAAAACCCTGGCCGATTTGACTGAGCCGGTTTTGCGCCTGCTCAAGCGCAAAGGTTTCTCCGATCGTCGTTTGGCCTATTTGCTGGACGTGTCCGAAGCGGAAATTCGCAAGTTGCGCCACCAGCACAATGTGCGCCCCGTGTACAAGCGCGTGGACACCTGTGCGGCGGAATTCAAAACCGGTACGGCCTACATGTATTCCACTTACGAAGAGGAAATTGAGTCAGCGCCTAACGACAAGAAGAAAATCATTGTGCTGGGTGGTGGCCCCAACCGCATTGGCCAGGGCATTGAGTTCGATTATTGCTGCGTGCATGCTGCCATGGCACTGCGCGAGGACGGCTATGAAACCATCATGGTCAACTGCAATCCGGAAACAGTTTCAACCGATTACGACACTTCCGATCGCCTGTACTTCGAGCCATTGACGCTTGAAGACGTGCTGGAAATTGTGGCCATCGAAAAGCCCGTGGGTGTGATTGTTCAATACGGTGGCCAAACGCCATTGAAATTGGCGAAGTCACTCGAAGCCAATGGTGTACCCATTATCGGTACCAGCCCTGAAAGCATCGACATCGCCGAGGACCGCGAGCGTTTCCAGAAGTTGTTGACCAAGCTGAACCTGCGCCAGCCGCCTAACCGCACCGCGCGCACTGAAGCCGAAGCCATTGCCCATGCCCAGGAAATTGGTTACCCCTTGGTGGTGCGCCCAAGTTATGTGTTGGGTGGCCGTGCCATGGAAATTGTGCATGAGCAGAAAGACCTTGAACGCTATATGCGCGAAGCCGTGAAAGTAAGCAATGACAGCCCCGTGCTGCTCGACCGCTTCTTGAACGACGCGATTGAAGTAGACGTGGATGCCTTGTGCGACGGCCAAACCGTGATGATTGGCGGTGTGATGGAGCACATTGAACAGGCTGGTGTGCACAGTGGCGACTCGGCTTGCTGCTTGCCCCCGTACAGTCTTTCGGCTGACATGGTGACTGAATTGAAACGTCAGTCCGAACTCATGGCCAAAGCCCTGAATGTGATCGGCTTGATGAACGTGCAGTTCGCCATTCAAAACGATACCGTGTATGTGCTGGAAGTAAACCCCCGCGCTTCACGCACCGTGCCTTATGTGTCCAAGGCGACGGGCAAGCAATTGGCCAAAATTGCA
>CAYZRV010000093.1:0-1519 GCA_964480885.1 uncultured Aquiluna sp. | reverse complement strand
CCAGACTCCGCTGCGTGTTGCGTGCGGGCACCTGACAGGGCTCCGGCATCCGCTTCATTCTGGAGCTCATACTTTGTAACAAACAAGAATCCAAGGTCCACTACCAACGCAGCAATACCAAGCAGCACAGGCATGAGTAGTGCAGCAAGAACCGTTATGGAGCCGCCTGGCTCGCTCGCCTGCTCCGACTTGTCACTGCGAGAGAGATCTCCTTCGAATGACTCCCTACTCATAAGACATCTCCGTGGTCGCGCGCAGAACAATCGGTCCGGTGGCCGCAGATATGAGCCGAGCCAGCCCCAGTCCAACGAATTGGTATTCAATTGCCACCGATAAGGTGTCGAAGGTTGCTGGATCGGCAGGGCGAACCACCCTCACAACCGGCTCCGACAAAGCACCAAATGAGACAAGGCGCCCCGAGAGGTGCCCCCGGGCAAGACTGGCGATCTCCGCCTCCGTCAAGCGCTCTGTCCTTAGCAAGACACCTGCCCGCGCAGCCTCTCTTGATGCATGAACCATCAAGGTTCGGTCATAGAGAGCGAGCCCTGTCTCGACAATGCCAAGAAGAATGACGAGCAGAATGGGAAGGATGAGTCCGAACTCCACTGCAATGCCGCCACGAGGTATAGCTTGATTTTCTTTGGGTTCCATACGTGCTCCTCAGACATTCAGAAATGCTCCATGACTGTGAGGCTCACAGGTCCAATCAATACGAGTAAAAGTGATGGAAAAATAAGAAAAATCAACGGGAAAAGTAGTTGGGTTGGGATCCGTGCCGCCCGCTCCTCCGCACGAAGTCTTCGATTCAGCCTGAGCAATTCCCCTTGGACACGAAGTGCATCCGAAACATTGGTGCCAAATCGATCCGCCTGGGTCATGGCCCGCATCGCGGCCTCCACCTCCGGCTCACCCAATCGCGTCGAAAAGTTCTCAAAAGCAATGGCCCGTGGCACCCCAGACCGAATCTCAAGGCCGAGCCGATGAAGTTCGGCATGTAGAGCAGGGCAGTAGGTGGACATCTCGTCGCTGACCCGTTGTATGGCTGAATCAAGCCCCAGCCCTGCCTCACGGCAGATGAGAATCAGATCAAGCGCATCGGGAAAGTATCGACGTACCTCGCGGCCCTGGCGCCAGCGGCTAAGGCGATGCCACCAGACATTAGATGGCGCTGACAGGACAATTGTTGAATCATCCGTCTCGGTCGGCGTTCGAACCCTTCTTGCAATGCGACCCAGTACATCACGAAGCAGAATGAAGCTTAAAGCGAACGCCAACAGGAATGCGATTGCGAGTGCGATGGGTACGGCTGCGCTCATCAAACGTTTAGTCCTGATCCCGGACAATCCAAACCATCCAGAGCACACCGACGGTCATCATGATGCCAGCGATCTGAATCATCTGAAGCCCACGGGGATGTGTCCACAGAATGGAGATGAACTCCGGATTGAGAAGGTAAATGGCAAACCCTGTCACAAATGGCATCAGGGCGAGAATCCAAGCGGAGAGGCGGCCGTCGGCT
>CAYZRV010000092.1:0-1519 GCA_964480885.1 uncultured Aquiluna sp. | reverse complement strand
GCTTCTTGGGCTTGGCCTCGAAGACCTCGACAGCCATGTCGATCAGCGGGTTCTCATTGGCCATCGGCTCCACCTTCCACGCAGTCGAAAACAATCCACCGGCCCTTGTGACTCACATCACGGCCCGGCCCCACAATGCCCAGCACATGCTGCAGGCCAGACCGGCGGTCGGTGTACCGAACACGCCATTGCGCGGTGTCCAGCGGCACGGCCAGCGCAGGCATCCAGCGAACCAGCACCGTGTGCGTCAGAAACTGCTGCATGCGGTCGGCCGCCATCGGCTCGCTCGATCGCGCCGGCTTAACGCTGGCCCACACGCTGGCCACAGTCGACCAGGTGCGCGCCGTGAACGAGTCGGTGCCGCCCGTGGGCTGGGCCTCGATGGTCACCGGCTGGTTGAGCTGGCCGGGATCGTAAAAGTCCATCAGACCCCCAGCACCCGGTACGGATCCAGAAGCCCGTCGACAAAGTTGTGCGGCACCGCGGGCTTTTCGCCATGGGCCGACCGGTTCTCGTAAAGGTCAGACAGGGCCAGCAACATCCAGTGCTTGAGCGAAGCCGGAACAGCGGCAGCGGTGGTGCCGTAGCCGGCGGTGTAGGTCACCACCACCTTGTTGATGCCAGCTTCGGTGGTTGGCCACTGTCGGCCAGGTGCTGGCACCAGCCAACCCGGCTCACGCGCACGATCCAGAACGTAGTCGGCCGGGTTCAGAGTCTGCGCCTGACTATCCTGGTCGGTGTACTGCACAGATGTCACTTCAAGCACGGGCGGCATCAGCAGCTCGATCGCATCGGGGAAAGAATCCAAAGTCAGCACCAAGCTGGTTTCGATCAGCGTGCGCTCGATCCGGTTCTCGCATGCCTCACGCACCACAGGGATCAACCCGGCGATGTAGGCATCCTCGACACCTGCCGAAACGCGCAGATGGGCCAGCGCATCGGAAAGGGTCAACGGCTCGACCGTTGGCCCAGATGACCGCCTGGGGAATGACTTCATGCGTTACCGCCTTGTATTGCTTGACCGAGACCTCGCCGAACCAGCGAGGCCGCCACGAACACCAGCACCCATCAAGGGCCTGGACGTAAAGTCTGTTTGAGGCCTGGATCCACCTGATACACGAACAAAACCAGAGCCGGGAGGGGCCGATGCTGACCACAGCCCATCAATCGACCAGGCACCATCAACGAAGCCGGCCAGATAGCCATAAACCGACCACGCACCAGCGGAGGAAGCCCCAACATACTCACGCACAGACCAGGCGGAAGACGTGAACGCCTGCTCATAACGAAGAACACGCCAAGCACCAGAAACAGCACCCGTCGAGCCTTGCCGAACAGACCACACGCCAGATGCCTGGCCAGCCACAAATCCGCGGACCCGCCACGCACCTGAGACCACGGCCGAGGAAAACTGCCGCTCCAGCACACTCCAGGCGCCAGAGACAGCCCCCTGGGAGAACATGCGAACCTGCCAGGCGCCACCAGCGGCTGCCGACGCGAACGAACGGACAGCCCAGGC
>CAYZRV010000091.1:0-1522 GCA_964480885.1 uncultured Aquiluna sp. | reverse complement strand
CACTTAAATAGTCTATGTTATGACCTAGCTTTTTAAAACTTATTAGAAATGACTAAACTAGTTGTAAAAGATAATGCATTAGTCCAGGCAAGCTATACCTTAGATACCGTTGAGCAGCGTTTAGTATTATTGGCAATTGCTGAGGCACGAGAAACAGGACATGGAATAACTGAAAATAGCTTGTTAGAAGTACATGCTAGTAGCTATATAAATACCTTTAATGTTGAAAAACATACAGCCTATACCGTACTTCGTGATGCATCTAAAAGTTTATTTGATCGCTATGTTACATACCATGATGTTAATCCTAAGACAGGTAAGGATCGTAGCTTTCACTGCCGCTGGGTCGACAAAATTGGATATGAACCTAAATCGGGTATCGTTTTCCTACGATTTACACAAGACATTGTTCCTCTCATAACTCGACTGGAAGAAAATTTCACTAAATATGAACTAGAGCAAGTTTCACGGTTAACTAGCTCTTATGCTATTCGGCTATATGAGTTATTAATTCAATGGAGATCCACTGGTAAAACTCCAGTTTTTGATCTATCTATTTTTAGACAACAACTTGGTGTCGAAGCTCATCAATACAAAACAATGAGTAATTTTAAAACGTATGTTTTAGATTTTGCTCTTGAACAAGTAAACGAGCTAACCGATATAACAGCTAAATATGAACAATATAAAAAAGGTCGTACTATTTCAGGTTTCTCTTTTACTTTTAAACAGAAAAAAAAGCCTAAAGATGTAAAAGCTCAGCGAGATCCAAATACACTCGACCTCTTTTCACAGATGACAGATAAGCAACGCCATTCCTTTGCTGCCAAGCTTTCTGAGTTACCAGAGATGGGACGCTACTCTGAAGGTACCGAAAGCTACCAGCAATTTGCTGTACGTATTGCTGAAATGCTCCAAGATCCAAAAAAAATCAAGGAATTACTCCCACACCTTCAAAAGGTCGGTTTTAAAGTTGCTTAAATTACATACTTGATCATTTGTCTATTAGACAGTCTAATAGACATCAACTTTTGACAAGATTAGGCATAGTTTTACACCATGAAAAGCCTTTCAGTTCTTGAATTATCCAAACTTTACAACATCAATAGACAGACGATTTACAACCATATAAATAAAGGAATTTTAAGTAAAAATTCTGATAATAAAATTGATTTTTCTGAAGCTATCCGTGTATTTGGGGAGCCTGCTAAAAAACAGGATGTAAAAGAACATGTAAAAATAGACAGTCAAAATTCGGCAGAAGTTTTACTACTTAGACAGCAGATAGACATGCTGAAAAATCAGCTTGATGATGCTAAAGATAGAGAATCGTTCTATCAGAATCAGATTGAAACAATGCAACGCCTATTGGAAGCCCCAAAAACCAATATGACTACGTTTACCGATCCAGAACCAGTGCAATCCAGCATGGCCAAAACAGATCCCGAACCGGACACAGCAGAAGCTAAACATGACGGATTGACTACTCCAGAACAGACAGAAAATAAGCGTATTCCGGTGC
>CAYZRV010000090.1:0-1581 GCA_964480885.1 uncultured Aquiluna sp. | reverse complement strand
GCAAAACCCCCAGGTTGCCCTGGGGGTTTTGAGTAAGAAGTCTTACTTGTTGATCTTGGTGACGGTACCGGCACCAACGGTGCGGCCACCCTCACGGATAGCGAAGCGCTGTCCCTCTTCCAGAGCAATTGCCTGGATCAGGTCAACGGTCATCTCGGTGGTGTCACCAGGCATAACCATCTCGGTACCGCTTGGCAGGGTGATAACACCTGTTACGTCAGTGGTACGGATGTAGAACTGAGGACGGTAGTTCGCGTAGAACGGGTTGTGACGGCCACCCTCTTCCTTGGAAAGGATGTAGACGTTGGCGTTGAAGTTGGTGTGAGGGGTTACTGAACCTGGCTTCACAACAACCTGACCGCGCTCAACTTCTTCACGCTTGGTTCCACGAAGTAGCAGACCTACGTTCTCTCCAGCCTCTGCGTAGTCGAGAAGCTTGCGGAACATTTCGATACCGGTAACGGTGGTCTTCTGCTTGTCGCGGATACCAACGATCTCGACTTCGTCGTTCACGTTGATCTTGCCACGCTCGATCTTTCCAGTGATAACTGTTCCACGACCAGTGATGGTGAAGACGTCTTCGACTGGCATTAGGAATGGCTTCTCTAGGTCACGAACTGGCTCAGGGATGAACTCGTCGCAAGCCTCCATTAGCTTGAGAACTGCCTCGCCCCACTTGGCGTCGCCTTCCAGGGCCTTTAGGCCTGAAACGCGAATAACTGGGGTGGTGTCTCCTGGGAATTCGTAAGTGTTAAGTAGGTCACGAACCTCAACCTCAACCAGCTCAAGGATTTCCTCGTCATCAACCATGTCAGCCTTGTTTAGGGCGACAACGATGTAAGGAACACCAACCTGGCGAGCAAGTAGCACGTGCTCCTTGGTCTGAGGCATTGGGCCGTCGGTGGCAGCAACCACGAGGATTGCACCGTCCATCTGAGCGGCACCGGTGATCATGTTCTTGATGTAGTCAGCGTGACCTGGGGCGTCTACGTGTGCGTAGTGACGCTTCTCGGTCTGGTACTCAACGTGAGAGATGTTGATAGTGATACCACGCTGCTTCTCCTCTGGGGAGTTGTCGATCTGGTCGAACGCGTAGCTCGTGTTCAGATCTGGGTATTTGTCGTGCAGCACCTTGGTGATTGCCGCAGTCAGAGTGGTCTTTCCGTGGTCGACGTGACCAATGGTTCCGATGTTGACGTGCGGCTTTGTGCGCTCGAATTTCGCCTTAGCCATTATGGGTCCTCCTGATGGATCCGTAGTTAATCATCGACCTTGGGGCCGACTCTGATTTGGGGTTTACAACCTTCTTATCTTAGCCAAAAGACGGGTAGTTTCCTACTCGCCCTTTGCCTTCTGGACGATCTCTTCGCTGACTGCCTTGGGGACCTCAGCATAGGTCTCGAACGTCATTGAGTAGACGGCTCGACCAGAGGTCTTGGAGCGCAGGTCACCTACGTAACCGAACATTTCTGACAGCGGCACCAGGGCACGAACTACCTTCACGCCTGTGGCATCGTCCATCGACTGGATCTGTCCGCGCCTTGAATTTAGGTCTCCGATTACATCCCCCATGTATTGCTC
>CAYZRV010000089.1:0-1582 GCA_964480885.1 uncultured Aquiluna sp. | reverse complement strand
TGAAACACACCAATTGAATATACAGCGCATCTTCCGTCAAACAGAGCCGTTTGCCGTTTATAGCGCCTGCTGGAATGTAGCTTGCTAGTAGTCTCTTGAACTGTTGCAAACTGGGACAGACGAATAACAACACAGGGACTACTTGCATTGACTACCAACAAAACACACACCTTGTTTTTGCTGTGGGTGTTGCTGATCAGCCTGACGGGTTTTGGCTTGTACATGACCTGGCACAAAGGCCTTTTTCAATGGATTATCCTGACTGACAACACGCGTATTTGCGTGGTCATTGTTTTCGCCTTCATGGTGGGCAGTGGCCTTGCAGGCTGGCGAAGTGTTTATCTAAGCAGGCAGTCACGTTACTTTGACCAAATTCGAAACGGGTTCACCGATTTCAAACTTGGGCAATCCATTTGCCACGATTACCTGACCCACCCCCTTGCTCATCCCAGTGAAGGCCAATTGATGGCTGAGGTGATGGCGGAACGGGCGCGTGGCACACACCAGGTAGGCTGGTTTGTAACTGGGCTAATGATCAAGCTGGGTTTGTTGGGTACGGTGGTGGGGTTCATCATGATGCTCAGTAGCCTTGAAGGTTTGGAGCAGCTTGATATCTCGGATATCAAAACCCTGATGCAACAAATGACGCAGGGCATGGGCGTGGCGATGAATACCACCCTGGTGGGTTTGATCGGCAGCATTTTGTTGGGCTTGCAGTTTTTGATGCTGGATCGCCATGCCGACCAATTGATCGCGGCCACTGTGGACTATGCACACCGAAACGTGAAAGCGAGCTAAGTAGCATGCCGCTTTTCAATCACAAGCCAGACTTTGAGCTGGACCCGTTCACCGATTTGATTTTCAACGCCTTGTTGATTTTCACTTTTCTGTTTTTGATGGCCTTGTTGTTGTTGAATCCACCTGCCAAAAGCGGAATTATCGACCCCAAGGCCGAATTTTTGGTGACTGTCAGCTGGCCCGACAACGACCCCAACGACATTGACGTGTGGGCTGCAGGGCCCGCAGGTGCGCAGGTGTGGTTCATGCGGCCTCAAGATGGTCTGCTGCACCTGGACCGTGACGACCGAGGCTTGGCCAACGACACTCAGGAAATTGAGGGACAGGTGTTTGTAAATCCGTTGAACCAGGAGGTGTTGACCATTCGTGGTCGGCCTCCCGGTGAATACATTGTGAACCTGCACTACTACAAAACTGAAAACAAGGCCCCGGTACCAGTCAATATTTATGTGGCCGAGGTGAACCCGAAATTGAAGGTGTTGCATTACTCCACGGTGACCTTGCAGCAAGAGGGCGATGAAGCCACTGCCGTTCGTTTCACGATTGATCCAAGTGGCACGGTGAGCAATATCAATCAACTTGAAAAATATTTGGTGAAGGCAGACGGAAAATGAACGAAGTGTTGGTGGGTTTGGGCATCGCCTATATTTTTTTAGCAGCGCTGTTGCTATTGGCCTTGGTGTATGGCCGCATGAATTGGACCGTCAAGCTGGTTCTGATTGTGGTGTCGGTGGGGTTTTATTGGCTCAGCTATGTCAACTGGCAAAACGCACAGGGTTGGCCC
>CAYZRV010000088.1:0-1588 GCA_964480885.1 uncultured Aquiluna sp. | reverse complement strand
CAGAAGACATCGCAGGCATTGTGATCAACCCGGCCGGGTACACCCACACCAGCGTGGCGTTGCGTGATGCACTAGCAGGAGTGGCCATCCCGTTCATTGAAGTACACCTGTCCAATATTTACAAACGCGAGAGCTTTCGCCACAACAGCTACTTTTCAGACCTGGCTGAGGGCGTGATTTGTGGGTTGGGCTGGCAAGGGTATGTTTACGCTTTGCGGCAACTCGCCTCCAAGTAAATAAAACAGGGGTATGGTGATTTTCAGTTCAATTTTGTAAAGATCAGTTAACAGCTGAACAAACTGCCCTGGACTGTGGTCTGATGGGCACTCAACAAGAAAAACGACACCATGAAGCACCACCTCAAACCCCTGCTGCCCCTCGTCTTGGCTCTATCGCTGGGGGCTTGCACCACTGTTGAGTCCAGAAAACCAGAAATCGACAGCCGGTTTGAAAATGCGACTTTTAAACCCTTGGTCAGCCCGAACGCGATACAGGCCCCTGCGGACTGGTGGACCGGTTTTTCCAGCGAACAACTGAACACACTGATGCAAAAGGCACAGGCTGACAACCTGAGTCTTGAGGCCACAGAGGCCAGGTTGCGTGCTGCGCAAGCCAGCCTGGATGCAGCGCAAGCCAGCTTCTTTCCATCACTTACCCTGAATGCTGGGCGGCAGGAAAACACCGTAAAGGGCACCAGTATTCAAGGGCAGGCCACCAACAATCGCGGGCTGTTTACCTCGGCTTCGTTCGTGGCCAGTTATGAGATTGATTTGTGGTCGCGCGTTCGCAACACGGCCAAGGCTTCTGAATTGCAGCTTCAAGCCACACGCTATGAACTCGATGCGGCGCGAATCAGCATTGCCGGTCAATTGGCCACCACTTGGGCGCAATGGGTGGCGGCGGACCAAACCGTAAGGCTGTTCGAGACGGAACTGGAAAGTTTTCAGACCAACCTGAAGTTGGTTGAATTGCGATTCCGCCAAGGCGGTGCTGTGGCGTCTGATGTGTTGCAACAACGGCAACTGGTCGAGTCGGCCCAAGGCAACCTGGCGCAAGCCCAAGCCAATCGCGATGTGCTGCTCAACAGCCTCGCACTGCTGGTAGGTCAGCCTCCGAATACAATCAGCATGAACCGCGAGAACCTGCCTACCCTGCCCCCTGTGCCGGCAACCGGCTTTCCCGCTGAACTTTTGAATCGTCGGCCCGACGTACAACAGGCTTGGGCTCAGGTACTGGCAACCGATCGCAGCGTGGCCGCAGCAATTGCAAATCGATTTCCGCAACTCAGTTTGCGGGCAACCTTTAGTGATCAAACCCGCGATTCTGATTTGCTGTTCGACAACTGGGTGCGCAACCTGAGCGTGAATTTGGTTGCACCCTTGTTCGATGGTGGCGCACGCTCAGCGGAAGTTGAACGCCAGCGCGCTTTGCTAGACCAAGCCGTGGCGCAATACCAGGACGCCGCCATCAACGCGCTGGCCGATGTCGACAACGCACTGATTCAGGAAACCCGCCAACGCGAGGCCGTGGAAAGTTTTCAGCGCCAGCTTGAACTGGCAGAACTGAGTTTGAAGCGGCTTTTTGCGGG
>CAYZRV010000087.1:0-1591 GCA_964480885.1 uncultured Aquiluna sp. | reverse complement strand
AAAAGCAAAAAAGCGTGGTCGACCTGCTCAGTTGTTACAGATTGCTGAGTTACATGCATTTGTAGAGTTTTTAGAACAGCAAGAACAGCTTTCTGATCTTCAATCTCAAGTGTTAAAGGCTTTAAATAGTGTTGATTGTAATTTTGAGGGGCTAACTCAGACAGATCAGGTTCTGGTCAAAGAGGCTTTAAAACCTTATCGTGAACATCTGAAGTTGAAATTGCTGTTTGAAGAGTTGAATAATCTGCCTCTTAAAACCGAGTATGAACAGAAGTTTTTAGATCTGTATGAACTTTTTCAAAAGAATGCACTAGATCAGATGGAACTAAATATTTTAAAAACCTTGGCGACACGGTATCTGAATTTTAAAGCGCAAAAGCTTGAATACAGTGATTTAGAATTGTATTTGAGTCAGCTACAGAAGAAGGATGCTGGGAAAAAACGCAAAGCTGAAAATCAACGTAAATTTGAATTAGGTGGTGCTGTTCTTGTCGCATTTAAGAAACTCAATATTGATATTAGCAATGATACTCCTCAACAGATTACCAATCGGATTGTGAATACGACAAAGCTTCATAATGAAGTACGTAAATCTTTAATTTTTAAAGATGTTAAGACATATAAAAATGAATATTTTGAATCAAATAAACTTTTTATTCAGGTGTTAGAAGGATTACATACCTGGAAAAAGGACGGAGAATTATTGTCAGTAATCGAAATTAAGAAAACCTTAGCAAAAGACCAAGAGTAGTCTTTTTTAGTGGGGCGATAAATTTAAATTTTGGAGAAGAGATTTGTGATGAGTGATAGCCTAATAGAAATATTTAAAAATGGTAATTTAGATTTCATCGATTTTGTTGATCGTCTTTTAGACGATGGTTACGTATTGGATAGTTATTTATGTATCTCAAGGGTGATCTATAATTCTTTTAAAGATAAAGAATTTCAGATGTTTTTAAGGGAAATTTACCCACAAAAAATCGGAATGATACGATTGCAATCGGTAGGGACAAGTTATGGAAATTATGCTTTTTATAACTCTTTAATTGTTTCACCAGAAGAAGTCCTCGAGATTTTAAGAGCTGAGGATATAAACACTTAATTGGGTTCTAACACGTGCATTTCATATAAGAGATTTTATGTTAAATATATAGCTAGAAATGCTTTTGTAAGTACAAGAAATTTGCTCCAAAACCTTATATAACTTAGTATTCAGCCGTCTGTTTTATTATTGTTGTATAAGCTAATTATGCTAAATGTTGTTGATCTATTTTGTGGTTGTGGCGGTCTTTCTTATGGCTTTGAGCAAGAAGGATTCAAAACTGTTTTAGGATTAGATCATGATAAAGCAGCTATCGAAACTTTTAAGCTAAATCATAAAGATGCTAAGACTATTCTTGGAGATATTCGTGAAGTATCTAATCAAAAAATATTAGATACATTAGATGGAAGTTCTGTGGATGTCGTTATTGGTGGTCCTCCATGCCAGGGATTATCTTTATCCGGCCCTCGTAGGTTAGAAGACCCACGTAATCAGTTATACCTATCTTTTATTCGTATAGTGTCGTTACTTAATCCTAAATATGTTTTG
>CAYZRV010000086.1:0-1596 GCA_964480885.1 uncultured Aquiluna sp. | reverse complement strand
AGGCCGATTGCGCTGTCCAACCCGGCGCTCCGGCACCAGCAGACGTAAACACATCGCCCGAATTACCGGCCGCAGAGAAGGCGTAAGCAGTACCAGTACCGTATGCGATTGCTCCTGCCGTTGGAGTGGCCGTCGCATTCGTACCGCCGTTTGCAATAGCAAGCGTGCCAGCCATCGTGATGGTGCCTGAGCTTGTAATCGGCCCACCAGAGAACGTCAGACCAGTTGTCCCACCAGAGACATCCACAGACGTTACCGTGCCTGCCCCGGCCACATCCCATGTGAATGCAGAACCAGTCCATTTGAGGAATCGATCCGCCGTGCTTGGGGCGGTGATAAACGATGTAGTGGATGCCGCGGTGTTGAAAACAATCTGATTCGCTGCCCCGCCGGAAACATTAGTTGATGCAGTAGCGGTCGCAGCATTACCGCTGATATTGATGCTCCATGTGCCGGTGGCATTCGTGCCATCAGTCTTCGGCGCACCTATCGTGCTGTAGTCAACCGTGACGGGTGCAGAACCATTAAAGGTCGTCCCTGCTACAGCACCACCGCTAGTATTGAACGTGACGGCATTGGCCACAGATCCCGCAGAGCCGGTCGTGTTCTGATTCAACGTCGGAATGTCTGCCGCGACTACTGCTCGAAAACTAGGCGTTCCAGAGGTTCCATTCGGCGCGGCAAGGAAGTAGTTCTGCGTCTGCGATCCCCAAGCCGCAGTCAACGTCCCGCTCGAGGTCACCGGTGAATTGGTCACCGTAAACTCCACCGGCATTGACAGGCCAACAGACGTCACCGTACCCAAAGGATTCGCCGACCACTGAAAGGCAGAGCCAGACCACTCTAGATAGGTATTTGCTACTGTCGGCGCAACAATGAACGACGATGTGTTTCCAGCGGTGTTGTATACGATTTGATTTGTAGCGCCACCCGCTACATTTGTAGCAGTTGTTGCAGATCCAACGGAAAGGCTTGATTGAGCCGTCCACTGCGGCGCAGTGCCAGACGAGGTCATTACCTGACCATTCGTACCAATCGCTAGCTTGGAAAATGCCGTCCCAGTGGCGTAGTAAACAATGTCACCGGCGGTATAGGAAGACAGGCCAGTACCGCCATTACTTGTGATCAACGTCCCGGCAAACGTAATCGTTCCCGTTGACGTAATCGGACCACCGGATGTTGTTAGCCCTGTGGTGCCGCCAGAGACATCCACAGATGTAACACCGACGCCGACAGCAATTGATCCCCAAGTGTTGTTGGCATAACCCTCCAACACAGCCAACTCACTGTTGTAACGAATCGTGCCATTAGATGGCACGGCGGCTCGCTGTGCAGTTGTTCCCGAGGGAAGTGCAACACCCGCAGTTCCCGGCAAAACTGGGTTGTCTGCCAACCCTATAGTCGGCGTGCCATTTAGGCCGTCACCATCAGCAACAGTGATTTCATTTGCCGTGCCGGCAATCGACCGCTGAAGAATCGTGTTCGGGTCTAGAGAGACGAGAAAGCCACCACCAGTAAGGTTTGACAATGCCTCTGGAAGCCCCGTAAGGGCGAATGTCGGGTTGCCTGATACCCCGTCCCCATTTGTGATTGACA
>CAYZRV010000085.1:0-1597 GCA_964480885.1 uncultured Aquiluna sp. | reverse complement strand
AGGTTTTCTTGATCGGCGCTGCGTGGGCATTACGACCCGAGCAAGCCAAGCCAACAAAAAAGCCGCTGGTCGCAAAACCAACGGCTTTCATGTTTAACAAACTCAGCAGCGTTTAATCTGCTTTCACACTCATCGCAGCAGGTGCAGGCTGAGGCGAAGGAGCAACCTTCTCGCCACCGCCACCACTGGAGCTTGGGCTGCCGCCCGCAGGAGGTGTGCTACCGCCAGTTGAAGGTGGGCGTGGGTCCTTGCCATCCATGATGTCGTTGATCTGATCGGCATCAATGGTTTCCCATTCCAACAAGGCCTTGGCCATAACGTGTACTTTGTCGCGATTTTGATCGAGGATGTCCCAAGCCACTTTGTACTGGGAATCAATGATCTTGCGAATTTCAGCATCCACCATTTGCATGGTTTGCTCGCTCATGTGTGTGGTCTTGGTCACAGAGCGACCCAAAAACACCTCACCTTCGTTTTCGGCATACACCATGGGGCCTAGGGCCTCGGTCATGCCGTAACGCGTCACCATGTCGCGGGCAATGGCTGTTGCACGCTCAAAGTCATTCGATGCGCCAGTGGTCATCTGGTTCATGAAAATTTCTTCAGCAATACGACCACCAAACAGCACAGCAATGGTACACAGCATGCGTTCTTTGTCCATGCTGTAACGGTCACCTTCGGGCAACTGCATGGTCACACCCAAAGCACGGCCCCGCGGAATAATGGTCACTTTGTGCACAGGGTCGGTTTTGCTCATCAACTTGGCAACCACAGCGTGGCCCGACTCATGGTAAGCCGTGTTGCGGCGTTCCTCTTCGGGCATCACCATGCTGCGGCGCTCGGCGCCCATGATGATTTTGTCTTTGGCTTTTTCAAAGTCGTTCATTTCAACCACACGGCCATTTCGACGTGCAGCAAACAAAGCAGCTTCGTTCACCAGGTTGGCCAAATCGGCGCCTGAAAAACCAGGGCAACCACGCGCCAACACAGATGCATTCACATCGGGCGACATTGGAATTTTTCGCATGTGCACTTTCAAAATCTGCTCACGACCACGAATATCGGGCAGGCTGACCACCACCTGGCGGTCAAAACGGCCTGGACGCAGCAAAGCTGGATCCAATACATCGGGGCGGTTTGTGGCCGCAATCACGATAATCGCCTGGTCGGTCGAAAAACCGTCCATTTCAACCAGCATCTGGTTCAGGGTTTGCTCGCGTTCGTCGTTACCGCCGCCCAAACCTGCACCGCGCTGGCGCCCCACCGCATCAATTTCGTCAATGAAAATAATGCAAGGTGCCTGCTTCTTCGCCTGTTCGAACATGTCACGGACACGGGCTGCGCCCACGCCCACAAACATTTCAACGAAATCAGAACCGGAAATCGCGAAGAAAGGTACTTTGGCTTCACCCGCAATCGCCTTGGCCAGCAAGGTTTTACCGGTACCTGGTGAACCCACCATCAGTACACCACGTGGAATTCGGCCACCCAGCTTTTGAAACCTTGTGGGGTCTTTCAGGAAATCCACCATTTCCTGCACATCTTCTTTGGCTTCGTCGCAACCGGCCACGTCTGCAAAAGTAACCGGGTTGGTGTT
>CAYZRV010000084.1:0-1631 GCA_964480885.1 uncultured Aquiluna sp. | reverse complement strand
AGGGACAGTTCTGTCCCTCACAACCTATAGCCCGTAAATACAGGGCTGTAGGGTGGTTCTCGGCGTGTTGCATAGAAAACCGCGTATTTTCGGGCTTCTCGAGGTTGTGTGCTAATCGAGGTAGTTCAAAGACATCTATATAGGGATGCGTTGGGACTTAAACCGATCCATAGACTTCTGTTCTACTGGAAACTATAGGATTCAAAGACTAAGGAGTCTTCCTGAGCAAACTAAATCGCCAAGTCCTCTCTGATCAGACCTACAACCAGTTGAGGCAAATGCTGGTTGACCAAGAAATTAATCCCGGCGCAAGGGTCAACATTGACGCAACATCAAGGAAGTTGGGGGTGTCGCAAACGCCTTTGCGTGAAGCCTTAGCCCGTCTCGAGGCCGAGGGTTTGGTTGTGAAAGAGGCACTTAAAGGCTACCGGGCAGCAGCATTTCTGTCGGTCGATGAACTTCGTGACCTGTTTCAGTTCCGAGAATTACTTGAAGTTTGGGCAGCCACGAAAGCCGCAAAGTTATTCAAAGAGACAGATTTTAAGATCTTCGAACAAGAACTGTCGGAGGGAATGCAGATAAGGACCGGGCCGAAGACAAAATGCCTAAGTCTGCTTCACAATCATGAAGTTCGTTTTCACAATCACATCATGCGCATGTCAGATAACCGATCTATATCTGATGCCTTCGCTCGCTCGCACCAGGCTTTAAATATCGATCGCTTCCACATAGCACAACAATTACGAAGTGGGGGCAAGCCGAAACGAGGGGTCAGCGCTGAAGAGCAAAATGCCTACCAAGAACCGGGCTCGCCGCTGATTTTAGTTCAAGAGCACGAGATGATTTTCAAGGCGATTGTCAATGGTGACGAAGAAGCTGCAGGTGAGCTAATGTCTAAGCACATCAGCAACACCTTCAACAGACTTTCTCCACTTCTTGAAGATTTGTCCTGAGATAGGCAAGACTTATCTAAAGTTTTTTATTTGAGAAAGATGTGGCTGGGACGTCTTTTGAAAGGACACATGCGATGACCAAAAGACGCTTCCCAAGGCCTAAAGAGTTAGCACCACTGCTGAAGTTTAAAAAGCCAACCCTTAATTTCAAAAAGCGCAGGCTGGAAAAGGCCCTGACGGTTTGGGATCTAAGGACAATTGCCAAACGCCGAACCCCCAAAGCACCTTTCGATTACTGCGATGGATCGGCTGAAGCGGAGATTTCACTAGCAAGAGCAAGGCAGGCATTCGAGGACATTGAGTTCAAACCCGCAATCTTGAAAGACGTTTCAAAGGTCTCAACCTCTTGGGATGTTCTTGGCAAGCCCGTTGCATTTCCAGTTGGAATAGCTCCAACCGGTTTCACTCGAATGATGCAAACCGAGGGTGAGGATGCCGGTGCTGCGGTGGCAGCAAAGTGGGGCGTGCCTTTCACGCTGTCAACCATGGGAACCAGATCGGTTGAGCATGTTCAATCAGTCGCACCAAATGGTCGCAACTGGTTTCAGTTATATATGTGGAAAGACCGCGACCGTTCAATGGAGCTGGTAAATCGTGCTGCTCAGTCGGGATTTGAAACTTTAGTTGTGACAGTTGATGTTCCAGTTGCTGGAGCAAGACTGCGAGACAAAAGAAATG
>CAYZRV010000083.1:0-1640 GCA_964480885.1 uncultured Aquiluna sp. | reverse complement strand
GTCATGTTACAGCGGGGACAAAAGATGAGGAACAGGCATTCAACCCAGATCCGACGCTTAAAAAATCCCGTCAATCGCATCAACAACAATGGCGGTGCCCACTGCAATCAACAACAGATCGGTGCCCAGTTGCACATATTTGTGGTTCAAGGGCGGTGCGGGCAGGCGAATGCGCAATTCATTGGGAATGTCGTAATAGCGAACATCACTGCCCAAAGCGCGGCCTTTTTGCCACTGCTTGGCCTGGCCCGGGGGCTGACAACCATTCCCTTTTTTGGCCAGCCCGGGTGGACACTTGCCTTTGGCAACCTGGCCACCGTAGTAATCCCGAACTATCCGGGTTTCAGCGCCACCAAAGTTAAACGACACTGACACACCGCCCTGCCCGGAGTCACGCCCCCCGTCAACACGGTTGCCTTTCTCGTTACCACCGCCTTTGCGGTTTTCCTTTTGCCCGCGTTGCTCGCTTTGCTCCTTATTCTTTCCCTGGTTGCCGTTTCCTTTTTCAGGTTTATCGGCGTAAGCACTGCCGCTTGCTATCAACAATGCGGTGGAAGCGACAGTCAAAGTACGTAGTATCGATTTAATGGACATGGGTGGCCTATAATTGTTTGTAATCCATTAGTAGTACCACCACGATGAACAACAAGCAATCCTTACTCGCTTCTTTAGAACAAAGCCGCGAGCGTGTTCTTGAATTGCTCAACAGCCTAGACGCTCAGCAGGCCAAAGTGCCCTATTTGCCAGGCATCAACCCGCCAATTTGGGAGGTTGGGCACGCTGCTTTTTTCTTTGAGCGGTTTATTTTGCAGAACCTGGACAAAACCCCTTCATACAACCCAGCGCTTGACGACATCTGGGACTCGTTTGAACTGGCCCACGAGGACCGCTGGCAAGAAGGGCTGTTCCCCGACAAACCAGACACCCTGCGCTACTTTGACGACACCTTCAACAAGGTGAAACAGCGAATTGAAACCAAACCACTGACCGACAGCGATTTGTACCTGTACAAGTACGCCATTTTCCACCTGAACATGCACATCGAGTCCATGGTGTGGGCGCGGCAAAGCCTTGGCTATGCTCCACCGCCCTTCGCCTTAAAGAATGCGGGCGCCAACAACACCTACCCAGCCGACCACAACGATGTTGAAGTACCTGCGGGCCGCTACCGAATAGGAATGCCGCCCGAGTCGGCACATTATGCGACAGAGGACTTTTGCTTCGACAATGAAAAGCCAGGATTCGTCGTGGAGATGGAAGCCTTCAAGATCTCCAAAAACCTGGTCAGCAATGGGCAGTATCTCGCTTTTATTCAATCAGGTGGATACGAGGAAGACCAACACTGGAGCATGGCAGGCCTGAAATGGCGCGACAGCCATGGCGCAAGGCACCCCTTGTTCTGGAAGAAAGAAAACGGCATTTGGCTTGAACGTCACTTCGACCAATGGCTGCCGGTACAGGCCGAACTGCCTGTTAAACACGTCAGCTATTGGGAGGCGCAAGCGTACTGCAAGTTTGCAGGGCGGCGCTTACCTTCGGAGTTTGAATGGGAAGTTGCGGCTTTGGGTAACCGCGAGCAGGGAGAGTTCAACAAGTTTCCCTGGGGCAACACCATGGAAGAACACCGTGTCGACATGGAC
>CAYZRV010000082.1:0-1643 GCA_964480885.1 uncultured Aquiluna sp. | reverse complement strand
CGGGAAAATGTAGGGTTTCCGACACTTCGGCGCAGGAATAATACGAGCGGTCGTTGCAGCCCGGTACCAAATATTCAATGCCCAATTGGGTGCACAAATCGGCCAGTGCAGCGGGGTTGGAGTAATCCAGTTGCTGGTAGCCCGGCGTTGCCTTGGCCAGGAAGTCGTTGGGTTTGCCACCCGCAAAAACTACCGTGTGCCCGGCGTTGCGCAGGGTGTTCAGGATAGGCCCCGATGAAAAATTGGTGTCCACCAACAGCACTTTAGCCACGGCTGGCCTCGTCGATAATCACACAGATTCGGGCTACGTCTTCCAGCGACAAGTCGGGATAAATCGGCAGGCACAGCACTTGTTCAGCCGCTTTGTGGGCATTGGGCAAATTACGCGGTGCCGCCGAGGGCAGGCCACGATACATGGGCATGCTGCTAATCAAAGGGAAAAAATACCGGCGGCCATTCACGCCGTGTTCTTGCAAACGGGCGTACAGCGCGTCGCGTGTAATCGGGTAGTGTGCATTGACAAAAATTGGAAAGTAAGCGCCATTCCATTGCACATTTTCAGGCACAGCCATGTGTTCAATGCCGGGCACATTGGCCAGCAGTTCACGGTACAGGGCTTGTATGCGGTGGCGTTTTTCAATGGCCTGGTCTACATACTTCAGTTGCAGCATGCCCATGGCGGCATTCAGTTCGCTCATTTTGCCGTTGATGCCGGGTGCCATCACAGTGACCTCATCGGCAAAGCCAAAGTTTTTCAGGTAATCAATGCGTTGCTTGGTTTTGGTGTCTTTGCACACAATCGCGCCGCCTTCAAAGGTGTTGAACACCTTGGTGGCGTGCAGGCTAAGTACCGACAAATCACCCGCATTCAAAATGCTTTCGTCGTTTTGCTTCACACCAAAGGCATGGGCTGCGTCGTAAATCACTTTCAGGCCATATACATCGGCAATGCGTTGAATTTCGCCGGTGTTGGCAGGCAAGCCATAGCAGTGCACCGGCAAAATTGCACTGGTTTGCGGGGTAATGGCTTCTTCAATGCGGCGGGGGTCCAGGTTCAGGGTGACTGGGTCCACATCCACAAAAACCGGTTGCAGGTCGTTCCACAGCAGGGAATGGCTGGTGCACACAAATGAATACGGGGTCGTGATCACTTCGCCCTGAATGCGCAGGGCCTTCAGCGCGGTCATCAGGGCGATGGTGCCGTTGCAAAACAGGGAAATGAACGGCACGCCCAAATGCTCACACAGCGCCTTTTCAAGCTGTTGGTGGTAGGGGCCGTTGTTGGTCAGGGTTTTGCTGTCCCAAATCTGTTCCAGGTAGGGAATGAACTCCGCAAGCGGCGGCAGCGCTGGCTGCGTCACATAAATTTTCCGATGATCCATACCCAAGCCTTTCTATTTGATTTTCCTCATTATCCCGGCTGGGTTACACAATCATTTGTTAAATATCAGGCCTCTTTCCCCTTCAGAAAAATGTTTTCCCCCATTCAGGCTTGCTATAGTGGCGCATTGAATTTGGCCCAAGAACGGCCTCTTATCTATCTATTTACCGGGAATTCACCATGTTTGTTGCCGGCAACGGTGTGGGTTGGCTTGAGGCCGTAATTTTAGGGCTGATCCAGGGGCTAACCGAGTTTTTGCCCA
>CAYZRV010000081.1:0-1654 GCA_964480885.1 uncultured Aquiluna sp. | reverse complement strand
CCACGTTACCGGCTGCTATATCCTCGTGGTATCTAGCACCCTCCAGCTCAGAGCTTCCCGCCGAGGCGTGGCTGTTAAGCGAGGGCAAGTCCCAAAAGTCGCCCATGCAGACAATAATCTCTGGACGATAGGCAAGAATCGCCTCGCCGGCCCACTTGAGATGCTCTGTCTTAGACCCCGGCTTGATCTGCACGTCCGGGATGATGAGGTGCCGTCTCATTCGTTGGAAAATGTCTGGATCATCTGGAGCAGGAGGTTGGCAAGACGATCCACCAGCTCCTCGTCGGTGCTGAGAGAGTTGCTGTAGCCGGCAACGTCAAGCAGGGCATGGGTCGCCTCATGCATGAAGGCTTGCTGTCTAGCCGTGCCAGACAGCGCGCCATGCAGCTCAATGCGGCACTCGTTCGGCATCCAAAGAGCGATGGCGTTCTTGTACTTCCATCGAGATTTGGGAACCGTGACGACCGTGATGGTATGCCCTGCAAGCTGGAACTTGGCCGGCACGCCGTCGTCACGCGGCGCGGGCGGCTTACGCGGCGCGCGCTTCTTCGGTACCTTCGTCTTGGCAGGCATCGCAGACCCTCCTGATTAGGCAGTCCATTGCCAAGGCTGGCAAGAGGTTAGCACAATTTGTTTGCGGAAAGTCTACTGTTCCTCACTGAGCAAGCCCGGAACTCGGCCAGCTCTGGCGGCAATCTGGGCTTGCTGCATACGCCGTCGTAACGCCTCGGCTGCAATCCGCTGCTCTTCCTTAGACAGCCTAGAGATAATCGCTTGCTGCTGCACGGGATCAACCGTCATCAGCATGTCAGCAACCTGCTCACGCACCTCTGGCGTCATTCCGCGCAATCGACCGGCAATGCTGTTGTAGATCATCATGGCACGCTCGCCAGTGCCGCCCAATGCGAACCGCGTTGAAGCCTCTGCGGCGGCGAGTTGATCGACGCCAGCGCCTTGCGCGGCCATCGAGCGGGCTGTGCGGGAGCCAAGGTTTGGATTGACCTGCCGGGCAAAATCCATGAGCTGCTTTTCTTGACGGATACGCAAAGCCGCTTGTGCCGCAGCCTCCGGGGTAACCGAAACAAAATTAAGCAGGTCACGCATCTGTTTACTGCTGAGCAAACTTGATGCCATCGCCGTGTCACGCATAGAAGCCAAACGGTTAAACAGCGCATCTCGAGTGGTCTGCTTAACAATCTCTTGCTTTTCTGGGTCGAGTTTACGCAGCGCAGTTGCACGCTGCGATTCGGTCATGTTGATGATCTGGGTGCCAAGCTCTGATAGCTTGAGAAGCTCAGAATCGTCTGCAAACCGCGCGCGTGCCGCCGCGTACTCTGGGACTTCCGCCTTCACGGCCTCATCAAGCCTGTCCCAAAGCGCCTTGATGCCCGGCGCATTGACGCGCTGCCGAGGATCAGCAAAGGCAGCATCTTTGGCGGAGCGGCCTGCGCGCAGCAAGTAATCCAGCGCCGCTACGGTAGGATAAGCGCCGGGGATTGGGTTTCCTTGTTTGTCAAACAAGTCAGGCAGATTCATCCCCTCTTGACGCTTGGCGTTTTGCTGTGCGCGCTTGTATAAACTTTTCCACAGGTCATCGCTGCCGATCTGCTGCACAATGTCATCGCTCACCACTGTGCCTTTGGCGCGCGCCTCA
>CAYZRV010000080.1:0-1656 GCA_964480885.1 uncultured Aquiluna sp. | reverse complement strand
TCCTATGTCGATGGAATGTTGGTTGCGGCCATTTTTTTCGGCAATGCGGTGGGGTATCTGGGTAATGCTTTGCTCACCGCCCACCGGTTCCGGCGGATACGCGGGGTGACGGCAATCGACGGCGTGCGGGACCGGTATGGACGAACCAATGAACAGGTTTTCACGTGGCTGCAGGTTCCGATCAGCCTCGTCTATGCCGGAATATGGCTCAATGGGCTGGCGATTGTCGCCTCGGGATTTTTCAATGTGCCGCCGGCCCCGACCATCTGGATTGTTGGGATGGTGGTCCTCTTCGTTGCGGCAACCGGGGGGTCCTGGGCGGTGGTCGCCTCGGACTTCATGCAGACGGTGCTTTTAATGGCGATCACTCTGGTCATGTGCTTCCTTGCCCTGAGTCATCCCGCCGTCGGAGGCTTGAACGGCCTGATCGAAAAGCTGCCGCCGAGCCACTTCAGATTCTGGGAGGCGGATGACGCTTCCTTTGTTTATGTCTGGATCTTCGCGGCCTTTGTCGCGCAGTCGTTCAAGCTGAACAACATGTTTGACGCCTACCGTTACCTGTGTGTGAAAGATGACAAGCAGGCCCGCAAGGCGGCCCTCATGGCCGCAGCCCTGATGTTTGTCGGACCCTTCGTCTGGTTCATCCCGCCGATGGCGGCCCGCATTATCGAACCGGACCTTTCCTCGGTCTTTCCGCACCTTGGCGACAAGGCCTACGAGGGTGCGTTTGTCTTCATTGGCATGCAAATGATGCCTACCGGCATGGTGGGACTTCTCCTTTGCGCCCTCTTCGCCGCGACCATTTCCTCGATGGATACGGGGTTGAACCGGAATGCGGGGATCATTGTCAAAAACTTCTACCAGCCTCTGATTCGAAAACAGGCTTCGCCCAAGGAGCTGCTGGTAGTCGGCAAGCTGGCCACCATATTTTTCGGCTTCATGGTCATTCTCGCCGCTTTCCTGATACAGTCGATTGAGAGGTTCAACCTGTTCGACATTATGATCCTCTTCGGCTCCCTGATAGCTATTCCTTATGCCATGCCACTGGTCTGGGGGCTTTTCATCAAAGGAGCCCCCCGTTGGGCCGCATGGAGTTCCTTGCTGGTGGGAGGTGCTTTCTCCTTTTTCGTCAAGTTCGTACTCGATCCGGCCTGGTTCGGTTATACCGACTTGAACGCCCGGGAAATGTCGGACTTTCTCTTCATCTGGAGCGGGCTGGGCAATGTCGTCATTTGCAGCATCTGGTTTTTCATCACGGTTTGGATCGCCCGGCACCTGAAACTCAAGACACCGCCCATGGTCGAGGATTTGTTCGAACGGTTGGGCCGTCCGGTGAAGCACGCGGAAGAAGGGGGTGTCGAGTCGGACGACGTGCAGGCGCGCATTTTGGGCATTCTCTGTTTCATCTATGGAGGCTTCATTTGCGTCCTCGGCCTGGTTATCCCAAACCCGTGGAGCGGGCGGCTCTGCTTTCTGTTCTGCGGACTGCTGATCGCCGGCGTCGGCGGCCTCCTCTATCGAGCCTCCAGTGCACACAAAAAGCGGCAGGCCGCGGAAGCCCTTCAGTGAGGCAACAAATGCGCCGTTCTTGAAGGAGATCGCCATCCAGCCGGGCGCGCACAACGCCCGTATCTTGGAAGTGGCACGTGATGCTCT
>CAYZRV010000079.1:0-1656 GCA_964480885.1 uncultured Aquiluna sp. | reverse complement strand
ATGTGTAAAGCATGCCGCCAGCGTTCAATCTGAGCCAGGATCAAACTCTTCAGTTTAATCTTTTCCAGCTAAAACTCGCTTGACGTTTCCGTCAGTGCGAGCACCCAACTTCCCCACCACACAGCACCTCGCGGCACCACGCAGCAGCCAGTCAAGCACCCACACCTCTCGGCTGTTCCTTGTTTTTAAAGAGCACTTACCACTCATCTACTCTCGCCGCTCATTCACCCCTTCATCTCGAAGAGGGCTGCAGCAAAGAAGCGAGATTTTGACGACCGAGCCGACTTCCGTCAACCCCACAACGCTACATTTTTTGCGCCGCACTCAACTGGCAAAACCAACTCTCCGCCGCCCACCAAAACAAACGGCAGCCACTGTGGGCTGCCGTCGCGACGGCCTGCGTATGGTTGCGGGGGCAGGATTTGAACCTACGACCTTCGGGTTATGAGCCCGACGAGCTGCCAGACTGCTCCACCCCGCGTCTGGTAAGAGCGAAACTATAGCGGGTTTTGCCCCTGTGTGCAAGTGCACAAACGCATTCAAGCGAGTAAACCTCACCTCAAAAACCTTTATCCTACTGAAACCACAAGAAAAAATCGCAGTAAAAAATGTTTAAAAAATTTCTGAAAAACCTCTCTGACAAGCCCGAATTCATGCGCAGAGCCATGAATTTTTACGCCCCATTGCGCGGCGCTGGCATTCATGTGCATCACATCAGTGCCAATTTCGAAGAAGTCGAAGTGCACATGCCACTCACGCGTCGCAATAAAAACATCATGGGTACGCAGTTTGGCGGTTCGCTGTATGCCATGGCCGATCCCTTCTACATGCTCATTCTCATGAAGCGCTTGGGCACTCGCTACCATGTGTGGGATCAAGAGGCCAATATACGTTTTATTGCACCTGGTAACGCACTGGTCAAAGGTGTGTATCAAGTGAATGATCAAACACTTGAAGAAATCAAAGCCAAAGCGGCCACCGGTGAAAAAGTTTTGCACACCTTCGAGACCGACATTACCCATGTCGATGGCTCGGTTGTCGCACACGTCACCAAAGTGCTCTATATTCGCCTGAAGAAGCAGTACCGTCCCAACCCCAACTAAAGCAGCATCATGTCAAAACCTGAATACGCCAACCTGCCTGTGTGGCCAGAAGCCGATACCCCTTGCGTGGGTTTTTGTTCAACCAACCTCGGAGACGATATTTGCATGGGTTGCGGTCGTACTCTCGATGAGGTCGATGGTTGGCTATTTAAAAGCGACGAAGAAAAAGAGGCTGTCTGGAACCGCATCCGCCAAGCGGGTGTTGGCTATCGCTGGGAAAGCTGAAATAGCAAGCGTTGATAGACTCTAGAGCCCATGCTCAGTTTTTAATCAACCAACCAAAAACTGCACAAAATCAACAGGCTGAAAATTTTATCCACAGAGAATAGGGAAGGTTTTCCCCGTCCACTGTGGATAAGTTCCAAAAGCCTCGGGGTAAGCCACAGAGGGGATGTTCAGCGCACTTTAATCGGGCACTCTGTGAATGTCTCCGACCCTCCATGGGTTACTTTCAGATACGGCTCGCCTCGGTGGGCCGTTTTTTTTGAAATCAATTGTGTGATCAAGTGGTTGCTGAGCGGTGGATAACGTGGTTACAATGCGCCATCGGTTT
>CAYZRV010000078.1:0-1700 GCA_964480885.1 uncultured Aquiluna sp. | reverse complement strand
ATATTGCCTTTCGTCGACGAAGTGCACCACAGCACCCCTGTGCTGGAAGTCAATTCCACAGGTGCAAAACCGATCGTAAAAACCAAACTGGGCGACCTGGAATTTGACCATGTAATAATGGCATGCCACAGCGATGAAGCACTGGGCATGCTCAAGGGCAACGACCTGCAAAAAAACCAGCTTGAACACATTAAATACCAACCCAATGTGGCCTTCTTGCACACAGATGTGAAACTGATGCCCAAAACCCGCAGCACGTGGTCATCCTGGAACTACTTGAGCGACGTGTTGAATCCCCAGCCCAGTGTGTCGGTAACCTACTGGAGCAATCTGCTTCAACCTTTGCCAGTGAAAAAACCGATTTTCGTGACGCTGAATCCGATTATCCAGCCTGATGCAAAGCAGGTATTCCGGGAAATTCATTATTCCCATCCAGTGTTTGACGTGCCAGCGGTTCAGGCTCAACAGGCCCTGACCGAACTTCAGGGCTTGAACAATGTCTATTTGGCAGGTGCGTGGATGAAATACGGCTTTCACGAAGATGGGCATACCTCAGGCTTGAACGCCGCACGCGCAGTGATCGATAAGTTGGCAAAAACCAGACAAAAGGCGGCTTGATGGCGCAGGGGCGTTTTCAACTCAACGAAGTAAAACTGGCCTGGGGCTTGGTGAAGCATCACCGGGCACTTCCCAAGGCCAACGGCTTTACTGCGGGCGCCTGCTTTGTACGCCTTGTTTTTTCGACGCAATCCGATTCAAAACCCACACATGCCTACCCGGTGATTGACGGCAAAGGCTTGGTGTCGGTTTCGGCACACAATTACGGGTTCGAGCCGCACACCTTGAAATTTCCTGAGTTTGTCAGCCAGTTGGTGAGCAAAGTTGAACAGGAAACGGGTATGGCACTGCAAGGCCAAGTGCATTTGCACACCTTCCCCAAAGTGTTGGGCTATGTGTTCAACCCAGTCAGCTTTTGGTATTTCCACGATGAGGCGCAACAGTGCCGCGCCGTGATGTGTGAAGTGAACAACACCTTTGGTGAAAGACATTTTTATTTACTAACGGCCCCGGAAAGCAAAGCACCGCTGAACAAAGGCATGCTGCTGCATGCCCGAAAAGAATTTCATGTGTCGCCTTTTTTCCCGGTGTCAGGGCGCTATGAGTTCAGGTTTGTGAGCAGCACAGACCGCACAATGGCTCGCATTAATTACTTTGAAGGACCAGTTCAACAACTTAGCACCAGTGTAA
Organism: uncultured Aquiluna sp.; assembly: GCA_964480885.1. Taxonomy (GTDB): domain Bacteria; phylum Actinomycetota; class Actinomycetes; order Actinomycetales; family Microbacteriaceae; genus Aquiluna. The sequence goes on along the minus strand of CAYZRV010000078.1, from coordinate 452 downwards.
GTGGTGAACTGATGCATCCAAGCACCCAGCTTTGGGGTAAAACCTTATTGAAATATGGCTGGTTTACATTGGCCGTGATCGCAAAAATTCATTGGCAAGCAGTGAAACTTCTATTCAAAGGCGCGAAGTTTCATGGCAAGCCAGCCCCGCCCCGTCAAACAATTACGCAGACTGAACTCGAAGCATGACTCAAGCCATTACTTTTTCCCAGTTCCAACTGCCCAGCCACGCACCATCGTCGGCCCAGTGGACCCTGAAATTGCTGACCAAACTGAAGAAAGGCCGCCTGGAGATTGTGACTCCCGAAGGTGTCCACTTGCTGTTTGGGGGCGAAGAGGACCAACCAAGCGCAAAAATCAATTTGAACTCGTGTGACGTGTGCCAACGGGCTTTGAAATCTGGTGATATCGGCTTTGCTGAAGCCTACATCGCGGGCGAATGGGAAACTCAGG
>CAYZRV010000077.1:0-1706 GCA_964480885.1 uncultured Aquiluna sp. | reverse complement strand
CATTCTCCGCCAGCAGGTGGTTGAGAACACCAATAGCTGTTTTCGCTGCGGTTTCTCGCATCCGCGAGACTGAGTCGGAGTTGGATTAGCCGTAGACATCGCTAAGGGTTACAAGTTTGAGATTCTTAGATTTGACTTCTCTAATGATTTCTGGGAAGGCTTTGGTTACAAGCATTCCATTGGCGTGTGAAAGGACAATTGACCCATCATCAAAGCCTGACTTAGTTAGGCTCAAAATCCTCTCCAGGGAAGGCTTCTTCCTCGCGTCATCAAGGGTTCTGGTCCAGAGCACGGGTTTGTCATAGCCAATCTCTGCAGCTGCATTTATAACCTTCTGATTCAGGCTGCCATAGGGCGGTCGATAGTAGGGTCTTGCATCAACCCCAAATTCCTTCTCGAGAAAGTTGTGAGCGCCCTTCAGTTCTTTCTGAATCTCGGCAACTGACAATCGAGTCAGATATGGATGCCTAGCGGTGTGATTGGCAAGCTGAATCTGTCCGCGGGAAACCAATGGTTTCAATTCTTTTTTGCAGTGAAGCCAAGACCCCATCCGGGAGTAGACAAAGAATGTGAGTCGAAGGTTGTGATCTGAAGCGAGGCGGAGATATGCAGCTAGGGATTCTGGGCTGGTTCCATCGTCGATGGTCCATGCCACTCGCTTCATCGACGAGAGAGGGAGCTTTCGAATCGGTTTAATCTGTTTTGCCTGCGCATCAAGAATCAAGGGAGAACTGGTCAAACCCAATGTGGCAGCGCCAATCAGGCTGAGGAAAGTTCGACGTTGCATTGTTTGCTGGCTATGCGCGGTGTGGAGGTCTGGGCACTAGTTCCTGGGAGTAGTCAGCTTGCTGAGGCAGGTTGTTGCTCAGGTATTCGAAATCCTCATCGCTCAGATCAATATCTACTGCAGAAACGCAATCCTCAATTGTCTCTGGCCTAGTTGGACCAGGAATAGGCAGGATGCTCTTGGAATACTTCATCAGCCAGGCAAGGGTGATGGCAAAGGGAGATGCCTGATATTTAACCCCGATTTCTTCGAAGGCTGAGGAACCAGAAATAACACTCTTCTGCCTGGCTCCCCCAAGTGGTGACCAGGGAAGGAATGTGATGTTGTTTGCTTCACAGACGTCTAGGACATCTAGGTCGTAACGGTACTTAGGACTGAACTCGTTCTGAACGGAAACTATTACCCCTGGTCCTGCCATCTCAACTGCTTGCTGAAGTTGCTTAGCGTCATAGTTGGAGACACCCAGTTGGTCGATAATCCCGCGTTCTTTCAAAACCAAAATGTTTTCCACCTGGGTTTCAAAGTCCAGGTTTGGATCCTGCCTGTGATGTTGCCAGAGGTCAATCTTGTCCACCCCAAGCCTTCCGGCTGAGGCCTCTGCTGCTCTGAGTAGGTAGTCAAGGTTGGCACTTCTCCCCCAAACCTCTCCAGGGCGTCTTGTGATACCTGCCTTGGTTGCAATGAGGACCTTGTCTTTTTTCTCTTTTGGAGCTGACCAGGTTCTTAGAGCTTCGGCAACAAAGATTTCGTTGTGGCCGAAGGCATCCCAGGTTGGCGCATATATGTCTGCTGTATCCAGAAATGTGATGCCAGCATCTAGAGCAGTGTGGAATGCAGGCAGGGCCTCTTCAATTCTTCGCACTGGATCCAACGCTGAACCGTTAGTGAATATCCAGGAGACATTCATGCAGCCAAGTCC
>CAYZRV010000076.1:0-1729 GCA_964480885.1 uncultured Aquiluna sp. | reverse complement strand
TGCTGGCCGGTGGCGGCGGCGGTGGAGGTGGTGGCGGTGGCGGTGGCGGTGGAGCAACCGATCCACCCGAGCTGACCCGCAGAGCGGCCAGCCCGAGGAAGCGAGGGAAGCGAACGCTGGGCATCACTTCCTCCAGCGGATATGCGCTGTGCCAGCGTCGAACGTGTTGGCACCGCCGGCCGTCGTCAACCTGATGCGCGTCACCTCGCCCGTCATCGTCTTGAAGCCGACAGAGCTGCGCAGGTCACCGCTGCCGGCGCCGGCACCGCGGAAGACGTAATCCCACGACAACCCAGGGCCACGTTTGAAGCACGCCGTGCCGTTGATGCTGTTGGATGATGCGGTGATGCTCAGCAACATGCCATTGGTGATGGATGTGCCATCACCCGAACTGGAATAGCCGGTTGCCTCAAACCCGACGGCCGTGCCAAGCTGAAAAATGCCGTTGCTCGTGCCGTTGGTCGAAAGCTCGCGCACCGAGATCTCGACCTCATTGACCCAGGCGGGTATGCCGGTGAAATCCACAGAGGTTCCGCTGAGCGTGACCGATGACCCAATCACCCAGCCCGTCGTCTCCCACGCCACGCCGTTGAACGTGTCATGAGCACCGTTGCCCCTGTTAAGTTCGGTGTTCCACCGGGTCATGCCGGCCACGGGCGGGCCGTCCCGCTGCGCAGTGGTGCCCACCGGCATCAGGATGGAACCTGTGGCCGATGTGCGCGAGACCTTGCCGCCCAGCAACGTCACCAGGGCCTCGATGGCCGCCTGCACGTTCGTGACTGCGGAACCGACCTGCCCCTCGATGTCTGCCGTTGAGTCGTCGAACGTGGTTGCCGCAGCGGTGGCGCCCTCATCGAATTGCGCCCACAAGATCGACACGCCCGGCTCTTCTGCCGTCACATCCGGGATGTCCTGCAGCAACACCCAAAAGACACCATCGTGATAGACCGAGTACGGCATCGACGCGGCGCCAGTCTGCGCGCTCCAGTTGCCAACAAAACCGGCAGCGCTGGCGGCCTGCGCCGCCATCTGGACAGCATATGCCGCATTTTCGTTGGTCTGGCTGGCCAGCAGGTTCAGCCCAGGCGCAAGGACCTGATACTCGTAGCTCCAGAATTCACGGCCCCGAGATCCGTAGGTGCCGCGGTCTGCAGGGTCCGCCAGCTGGCCAGCGAACAAGGGCACAGGGGTGGGTGTTACCAATGGCATCAGAAAAGTCCTTCCACGTCAATCTCGACGACGGCATGAGTGGGTCCAGCCGCGCTGATGCGCGCCGGTTTGAGCTGACCCCAGGTCTTGAGGTAGCGGTGTTCGGGGTTCAGGCTTGGCACAAAAATGGCGCCCACATCCAGCAGGCGTCGGACAGTCTCTTCGGCGCCGTTGGCTTCATGCACCTCCAGGATGGCGCTGCCACGCAGGTCCTTGCCCTTCGGGCCGGGGATCTTCTGCGGCTGCTGCCAGCGGTCGGTGATGGTGTAGCCGTAGTCCCGATGAACCACCTCGAACCCGAACTGAGACAGCCCCAGAAACTCGTAACTGCCGAAGGCGATCAGGGCAACCGACAGCGGCTGGCCGTCATAGCTGGACAGCTCGATGCTGATCTGCGCATCGGCGTACACCGGCAGCCCGGTGATGCTGAACGTGTTGCCCTGCATCGGCCCCTCGAAGTAGAAGGACCAGTGAGGGTCGACGCCGCTGTATTCGTCGGTGGACGTTTCCAGGCTGTAGA
>CAYZRV010000075.1:0-1737 GCA_964480885.1 uncultured Aquiluna sp. | reverse complement strand
AAGGCTGATTATCGAGACAACTTTGGCCGCCAAATTATCACCAGAAGTTTCGTTAGTGACTGTGTGAGTGGCAGTCACTCCTGTTGAAGATAGATCTCCCCTAATTTGCGAAAAGCTCCCATAATGTGAAACTCCCGCGATCTTGAAACCAACTCCCCATCGTTCTTCTTCCACTCCAGGCATGAAATAGTCAATCGGCTTGTCAACGTTGTCTCCGGCAGTGGCGCAGAAACCATCGACATCGGATACCAGTCCAATTCGTCTTGAACTCTGCCTACCACGGAAGTCAGATGGAGACGAATCAGTAGGTGCATCCGCATTTGTTCCCCAGCTACCCTTTGGAGACAAGCCGAGTTCAATGAAGTCGCCGCCAAGAAATACGTTGCCGCTAACGACCACACTTCGAGCGGGCCGCAGGGTGCAAGTTGGGGTGGCAGAACTCGGCACAACAAGTGCGGCAAAAAAAGTGAGAGAAAGGAAAGTTACTAAATATTTCTTGATTTTATTTGTCGTCTTGCGTCTTGCCATGACTTTTACCCTATTTCAGTCGTTGCCCCCTAAGTCTAGTCGCCGGCTATTTGCTCCAAGAGAATGTTCGGTTAACCGCCCATCAGCTAACCTAATTGATTTCGCTGATTTCCCCAGTCCCCGGTTGCCTTGGATTTCTAGATTTGTAAATCCAATACACCCATATAAGTAGTAAGCCTGAAATGGCACCCATGCTGAATGTGGCGAGGATAGCAAGCTGTGGGCTAGCTAACAGCATCAGTGTCAAAAGCGTCGGTGATAGAGCAGAGAGAATCTTGGATGGCATCATGATGTAGCCCTGCCTTTGGCCAAACCGATCTGAGCCAAAGAACAAAAGAGGCAAAGAGCCTCTGATAAAAGGATTTAGTCCAACCCCAATACCGTGAAGAATCACAAAGGGCAATATTCCTGCTTCACCAAACACGCATATGAAAATCACTCCTAGCGGATGCGCCGCAATCGAAATAGCGGCAACAATGATTGGTGTGGCCCTGGGTCCCATGGCAACCAGCAGAACTCTCGCTAGAACTTGAAAAGGTCCAAGCAATACCGAAGCCAAAAGAGCTAGCTCAACGGAAGCCCCCAGCTCCCCCAGCATGAATGGCAAGGTTGTATTGACCGAAGAGACAATAAAGCCCTCCAGAGCAAACATCAGAGCAAAGACCACCAGCAGTGGATCAAAGCGAAAACGACGCTTGATCATCTTCCTGATGGGTCCAGTCATATCTGGAATCTCTTTGCGCTCGGCCTTGGGAATGGTTAGATGCAGCGGCAGCGCAATAACTAGGTGCATAGCAGCCCAGAACCATATGGCCTCGCGCCAGCCAAATGTATTCAATAGGAAAGTGGTCAGCGGCCAGGAGATTGTTGATGAAAAACCAGCGAAGACGGTTATGCCTGCGATAACCCCATTGGATTTATCACCAAAAAAATTAACCGCGGTGGCGAAGGCAGCATCGTAGTTACCCATCGATCCACCAATACCCATAAAGATCCAGGCAATAAATAGTTGAATCGGTTCTTGCGCGGTTGCCAGAAGCCCCAAGCCAATGAAGAACGCGACAGACCCATAGGGAAGAACTTTCCTGCCACCAAGTCGGTCAATGAACTTGCCAACTCTCGGCCCTATCAATCCAGACACCAAAAGAGAAATGGTGAAGGCCCAGAAGAAAAGCTCGGTGGTGATGCCAATCGACAAGGAAATAGGCA
>CAYZRV010000074.1:0-1740 GCA_964480885.1 uncultured Aquiluna sp. | reverse complement strand
GGTCTCACATATGTACTGACCCTCTTGGACACACAGATTTTGTTCCCAGTCACCATTGACTACCCGACGGGACCTCCGGGAGTTCCTGTTCCACCAGAGCGCGTAGAGCTATTTGACATCAACATCGGAGCGGGAGTTATTGGCTTTCTTCTTCTATCAGCTTTCTTCCACTTCCTAATCTCTTCTCCGATGTTCTTCAACCGATATAAGAATGGCCTCAAGCTCAATCACAACTACTTCCGCTGGGTTGAGTATTCACTTTCCTCATCGGTGATGATCTGGCTAATTGCTCAGCTAACAGGCGTGTCTGACTTTGCTGCCCTGGCTGGAATCTTTGCGGTGAATGCTTCAATGATCTTCTTTGGTGCTCTGCAAGAGAAATATGAGACGCCAGGCAATGGCAAGGGCCTTCCTTTCATCATGGGAAGCATGACTGGAATTGTCCCTTGGCTAATCATCATCGTCTACACAATTCAGCCGGGAAGTGAATCAGCCGCCGAGATCCCAGGTTTTGTTTATGGAATCATCGTGGCTCTGTTTATCTTCTTCAACACCTTCGCTTTCAACCAGGCATTCCAGTACAAGAAGATTGGTCCTTGGAAGAACTACCTCTATGGTGAGGCCACATACATCACCTTGAGCTTGGTGGCTAAGTCCATCCTGGCTTGGCAGGTGTTTTCTGGAGCGATAATTCCAGCTATTGCAAGTACGTAGTCAACTAATTTGGGCAAAATTGATTACCCGTAGCTACTAGTTCGGGTAGTAAACAGTTAGTGAAAAACTGTTCGCGATTTTCGCAAGTAGTTGATCAGTCGTGGCAATTGCACTATCTGTAGAAATCGCTTCATTTAGAACAACTACGTCTGGCATTCTTAACTTTGTCGAAGCCCTTAGCTCAGCAATTTGATCAATAGCCTCCGCCGGAATCGAACTTATTTGAATTCCTAGGCCTCTGATTCCAGCTTCAAATGCATTCTTTTTGCCAGCGCGTAGAGGGTGAATCAATGCCTCGGCATATGTAAGGACTGGCATCGCAAGCTGAGATTCGAGGGTCTCCGCAAACATCCTGATTGCCCATTCATGGTGCTTGTCTTGATCACTGTAGAGGGCAATGAGAGCACTGGAATCCAGAATCACTCGGGCCATTCATCTCTCAAATCATTTCGCCAATTCTCTGGCCAGACCCCGCTTAGACTTCCCGCTACCTTGAAGATTGCCTCCCTTTTCCTCGAAAGGGATTCATCTGTCCTTCTCTTAACATCTTCAATTCCAAGATCAATGATTTTCCTAACCAGGGAATTTCTCTCCTCAGCAAGTTCGGGCCAGAGTTTTGCAGCACTCTGAAGTGCAAGGTCGAGGTCATCAGACTCGGTGATCATGTAACGGGGACGGGATGTTGGCATGGGAGAAGTGTAGCACTTTGTATTAAGTGCAACACTTGAATTTGGAGGTTTTTGCAGAGACCTAAAACATGTGTCGAGGAAACCTGCTAACTAAAACTTAGTTGTCGAATAAGCGATAGCGTTTCAGGGAATCCTCAGGCTCGGCTCAAAGTTGAGACAAGAAATTGAAATGGAGCGAATGTGTCGCTGATTGGTGTTGTTGCCGAGCAATCGGCTGAATCTAGGGTCGCAGCCACCCCCGAAACCGTCAAAAAGATCCTGGCCCTTGGCTACAAAGTCGTGGTTGAAAAGGGAGCTGGAGCTAAGGCATCTTTTCCCGACTCTGCCTATTTGGCGG
>CAYZRV010000073.1:0-1745 GCA_964480885.1 uncultured Aquiluna sp. | reverse complement strand
GAGGCAATCGGTATCATCGCCGCTCAGTCAATTGGTGAGCCAGGTACTCAGCTAACAATGCGTACCTTCCACACCGGTGGTGCAGCCGAGAACACCAAGAAGCAAACCATCCTGAAGTCAATCGGTGGTCAGAAGGTTCGCGTTGAGCGTCTGATTTCCTATGACATCACCCAAGGTCTAAACGGTGTTACCGACCTTCTCGAAGCTCGTGTTGGTTGGAGACAGGCTGGCAAGGTTGCTGTCATGGCATTCTGGGCTGGCAAGGTTGACATCGTCGAGAAGGTTTCATCTGGTGGAACAAAGAGCTATGAGGTCTTTGTTCGTCCGCAGGGAGAAAAGGCTGAAAAAGAAGCAGAAGCACTTGCTCTGCAGTACAGCTTCTCCAGAACAGCATCCAAGACCTTCAAGAAGCTGAGCCCTGTTCTTCCAATCACAACAGTCTCATCACCTGATGACCTGCTGGTTGAAAAGGGTGACATGGTTGAAGCTGGTGACTACCTGGTTGATGGAACACCAATTCCTCACGAGGTATTGATGATCAAGGGTTCCCGCGAAGCGGCAGCTGAAATCATCCGCGGTGTTCAGGCAATCTACGGTTCACAGGGTGTTCCTCTGCACGACAAGCACCTCGAGGTGATTGTTCGTCAGATGCTCTCCAAGGTGACCGTTATTGACTCTGGTGACACCGAGATGCTCCCTGGAGAGATCATTGACCGTCAGCGCTTTGCGGCCAAGAACCGCGAGGCTGTTTCCAAGGGACTGCGTCCAGCCAGTGCTCGTCAGGAAGTCATGGGTATGACCCGTGCCTCACTGGCCGCCCAGAGCTGGCTATCGGCAGCCTCCTTCCAGGAGACCACCAGGGTATTGACCCAGGCGGCTCTGGACAGAAGAGAGGACAAGCTGGTCGGTCTCAAGGAGAACGTCATCATTGGAAAGCTGATCCCAGCTGGAACAGGAATGGCTCGCTACCGCGACTTCGAGGTGGATGGCACCGAAGAGGCCAAGGCAGAGCGCTATCCAAACCGCATCTGGCAGGATGCCTCATTTGAGGACTCAGACCTTGGTTCCCAGGAGCTGAGCCTGTCGGTGGCAGACCCGTTCTCTTTGGAAGAGAACTAATAACTAAAAAAGACCATTTGACCCGCCTAAGCGGCTAAAGGTATGCTTTGTGAGGCTTCTTTGGAAGCCAAGCGAGCCAGCCTCTAGTCGCTGAGGCGGGATCAAGAAAAACACTTTGGTTTAGTCAGTTTTTGGCGTGCCAGAGAGACAACTACAAGGAGTACTAGTGCCAACAATTCAGCAGTTGGTCCGCAAGGGCAGAAGCCCCAAGGTCGCTAAGACCAAGTCGCCTGCGCTTAAGGCAAACCCGCAGCAGCGTGGTGTTTGCACACGTGTTTACACAACCACACCGAAGAAGCCAAACTCTGCTCTTCGCAAGGTTGCACGTGTCAAGCTATCTAACGGTGTTGAGGTAACTGCCTACATCCCAGGCGAGGGTCACAACCTGCAGGAGCACTCGATGGTGCTAGTTCGTGGTGGTCGTGTTAAGGATCTTCCTGGTGTTCGCTACAAGATTGTTCGTGGTGCACTTGACACCCAGGCTGTTAAGAACCGCCAGCAGGCAAGAAGCCGCTATGGCGCGAAGAAGGGTAAGTAATGCCACGTAAGGGCCCAGTTGCCAGACGTCCAGTAGTTCTCGATCCTGTTTACGGATCTCCTGTTGTCTCACAGCTAATTTCTAAAGT
>CAYZRV010000072.1:0-1764 GCA_964480885.1 uncultured Aquiluna sp. | reverse complement strand
CGCTGGCAAGAAAGGCGCTGCAATACGAGCGCGAACGCGCTCGCTGTGGCCCTCGAGCGAGAACTCCACGAGAGCGTCGTGGCCCGCATATGCGACGGTCTCGACCTTGGCCTTGATTCCCTGTTGTGAGGGGACCAGCCACTCAGGTCTCACCACCACACGAACCTGGTCGCCATCGCGCGGATCGCCAACCTGCGATGTCGCAGCTACATCACCCAGGGCGCAGAGAACGTGGCCGGTGCAGCCCAAACGGTTCTCTGCTGGACCACAAAAGTCTTTTGCCCCACACAAGGAACAATTCAGCGCATCATCCCGCCACACACCAGAAAGCTCGACGGTGTCTCCCACGAATGAGGCGACCCAGGGGGTCGCCGGTGATTCATAGACCTCAAGCGGTGTGCCGACCTGAACAATCCGTCCACCATCCATCACCGCAACAAAATCAGCGAGATCAAGCGCTTCTTCGCGGTCGTGGGTGACCAAAATCGCGGTGGTCTCTTGGTCGCGCAGGATGCGCGCCACGTCTCTCGCGAGTGAGTGGCGAAGAACGCTATCCAAAGCGCCAAAGGGCTCATCCAACAACAACACATCGGGCTTCGGAGCGAGCGCTCTAGCGAGCGCAACGCGCTGGGCTTGGCCGCCGGAGAGTTGACCAGGTGATCGGTTGAGGAACCCTTCCAGGCCAACCAGGCGAGCAAGCTCTTCGACCCGCTCGTTACGCCGGCGCCCCTTGGGGAGAGCGAAACCAATGTTGTCGCCAACGCTCAAGTGAGGGAACAATGACGCCGCTTGCGGGACCCACCCGACACCGCGTTGTTCCGGCGGAATCCGGTGATTCTCGCTTGATAACTCCCTGGAGCCGACGGTGACTGTTCCCCCGTCGACCGAGACCAGACCAGCCAGCGCCATCAGAAGGCTTGTTTTGCCGCAGCCCGAGGGCCCCAAGATTGCCACCAAAGAGCCAGAGGGGACCACCAGCGACACATCGCGCAGGGCCGGGCGGGTTCCGTAGGAGAGGCTGACATTAGCCATGGTGACTGTGGTCATAGCTCCTCCTTCGCGACGGATCCGACACCGGAAAGAATCATCGCAGGTATTGCTGCGACCAAGACAAGGACAGCGGCGTATGGCGCAGCAGCACCGAACTCAGCAGCGGCGGTCTTCGACCACAGCTCCGTAGCGAGGGTGTCAAAGCCCGTCGGGCGCAACAGAAGCGTTGCCGGAAGCTCTTTCATCGTGGTGATCGCCACCAGCAGCGCGCCGATTCCCAAACCAGGAAGGGCCAGGGGCACCGTAACCCGATACCAGGCCTGAAAGGGGCTAGCGCCAAGCGTTCGTGCGACGCTCACGAGCTCCGGGGAGACGTTTTCAATACTCGACCGCGCGGTCCCCAGCGCCTTTGGCATAAACAGCACCGCGTAGGCGAAGACAAGAACAATAAGGGTTTGATAGAGCCCCGGGAGAACCTGAAGGCTAAAGAACACCAAGGACAAGCCGACCACAATGCCAGGCAGCGCGTTCGAGAGATAACCCATGCTCTCGAGTGCCCCCACCCAGCGCGAGGAATAGCGAGCAGCCAAAGCTGCAATCGGCAACGCCAGGAGCAAAGCAAGCGCAGCTGCGCCCAGGGAAACTCCCACCGTGTTGCCCGTTGCCGTGGCCAACCGAGCAACATCCAGCGCAGCCAGTGTCTCGGCTTGTAGCAGTCGCACGCCAAGACCCATCAGGGGAACAACAACACCGATCACAATTGGTGTTGCGATG
>CAYZRV010000071.1:0-1789 GCA_964480885.1 uncultured Aquiluna sp. | reverse complement strand
AGGAATTGGAGCGATAAACTCGCCATCGTGGAGGAAAGCTCACAGCTAAGCCAGCAGTGGATTCGCACACTTATGGCCGACTGGCAGTTGATTGCTGATGCGGCATTTTCTGATCTAGTTCTCTGGGTTCCCAAGCGAACCAAGCTGCATGTTTACGCTCACGCTAGACCTTCCACTGCCGCAACTTTGTTCTACAGGGACATAACTGGAACCGTCGCCAGAACCGACTGGCAGAAGACCATCGATGAAGCTTGGACAACTGGCCACCCGGTAGTGGCCCCAACCCTCTCGGAGTTCAGCGGCAACGCATCTAGGATTTCCGCCTATCCAGTTTTTGAGCCGGATAAGTCTTCAAATTCCAAGCCAATCGCAGTCATTACCCGTCACACCAATCTCGGTGAGTCAAGGTATCCGAACAAACTTCAATTGAACTTTGTGGCTTGTGCTGAGCAGCTGCTTGAAATGGTGTCAGCTGGTAATTTTCCAATCAGGGAAGCTGGGACAGCCCCTAGGCGTGGTGCTCCACGTGTAACGGATGGGCTGGTTCGCTTGGATAAATCAGGAAGGGTCCTGTTTGCCTCTCCCAACGCACTATCGATGTTCAATCGGGCAGGAATGGATGGTGAACTTGAGGGAAGACTTCTAGCAGAGGTTGTAAGTTCCATTTCAGCCGCTGGGCAGGCTGTTGACGAGGGTCTGCCACTTGTTCTAACTGGGAAGGGCGCTTGGCGAACAGACATTGAATTTCCTGAACTTACGGTCGCGGTCAGATCAATACCTATTTCAGACAGTAAAGAAAGAGTCGGAGCAGCGGTTTTGTGCAGGGACGTAACTGAGCTGCGGGTCAGGGAACGTGAGCTCCTGACCAAGGATCTAACAATTCGGGAAATTCACCACCGGGTGAAAAATAATCTTCAAACAGTAGCTTCGTTGCTAAGGATTCAGTCACGTCAGAGCAGCTCAGAAGAAGTGAAGGAAACTCTCTCTCAGGCTATGCGCAGAGTGAGTGCAATTGCTGTTGTTCACGATGTCTTGTCGGAGGGAATTGATCAAGAGGTTTCCTTTGATCAAATTTTCAATCGCATACTTCAACTCGTTCCCGAGATTGCTACGGGGTATCACACAACTGTAAAGACGAGCATCTCTGGCAGCTTCGGGGAGCTCTCAACTGAAAAGGCAACGACTCTAGCGCTGGTCCTAACTGAGCTTGTGGCAAACGCTGTTGAGCATGGCCTGGCTGATCAGTCTGGGGAGATCAAAGTTCACGCGGAACGTTCTGCAAAGGCTTTGAAGATTGAAGTCGTTGATGACGGCGTCGGACTTCCTGAAGGCAAAGTTGGAACTGGGCTGGGAACGCAGATTGTTAGGACGCTGGTTGAGTCTGAACTACGCGGGAAGATTTCCTGGACAGCGCCAATTCGCGGCGGAACCAGAGTGGTTTTGGATTTGCCGCTCTAGCCAGCGCGACGAGCGCGAGCGTAGCGTCTCTTTAGGGAACGTCTTTCGTCTTCACTAAGGCCACCCCAGACACCCGTGTCCTGGTTCTCGCGGATCGCATATTCCAGGCACTGGGCAGAAACATTGCACTGACGGCATATGGATTTTGCCTTCTCAATTTGCTCTAGTGCTGGCCCTGTATTTCCAACAGGGAAGAACAGCTCCGGATCTTCATTGAGACAACGGGCCTCGTTTAGCCAACGCATATCCATATTTTCGGTTATTCCTAAGGTCGATTACGTCTTTGTTTGCAGGTAGAGTCCTACTGACGCCAAAATGTTTTCACACGGAG
>CAYZRV010000070.1:0-1821 GCA_964480885.1 uncultured Aquiluna sp. | reverse complement strand
TCAGAACTCTGTGAGGCGGTAGGATTCAAGGACATACAGATTCTTCCGCCGCAGGGAAATCACCCCGGCAAGAACTTTCGATTGGAGGCTGTTAAATGACCACTGTATCGCTTGAGGGACTCCAGTCTGGAATGACTGGCGAAGATCGCGCAATCGCCCTGTTGAAGGTAGAACACAACGGCGAAACCTACGATTGGCAGATGTTCATTCCTGCGGGAGTGAGTCTTGGGGAATATGTTGAGTCTTCTGCTGCTCGACTTGGCGCAGAGATTGATGCCAAGGAAGCGGAGTGGGCAGCCCTAGACCCGAAGACCCGTGAGATTGAAGATCCGATGACCGGCGAGACAATCACGGTGCCGATTGAGAAATCGGAGGTTGTGCGCCCTGACATCCCTGACTACTACGCCAAGCGTCGCGCTGAGTATCCCGCGATCGGAGAACAGTTGGATGCCCTATGGAAGGGCGGTGATGCTGCGGCTGCCATGCTTGCCAACATTCAAGCCGTCAAGAACAAGTATCCGAAGCCATGAAACTCGACAAGACCGCCGCTGGCAAGATTGTGAAGATCGACACCAGTCGGGTGGTCGAGGTGCCTGCTGACGTTTTCAGCACTGGCGACATCGTCGTGATGTTCAACAACACCGATGAGTTTGTGTGTGTTGATTCTAAGGTGCCGAACTCCTACGTCTCTGGGCGAACCAAGAAGCGCACGAAGATTGAGTTCCCGCCGAGGGCGTTAGGCAATGTCCTGTTTATTGATGAACAAACGGCGGTATTTTCGGGAGACATGAATTGAGCGGCATCTTCTGCATCTTGTTGGCCCCTACACCTTCCGGCGGGGGCGCTGTTGTATCTGATGGATCGTTTGGTGGTGGTCCGATTGCGACCGAGTCTTTTGGATAAACACTGCGAGGAATGAATGGATTCTCAGATGCTCTTCAACGTCCTCGTCGGCGTAGCTGCGTTCTTTGGTGGCTGGGTTCTTAACAGCATCACTAAGGCAATCGAGCGTCTGGACAAGGACGTCCGTGACCTGCCGCACATGTATGTCACCAAAGAGGACTATCACCGAGACATCGATGAAATCAAAGAAATCTGCAAGCAGATCTTTGACAAGCTTGATGGCAAGGCTGACAAGAGAGGTGCCTGATGAAGATCACCAATGCGTGGCGCAGTCACAACAAGAACGTAGACCGGATTGAGGTGAAGGTTCGACTTGGTGCAGTGACGGTGTTTGAGCTGTCTGCTGACCTGAGTGACAAGAATTGGAGGTTAGGGCTCTTCAACTTCTTCTGGAGCAATTGAGATGAACGACAGTGAACTCCGGATGTTCCGAGAGCAGGCCCGGGCAGAGCTCAATCGACTTGAATTCAACAGCCCGGCTAAGGAAGTTGCTGGCAAGGCAATTGGTAAGCACGGTCTTGCTTACATCACTGCGATCGTAGTGATTGGGGTAGCGTCATCGATTGTGTTGGAGAGCGACAAGATCGCCGCTGTGATGGGTTTGCTAGGCGCTGCCCTAACTGCTCTCATCTCTATGTTGAACGGTATTGCTGGCACTGCACCGAAGCAAGAGAAGCCAGAGTTCGAGGTCATCAAGGATCTCATCAGCAAGCTGGATCGTTTGGATCGTGAAGAACAGCCCATGCGTGTTGATGTGGTGGGTGACAAGGTGACCGTAACTAAAGGCGCGGACAAAGTCAGCGCGGCACGGGAGTAAGAGATGTTGACCCTGTTATCAACGCTTCTTGGCTTCTTCTCTTCTGGCCTTCCAAAGGTCCTAGATTTCTTTCAGGACCGGTCAGATAAGAAGCATGAGAT
>CAYZRV010000069.1:0-1860 GCA_964480885.1 uncultured Aquiluna sp. | reverse complement strand
GTTAAGCGCGCCAAAGGCAGCCCGGAGGAAGGCGAGACGACCGAGGACTTTATCCGCCGTCTGGAAGAGTATTCTCCCTACACGCTCATGGGCCGTGCAGCAGAGGGCTTGCGCAGTCAGGTGACGGGGCTTGTAGAGCTGCCCGGTGCGGCGTTGGACTTCGGCCGTGGCGCGTTACAAAAGATCCGTGAACTTTCGCCCGAAGAGCTTCGCGGAAGCGCCCCTGCCATGGACACTCAGTCGGTGGATGCGTTCATTGCCGCAGCGCAACGCGCGAAGGAAGACCCCAAGGGCGAGGCAGCAAAGGCGCTGGCCTCTATGGGCGACTACCTCAAAGAAGGCACGTCAAGCCCTGGCGCTTTTGCGCAGATGGTAGGCGAGAACCTTCCGCTTCCCGGGCCCCGCACAGGCACTGCCCCTCGAACGGATGTCGTCAAGCAAAAGGGCGGGGACTTCCTGGCTAAATTGGAAGCAATTGAAGCACTGAAAACCTGGGAACCTGACGTGCCCGGTCCTTCAAAAGAAAAAACGGTTAATAATTGGCTTGACACCAAGCTTGCCAAGTACATCCGCAATGAGATGGCGACGCCGGAGGATCCGATCCGCAAATTAGCGGAAGAGGGCATTCTGCACGTGGATCCAGAACAGATTAATTTTGATTTATCTAGGTATGGTTTTGATTATGGCTCTGGACTTTCTCAACAGTTAATGGCCAAGTCGGACACGGCAAAGATTTGGGAAGGCGCTGCCGACAACAACATGGGGTATAACCTTGTTGGAGACCTTGTGGGAATGCAGTCGTCTAGCAATCCTGCCGTAAATAGATTTTTTGAACAAAACCCTTGGATCGCTGAAGTAGCGAAAAAGGATCCAGATCGAAAGCTTTACGCGGTTTCGGAAGAGGCCGGACGTAATCTTGGCTTTGATCATCTCCGCGACGAGCTATTCAATTCGATCGACGCCGAGTCTGGACTGCCGCCACAACTTCGGTTGACCGAAGAGCAGCTCGGCCGCATGTCCGTGCCGGACGCCGTGCGCCATGTCAGCAAGATCAACAAGTGGCGCGAAAAGCAAAAGGCCGAGGCCAACTTCGCGCTGGCGAACAACGCCGCTACGGTGCCGTTCAAAGATTATCCGGATCAGAAGTACGCTTGGTATCAACTCAAGGCGGATACGCCAGAAGGAAGGCGGGCGCTTGAAGAGGCACTGCGGTACGAAGGCGACATGATGGGGCACTGTGTTGGAGGGTACTGTGAGGATGTGATCCAAGGGCGGTCCGAGATCTACTCGCTTCGCGACAAGAAAACGGGCGCGCCCCATGTAACGATCGAGGTCGCACCTGTCGAAGGGGCGCAAAAAGATCAGTACTACATGGACCTACTTCGCTCTCAACCAGAGTACGTACAAAATGAGGTCACGTCCTCCGCCGTCGCTCTTCATGACGCTAACCTAGGCTCTAGGTACGGAAAGATGCTGTCTCAGGTAATGGAAAAGCGTTTTGGCGCGGTTCCTCCTGACATCCTACAGATTAAGGGCAAGGCCAACCTCAAGCCAAAAAACGAGTACCTCCCGTTTGTGCAGGACTTTGTTAAGAGTCAGCAATGGGGCATGGTGGATGACATTAGGAACACAGGCCTTGTGGATTTAAAAAGCGAAGCTGGGCTAGGAAATTGGATTAACAGCAAGATGGCCGACCATGTCGCTTGGCAAGTGGTCCAAGACATGCGGAACGAAGGCGTGCGGTTTATTACCTTAGACGAACTCAACGCTCGTCACAGGGCCATGGTCAAGGAGCGTGTAGCCGCACGTAAAGCCGCGGAGCCCCCTGAAGAAAAAGCTGCACGACAACAGTTACGCGAA
>CAYZRV010000068.1:0-1867 GCA_964480885.1 uncultured Aquiluna sp. | reverse complement strand
TAAGTCGTGGTGAAGGCCGTGGCCGTGGCCGAGGTCGCACCGCCAATCGTGATTGAGGGCGTCCCCTGTGTGGTCGCAGAAGTTGTGGCCGCGCCAGTCGAATAATAGCGGAAATATTCCGTGTAAACTTTGTAGTAATACGTTTGGCCAGGTTCCAAGCCCGTGTCGGAGAAGGTCCCAGGCAGTCCGATATAGCGCACAACTCCGGTGCCGATAGTGTTGTTGGCGCTGTATAGTTCGCCCTGCGTCGGCGCTGTGAAATTGTCTGTCGTATTCCGCACGATCATGACGAAAATGTTGTCTGTGTTGGCCGTGACGACGTTGATTGAGGTGGTGCCGGTCTGAGTGGCGGTGGCCGTGGGGTTGGGAAGAGGATTGACCGTGAGAGTGCCGGACACGTAGGTAATCGCGTAGTTGTTAGGGTTGAACGTGCCACTCGTTGCAGCTGAGGGCGTGACTTGGTTGGCATATGTTCCCGCGGCTGCACCTGCCGCCGCACCCGCCCCATAACTGATGGTCACCGATCCAATCGACTGGCCGCTGACCAAACCACTGGACGTAAACGCCGTGGATCCGGCGCCTCCGGTCAAAGCGGGACCGAAAAGTTTGGAGACAGGATCGGCCGTAATGGTCAGCGCCTTGGCTGTGATATTGGCCGAGAGCGTAGGCTGTGTGATCGTGTAGTTGGCCGAGGGCGCATTGTAAGTATGCGCCCGATTGAGCGAGATGCCATTGGCCACATTAGCGCTCGCGAACGTCCAAGCCACCGTGCCAGTCGTGGTAACAGCAATATTCTCGCTGTTGACCAGACCGCTGTAGGTGGGACTACCGGTGACCGATGCGGCCGTAGTGCCATCGTAAGTTTTGTTTTGCGGCGTCAGGCCAGCAATCGTGACCGCCTTCTGCGCCACGCTATTGCCGCTGGCAGAAGCGGTGACATTTTGGTCCGTGGCCCCGGTGCTGGACATCACTGCCATCACCGCGTTGTTGAAGGCGCCCGCCGCACGCGTCGCTGCCACGCGGACCCAGACCGTCGATCCGCTAGTCACGCTGACCGAGGAACCGTAGCTGGAGTTGTCGGAAGATACTTGGAAGCCCGATTGAGCAGTGACGGTGATGTTGGCGGTCAGAGCACTTCCCTGCGCCGTGAAGCTGGAACCCGTCGAGGCAGTGCCATACGTGTTGCCTGCCAACGCAGAGCCGAGCGTTACCGCCGTCAAAGTCGGCGTGGATGCCGCCTGCGTGGTGGCATTCACGGTCGCAGCAGCTGAATAGTAGTTATTATTTACGGCGAAGAAGTGGTAGTAATACTGGGTACTAGAGTTAAGGCCGGTATCGTTGAAAGATTGAGCGTCACCTCGATAAATGCAGGTCGCACTTCCTTGCGTGGCGTTTTGCGAGGTCGAATAGGGGGTGCCACCATTGAGGGATGGTGGCGTAGCGCTCGAAGAGCGGAATACGACAGTGTCTTTCGCAGTTCCTGACGTGCCGCGCGTCCACGTTAAATTGATCTGCGACGAACTTGCGGCGGATGCACCTTGGCCCACCCCGAAAGACGGAGCAGTTAGAGAAGAGACGGAAAAGTAAGAGGTCGCTGTGAACGAGGACCCGCCATCAACCCAGTCACCGGCGGCGTATTCCGTGTAACCGTCAGCAGTCCAAGTGAAGCGACCAGCGTAATACCAATTGCCCGTTGCGGTGAAGGTGTGCTCGTTAGCCTTGCTTTTCCAGAAGCGGTTGTCTCCGCTCAGTCTATCCCATTCTGCCGCCCTCCATGACCAACCGCTTCCGTTCTGGGTTGTGCCCAAACCATAACTCACCGTCATGTTGTCGGTCGGTTGGTTGACAGCAAATTTAAAAATATAAG
>CAYZRV010000067.1:0-1868 GCA_964480885.1 uncultured Aquiluna sp. | reverse complement strand
GACGCTGGTCGGTCGCTTCCTCCTGCTGGGTATGGTCAACCGCGTGATGGAGCCCGGGTGCAAATTCGACTACTGCATGGTGCTGGAAGGTCCGGGTGGCTTGCGCAAGACCACCATGGTGCAGGTCCTGGCCAGCAAGCCCTGGTTCAGCAACACGCACTTCGACGTTGGGCGCGGAAAGGACGGACAGGAGCAGGTACAGGGTCTGTGGGTCTACGAAATTGCCGAACTGGCCAGCTTCAGCAAGGGCGACATCAACCTGATCAAGGCATTCATCAGCGCCGAGGTGGACCGCTACCGGCCCAGCTATGGACGTGTGGTCGAGGCCTTCCCCAGGCAGTGCGTCATGGTGGGTACCACCAACGAAAAGCAGTGGCTGCGCGACCGAACAGGCAACCGCCGCTTCTGGCCGGTCCCGGTTCGCCACCGCATCAACACCGACTGGCTGGCCAAGTACCGAGACCAGTTGCTGGCCGAGGCCTTCGCGGCCTCCCTGGAAGGCCAGCGCTATTACCCGACCCCCGAGGAGGAAGAGCGCCTGTTCGTGCCCATGCAGGACAAGCGCCTGGTGGAGAGCACGGTCATGTCGGCGTTGCTCGAGGTCTTGACTCGCCCGCCGGCAGCGGCCGGCATAGGCGCGGTGGTCAACGAGCTGACCAACTTCGTGACCATCAAGCAGCTCAACGAGGCCCTGCACGTGGACGCGGGCAAGAGCACCGCGGCGCTGGACGGGCAGATCCGCAGCTGGCTGGATGCCGAAGGGTGGGAGTACTGCAAGAAGCAGATCAATGGCGTGCGGGCCCATGGTTACGCGCGCCCCAAGGACTGGCCGAGAGAGTTGCCAGACGACACCGACGCTGGCACTGATGTAGCGCCCACGAAACAGCCCGATGGCGAGCCGCCTGGGCCTTACGAACAGGACGCCGATGACGCACCGTTCTGACCCCTACCGGGTCACGGTGCACGAATCGCACCGCGACACACACCCTGCCAGACGCAAGATTGGCAGCAGGGTGAACGGGCCTGTGCGCCCGTGCTGTGGCGCGACTGCGGGGACATCGGTGCATGCGCCCATGACCTGAGTGTCCAAGTGTCCAAGGTGTCCAGCCTCCTCCAGGGAGGGTATGGGCAGTGTGGTCCCTCTGTTTTTTGGGTCTGGCTGCTGCATTGTCTGGTCACTGTCCACACCACTTTTTTGCCGGCGGGCGTGCAGGCGCATGCACACACACCCGCGCGCTCGCGAGCCTACCCCTGATTACCTGATCTTCTCTATAGAAAACCTTGGACACCATGGACACACAAACAAGCGTTCAGGCCAGGCTTGAAGAAATCAAGCGCCATATGCCAGAGACCTACAAGGCCATCCAGGAGAAGGCCGCAGCCATTGGCAACCCGGCGTATGGGTTTGTGCGGCAGGGGGTTGCAGGCCAGGCCAACAAGTTCTATGCCGTCGAGGCTGGGCGAGTGGTGGGCACCCCATTCGACCTGCCCGGCGTCTCCGACGAGGTTGCGCGTCTCATGGTCCAGTTCGGCTGTGCATTCCTGATCATGTGGGCGCCCGAGGCCCAGCAGCTGGAGCAGAAACAGGGAGGCTCCGATGGCACGCATTGAATGGGTCCGGCAGCGGCTGAACAATTGGGCACTGTGGAAAGAGCGGGAAGGGCGCGGTAGCCTGGGCTTCTACACGGCCAGCGCCTTCACCAAGATGGTGGTGGACACCAGTGGGTACCGTGAGCTCATGAGCACGGTCGACGACATCGAGGCCCAAGCCACGGACGAAGCGGTGCAGTCCCTGCTGGGTGAACACGCCCACTTGCACCGCACCCTGGTGCTGATCTACCTGGAAGACACCGGCATACGCCGCGCTG
>CAYZRV010000066.1:0-1870 GCA_964480885.1 uncultured Aquiluna sp. | reverse complement strand
AAGGAAGGAAGTGAGTCCGCTGAGGGGTGAGCTGTCTGGTCTTCCAGAAACGGTTCTGTTTGCAGGTGATTACGAACTGTTCTATCCAGACTTGAAGAGGCTGTTTAGTTTGCTTGAAAAATCTGGTGTGCAATCAGAACTTATTGAGCAGGCGGGAGGGCTTCATGTCTTTCCACTCATACCCTCGCCCGAAGGCGTCACGGCTCAGAAGAAGCTTGCCGATCACTTAAGCGTTTAGGTCGCTGGAACT
This sequence comes from uncultured Aquiluna sp., assembly GCA_964480885.1. Taxonomy (GTDB): domain Bacteria; phylum Actinomycetota; class Actinomycetes; order Actinomycetales; family Microbacteriaceae; genus Aquiluna. The sequence goes on along the minus strand of CAYZRV010000066.1, from coordinate 1,620 downwards.
ACACTTGTTAGGATGCCTAACCTTACGGTCAAGTCGATACTTTCTGCCCTTCCACGGGTCGAGAAAGTCAAGCTGCTCCTTCTGTCAGGAGCGCGCATAGCAGCCAATGGGTTTGACATATTGGGTCTGGCAGGGATTGCCCTTTTGGCAAGTTCTTTCGCTTCTCTGGCTAGCGGTTCTACGAGCGCAGCAACAGTTACGGTTCCTCTTTTTGGACAAATTGTATTAACTGAGAGTCAAGCGATTTTCCTGGCAGCGGCAATTGTTCTTCTTTTTCTCGCGAAGTCATTCTTCGCAATCTGGCTTGGACTATTAACTAATTTGACACTCGCGCAACTTGAGGCACATTTTGTGACGATTCTTACAGAGCGTTTTTTCTCCGCGGAGAATGAAGCTGGGTCCAGTGTTAGCGATACAGTTTCACGTTTTCAAAACAACATACTCATGGCAACTTCTCACATTCAAACGTATTTGAATTCCATAATTACACTTCTTACTGAGTCCTCATTTCTTGTTGTGATGCTCGGAATATTTGTATTTGTCAACCCAGTAGTAGCCGTGGCTCTCTTTATCTACATGACTGTTGTAATTTTCCTGCTAAGTAAAGTCGTAAATTTCCGAGTGAGGAGAAATAGCCGACTTGGGTTCGTTGGCAATGAGGTTGCACTGAATGCATCTCGTGAGCTCTTTGGAGTTAGGCGTGAAGTACAAGCTGCTGGCCAGCTTAGTCCTTGGCTGAATCGAGTTATAAGTGGAAAACGCCAAGCTGCAAATAGCTCGGCCATCAATGGCGTGCTTGCAAGCCTTCCTAGATACGTGATTGAAACGTCTCTAATTGTTGGAATATTCTCCTTCCTCGGAGGGGTTGTACTATTTAGCGACCTTGCATCTCAAGCTGTGACCATCGGCATCTTCTTGGCGGGCGGTCTTCGACTTGTATCTTCTGTTCTACCAATTCAAGGGGCAGTACAGCACATGATTGGCTCTGCCGCTGTTGCTCAAAATGCCTTTGAAAGAATCTTAGAAGCAAAGAGTGCGGAGAAAGAAACAAGTTCCGAAGAAACCAGGAAGCTTGAGTTTTCCTCACCAAGATTGGTTTTTGACAGAGTGGGGTTTAGATTCCCAGGGGCAGACGAATCAGTTTTGTCTGAAGTTTCTTTCTCCGTTGAGCCCGGAACTAAAGTTGCCATTGTTGGACCATCCGGTGCAGGAAAGACGACCAGTTTTGAAATAGCTTCTGGCTTTCGGCTTCCAACCACTGGCTCAGCAACTATTGGAGGGGTAAGCCCCAGAGACCTTCTCAATGCGCTGCCGGGTTACATCGGAATCGTCCCTCAAAGGCCTTTCCTGATTACTGGCACTTTGGCAGAAAATGTTTCATTACAAGAGTCAAGTCAAACTGATCTCGGCAAAGTTAGCGAAGTTATCAGGCTTGCAGGTCTCGAGAATTTCCTTGACGAGAGGGTATTCGGCTTGGATTCCCAGGTTACTCCGGACTTCGGCGAGTTCTCAGGCGGAGAGATTCAAAGGCTCGGTCTTGCTAGAGCTCTCTATAGAGATCCAAGGATTCTTTTCTTGGATGAGGCAACCAGTGCACTCGATGCGGAAACTGAGTCTAAG
>CAYZRV010000065.1:0-1912 GCA_964480885.1 uncultured Aquiluna sp. | reverse complement strand
GATCCAACGCTGAACCGTTAGTGAATATCCAGGAGACATTCATGCAGCCAAGTCCAATTGCAGACACATCTCTATTACCCAGCCTGTGTTGCCTCAATTTAGCCTCCCTAGAGTTCTCACCTAAGTCTCTCATCGATTAGACCAGGGCTGCGACACAGGGGGTGGAAGGGGGTTTCGGGAGTAGTCTTCCGAAGGAACACATAGTTTGTCCATTTGGACACTGAGCGCGATTGGTAAGTAATTGACAGCAGCAAAGAACCGTTGGATAGGTCTTGTATTTATCTCGATGTCGATTTCCCTGGTGATTATCGACGGAACGATTGTAAATACGATTTTTCCTTCCATAATCAATGATTTGTTTCTCACCTCCACTGAGGTCCAGTGGGTTCAGGAAAGCTATGTTCTGGTCTTTGCTTCTCTCTTGTTGGTATGGGGTTCGGTGGCTGATCGCATTGGAAGAAAGCGACTGCTTAGCATCGGGATTGCAATCTTCATTCTTTCTTCAGTCTGGGCGGGAACCACTGACTCGGCATCGGCACTGATTCTTGCTCGAATCGTGCAGGGCATCGGTGGGGCGATGGTTCTGCCAACAACTTTGTCGCTTGTGAATGCAAACTTCCAGGGCAAGGAAAGGGGAATTGCCTTTTCAGTTTGGGGTGCAACTATTGGTGGAATGGTCGCCGTTGGACCAGTGCTTGGAGGTTGGCTTGCAACTGACTTTGACTGGCGTTGGGCATTTCTAATCAACCTGCCGCTAGGCATTTTGATTCTGATTGGGCTCTTCATCTTTGTCCCTGAATCCAAAGCCCCTCAGGCCGAAGGTGGCCTGGACTGGGTTGGTGCTGCGATCTCGGTGGTGATGTTCTCAACCTTGGTCTTTGGCCTTATTGAGGGTCGTATCTACGGCTGGTTTGAAGCAAGTGACAAAAATCAATTCAAGCTGTTTGCCTTTACCTGGCCAACTGACGGCATCTCGGTGATACCGATAGCACTAATGATCTCAATAATTTCAACCTTTCTGTTTGTTCTTTGGGAGTCCAGAAGATCTAAGCAAGGCAAAAACGTTCTTCTCGATTTGAATCTTTTCCGAATTGCCTCCTTTAGAAACGGTTCGATTGCAGCACTGATCATCTCTATGGGTGAGTTTGGGATTCTGTTCGCAATTCCGCTCTGGCTCCAGAACGTCCTTGGTCTAAGCCCGGTCTCCTCCGGTCTAGTTCTTCTCTGGCTAGCAGGCGGAGCATTTGTTGCATCGGGAGTTGGTGGTGCCTTGAGTGGAAAACTACCTCCCGCTAGAGCAGTCCAGATCGGTGTAATGCTGGAGATGGTTGGTGTTGTAGGAGTGGCAGTAATTGCTTCCCAGTCACTCGGTTGGGTTGGAATTGCTCCATTCCTCTTTGTTTATGGAATTGGAATAGGACTGGCCACCGCCCAACTCACCGGAGTGATCATGGTTGACGTCCCGATGGAGAAAGCTGGCCAGGGTTCTGGTTCTCAGTCAACAGTGCGCCAAATTGGCTCGGCCTTAGGAATTGCGGTATTAGGAACTCTCCTATTCACTGGCACTCAGTCTTCGCTTGAAACCAGACTGAGTGATATCGGATTACAAAGTGAACAGAGCCAAGTCTTGGTTGAAGCAGTTGTTGATTCAGCAGGTGGTGCTATCCCGCAACTGGAGAGCGGACTCATTCAGCAGGGTATTCCTGAACAGGTAGCAGCCGAAGTTAGAACAGCTGCGGGAGACGCATTCACTGACGGGGCTAAGTTCTCAGCCTGGGCAGCTGCTGCATTCTTGCTGCTGGGTCTTCTCTCGACCTTCAATCTGGGTTCCAGAAGGCAGAAGGAAAAGATTAGGAGCTAAAGAGCCTTAAGGATATCCTCAACCTTTTCCTTGGCATCGCCAAAGAGCATC
>CAYZRV010000064.1:0-1915 GCA_964480885.1 uncultured Aquiluna sp. | reverse complement strand
CTTGACAGCATCACATCCGGCAACAGATGCAATGTCTATAAGTTTTTTAGCAATATTCAAATCTCCATTGTGATTGATTCCAATTTCTGCAATGATGTATGTTTTTTTCATATCTTTCTCGGATTATTTTAGGTTTACTAATATACACAATTTAAAGAACAAATCAAATTACTTTTTCCATATGAACCAAGTTGGATTTGGTGAATTCATAAATACTCTGAATTGTTTTATCTCATCATTCTTCTGATTCACAAATTCATCAACTGCTCTTTTTACACCACATTCTACTCCGCCCCAAACTGTTTTTGTTGTCATATAATCATGACCACAAAAAATAGTGTTACACTTATTCCACCAGTTGTTTAAATCTTCTTTTACGCCTTCGTAAGAATGATCACCATCTATGAAGATAACATCAAAGTACTCATCTTGAAACTGATTGATTACTTCGGGATTATTTGAAAATGATCTGATAATCTGAACCTTATCTACGGATTTATATTTGTTTACCAAAGACTCGTATTGATTTTTCGCATCTGTCCTGCTTCTATTCATATCGTTTTGAGATGGATTTTCAAATAAGTCCCAACAGTCTATGGCAACCAATTTTGTTTTCACTTGGGTTACCCTTGACGAGAATGTTGTCCCTTCTCTAACGCCTATTTCGAGATACGTCGATACTTCAGACTGTTGAAATATTGAAGTTGCTTTGCCGTTGAGGCTATCAAATATTGTTTGAGTTACTATCATAATGTTTTTCCAAAAATTGAACTATTCTCTCAGATGCCTTTCCATCAAAACTGAATTCATCAAATACTTTCACCAAATCAGAATAGTCTTTTTTATCTGATGAGAGAAAGTTACAGTCCCAGTCAAAGTTAACTGTTGTTTGTTTAACTAAGTCAATTAAGACATCATTTGTTTGTTTAAATCTTTCTATCCTATCCATTTGTATCAATGATTTAAACTCGTCATATGTATTTAGTTTCCATATGTTCATCCAGAATCTGGCAGAGTCTTCGACTCCATTTCCAGTTTCGTTAAAGAACGTTTCGATGTCATTCATTCTTTGATGTCCATGACAAACACTATCTAGGTTTACAATTTTTTTATCGAACATAAATGCAAAGTTAAAGACACTACTCAGTTGACCGATGTGAGTATCACATAGTTCTGATATACTAAATGTGTCATCTTCATCATATACTACTTGAACACCATCAACTATAAACGGGTTAAACTGATGTTGAAACTTTGGATTGAACGGCTCACCAGGATATGGTTTGTAAAATATTTGATGGGTATCTTTCGTTTTTTCCCTCAATGTGGCTAGCGCCGCCATTGCCGTATTTCGAGTTGTGTTTATAACTCCCCAAAAAAGTATTTGTTCTTTAGATGGATCTATCGCGTACTTATTAGAAATGTCTTTTGTAAAAGTATTCACTTCTGAGAATCTTGGATTTCCGACTACAACACACTTACTCCCGTATGATTCATCCATACAATCTATTCGTCTTTCCTTGGCAAAAGAACTATGTTCAAAAAAGTAATCAACAAGATTCTGTGGATACCGCATTCTAGACAACATTTCTAATCTGTTTTCTATGTTGTTCATCAAGTGACTACTGACTTCAACACAACAGACTTTTGAATTGAATTTTTCTTTGAACTCTTGTATTATAGATTGTTCTGGTTGCCAACGTTCCCTCGCCACTATTAAAACATCTGGATGGAATGGTAGTGTTACACCAAGTGTCTCAGATAAAACTGCGTTTGAATTTTCATCATAATCTCCGTCAACAAAAAAGTACTCCTTTTGATGTGGAAATTTTAGTTGAGTTTCTTCCGTGAATATGAATAGAAATGGAATACTACGGCTTCTTAATTCCAATGCAATTGGTAGTAGTGTCTTGTA
>CAYZRV010000063.1:0-1972 GCA_964480885.1 uncultured Aquiluna sp. | reverse complement strand
GAATGCCAGCACCGTGTGAGTGGTCGCATCGCCCAAGGCATACAAGTGATTGACGCCGGCCTGTTTTGCATAACTCCCGACTTCGGCATGGTATTCATCTGACTGATTACCTACCTCGCCCATGTCACCGAGCACCAGTAAAGTACTGCCTGCCTGCTGGCCCAGCACTTTGCTTGCTGCATTCACAGAATCAGGGTTTGCGTTGTAACTGTCATTGATCAGCAATATCGACGGCGTATTCAGGGCAACCTGCAGGCGACCGTTCACCGGCTGAAATGCATTTAAACCTGCTTGAATCGCCTCATGAGTACAACCCGCAGCATGTGCAGCAGCAGCGGCTCCTGCCGCATTAGCATAGTTATGCTCGCCAATAAAGTTAGGGCGTAATTCAATCGGAGCGTCCAAAGCACGAAGCACGACAGCGGATTGCCCGAAATCACTGCGGGGCTGCAAGATTTCGAAATCGGCACCGGATCCAAAACGCAAGGTACTTTTACCGGTTGACAGCGCTTGCCAACAGGCATCGAATTCATCACTTACCGGGAACACTGCACAACCATTTGACGACAAATGAGTAAAGGCACTACCGTTTTCATTGGCAACAGCCAGCACCGTTTTCATGAATTCTTGATGCTCTCGCTGTGCATTCGTCAACAGCACGACATCAGGTTTTACCAACCCTGCCAGATAATCAATCTCGCCCGGATGATTCATGCCCATTTCGATCACAGCCATTTGATGCTGAGGCAGCAACTTTAGTAATTTTTGTGGCACACCGATATCGTTGATCAAGTTACCTGCGGTCACCAGTACCTGATCGTCGCCACACTGCGCCTTGCAAATTCCACCCAGCATTTCTTTGCTGGTTGTCTTCCCATTGCTGCCTACAACAGCCAACACTTTCAAATCAAACTGTTGTCGCCAGGCACTGGCCAACGCACCCAAGGCAAGGCGAGTGTCGTTCACCACAAATTGATGAATCGGCAAATCAAGTACGCGATTGGTTACCAATGCCGCGGCACCCGATTTCATGACCTGCCCGGCAAAATCATGTGCGTCGAATCGCTCGCCAATCAGGCACACGAATAAATCGCCTTTTTCTACCAGTCGACTGTCTGTTTGAATCAGACGAACAGCACTTGGTAACTCCGGCACACCCTGGTTTACCTGCGCAATCAGCAACTTGCTCAAAGCAGTCGCAATGTGTTCAAAGGCCCAGTTCAACTCAAGCATGCGCACCTCGCTTGCTCAGCGCAGTCAATGCGCATTGCGCATCGGAATGTGCAATGACTTGAGTACCGATCGTTTGTGTACTTTCGTGCCCCTTCCCCGCCAACAACACCACGTCTTGAGAATTGGCCTTGCGAACTGCAAATTCAATCGCAACCGATCGATCAACTTCAACATGAATATTGTTCTGTCGCGATGTGTCGATCCCGGCAATAATTTCCTGCAGAATCGTTTCAGGTTTCTCACTGCGCGGGTTGTCCGACGTAAGCACCACAAAATCAGCTTTTGCGACTGCCGCTGCACCCATCAAGGGGCGTTTACTGCGGTCTCGATCTCCACCACAACCAAACACCACCCAAAGCTTACCCATACGCTTGTTGGCAAAAGGGCGAAGCGCCAACAACGTCTTTTCCAGCGCATCAGGAGTGTGTGCATAATCAACCACCACCGCAGGCTCACCTTCAATGTGTTGCATGCGTCCGGGGGCAGGAGTGACCGCAGCCAAAGCCCTCTTCACCTCGCTTGCGTCATACCCGAGTCTCACCAATGTGGCAAATACCAAAGCCATGTTGTCGGCATTGAATTCACCGATAATGGGCGTGTCAATTTGGGCAATTGCACCATTGATCCTCAGTTCAATCCGTTGCCCCTTCTCCTGATGGGCAACACTTACAATTTGGCAGTCCGCAGTGCTTACATGTCCGACAGCAGAACAATCAATATTTCTGTGCTGAACATGCGC
>CAYZRV010000062.1:0-1979 GCA_964480885.1 uncultured Aquiluna sp. | reverse complement strand
AACTAACCTGTTCATGCAAAATCTGATTGGCAACGCCAAAATCTCTTTGATTCCAAAGCTGCTCATAGAAAAGTCGGACTAGATCAGCTATTTCTGACACATGACAATGATAGAGAGATTAGAAACTTGACGACCTGAACCATGCGTAATAGCCTCATTACATTCACATTTCTTCGGGGGACAAATGTGCGTTGTTTGCGTAACGGTGGCAGGAACCTTGGTGGTTGCCACACAAATCACTCCTGTACAGGTCCTTTCACAAGAGAGCATTTCGCAAAAGATACTGACGACTTTCTCTAGCTCTGCAAAGACATTGAGTTCGAAACAGAGGTCCGAGATAAAAGCCCTAGTTAATTCAAATGTTTCTGCAACTACAGCAACATGTACTGGATTAATTAAGTCAGGGGCAAACAAGTCAACGGTTACTACTATGAGAAATAGGGCAAAGCTGGCTTGCGATTATGCAAAACGTCTGAATCCAGTTTTGAAAACCTCGGTGGCGACCAAAACAACCTCGATAAAGAACCAGGCCAACAGGGTCACGATTTCCGTTCGATCCCCAAGAAGTCAGGTGCCTCCTCCGGCACCGACCCCTGCTCCGAGTCCACAACCCGTCCTGCCTGTGGCTGATGCCTCTCCTGAAATGGTGGATGTGTGTAAGGTTCCAGATGGCCGCCCCGTATCACAAACTCAACTACCTGCGGGAGCGAAGTATCTCGGGCAGCACGGTTTGTCTAACGTGGGCTTCCCTCGCTCGCCTGATCTTTTTCCGGTGAAGGGTGAGGTCGATATAGTCGTTGCCGCGGTTTCCTTCAAAGACATGCCCGGCTCTCCTTTTCAAATTGAACAGTACTTGGCTGAGCAAACTAAAAAAATCACCGAGTGGGGAGATTACTGGTCCCAGGGACAAATAAAGTACACTTTCCAAACTGTCCCAGGATGGCAAGAGCTCTCGATAAGTGCGACGGAGTTTGTATCTAGCGACCAGGCTCTTCATCAAAGAAATGTCGAAATCCAGCGAGGGCTTTTCACCACTATCGCCGAGAAGATTGGTAATCAAGTTGACTGGAATAGAGCCCAAGCGGTGTTTGTCCTATTTCCAGTTGGTTACAAGTCAATTTTTGGCGAATGGCAAAGTCGCGCTTTAGACACAGTCCAGACCGCCGCAGGAGATAAAGATTTGTTTTGGCTAGCAGGCGGTGAGTTTCACCTCGGCAACATCGGCTATTCCTTAGAAACCAAAAGATCTTTGCTTTGGTCTTATTGGCTACACGAGATCCTCCACTCCCATGGATCCCATTTGCATGCCCCTGGTAATGGTTGGGCTGTTGGCCTAGACAGAAATCAATACCCGGCTGGAAATGGAAAGTTCTCTGGAGCTCAGGCAGCTTGGGAGGGATTTAAGCAGGGATGGATTTTGGACGATCAGGTCTTTTGTGTCGATGCTAGAAAGACTTTTGGTATAAGCCGGGCACTTCTCACACCCCTTGAGATTTATGGCGGAGAAAAACGAGTAGCAATAATCCGGACGGGAGAGCACGCAGGAATAGTAGTTGAGTCAAGACGGCCCATCGGCTACTCGTCTTCCTGGTCACCAAGTGATAAGGGTCTATTGGTTTATTCGCTCAACACTTCGCTCATGAACGATCGGAGTGGGGAGCGGAGCGGCAAAGACGGCGGAAATAGCCGAAGCTACAACAAGTGGTCTTACTTTTTAGCCCCAGATGGAAGAGGGGATCTGGATGGTGCGTCAGCATTCGAACCATTCATAGTTAAGGCGGGTGAGTCTGTAACTTGGTCTGGGGTGAAAATTACGTTAAGGGAATCGTTTTCGGAACATGACTATGTTTCCATTGAGCTAGCGCAATGATTGCCGCCGACCTAGAGAGCGAACTTCGGAGTAGGTGTGAAAAGTACACCCTCCCCTAAGGGAGGGTGTCTGTGGAGACTAGGGGGATCGAACCCCTGACCCCCTGCTT
>CAYZRV010000061.1:0-1989 GCA_964480885.1 uncultured Aquiluna sp. | reverse complement strand
TTGAGCGCTTGTTGAACAGAACGGCAGAGGTGACGGGTAAGTCGCCGCTAGAGGTGTTGCGTCAATTCCTGAAGGGCGAGGAGTTTCTGAAGAAAGCCAAAGGCGGATCCATCGACCTTGAGGCTGAGTACCGTATGGGTAAGGGTGGCCTGCTGAAGAAGGCGGTTAAGGCTATTGGCGAGGCCGTAGAGCCAGTCCTGCCTACGGCAGAGCGTCAGGCTAATTTAGAGCGGTTTCTAGAAGGCAGTGCGACAAAACAACGTCTGTACCATGGAACCAACAAAGATATCTCTACCTTTGAGTCTGGTCGCCCAGTTCAATGGCTTGCAGAGAATCCAGAGTTAGCAAATCAGTTTGTAGCGGGCGGCAGGCGCAAGATGGGGAGCAAGCCAAGTAAAGGATCGGTTGTGTACCCCGTTCATGCCAAAGTAAAGAATCTTCTTGATTTGACTGATGCAACTCCGCAGAAGGCAATGTCAACTGTAGATTTTTTGAAGCAGGCCGGTGTAGATACATCAACGGAGAATCTGCGCCGTCTGGCTGAATGGGACTATGAATTGACTAAGGCTTATGGCGGTGGGTCACATCTGAAAGACCCCGTTGGCAGCCGTATTGAGCGTATGCAATATCCTGAGCCGCTTTGGTCGCTTTTGGATCGGCACATGGTCATCAAGGCTCTTGAGGACCAAGGTTATGACGGCGTCAAACTGACGGAGAAATTTGGCAATAAAGAGCCGTATGGTGAATCGCAAACGATTGGTGTGTTTAATCCGGCCAACATTAAGTCTGCCACCGGCAATGTTGGAACTTATGATGTTGGTGCTACGGATATCACCAAAGCCAACGGTGGCGCAGTGATGATGGCTGGTGGCGGAGACTTGGAAGAGGAATACAACCTCCGCAAGATGGGCATGGATCCCACTCGAGTGCGTGGTGGATATGAGCGCAAGCCTCTGTCCCGGGAAGAAATCCAAGCCATGATGCTAGATGTCCCGGCTGGTCTTGGTGTCCCGTTTGCAGAGGCTGGTTCGTATGCACTCCGCGGCAAGACGGATGAGGCAAAAGAGTCTGCCGCAATCGAGGCTGCATTGATCGGCGTACCCGGCGCTGCTGTTCTAGCCAAGCCTGCCTATCGTGCGGTCAAGAAGGGTGTCCAGAAGGCCGCTCCGGCTGTACGAGAGGCCGCCAGAGACGCTCTAGAGTCTGGGATGGAGTCTGGTGCCATCGTTGACCCGAGGATGCAGGCAATCGCTTACCACGGCACTCCTCACAAGTTCGAGAAGTTTGACGCCTCCAAGATTGGTACCGGAGAAGGGGCGCAGGCATATGGGCATGGAATTTATTTTGCTGAGTCGCCGGAGGTTGCCAAGGGGTATCAAGTGGCAACTTCAAAAGATAGGCTTTTGACTGCCGACGGAATGTTTGACCCGAGTGAGCTAGAACACCTTAATGTCAGAGTGAAGGCTAGATCTGGTGACATAAATCAAGCCATAGAAGAGGCTCGTAAGTACGCAACGCTTGATAGCGACTACCCGATCACGTCCGCAATGGCAGCGCGGGACTTGGTGAAACTTGAGAGGCTCAAGGCGTCCGGTGGTTACAAGTTGAATCCCGGCCACCTCTACACCGTAGACATCCCTGATGAATCCATAGCCCGGATGCTTGATTGGGACAAGCCGTTAGGCGAGCAGTCCCCAGAGGTTCGTAGGGCGATTGAAAAGACAAAGTCGTTTTTGCCAGAAAACGCTATGGCTGATTTGGGTGATGATTTGTCTTTGCTGTATGGGCCTGATGTGACGCCAAACCAGTTCCTTAATACTTGGGAAGCGTTGGCCGGCAATGTTGGGGCTGGAGAGCGGGCATTGCGTGAACGTGGTGTGCCCGGAGTTAAATACTTAGACGCTGGCTCCCGCTCTGCAGGTGAAGGCACTCGGAACTTTGTAGTCTTCCCCGGCGAAGAAGAGACGGTGAAGATTCTTGAGCGTAAGA
>CAYZRV010000060.1:0-1997 GCA_964480885.1 uncultured Aquiluna sp. | reverse complement strand
TTGAAGATCTTCTCAACGGCCTGCTTGATTTCGGTCTTGTTGGAGCGTGGGTCAACCTCGAATGTGTACTTGCCCTCGTCAATAAGTGCATATGACTTCTCGGATACCACTGGACGGATAATTACGTCTCTTGGGTCTTTGTTTAGGCTCATTCGCTAACCTCCCCGGCAACCTGTGCTTCGACAAACTGGCTCAGAGCGCTAGCGGTGAAGACGATGTCCTCGGCCTTCAGCACGTCATAAGCATTCAGCTGGTCAACAGCGATGACATGAACATCTGCGATGTTGCGTAGTGACTTGAGGCTGACCTCGTCGTTTCTGTCTAGGACAACTAGAACTTTGGCGGCTGATGCAATTCCATTCAGGAAGTTGCTGGCTGCCTTGGTTGATGGGGTGTCCTTGATGCCGAACTGGTCGACTACGTGAACCTTGCCGTTTCTTGCACGGTCAGAAAGAGCTCCGCGAAGGGCCGCTGCAATCATCTTCTTTGGGGTTCTCTGGTCGTAGTCACGAGGCTTTGGTGCGTGGATAATTCCACCACCGCGGTGCTGAGGCATACGAACCGAACCCTGACGAGCACGACCGGTTCCCTTCTGCTTGAAAGGTTTCTTACCCGAACCAGAAACTTCACCTCTGCGAAGAGCAGACTGAGTTCCCTGGCGAGCAGCTGCTAGCTGAGCAGTTACCACCTGGTGGATAAGAGGAACATTGGTGGTGGCGTCAAACAGAGCCTCTGGCAGATCAACGCTGCCCGACTTCTTACCCTTTACGTCAATTAGATCTACGGTAGGCATTACTTCTCCTTCACCGCGTTGCGAACAAATACCAGTGAGCCCTTTGGTCCTGGCACGCTTCCCTGAATCAAAAGCAGACCCTTTTCAAGGTCGACCGAGTGAAGAAGCAGATTTAGTGTGGTGACACGGTCACTACCCATGCGGCCAGCCATCTTCAATCCCTTGAAGACGCGACCTGGTGTAGTGGTTGCACCAATCGAACCTGGCTTGCGGTGGTTGCGGTGAGCACCGTGCGATGCACCGACACCAGAGAAGTTGTGACGCTTCATGGTTCCAGCGAAGCCCTTACCCTTGCTAGTTCCAACAACGTCTACGAGTTTGCCGACCTCGAAAATGTCAACGCCAAGAGTCTGACCGACGGAAAAGTCAGAAGCGTTGGCGGTACGAATTTCAGCGAGGTAGCGGCGAGGGGTTGAGCCGGCCTTTGAAAAGTGTCCGGCGGTTGGCTTGTCGACTCTTCTTGGGTCAACAGCTCCATATGCAACCTGAATGGCTGTGTAGCCATCGGTTTCTAAAGTCTTTACTTGAGTTACTAGGTTCTCTCCAGCTTCGACGACGGTAACTGGAACCAAACGATTGTTGGAATCCCAGACCTGTGTCATTCCGAGCTTGGTGCCCAAAAGACCAGTAACTGTTCTAGTTTCTACAGTCATTTCTAATCCTTAGAGCTTGATCTCGATGTTTACGTCTGCTGGCAGATCTAAGCGCATCAGCGAATCAACGGCCTTTGGTGTCGGGTCGATGATGTCAATGAGACGCTTGTGGGTACGCATCTCAAAGTGCTCACGGCTGTCCTTGTACTTGTGTGGTGAACGAATAACCGTTACCACGTTCTTCTCGGTGGGTAGTGGCACTGGTCCTACTACCTTGGCACCGGCGCGGGTGACTGTGTCAACGATTTTGCTCGCTGACGAGTCGATGATCTCGTGATCATACGACTTCAGTCGAATGCGGATTTTGTTAGCCGCCATATTGACTCGCTTCCGTCTTCTGTGTTCTTACAAACACGTCATTGGCCGCCAAGAAGAAAACTTCTTGACTTCCGTGATGCTGATGCACTGTTTTTCTGTCAACGCCTGATTTCTCAGGCACTACCAACCAGATTCATTTCCGCGCACGCGAAAACAAAACCAATTAGTTTTGTTGTTTTTGCTCTGCTGCGACCGGCCCAGTTTCTGTGCACAATGCCTGCAGTGGGCGGGTT
>CAYZRV010000059.1:0-2027 GCA_964480885.1 uncultured Aquiluna sp. | reverse complement strand
CTGGTGTCGGCCATGGCCGGGGATAACCGTGGCCGCCTCTCAGAAGTGCCGTGCTTATCCACCCGGTAAGGTTACTTCACGAAACTTTTTGAACAAGGAGACCCCGTTATGGCCCAGTACCCCGCCGTTATCGAAATTCCCCGTGGCAGCCGGAACAAGTATGAAGTCGACCACGAGACCGGCAGGGTTTATCTTGACCGCGTGCTCTACACGACCTTCGTCTATCCCACCGACTACGGCTATTTCGAGAACACGCTGGGCCTTGATGGCGACCCCGTGGACCTGCTCCTGCTTGCCGAATATCCACTGTTTCCAGGCGTTGGCGTGAAGGTGCGCCCGGTGGGTGTTTTCAACATGACCGATGACGGCGGTAGCGACGCCAAGGTTGTCGCCGTGCCCGCCGGTGACCCTCGCTGGGACCACATTCAGGACGTGGGCGACATCCCTGAGTACACCCGTAAGGAAATTGAACACTTCTTTGAGCACTACAAAGACCTTGAACCCAACAAGTGGGTCAAAACCGAAGGTTGGGGCTCAGCGGCCGATGCCGAGGCAGTGGTCCAAGCCGGTATTGCGGCTTTTCCCGGCCACTAGGACTTAGCCCAGTCGGATTCCTCGGTTGAGGAAGAAGGGGTAGGGATCCTGGGCAACCATGTTCTGCCGGGTCTCTAAGTGCAAGTGGCAACCGGTGGAACCACCGGTGTTACCGATGCGACCGATCAACTGACCGGTAGCGACAGTTTGACCCAGCTGCACGTAGATCGAGCCGCTCTGCAGGTGGGCATAACCGGTGGTGTAGCCATCCTCGTGTGTTACCCGGATGAAGTTGCCCGATGTGCCGAGCCAGCCCGCATAACTGATGCGCCCTGAGCGTGCAGCATATACCGGCCGGCCACAGGGCGTAGCAAGGTCGATTCCGGCGTGCAGGCGAGCAACCCCATAAATCGGGTGGACTCGCATTCCAAAGTGGCTTGAGACATATCCGCCCGAGGGCTTGGCCCAACCGGCGCCGCTGATTTGGCCAGGGTCGATCATGCCAGCCACAGTGCCCGTTTGGGTCTTGGCCCGTTCAATCACTCCCTTTTGGTAGTCGGCCTCAGTGGCCTCTCGCTTCTCAATGAGCACTTCTAACTGGGCTTCCAGCCGGGCGCTATTCTCCAACTGGGCTTCAACCGCCGCATAGGCCCGCATCGCAGCGGCGTTTGCCGCTTCGTAAGCCTGCTCGGCAACGACTTGGAGTTCTTCCCTAATTTGACGAGCCACTTCAGCCTGGTCACTGAGTGACTGGGCTGCGTTTTGATCAGCCAAGGCCCTGGCATAAATGCCATCGGTCTGTTCTGCGATTTTGGCTGCGTAGCCAATCCGACTCAAAAGCTCGTTTGCGTCATCGCCACTAATAAAGAGCGTTGCGGACAAATCGGCACCGCCGACGCGGGCTAGTTCAGCGATGAACTGTCCCGCTTGAAGCCTGGATTCTTCAGCGAGGACCTGAGCCGAGTCGGCCTCGCCCTGCAGTTGCTGTTGGCGGAAGGTCGCCTCGTCCAGCTCCGCGAGAGCTTCGTAGTAGACCTCACCGAGGCGAGCGGCTTCCATCTCTGCTTCCGCGGCTTCTTGCTCAAGCTTTTCGAGCAGGGCCATAATCTGCTTGACCTTGGCTTCAGCCTTCGCGACGTCGCGTCTGGCCTCCTGGACCTCTTCCCAGGTGGGGTATTCATCCGCGAACGCGGGGGAGTTAAAGGGCACGCCAATGCTCAGAACCATCACTAGAGCGCCAATGGCTGCAAGCGTGGACACGACAAAACGAGGGCGTGCGGGGGTCACGAAATATAACGATAGCCACATCTCCCCCAGAGGCCAGTATTTAGGCGGGGTGTGGCGCTAATCGCGTGGGGTTTGCATTAGGACCCTGCGCTCTCTAGACTCAAACCTTGTTGTTATGCTTCGGCGAATAGCTTCGGCCCCATCGTTTAGAGGCCTAGGACGCCGCCCTTTCACGGCGGTAGCACGGGTTCGAATCCCGTTGGGGT
>CAYZRV010000058.1:0-2126 GCA_964480885.1 uncultured Aquiluna sp. | reverse complement strand
GTCAGCAGGAGCTTCTCACCCCTTACGTGAGCGCCGCTGATGTCATCATCACCACCGCTGCAATCCCCGGACGTCCGGCTCCCCGCCTCATCACCTCAGCGATGATGAAGGGCATGAAGCCAGGCTCGGTCATCATTGACCTCGCAGCCGAAACCGGTGGAAACGTCGAGGGATCCCTGCCTGGGAAAGACGTGTCCATCAAAGTCGGCAAGACCGGTGGCGCGATCACGCTGGTGGGAATGAAAGACGTCCCCTCGAGCATGGCCTATGACGCATCGCGTCTGTTTGCCAAGAACATCGCCAACCTGCTCGAGTTGATGACCAAGGACAAGAAAGTCCAGCCAGATTTTGAGGATGAGGTTGTTGCGGGGGCATGTTTGACCCACGATGGCCAGATTCGTCATGAGCCCACTGCCGAGGCTATTGCCGCCGGTGCAGCGAAGAAAGGCAAGAAGTAATGGAATCCATCATCGTGTTGACCTACTTCGTGCTGGCGGTGTTCGTCGGCTTCGAAGTTGTCTCGAAGGTGTCGAGCACCCTGCACACACCCTTGATGTCGGGCGCTAACGCGATCCACGGGATCATCCTGGTCGGTGCCATCATCGTCGCCGGTCACGCCAAGACCACGGGCATCCTGATTCTTGCTCTGCTTGCTGTGCTGATGGCAACAGTGAACCTGGTCGGTGGCTTCGTTGTCACCGACCGCATGTTGGAAATGTTCTCCGGTAAGAAGAAGTCTTCGGAAGGCGCCGCATCATGAGCATGATTACTCCCGAAGTTGAAGCACTTCTCTATCTCTTCGCGGCCGTTGCCTTCATCCTTGCGCTGAAAGGCCTGTCCTCCCCGAAGTCCGCCAGACGAGGCAACCTGATCGGCGCCCTCGGTGCGCTGGTCGGTATCGTCACCGTGTTCCTGGCTGAAGAGCTCCGCAACATCGGCTGGATCCTCTTGGTTATCGGTCTGGGAACAATCCTCTCTGTCCCGGCCTCCCGCATGGTCAAGATGACCCAGATGCCACAACTTGTTGCTCTCTTCAACGGTGTGGGCGGTGGCGCAGCTGCGGTCGTTGCCCTTCTTGAGCTGCAGGCTGCGAACACCCTCGGATTCCTTATTGCGGTGGCCTTCACGATTTTCATCGGAAGCATCTCGTTCTCTGGTTCGGTGATTACCTTCGCCAAGCTTCAGGAAATGATGACCACGAGGCCTGTGATCTTCAAGGGTCAGCAATATGTGATGATCGCGCTCACCATCCTGTCGCTGGTCGGCGCCGTGTTGGTCGTTGTCCAGGGAGACTTCCTGCTCGCGACCGCGTTGATGGTCGCTGGCCTCATCATGGGTCTGCTCGTCGTGTTGCCCGTTGGTGGCGCTGACGTCCCGATTGTTATCTCTTTGCTGAACGCCATGACCGGTCTTGCCGTGGCAGCGTCGGGTCTTGTGTTGAACAACACCCTTCTGTTGGTCGGTGGAACCCTTGTGGGTGCCAGTGGAACAATCCTGACCCGCGCAATGGCGATGGCCATGGGTCGAAGCGTCAACAACATCATCTTCGGCGCGTTCAAGGGTGGGTCTACTGCGGGCTCTACTGAGGTCTCCGATCGCCCCGTCAAGTCGGGCTCGCCTGAGGATGTTGCCATCCTTCTGGGCTACGCACAGCGCGTGATTGTTGTCCCTGGATATGGCCTCGCGGTCGCCCAGGCACAGCACACGATGTATGAACTGGCGAAGGCTCTTGAGGCTAAGGGCATCGAGGTTGTCTTTGGAATTCACCCGGTGGCGGGCCGTATGCCAGGACACATGAACGTGCTTCTCGCAGAAGCAAACGTTCCCTACGAGGTTCTGCAGGAAATGGACGAGGTCAACCCTCAGTTCAAGAATGCTGATGTGTGTCTGGTGGTTGGCGCAAACGACGTGGTCAACCCGGCAGCGAAGACGACCCCTGGTTCACCCATCTATGGCATGCCCATCCTCAACGCTGGGGACGCCAAGCAGGTTGTTTTCCTGAAGCGTTCGATGCGCCCCGGATTCGCCGGTATCGAGAACGAATTGCTCTACGAACCCAACACCACCCTGCTCTTTGGGGATGCGAAGGATTCGTTGACCAAGGTCCTCACCTCCGTCAAGTCCCT
>CAYZRV010000057.1:0-2182 GCA_964480885.1 uncultured Aquiluna sp. | reverse complement strand
TTAGGCTATACGGTGAATTTTCAAATATTTAAAGCATCTGAATATGGTGTTCATCAACATCGACGCCGAGTATTTTTTATAGGAACAAAGAACGGTGAGAAGTTTGAATTCCCTTTACCTACTCATAAAGAACAAGAAGACTTGATTTTTAAAAAGATGGTAAGCACTTATGATGCTTTACATGACTTACCTCTTTTAGAAAATGAATTAGGTGAACCGATTCAAGAGTATGCCCTACCAATTCAAAACTCTTATCAAGAGTTAATGAGACATAATTCAAATAGTGTTTTAAATCACATTGCTGCGAATCACTCTGATAAGGTTAAAGAAACTATTAAATTAGTGCCTCCAGGAAAAAATTATAAAGCTTTACCTGAAGAACTAAGAAATAGCCGTAATTTCAATGTTGCTTGGACAAGATTCCCCGATCATGCACCATCACCAACCATTGATACAGGTCATAGACATCATTTTCACTATTATGCCAATAGAGTTCCTACTGTGCGTGAATGTGCTCGTTTGCAATCATTCCCTGATCGGTTTGAGTTCATTGGTAATAAAACAGAGCAATTCAGACAGGTAGGAAATGCTGTACCTCCTGTATTAGCTCAAACTTTGGCAAAGAAAATACTTGAGAAATTATAAATGTACGCAGTTCCTGCGAAGTTTTATCAACGTTTACACCATCCAAGACCACGATTCAAAAAAAACATTGAAAACGTTTTGGGGTATATGGCGTTTTCGATAGCAGAGTTAGATGGTGAATCTGAAGCTATCTTTAAAGAAAAAATCTTATCAGCTATACGTGATTTTCCAGGTAATAGTGGACTAGAAAATAAGACTTTGCAGAATTGGCGGACAGAAATTAGTGCTCTATTTAGTATGGTAAATACAAAAGATGGGAAAAATTTTGCGACAGACCTGTCTAAAGAGTTAGCTAATACAACCAATTTGAAAGAGTTTTTCTTAAAATTTATTTCCACATTTCAATATCCAGGTGGATTTCTAAAAAATCATGAAATAGAGAAAATTTTAAGCTCAGGCATCCACTTTCATCCATTGTTATGGTTGGCAAAGTTTGCTACTTCATCTAGTACATCTAAAGAAAACTTATACTTAACGGACGTAGAGTTTTGTCATTGTGTTTTAAATGATCTTAGAGTAACAAGAGATCATGAAGATATTTCTCTAACTATTAGCAGAATTTTGACAAACCGTTCAGATAAGGTTGCTTATGATAGCCAGGGTGATACAAAGCGGTATGCACTAGATATTTTAGATTATTGTGTATTAGCGGGTCTGATGCTCAAAGACTATAAAGGTAAATACTTTTTTAGAGAGGATGCATTGGATTTCCTGAAGTATTTTAAGGATCATGCACCATTATTTAGATGCTATGTAAAAGAGCAAAGTCTGCAAGAAATCGAAGCTGTGAAGCCCTTATGGATAGATTTTGTAAATGATTCTAGCAATTCTTTGCTCAAATCATTTGAAGAGGAAATATCAAAAGAAGCCTCTGGAGTTTCAGATGGATTAGCCTTCAGCACTAAGCAAATTGGTGATGAAGGTGAGGCTCTGACATTAGCTCATGAGAAAATTTGGTTAGAAAAGAATGGTAGACCAGATTTAAGTAAATTAGTGCAATTTATACCAACGCAGTTCGCAATGGGCTTTGATATCTATTCTAGAGAATTAGATGCTACTATGCGTCACATTGAAGTCAAGACGACAGTAAGTCAGAAAGATTTTACCGTTAACCGAGTCCATCTTACTCCTAATGAATGGGCAGCAGCAGAATCTCATAGAAGCCGATATTTTATTTATCGTTTACAGTTATCTAGTGAAAGCTGCTCCTTATGGATCATCCAAGATCCTGTCGGCTTATATAAACAGGATCGTATTAAGATGGTTCCTCGAAATGGTGCGGATATTTTCTTTGATGAGAGCTGTTACAAACAAGTAGAGTTATTACGTACGCATGGGTAAATTAAAAGCAGTCTCTTTGTTCTGTGGTTGTGGTGGAACAGATGTCGGTTTGAAAGGAGACTTTGAGTTTTTAGGTCAACATTATTCATCGAATAATGTTGATATCGTTTTTTCAAATGATATTGAACCAAAAGCCATAGAAATTTTAGAAGCAAATTTCTCATGTCCTACATTTGTAGGTGACATTAAAGCCTTA
>CAYZRV010000056.1:0-2204 GCA_964480885.1 uncultured Aquiluna sp. | reverse complement strand
AAGTCACCGCGCCGGAAAAAGTCATCATCGATACGGCGGAACGGTTTCGTCTGCGCAAGCAGTAAATAAGGAAAAAGCCCCGAAGCGCGCCAACGCTTCAAGGGCTTTTGAATGTGTGACGCTGAGTTGTGTTCAGCAACTCTAGCGATGGTAGCAACCGAGGTGGTCAGCCTCTAGCCGTTGAGAACAATCATGTCCTTACACGAAAACAGCCAATACGTCAATGGGGATGCCAACAATTTTTCCACAGGCGGGGAAATTGGACATAATGGCGGACCTGTAATTGATGACGATGCGCGTTACGCCGATCCAAAGGGCGCGATTATGGTTGGTCGTTCAATTCGCGACCATTACTTGGTTGGCTTTGGCAGCCTCGGCAAGTACGCTAAATCTGAAGCGTGGCTTGATTTGATTATGGAGTGCCGATACAAATCCGGCACCGTCATGAACGCTGGCCGCGCCATGGAAATCAAGCCCGGTCAACTGGTCGGCGCAGTGTCTTGGCTTGCCGCCCGCTGGAATTGGTCGCCGCGCGAAGTGCGGACATTCCTCGACAAACTTCAAGACGAAGGCATGATCGAACGGTTTTCACCGGGCGCGGAGCCTGTGGACAAAACCGATTTGTGCACTAACCAAAACCAAGGTCCGACGAAAAGCGCCAAGCAGAAGGGCAAGCAAGCTCAGGTGCTAACCATCTCTAAATACTCGCTTTATCAGTTCATCAAGGACGCTTCGCGACAAGCAAAAAGACAAGCAAGCGACAAGCAAGCGACAAGCAACAGACATGCAAGCGACATGAATCTAATAAGGAAAGAAGGAAAGAAGGAAAAAGAAAAAGATATGGCGGCTGTCGCCGCCAACCAGTTTGTTTTAGTTGCAACCTCAGAAGAGCCAAAGCGCATTACGCCAACGGATGCCCAACTGACCGAGGCCTTTGAGATTTTTTGGACGACGTTCCCAAAAGGTCGGAAGCAAGCTAAGGGCGACGCTTTGGACCTGTTCAAGTCCATCGTGCTCGGAAAGCACAAAACGCGACGGGCAACAGCCAACGAAATTATTCAGGGCGCTAAGCGCTACGCGTCAACCAAGCCCGACCCAGATTTTGTGCCCATGCCGTCAACTTGGCTCAACCAAGGGCGATGGGGCGATTTGGAAGATCAACAATCTATGAAGCGACCGGATCAGAAGCCAGCGTATTCAACGCCGGCAGAAGACCCTGAAACGCTGAAGTGGCTTGAAGAAAACGGGTGCATGCCGTCATGAGCGATGATTGGGTTTACGCCTGCGATTACAAGGCGCGGTGCTTTGTCCAAGGGACCGTCAAGAATGCTCGCAATGGCGGCATGGTGGAGCCAGCATCACGACATTGGTCGGCGCGTTTTATTACTCACCCCATGGTGCGCCAAGCAACACTTGAAGGGTGGGACCGCGACTTGCGGGCTCACATCGTTTCGGCAGTGCGTCGCCGGATTATGGCGAGACAGCCTTACGACGCGGTTGAAGACTTGATGCCAACCGACCGGCGATGGATCGACCACGTTCGCAAAGAGGCTGTGGCGTTCCAAAAAGCCAAAGAGTGGCGCGAAAACCGACAGCATGAACGCGAAGCAAAAGCCCCGAAAGACGACAGTCAAGACCGCAAAGGTTGGTCAAAGGCTGGTGAGGCGGCTACTCGCGCGGCTGAAGCAGGGTTTCCCGATTACAAGGAAGTTGATGCATGACTTACGCGGACAAGCTGAAGGAAATAATTGATTTAATCGACAAGAAAATGACGAATAGCACGTCATTACTTGAGATTAGGGATTACGAAATCCACAGGTTGGGGGCCAGACTGTTTAAATTGAGCGACTCCGCGCGAAACGAAGACTTTGAACTATGCTTCAAAATAGAAGATGTTGCTAAGGAGTTGATGGTGCAGCTTGCCACAGTTGAGCCGAGGCAAGTTTTTGGGGCATTGGACATAGATGTAAGTCAATCTATAACACAAGTAGTGCAAGATTTCGCATCAACCATCGTCAAGTTGCAGTCGCGGGTTGCTGAATTAGAAGGAAACAGCGCGCCCGTTCACCGGCCCTACGATCAGTCCGTCCGCTCGCAAATACATGCCATGTCAGACGGCAAGTGCGTGTATTGCGACGTGGAAGTGCCTTTAGCCGACATGGAACTTGACCACTTTGTGCCGAAGTCGGCGGGCGGTCCCGATA
>CAYZRV010000055.1:0-2218 GCA_964480885.1 uncultured Aquiluna sp. | reverse complement strand
CTGAAGAACCCCAAAGAGGATTACACAAGAAGGCTCATCTCCGCTGTTCCCGTTCCAGACCCAGCAGAGCAGAGGCAGCGCCGAGAGGCTCGCAGGGCTGGGTAGACTCGCTCACAAAGCCCACGGGCTCAACTCGCGATAGGTATCGACTTGCGAATTCTCTTTCTGCATGAGGTCAACTATCTGGAAAAGCCCATCTTTGAGATGCATGAGTTTCCTGAATACTTAGCTCTCCGAGGTCACCAGGTTGGTTTTGTTCAATTTCCTGAAGGCTGGACGAAAGAGCAGATTAAAGCCCAAGGCTTTGAGTCCCAGGTTCGTGGAAGAGCTTCTCTCGAAGCTTCGATATCCCTCTTTACTCCACAAAACACAACTGGGTCTTTTCCCGGACGCTTGAAGACTGCTTTGACTTTTGGGGGGACGTTCAAGAATATTCTGCGCAGTTTCAAGCCAGATGTCGTGGTCAGTTTTTCGGTTCCCACCTCTGGCTGGCAAGCGTTGAGGGCATCAAAGCAACTTGGAGTTCCTTTTGTTTTTCGAGCACTGGATGTCAGTCATAAGATTCGCAAGAATCTCTTCTCGCCACTAATCCGGTTGGCCGAGAAAAGCATCTATCAAAATGCTGATCGAGTTTCGGCAAATAACCCCGCTATGGCCGATTACTGCATAACTATGGGTGCAAAGAAAGAGAGAGTTTCGGTTGACCTACCACCAATTGACCTGAGTCACTTCTCTAAAGCTGCAACCTTTAGAGAGGAATACAGAAGAGAGCTTGGCATTGATGAAGAGGCAAATGTCATCGTCTACATGGGTAGCTTTTTCTACTTCTCCGGCTTGCCTGAATTCATAAGTGAGTTTGCTAGAAGTAATGATCCGAAACTCAGGCTCGTCCTTATTGGTGGGGGAGAGCAGGAGCAGGAACTTAGAGCACTAGTCGAAGAGCTTGGACAAGGCGAGAGAGTAATCTTCACTGGTTTTGTGGGTTTCTCAGACCTTCCGAAGTATCTCTCGGTGGCTGATGTTGCAATTAATTCCATGCATAGGACACTGGTCTCAAATGCTGCTTTTCCAAACAAGGTCATCCAATACATGGGCAGTTCACTTCCTGTTGTCTCCACAGACCTGGATGGCCTAAGAAAGACCTTTGGAGAGCTTGAGGGCTTGCGATTGGTGGCAAATGCCCAAGAAGTCTTTCTGGAGGCTCAAAAACTTCTGGAATTTCCTAATCTTCAGGAAATTGGCAGACAGAATCAGCAGACAGTTGCCAAGATATTTTCAAAAGAGGGCTCTGTTTCAGAGTTTGAAACCCTCTTGAAGAAAGTAGCAATTAGAAATGGCTAAAGCCTTAGTCCTTGGTTCCACGGGAATGCTCGGGTCAGCCGTCGCAAGTCAGCTAGAAAAAAGCAATGTTGAATTTTCCACTGCCTCTAGAACCTCAGGGATAAATTTTGATGCTGCAAATCCTGACGCAAAGGATTTATTTGCCGAAGCAAATCTCTCACCCGGTGACTACGTAATCAATTGCATCGGGCTGACTAAATCGCGAATTGATGAAAGCTCTCTTGAGAGTCGAGCTCTGGCAATTGCACTGAACGTGAATTTTCCCCAGCACTTGGCTGAAGCAGCTGAGTCCGCTGGGCTGAAGGTGATTCAAGTTGCCACAGATTGCGTGTTCAGTGGCGAAAAAGGAAACTACAGCGAATCGGATCCACATGACGCCCATGATGTCTATGGAAAGACTAAGAGCCTCGGAGAAGTCCCATCCTCTTCGGTGATGCATCTGAGGTGCTCACTAATTGGTCCTGAGGTTGGAAAAAACTCGCTATTTTTTGAGTGGGTTAGACAACAACCATCGGATGCCCAAATCAAGGGTTACACAAACCATATTTGGAACGGTCTAAGTTCAAAGACCTTTGGGCGAATCGTCGCCGGTCTAATTGAGAAGGATGGTTTTAGGCCTGGCGTCCAACACCTCGTCCCCAAAGACCGGGTGACCAAAGATCAACTGGTTCGGCTCGAACTGAAAGCTCTGGGTAGAGACGATGTTCACGTCGAATCAATTGCCGATCTGCAACCGACCGACCGAACCCTTGCAACCGAGCATCCTGACAGAAATCTTGAGCTTTTCAGGGGGGCGGGTTACCCAGAGCTACCCACAATTGCCCAGATGGTAGAGGAAATTTGCCAAGAACTGCCAAACTAGTTCAGGCGAAGGGAA
>CAYZRV010000054.1:0-2288 GCA_964480885.1 uncultured Aquiluna sp. | reverse complement strand
TTGACGAAGAACTCTTGTTCATACCAAGGAATGTTTTGGCTCACGGTTTTTATCAGTCATACAAGTATTTCAATTGTCTCGAAATCTCCGACCGCCAACTCGATTTGATCTCAGAGACAGCAGAATACCGAAACCTCTGTTTAGCATTTGCTCATGAGAATCCAGTAATGGTTCACATTCGTAGAGGCGACTATCTAATTGGACAGCATCCTCAGACGTTTGGGGTTTTGGATGATCAATACTTTATGAGTGCCCTGGATGATTATCTGCAAAAAGATTCCAACCGTCCGGTTTGGTTTTTTTCTGATTCTCCCGAGGAGTTGTCTAAACTCCAGCGAATTTACTCGAAAAGTCGCGTCATTAATAAATTGTCAGCTGCTGAAAGTCTAAAACTCATGTCCCAGGCAAATTCGATAGTCACGAGTAATTCCTCATTCAGTTTCTGGGCAGCTATGCTAGGCAACCAAAAAAAAGACGTGATAGCTCCAAGAGCGTGGTTTAGATCCCTTCCCAAGTTTGATCCAGCACCCCCACATTGGAAGAGACTTGATTCAAAGTGGGCGACTTAGCTATTTATTATCCACACCGAATACCCTGGGTCCCCGAGCAACCACTCAGAGAATCCAGGATATCTTTCGTTGAAATTTAGTGAAAAGCGTCTTCAGTGTGGTGCCAATAAGGACCACTGTCGCTACTCAGAAATTTTGTGAGTCAAGCAAGTTTTTCAAATGCGAAAAAACAAGATCTCATCCAGTTAAAGTTGACACCCCTTCTGAGCTATGCTAAACAAGTCATTCTTTCTTGGGAGATCTGATGGGCGTATTTCAGGATTTATGGATAGCCTATTTGCGTAAATGGACCACCGTATTTGTTCGTGAGCAACTTGAAGAGTTCTGGACCGAGGCGCTCAAATGTTCGGAAGCTGTGTTGCACATAGGTGCCCATTATGGCCAAGAGGCTGCGGTCTATGAAAGTTCAGGGGTAAAAGGATATTTCATAGAAGCTGACCCAGTTGTTTTTGAAGTGTTGAGTGAGTCATTGTCAAAGTTTCCAAATCAATGCGGATTATTAGCACTCCTTTCAGATAAGGACGGACATGAGAGGACTTTTCACAGACTCAGCAATGAAGGGCAATCTTCCTCGATTTACGAGCTGTCTGCCTTAGGCAAGAGCAAATACCCACAACTGAAGTCTTCTGGTGAAGTCAAGCTCTCTACTCGTTCGATAGATAGCCTCTCAAGGGAGTTTCCGGCTTTAGGTAATTGCGCTCTATGGGTCCTCGACGTGCAAGGAGCTGAATTATTGGTTCTTAAAGGGGGAATCCATAGTCTAAGGTCGGCAAAACTACTTAAAGTTGAAGTAAGTGAGCCGCCAATCTACAAAGGTTCATCCTCCATGATAGAAGTGGTCTCCTGGCTGCAATCTAATGGATTCTCACGCCTCGACAGACCGGTCACCCCCTTCCACGGGGATGCCTATTTCGTTCGGGTGTCAGACAGATGAAGTTTCTAATAGAAAAAATCAAGTCAAAGTTGAGTAACACACTTATCGGTGATCTATTAACAGGTGATGTTTTTCGAAGGATTCAAGCGAACATCGGAAAAAGGGTGAGCATAATGGGGTTGGCGTGGTTGCTGGGCGCTAGATCGAAAGACGAATGGTTATTGGCGCTTCGCACCCGCAGTCAATTGGGACAAGAACTAATAGCACAGTTTTTTGCTGAATCAGGTAACAAATATTTTGTCGAGTTTGGTGCCGCAGACGGGTTGGATGCAAGCAACACCTTTTTTCTGGAGAAGAAATTCGGGTGGCGAGGGATACTGGCCGAGCCTGCTCAAGAGTGGCATGCGGCCCTAATGCAAAACCGTTCATGCTTTTTGGATTTTCGTGCAGTGTGGGCTTCCTCGGGATTGACTACGCACATAGATTTTTCCGGATTAGTCTCAAAGTCCAGTTTGCTTGGTCCAGGTCAACCAGTTGAGACAGTTTCCTTAACTGACTTGATGCGAGCAGGAAAGGCACCTAACAACATCGGTTTTTTATCGATTGACACAGAGGGTGGAGAACTGGAGATTCTGAAAAGTTTTGACTTTACACTTTATCGTTCTGACTTTATTTGTGTCGAACACAATTATCGATTGGACCGACAGGAACTCATATCCCTGCTTGAAAGCCAGGGATATGTCCGGGTTCTCGAGGATAGATCCAAATTTGACTTATGGTTTGTATCGAAGTCTGTTGCGAGAGCTTTGCAGTCGAGAGCAAGAGCGGTAATACCTATCTGAACA
>CAYZRV010000053.1:0-2334 GCA_964480885.1 uncultured Aquiluna sp. | reverse complement strand
TAGAGCACCTGCTTTGCAAGCAGGGGGTCAGGGGTTCGATCCCCCTAGTCTCCACGAAGTAGAAAACTCCCTCTAGAAATAGGGGGAGTTTTTTATTTGTGTGGAGAAATAGTCTGATTTATAGTCTGACTTCGCTAGCAGGTACACAATCTAGTTCTAGACAATGTCGCTGACTAATCGAAGTAGGTAGCCATCAGGATCTTGAACGAGCAGCTCAAGCTGTCCGACTGGACCTTCTGAAGTTTCGTACCAGCTTTCGTGAAGAGGTCTAAACAATGGCACAGCGGATGACTCCAATCGCACTTCTACGACTTTGAGATCTGGAACATCAATTTGTAGGTTTATTCCACGGCCTCTAGGAGATTCAAGTTTGCCCACCTGCCATGAACCTTCATGGTCCTCTTCCAGCATCAACTGTGCCCCATTCAAATCCAGATAAGCAAAATTAGGTTCAGTCCTTTCAAACATCACGGAGAACCCGATTTGTTGAACGTAAAAATCTAATGAACGCCTGAAGTTGCTGACTAAAAGCTCTGGGACCATTGGGTTCCAATCCATTGAGGACCTCCTTTCCTTAGCTATTCACGCTACCAAAACTCACATCTCCAAAGTTTTGGTAGTGGTTAGGGGAAAAAAATAGTCTGATTTATAGTCTGAAAATACAATTAGGACCCCTACAACCCCCGTCTTTACTAGGCCCGTGAATACCCCTAGTCTCCACAAGACCCTCCCTTCGGGGAGGGTTTTTATTTTGCCTACTTGCCTTGGACGTAGTCTGCGAAGTTTTGAATAATTGCCTGCCAGCCACTTCGTTGATCTTCGATGGAGTTCTCGGTTTCAGCATCAAATTCGACCGTCACCTTGACTCCATCGGGCTGTCTTTCAAATCGGACGCTGGCCATGCGGCCCCCAAATTCATACTCAATCAACTCATGCTCAATAACGTTGGTATAGGTTCCCTCGAAGTCGAAACCAAAGCTTCCGTCCTTGGCCTCCATTCGGGAGGAAAATTTGCCACCAGGTCGCAAGTCCACGGTTGACGAAGTTGTGTGCCAATCGTCCGATGCTGCATTCCACTTAACGATGTCCTCGGGGGTGACGTAGGCCCTCCAGACATCTTGGATAGGAGCGTCAATGAGACAAAAAACGGTGATTTTCATACCTAGAGCCTAGGGCAGTGAATTACTTTAAGTTCTCGGCCATGGCTTGTTTAACAAGTGCTCGAATGTCGCCGGGGCTTGTTTTGTCACTTTCAAAGAAATCAATTGCCCTAACCGACCTTCTGTCTAGTCGGGCATTGAACAGTCCTTTTGAATCAATCAGACTTGCACCTTTGGGAAAAGTGAGTCGAACAGAAGACTTTAGGTAGTCCGCAACACAGATGATGCCATTGAACTCCCAGACTGGAGAACCAAGTGGTTTGGATGGCATCTTCCATTTAACGTTTTGGCTGATCTTGGGAGAAGAGGAAAGAATTATGTCCGAGAGTCGAGCGAGCTTCTTGCCTTTCCAATTTGGTTGGGACGCAAGAATCAGCGCCAGCTCATCATCGATACTCCGCATAACTACCAGCCTATTACTACTGGCTTTAGGATAAGCAAGCGAGGAGTGTGGACCCTGAACATGAAATGGCTACACATCAGCTGGCTAATTGCTAATTTGTTGCTCTTTATCTTGATGCTAATTTCTTTTGCCTCCGATGTTTGGGAGGCTTATGTCTCTGTTTTTCTCATTTCATCGACATCACAATTGCTCACCTACCTTCGTAAAAAGAAATGA
This sequence comes from uncultured Aquiluna sp., assembly GCA_964480885.1. Classification (GTDB taxonomy): domain Bacteria; phylum Actinomycetota; class Actinomycetes; order Actinomycetales; family Microbacteriaceae; genus Aquiluna. Next base: position 555 of record CAYZRV010000053.1, on the reverse strand, counting down.
TTGAACTCAAATCTTTGAAACAGGCCACGCCGAGTCAATACGTAGAGCTACTGAATGACCCGTCGGTAACAAAACACATGCCTCTAGCTTCTCAAGTGGATGAGGACTGGTGCCGAGAATGGATAGAGGCGAAAGTCAGATTGTGGCCTGGGGGCGATCTGCATGGGCCCTGGTCAGTTTGGATTGCAGGTGAATTTGCTGGTTGGGCCGGTCTTCAACCCGATCTGGAATTTGAGTCTGGACTAGCCATCGTCTTAAGTAAAGACCACTGGCGATATGGAGTGCAAGTCCTAGCATCAGTGGTCAATAAAGCTCAGCTACTTGGATTGGCGACGCAGACCCTAATCGAATTTCCTCCAACGCGCTCTGCTGGCAGGGTACTGGGAAGGCTCGGTTTCAGGGAAATCTCTCCTACTGAAATATCAGGCGTATCTTTCAGTAGATACCTGGTCAAACTTGATGAGCTTGCTGCCCGCCTATCAACTCATTAGCTGGTTGGTTCAGGAATAACAGGAAGTCCTTCGGTAATCGGGTCCTCGCCTGGATTCTTGATTA
>CAYZRV010000052.1:0-2352 GCA_964480885.1 uncultured Aquiluna sp. | reverse complement strand
GCGGCGTATCTCAAGCGGTGTTTATGAACCAGAGGTCGTTTGGAACCCCTCCGGGTCAACAGGCTTACACAACCGCCGGTACTTATTCTTGGGTTGCACCTGCCGGAGTGACTTCAGTTTCTGTCGTTGTTGTTGGTGGGGGCGCTGGGGGTTCTCCCCCTCCGGGAAACGGGTGTTGTTTTTTTGGTTATGGGGGCGGCGGAGGTGGACTTGCTTATAAAAACAATTATTCAGTAACGCCGGGAAATTCATATACCGTAAATGTTGGGTCTGGAGGGGCGCCTGCCAATAGTGGGTCGTTTTCTGGATTTGACTCTTCCGCTTTTTATGCCTCAGGCGGGTTTGCCACCGGAACCGGCGGCTCCGGCTCTTCTGGAGATGCAAACCGTAGTGGCGGAAATGGTGGGACAACATTTTGGCCCAATTCAAGAGGCGGCGGCGGCGCTGCTGGCTATAGCGGCAACGGTGGAAATGGAGGCGCGGGAGGTGCCGGTTGTTTAACAGCTGGCTCCGGTGGTGGGGGCGGCGGTGGATATGGCGGTTGCAGTACCACTGGCGGCGGAGGTGGTGGCGGCGTAGGAATTTTGGGTGAGGGCGCAAGTGGTGCTGCAGGAACTTCAGGTAGCAGAGGTGGCAAGGGCGGTAGTTCAGGGGCGGACGGAGCCGGAGGGGGTGGGTCTGGTAGTGGTGGCTCCGGTGGCGCGTATGGTGGTGGTGGAGCTGGCGGCGCAACCTCAGGGTCATCGGCAGGTTCAGGAGGCGTTGGCGCAGTCCGCATCATTTGGCCCGGCAACACTCGACAGTTCCCGTCAACCTGCACAGGCAATGTTTAACTAGGGGCAAACATGAACTTGTACATTGAAACCGAAAACGGCCAAACTAAGAATCATCCAGCATTTGAAGATAACCTCATTCAAGCATTCGGCGCTGTCCCGGGTCATTGGGAACCGTTTATTCGCGTTGAGCGCCCTACGCTCGGTGTGTATGAGGTGCTGGAGTCAGACAAGCCTACTTACGAAAAAGTAGATGGCACATGGACTGACGTTTGGGCGCTGCGACCCATGACGGATGCTGAGAAGACAGCCAAGCAGCAAGCTGTTATCACCGCATTCAACAACCGCGAACAAGCTGAAAACTGGTCTGCTTGGACACTGGACGAAGCCACCTGCACAATGGTTCCGCCCATCCAACGCCCCGCACCGGATGAGACAAAATTAACTCAGCGCATCTTCACGTTCTGGTGTGGTGCAGATAACAATTGGAAGGACACGCCCGTTCGTCCCGAGGGCAACTACAAGTTTGATTTCTTTGCTTGGCAATGGATCGAGGTGGCTCAGTGAGCAAAACTAAAAAGGTTTGCAAAGCAGCGGAGCAAGTAAAAGAGGTTGTTCAAGGTGCGCAACTAGAGGTTGCTTATCACTTTCCTTGCCCAATTTATTTGATTCAGAAGCCGGAATTTTTGGATGCAGTTGTTGGGGTATCAGAAGAATACTTGGCCCAGCAACGCAAAGAGCGAGAGCTAGATGAAATCTATCCTGTGATGATGAGCGGTAATTTTTATAACGATCCGCGTATTGCTAATTTTACCGAGTTTGTGGGCGCTACCGCTTGGAACATCCTTAGCGAGCAGGGCTACTTCATGCACGACAAGGTTGTTCAGTTCACCGAAATGTGGACGCAAGAACATCACAAGCAGTCTTCAATGGAGCAGCACACGCATGGATATGGTTCTCAAGTTGTGGGCTTCTACTTTCTTGAGGTTCCGGAAAATTCAAGCCGAGTAGTGTTCCATGACCCTCGAATTGGCAAGACTATGATTGACCTGCCAGAGACCGACCAGTCCTTGGCAACCGTAGCTAGCAAGATGATTAACTTTGAGCCGAAGCCCGGCTTGTTGATGTTTGCAAATGCGTGGCTGGCTCACTCGTTCACTCGTCACGCATCAGACAAACCCATCAAGTTTGTTCACTTTAACCTCAATGTTCAAATGGCACAGACAGCCGCATGTCCAGCTCCGGCAGCGGAGGTTGTATGAACAAGTATCAGATCCGTTTCAACAAATCGCGCGGTCAGCCCGGCAGAGGGAGCATGGAGCATGTGTGGCGCGTTTTCGAGAACGGCAAAGAGTATCTGTTTAAGAATCTTGATATCTCTGCCCCGATTAAAAGCGAAAAAGATGAAAACGGCGCTGACTACAATATCTTCTGTTATGGCTTCTTAACCATCGAACGGGATACATCTACTGCAGTTATCACGGCCACAGTAAAATCTAAAACGCCGGAAACGGTTTAACCGTAAAGACCTTGTGAGGATTTAAATGTCTCAAGAAACCGAAATGGCCCTTTTGACTCA
>CAYZRV010000051.1:0-2372 GCA_964480885.1 uncultured Aquiluna sp. | reverse complement strand
AGGCTCAAGTTTATTTATGTCAACCAGCTTGTCAAGCAGAAATTCCCAAACTTGATTGAATCAGACTCAAGTTTGAGATTAGAACCATTTGATTAGTCGATCGGAGCTAGCAGAATGCCCCGAACTACAGATGAGAGAAGGGCCAACTTAGTGGCCTCAGGGGCAGACTTATAGCCCTCGAGTCCGACTACATAGCTAGTAAATGTGATGCCGGTTGTGACGGATGAGAGCAGGGTGGCTCTAGCCTCAAAGTTATCCAAGCCCAACTTGTTCATTTCAACTAAGAACTGCTCCCTATAAAGCTTGGCCAGCAAAGCCGCTGTTTTTGGTTCACTGGCTGCAGCACGCTGGACGATAATCAGAGTGTCCAAAAACAACCCTGGCGATAAGAACTTCAGGATTCGATGCGCCAGCAGATCCGGCCACTCTTCCTTGGGAGTATCCGTTAGGTCCTGAAAAATGGTTTGCGCGGTGGCCTGGGGATTGATTGTTGCTGCAAATAGACCCTCTTTGCCTCCGAAAAAATGCAAAATCAGGCTTGGGTCTACCTTTGCCAGTCTCGCAACGGCCCTAAGGGAAGTCTTGGCAAAACCTTGGGCCATAAAGAGCGACTTAGCAACCCGCAAGATTTCATCCCTGGAAGAGCCCTCTGAAGCTGGCCGCCTGCCTGGGGATGCTTTTTTTACCACGCTTTAGTCTAACTAATTCAACAGCCGTGGGATAAATCCCCTATAATTCATCATGCGTTGAATTACTAGGAGTCTTGAATGGAACTATGGATTGTTGCAATTTTCACCCTTGGCTTTTCTATCTTTTACAGCCTCTCGCTGATTGAAAAGCGAGTTTGGCCAATAATTTTCAAGGACGTTAGGGCCTCCGTAAGTGAGGCTGACATCCGTTTCACACACGAGGCATTGAAACGACTCACTCCTTTGCTGCCGCCGAGCAATGGTGTTGTAATTCTGATCGGCACCACTTTGCTGATTCTGCAATCCGCCGAGCAATCCTGGTCTTTAGAGTCGCTCTCAATTCCAGTTTTCTATATCCTCATGATGGCTGGCATCGTTCTAATTGGAAAGAACCCGAGTGTTGTTTTTGCCATTAGAAGGCTGGATCAAGACTCACCGATTCAAGCCGTTACCCAAACAATAAGGACTGTTGGAATACACCACCACATTGCACTTGTAACCAATCTTGCCGTGGTGTTGCTACAGATTTTCCTAATCAACTAATAATCAAGGAGCATGAAATGAATGAAACAAGAAGCGTAGGTGCGCTGGCAACATTGCACGCTACTGTCATTGGAATACTTGTCCTACTTTTTCTGTGGCCCGCTGGTTCCGCTGAGCCACGAAATCTTCCGGTTGGAATAGTCGGACCCGAGCAAGTTACCTCTCAGGTTGCAGAACAGCTGGATGCAAAGCAGCCCGATGCATTTTCCATTACGCAGTTTTCAGACGAAGCTGCTGCGCTGGCAGCCATCGAAGAAAAGAATATTTACGGAGCAATCGTCTTCGGTCAAGAGATGAAAGTAATCGTGGCAAGCGCTGCAAATCCAAGTGTTGCTCAATTAATTCGCGAACTAGGTCAGTCACTGATGCAATTGTCTGCACAACAGCAGGGTCAGATGTTGCCACAACTGAAGGTGCAGGAAGTCGCTGCACTGCCGGATTCAGATCCAAGGGGGGCGGTTCTAGGCTCAAGCGCTCTGCCAATTGTTATTGGCGGGATCTCACTTGGTGCGATGGCCGCACTTCGCCTTAAGTCGAGAAGTGCAAAAACCTCTCTTCTGATTATTTCCTCATCAGTCGCTGGTCTACTTGTTGCAGCACTGTTGCAAGGGGTTTTTGGCGTTTTCTCCAATAGCTATGCGCTGAATGCGACTGCCATTGCCGCGGTCATGGCTGCCATAGCATTCGCATTGGTGGGCATGCACTCTGCGCTTGGGCTGCCGGGCTTCGGCATCACTGCAGCAACACTCTTCCTATTAGGGAATCCGCTGAATGGGGTAGCACTGCCGGTCGAGTTTTACCCCGAAGGCTGGGGATTGGTCGGTCAGCTGATGCCTGTTGGCGCAGGTTTTGAACTTATCAAACGAATTAATTTCTTTGAGCTTGCAGACCAATCCATGCAGTGGTGGGTACTTGCTGCCTGGATTACAGTCGGCTTTGTGCTGTCCCTCCTTAGGATCAGTAAAGACAAGGGCTAGTCGACTGGGGCGGAGGAGTAACATCCTCCGCCCAACTTCCCAATGCTTTTGCGGGGCGAAAGTTTCCTGAAACTTTAGGTTTCGGGAGTAGTCTGAGAAATATGACCGACAGCGCTGTTGAAACTAAGAAACCAAGAGGCACCTTTGCCTGGGCACTGTGGGA
>CAYZRV010000050.1:0-2476 GCA_964480885.1 uncultured Aquiluna sp. | reverse complement strand
GCGCAGCACGCCGTCATAGTTCTGGAACATGTAGCCGGCGATTGACCGTGTGTAGGCGTACTGGGTATCGGTGTCGATGTTCATTTTGATGACACCGTTGCGCACAGCCTCAGCGATTTCTTCATCAGTGCTTCCGGAACCGCCGTGGAAGACGAGGTCGAGGGGCTTAGGCCCTGTTCCAAACTTTGCTTGCAGACCATCCTGGATTTCCTTCAGTAGTTCAGGCCGAAGCTTCACGTTGCCAGGCTTGTAGACGCCGTGCACGTTACCGAAGGTCAGTGCTGCCATATATCGGCCCTGTTCGCCAAGGCCCAATGCTTCGACTGTGGCAATGGCATCTTCCAGGGTTGTGTAGAGGCTGTCGTTGATGTCGTGGCTGACGCCATCTTCTTCGCCGCCAACCACGCCAATCTCAACTTCGAGGATCGAGTGGATGGCCTTCATGCGGGGCAGAAGGTCTTTGGCGATGTCGAGGTTTTCCTTCAGCGGCACCGCAGAGCCGTCCCACATGTGGGACTGGAAGATGGGGTTGCCCCCACCCTTGACTGCTTCTTCGCTGGCTGCAATAAGGGGCATCACGAACCCATCGAGGGCGTCCTTCGGGCAGTGGTCAGTGTGGAGTGCCACCGTAATCGGATAGTTCTTCGCCACCTCGGTCGTAAATGCCGCCATCGCGAGTGCGCCGGAGGCCCTGGCCTTGACGCTCTGGCCGGCAAAGAAGTCAGCACCTCCGGTGCTGACCTGGATGATGCCATCTGAGCCTGCCTCGGTGAGGCCCTGCAGAACGGCGTTGATTGTCGATGACGAGGAGATGTTGATCGCGGGGAACGCGAAGCCTTTAGCCTTCGCCGTGTCAATCATCTGTGCGTACTGATCCGGTGTTGCTACGGGCATTTCAGCTCCAAATCCGAGGGAAAGCGGTGTGGGGCCAGCTTATCTTGAAGAGTGTTCAGGAGGCTTCCCGGCGCTAGGCTGGGGTCAGAATTACTCGTTCGAGCGAGAAGAGGGCCCCTAGATGTCCGAGGTTGAAGCTGCTGAACTCTTCCAGCACCCGGACCGGAACTTGGCCATGGAGTTGGTTCGGGCCACCGAAGCCGCCGCGATTCGTGCAACACCCTGGATCGGGCGAGGTGACAAAAATGCAGCTGATAAGGCTGCTGTTGACGCGATGCGGAAGTTTCTCTCGACCGTCAACTTTTCGGGACTCGTCGTTATCGGCGAAGGCGAAAAAGACGATGCTCCGATGCTCTTCAACGGCGAAGTTGTGGGCACGGGTAACGGACCACTGTGTGACATCGCGGTTGACCCGATTGATGGCACCTCGCTGACGGCAGCCGGCCGTTCACACGCCATTTCGATGATTGCCGTGTCTGAGCGAGGCAGCATGCTCGATGCTTCGAGCGTCTTCTATATGGAAAAGATTGTGGCCTCTCACGAAGCGATCGGGGTTGTCGATATTTCTCGCCCAATCGGCGAGAACATTAGAGCGTTGGCGAAGGCCAAGAACAAGGCTGTCGAGGACATCCGAATCGCCGTTCTTGACCGCCCCCGCCATGAGCAGCTCATCGCGGATATTCGCGCAGCTGGCGCTGGAACGCGTCTCATTCTCGATGGCGACGTGGCAAGCGGAATCAACGCCGCCCGTCACGACACCCGCATTGATATGTGTGTGGGTATCGGGGGCAGCCCCGAAGGTGTTGCCACAGCTTGTGCGGTGAAGGCTCTCGGTGGCTTCATGCAGGGCCGTTTGTCACCAACGAGCGACGAAGAGAGGCAACGCGGCCTCGATGCCGGGCTTCGTTTTGACCACATCTATGGCGTCGACGACTTGGTCTCCAGTGACAACACGTTCTTTGTGGCAACGGGAGTGACCGATGGCGAACTGGTTCGTGGTGTTCGCCGTGATGGACCGATCATCAGCACCGAAAGCATCGTGCTGCGGGCACGCTCAGGAACCATTCGCCGAGTATCGGCAGACCACCAAGCCAGCAAGTGGCTGGACGACTAGTCCTTTAGTTCCTTAGTCGATCCCTCGAGTAGTTCCGGGGCGGAGAGCTCGCGGGGCATCTGGTCGACGCCTTCCAGCTCTGTGGGCAAATCCGCTGCGGTTCCCAGTTCGTTGAGCTTTCTGGCGCTCGGGAACACGCGAGTCTCCAGTGAACCAACGAACGAGTTGTAGCCCTTGACGGTGCTGGAGATTGAGCGCCCCAGGGTTTCGATGTGCTTGGCCATTCCGCCGAGGCGCTGGAGAAGTTCGCGGCCGACATCAAAAAGCTTTGCGGCGTCTTCGGTCAGCACATCCTGTTGCCACGAGAACGCCACTGTCTTGAGCACGCTCCAGAGCGTCACGGGCGAGGCGAGTGCCACCTTCTTACTAAAGGCGTAGTCCATCAGCGCTGGGTCGGCTTCGATGGCTGTGGAGATCAGTGCCTCGCTCGGGATAAAGCAAATGACGAGTTCGGGTGAAGCGGAGAGG
>CAYZRV010000049.1:0-2532 GCA_964480885.1 uncultured Aquiluna sp. | reverse complement strand
ACAAGCCGTAAATATTCGGCCTTATTGAAGTGTGATATCAGGGAAAGGTTAAGTCTCCGTCGAGGCTTAACCTTTTTCTTTGAGGAAATCAATAAACGCCCGTGCCTTGGAGTTGATGTGTTTTCTATCGGGTATCACCGCATATAAATTTCGTCTAAAGCCGCTGAAGTCTTGCAATATCACCTCAAGTCTTCCTGCCTGAATGTCTTCCTCAACTACAAAAGCAGGAATCAAGGCCACGCCCAAACCTTTAAGCAAGCATTCCCGAATGGCGAGGCTGTTGTTGGTCTCGAAAGTTCCTTGGACGTTTACGCTGAGCTCCTGGCCTTCTGCATCGAAATAAACCCATTGCCTCGGCGCGCTGCGATAGGTGTAGATCAGGCATTTGTGCACACCCAGTTCTGATGGGTGATTGGGTACACCATATTGTTTCAGGTAGGCACTGGACGCCACAGTGAGGTGCTCAATTTCCCCCAACTTTCTGGCCACCAGGCCAGAGTCTTTCAGTTCTGCAATTCGAATAGCAATATCAAAACCTTCCCCGATGATTTCCGATATTTTGTCTTCAAGGTGAAGCTCTACTGTGAGTTTGGGATGCTTGTTCATGAACTCTGGAATTTTCTTGACCAGGCAAGTCAAGCCGTAAGACATCGGCGCTGCAATGCGCAGTTTTCCTTTGAGCTGTTGCTGATTGCTGGTTATTTCCTGCTCAGCCTCCGAGATGCTTGAGAAGGCGGTACTCGATTTGTCGAACAGTCTGCTTCCTTCCTCCGTCAGGCTGAGCTTTCGGGTTGAACGTTGAATCAACTTCACGCCAAGTCGCTCTTCAATTCTTGAAACTGCCTTGCTGGCCGCCGACTTATTGATTCCCAGGCTTGTTGCTGCCTCTGTGAAACTGAGCCGTTTCGCCACTTCAACAAAAACACGCAAATCGACCAGTTCATTCACGATTGTTGCTCCACAGGAAACAATAAGTTGCTGATTGCCTAGATTATCAATTTCGCGATTGCAAATACACTGCCAGGGTGAATGTAAAAGCAGTTTGCCTGAAAGGTTGTGTACGAATGAACGTGTTGTTGTTGCTGGCCTGTGGCCTTTTGATCTCCCTGACCTACGCATTGGGCAAGCTAGCCACGCAAGCCGGTGTGGATGGTATTGAGCTACTCTTCTGGCAAATTTCGGGCAGCGTGTTGATTGTTTTGCCGGCTGCCATGTGGACAGGCCAGGTGCCTAAGTTGAAAAAAGACCATGTGCAGTACTACACCCTGGCAGGTTTGATGGGATTTACCGGCCCTTACCTGATCACTTATTGGGTGTTGAACTACATTCCTTCCGGGCTGGTTGGGGTGGTGGCCTCGCTTTCACCCTTGCTCACTTTTGCAATTGTGCTGCTTCTATTTCGGGGCAAAGCAAACTTCTCAAGCGGGATTGGCTTGGTGTTGGGTTTTGCAGGTGTTCTTGCCATTTTGTTGCCCAAAAACAGTTTGCCCAGTCCCGATATGTTTGTTTGGGTGCTGCTGGCTTGTGCCTCACCGCTTTTGCTGGCTGCTGGCAATGTTTATCGAACACGGGCGTGGCCCACCAATGGCAAGCCACTTCAAATGGCTGCCGGTTTACTCACCTCCCAGTGGGCACTGCTTCTGCCGGTCTATGCAGTGACCCAACCCGTGGGTTTGCCCACACAAGCCTTGTTCACTGTTATGAGCATCGCTGTGGTGTCGGGCTTTTTCTATTTGATCAGCTTCGAGTTGCAGCGACGTACAACGCCCGTATTCGTGGGGCAGTTGGGGTACGTCATCGCGCTGTGTTCCTTGTTGATTGGTATTTTGTTTTTTAATGAAACACCCTCTCTGTGGGTTTGGGCGGGTGCAGCGCTGATCGCAGTTGGGGTGTATTGGGTCTCCAATGGAAAATCGATAGGTGGTACAGCATGAAGAGGTTTTTAATGTTCAGTGGCTTTGCGTTGATGATGAATGCGGTGCAGGCGGGGGGCGGACATCAGCATGTGGCTTTGCCCAAAGTGGAGGGTACCCGCCCCGTGGTCGGCACCAGCCCGTGGGGACCCAATGATGAAATTGGTCGCCTTAATTTGATGACTGCACAGTCCCAACAGGAAGTGATGGCCCGGGTTGATACACGCAAGGTTTATGATTTGTCGGTCGATTATTTCATTGGGATGCCTGGTTGGCATGCGGCTGGCGACCCTCGCTATCAAATCTGGATGACCCACACGCCCAATGGCACCCGGGTCGATGATCCCTTGTCGGTGGGAAGTGAGCAGAATGACCATGTAAGTTACACGGGTACCGCGTTCTCCATGTATTCCCACACGGGTACTCACATTGATGCGCTTAACCACTTTGGTTTGAACGGCAAAATCTGGAATAACTTCGAGGCGAACAAACACCTGGGTGACAGGGGTTGGCTGAAAACCGGTGCTGAAACAATTCCACCGATTGTTGCACGTGGTGTGTTGCTCGATGTGCCCGCAGCCAAAGGCGTTGACATGTTGCCCGATGGCTACCGAGTTAC
>CAYZRV010000048.1:0-2533 GCA_964480885.1 uncultured Aquiluna sp. | reverse complement strand
CATGCCGCTGATGTTCGGTGGGTGGCTTCATAGATTGAATGTGCCCTGCGTCGCCCGTGGCTGGGGCTTGTAGGCCTCGAATGCCAGGCGTTCGGCTTCTTGTCTTGGCAACTTGCTTAGGTGTTCCTGAATTGCGGCCCGCTCTTCATAAAGTGCGCGTCGCCACTCCTCCCATCTCAATACAGCCTGCGCACGTTCCTCTGGTGTCACAAAAGACCCCACGTAAGCCAAGCAAAGCAGGCCAAAGCAAATCCGACGATAAAGCCTCGATAAAGACCGATGCGATGGCCTGCTTCCCATTCCTCTCGGTTACGAAGCCAGGTGTTGGCCGCGTCCAAGGCTATGGCTTGTTCTTTCGTAATAGTTCTCAAGAAACCTCCGAGCTGTTCGCCTCGGATATTAGCGCTTTCAAAAGACTATGAGAAATCCCGAACCGCTTCTGAATCTCCGTCATCGTCATGTCAGGATTTTGCCGCATAGCTCTAACAACACGCTCGCGTAAATCAGCCCGCTGCGTAAGCTTATGCGCCTTGGTTTCGCGTAACGAGATGTCTAGCTCGTCGAACTCTTTCATAATGGCCCCTTGTTTGTTTTGTTGACACCGCGTTTTGTTGTGTGTATACAAGACGTCGAAGCACTAAACAAGGGGAAATCATGAATACGGATTATGACGTAGAGGCGTTGGCTGACGTTTTGTTCGAGGCCCTTTCGCTGTCGAGTTCCATTCGCCGTCAAGCTGGCAGCGACTCAGAGTTGGGACGACTCATGCAGAAACTGCACGATGCGATTGATTCATCGGCTCGTGAGGTTGCCGAATACCAGGCGGGTGTTGATGCCTTGAGGTGGTGTGCCACCTGTGGGCATCGAGCGGTTCAAATCTCAGGCGACGAGCCGTTCTGTCATGCCTGCGAGTTCAATTACGACAGAAGGGCGGAGCGAGTATGAGTAACCCAGACCTGAATAGAGTCGTGATGCTGGGCATGATGGAGCACCTCGAGGCCCTTAAATCAACAGCTCAGTTTTTAAGCTCTTACATGGATTTGATGGACGTCTATAAAATGATAGATGCCATCGAAGCAGCAAAGCGCACCGTGGGCGAGACCGCGGCAAAGTACAAACAAGGGGAAACGAAATGAATTCGAATCAATCCGAGAAAATCGCAGAGCTTGCCAAGGCGTTAGCTAAGGCTCAATCCGAAATGTCAGGGGCCATTAAGGCCAGCATCAATCCTCACTTCAAGAGCCGGTATGCCGACCTTTCGGCAGTCTTCGACGCCTGCCGAGCGGCCCTGAATAAGAACGAAATCGCCATCGTTCAGCGGGTCGAGAATGACCCCAACGGTGTGGCAGTATCGACCACCCTTCTCCATTCATCCGGTGAGTGGATTTCCGACCGATGCTGGCTTCCGGTAGCCCAGAAGACAGCGCAAGCCTACGGCTCGGCCATCACCTATGGTCGACGATATGGGCTGGCCGCTTTGGCTGGCGTGGCTGCTGAGGAGGATGACGACGGCAACGCGGCCTCGGCTCCGGCTCAAGGCCAGGTGAGACCCCAGCCGGTGACGTCGGCACCTATTGAGTCGCACCCCGTTGACTCACAAGACGCTGTCGGTGGGCCCGTCGTGCCTTTCGGTAAGAACAAAGGAAAGCCCTTATCTGAGCTTTCAGCCAAAAGCCTCGAATGGTACCTCTCGACGGCGCTCGCCGACATTGCCGACCCGACGAAAGAACGATTTAAAGCAAAGACTGAGCAATGGGCTGAGGTCTTGAGGCATGAAATCGCCTCACGTTAAGCTTGAACGCCTCGGGGCATAGGCGTAGAAACAAGATGTAGGCTCTGGCTTGCCCCCCTTGTCTGGAGCCTCGCGAGGCCCTCGATTCTCCCCAGAGTCGGGGGTTTCGTCTTTTAAGTTACTGAAAAAACTAATGTTTCTTTTTTTGTCGATTCCATGTTGACACAGCGTTTTTTGGGTGTATAATCAATTCATCAGGTCGTCGGAATCAACCGACCCTGCCAACAAGGGGTTTCACAATGTTTTCCAACACCAACACCTTCTGCAACAACATGCCTTGCCGTGAAGTGGATTGTGCTGTTTTTCGTGATGACCGGAACGGTCGCTTCTACATCAAAGTCGGCCATCTTGGTTGCAACACAGACGTCAACAACTGTGGTGGTTTTGATACAGCCGAAGAGGCTAAGCAAGTTGTTGCAAGCATTAAGTCAGAAAGTGTTCGGCGATACATTATGCCGCATCCTTCGGCTCTTTGCTTTGTTGGGCTGTAGTTTTCAAAAGGCTTTGACGGGGCGGCCTTGAGGCCCCGTCCTATGCAGTACAATCAAACAAGGGGAAAAAATGAATCTGTCTTTCAGTCGAATCAATCGTTGGGAAAACTGCCGCCAAGCTTACAAGTTTTATTATCTCGACAAGGTGGGAGCCGAAACCACTCAACCGATGGCGCTCGGGAACGTCGTACATGCCGCGCTTGAGGCTATTGGGCGCAAGTGGCAGGCAGGCGAGGTCGAGACACCTGAT
>CAYZRV010000047.1:0-2540 GCA_964480885.1 uncultured Aquiluna sp. | reverse complement strand
GGCTAATCACCTTTCTCCCAGTAATAGCAGGCTTAGGTCTTGTCTTTGGCATCTTGTTTGGCTGGATGTCCAGGGCAATTAGGTAGTTAGAAGAAATTCCTCAAATGCTTACGCAAAGCCTCATCAACGACGTAGACGTAAGTTCCCTTGATGCCACGAGTTAGGAGAACCCTGTATATGTTGATGACGTATTGCCGAATTTCTTCATCGGAATAGGTCTTTCCAAGCTTTGGATTGTTTTCCCGACCTTTAACATCAAAATAGTTCTCCCTTTTGAAAATCACATTTCCAACCGACTCGTCATACCCGAGGTCTGAACCGATAATTACTCCTGCATAGTTGAGGTCGTATCCCTGAATTGTGTGAATACTTCCTACTTCTTCGTGAGAAGTTTTTGAATTTATCCAGTCGACTACGGTTCTGTTCCAAAAGAGCTTGATACCGTCAATCTCAATATCAAACTTGGATTTATCGTCTTTGCTATTCCATGGCCAAGCAAATCCAGCAAGTAGTCGAGAAAGCCCACCTTCGCGATTGCGCTTTTCTACTTCAGCTTTCAAATCTTTGAAATTTTCAAAGAATCGCAGGTCATATTTTGCACTTGATGCGTATTTTCTTGGAGCCTCAGAGAAGAGGTCGGAGGCCCAGTCGATATAGTCCTCGCCACCTTGGACTCGCATTTGAGACGAGAGCAGAAAGAGCGCATCCTTCTTCTCAGCCGAGTCCACGATTTTGGCCATCGTCTCTGCTGGCAGATCAGCAGGCCTAACTGACTGAGCGGCATCAACGAGCAAAATTCGCTTCTTGCTCTTCTTTCTAACCCAGTCAAGCTGTGTCCACTTGATGTCATCTTGGCCAAACAGATCCTCGTTAATTTGCTTGAATTGCTTGTTCTGAATAGCAGATGACTGATTCGCTCGCTGACCCAATCTGTGGGTCTCATCAACGATCAGTAAATCAAAGACCTCCTTGGATAGCCCTAGATCAAATGGACTCATTACCTTTGATTTATCTAGTCCTGGGGTAGAGGCAAAAACCCTTTGAACCGTCTTTCTGAGCGACTGCTGGGGGATCACGAGGCCAATGTTGAGCTTTGTGATCAAGGACCTATTGAACTCAGTGAAGTAATCGGAGAAAACCGAATCCTGTGACTTCACATCGTCAGGAAGAAACCTTCCTATGTCTTTCAGTAACTTGATTAGATAAATCGCAACGATAGTCTTTCCAGTCCCTGGTTCACCGCGAATTACCAATTCGTCATCTCGTGACTCAGCCAGATCGCCAAAGAATCTATCGAGAATCCCAGTAAGTGCAATTGCTTGGTCTTCGTTGAGAGCCTTGAATGGCGAGTACTTGAATAAGTCGCTGTTGACTATTTCTGGCACCGACCTAGTGAGATAACCCTCTTTTAAAAGAATGTCAAATAGTTCTTGAAAGCTCTGGCGATACTTTTCCCGCTCGTAGTAGTTGGCCTCAGTAATTCCAAGGTTTCCGTTTAGGACTTTGAACTTTCCATCTGCTGCAAAGTATCTAATTAGATGTGACTCAAGATCGAGGCAAACGGATTTATTGAACATCTCATTCTTGATAATTTGGACTTTTTGAAGATGTTTACGCTCGGAGACAACAAGATGCTGACCCAGCCTTCCGGCAGCGTTCAGAGTTTCTCCAATGTAAATTTCATTGTCATTGTTAATTGTGTAAACGACAGGCCAGTTGTTATTTCTGCCATCAGTTCGGCTCCAGAGCTCTACGGATTTACTTTCGAAAGTCAGTTTTTCAACTCTAAAGCCGGTCATACTTTTCGCTTTTTCCCCTTGCCTTTTCGACAGGGTACTTTTCCTTTGTTTTTTCTAATTTCTCTAGGACAATCGCTACGGGGTCAAGACCATATTTATCGGCAAGTAATAGGCAGTAGGTCATTACGTCTGCCAGCTCTTCTTGCACACGGGAGATATCTGGATTTCCGTTCCACTGGAAGCACTCCAGCAGCTCTGCTGCTTCAATGGAAATGCTCTTTGATAAGTTTTCGGGACTATGAAATTGATCCCAGTCTCTAAGCCTCATCTCTTCATGGATCTTAGCTACGGCTGCTTCAAAGCTCATAAATCATACGTTACATGCGTCCAAGGACATTGTGTGAATGGGATATAGCATCGATGTATGACTTCATTCAGGTCTGGGGAAATATATCGGTACCCCTATGAACGCGATGGCTCAAAGCAATTTGTTGATGGGTTGCCGAATTTCTTTAACCGAACCTCTAATCCCGGTAGCCCCCTTGTCCTATTGGAAAAGGGCATTTCACAAATTGCCCCACCAAAAACGCGAAATTCGGATTTCGCCTTCCCAGCCATTGTGATTTCTAGTTCGCCCCACTCTCGAGGCTCAGAATGGAATCCTTGGCACGATAATTTTGAGCCAGACCTGGGCTACATAAGGTACTTTGGTGACGCTAAAAAACCCGGTAATCCGAGCGAGGCTCCTGGAAATAAAATTCTTCTCGCAGAGCTTGCAAAGCACACTTCTGGAGACTCTTC
>CAYZRV010000046.1:0-2541 GCA_964480885.1 uncultured Aquiluna sp. | reverse complement strand
CGTTGGGCACGGCCACCAGTTGCGGATGCTTGCCGACAACGTTCCGGCGTTCATTGCAAAGGCTTTCACATGCTCCGCATCGTCAAAAGATATTACCGTCTCAAGGACGGTACCAAGGGCTGGTCGTACCAAGTCACGGGCGTCTGCCCGTACACCAAAAAGCCTGTTCGAGAGGGCACACGAACTCGCGACCGGAAGGTCGCCGAAGCAATCCTTGCCCGAGAAAACGAACTAAGGCGGCAGCAGGCTCTACACGGGACCACTGGCGGAATCACCTTTGCCCACGCGGTGATGGAGTACGCACAGAAGCGGGGGGAGCGCGAACGGCGCTTCATCGACCCGCTGCTGGACAAATTCGCACACAAGCGCCTTGCAGACATCGAAGACGCCGACCTGACAACATTCTGCGATGAACACTATCCAGGCCGTAAGCCGTCGACCCTGGTTCGGCAAGTATACGGGCCGATGCAGGCAATTTGGAACCTTGCCGTCGAATTGAAAATGGCACCGCCTCGCACTTTCGTTAAGCCGGAAATTGAGCGACGCGAGACGCGGTACGACCGCAACGACAACGTGCTTCGCAAGGTTGTCCGCGAGTTGCGGTGGTACGAGGACATTTGCGCACTCGTGTTCATGACGATGACGGGCGCACGCGCGACCGAGGTAGTCAACATCAAGGTCAAGCACTACGACCCTAAATCCGCGACTGTCGAACTTGTCGACCGCAAGAACGACGAAGATCACGTCGTCGCGTTCCCCGAGCAGGTCAACGACATGCTGCTCGTGCTGGTTGAGGACCGCGACCCGGAGGAGCGGCTGTTTCGGATCAAGAGCCGGTGGACGCTTTATAAGACCTTGCACCGGGCATCGAAGCGCGCTGGCATCCCACCCGAAGAATTTCTGTCGCCACACAAGATCGGACGCCACACGTTTGCGGCGCGCTTCCTTGCACAAGGCAACAGCTTGGCGGCATTGCAGGACGCCGGGGGGTGGAAGTCGATTGGCGCGGTTATGAGGTATAAGCACCTCGAAAAGAAGGCTGTACATGCAATGATGCGGAAGGTTGCATCGCCATTGCTAGAACGTTCTGCGCAATATCTGCACAACGGCGAATTGAGTGATCAACGCCCCAATGCAACGCCGTTGATTTCAAACAAAAAATCGGGTAAAGATAAGCGATAGCCTCGCTCTTGGTAAGGGAGAGGCCGTGAGTTCAATCCTCACCGGCAGCACCATGAAAAAGTCAACAAATCCAACACTTAGACAGCACCTTCTGAGCCTTCTAGGTTCAGAACACGTAGGGAACGCGCGGGGTAGTTGCGATGAGACGGTGCGCAATAGTTACACAATAAGTTCGGAGGGGGGACGCTCCTTAGCCCTTCACCGCCCCGCGCAGCATGGCAAGCGTCGTCTCGACTTTGGCCTGCTCGTCCTCGCCGTCCACACCGTCCCACATGACGTAGGGCTGCATTGATTCGATACAGGCGATAGAGCGGCGGACGTGAGCCTCTAATTCGGCGATCCGGTCGTCCTTGCTGGCGACGATCTGATCAACGTCTTCGTCTGTGTAGATGATGCGTTCGGCGCTCATCTGGCTTTTCTTGCTTAGTCCGCTGTCGCCATGATGCTCACGCGCGCGAACAATTACCCCATTGGCCGTTCCACCCAGCACCGTCGCATAACCCCACCAGAGGTCGCCAGCGCGGGCCACTAGCGTTGCGCCGTCCTCATTGGCGACTTCGACCATCACGTCGTCAGAGAACGGCCGCCATGTTTGGCGCGGCATCGGCGCATCTTTCCGTAATAGCCAATCGCCCATCTAGCTCTCCTATTTGTTCGGGCGCGGCTCAAACCGCCCGCACCAGTCGTGACGATACGTTGACGGCCAGGAGGCCGTTTCGTTTCCCGTGCCGATCTGCCACGTCGGGGCATTGTACCGACAGCGCGCCTTGTCCTTCTCTTGGCCCCATCGGTTTTCCGCGTCCCAAAATTTACAGCCCGCACACTGCATCAGTTCCTCCTATTTTAGTTTGTTAGCTGCCTTTGCCTCAGCCGTCAGATTGTCCGGCCAGTACAGGTGATCGCAGTCGCCTCGCGGGTTGCGAACGGAGATCAGCCCACCGCAGTGCTTGCACTTCATTCGCTTGGCTCGTAACCGCTGGTTCTTCTCGGTGGTCGTCTCGCGAAATTGATTGTCCCAGTGCGGTCGCATCGGTCCCTCCTTATTGAACTGGCTTCCAGCGCGTCGGCTGGGCCGAAGCCTCGCCGTCTTCGTTGACCTTCCAACACACGCCATCCGTCCAGCACGCGGGCGGCTCCTGAAGCTCATTGGCGAAGGCCCACCCGCCACAATCGCGCCCGTCGTCGTCGAGCAGGTCGTTGAGCCAGAAGATCACGTTGTCAGAGCCGTGCCCCGGTATTTCTGCCTGAATGTGCGTGCCGTCGCGCGGGGCGGTTGCGATGTCTTGCCAGTCGGTCAACGTGGCCTCCTTTTTGCCTTACTATGCTTAAAGCTGACGAATAAGCATGGTGTAGTATGCC
>CAYZRV010000045.1:0-2555 GCA_964480885.1 uncultured Aquiluna sp. | reverse complement strand
ACTGGACCAAGCACCTGAACGCCGTTGCCTTGGCCCGCAGCGCTGTCGGTCTGGCCATCGCCACCGAGCGCAGCCAGGAAAAGGTCCACAACAACGCCCTGAACGCCCCTGGCGTGTACAGCGTTGAGGGTCCCTTGACAGGCGAGCAGCAGGAGCGCCTGTCCTCCTGGATCAAGAAAAAGATTGGCCGTCATGGCACCGGTGACCCGCTGATTCTGGATCGCAGTGCCAAGTGGTACTCGACCACCATGACCGGCGTTGATGCCCAGCACCTGGAGACCAGGCGCATGCAGGTGGAAGAAATCTGCCGTGCCTACGGGGTTTTCCCCATCATCGTTGGCCACAACGACAAGTCGGCCACGTTTGCCAGCGCCGAAGCGTTCTTTGCTGCGCACCGGGTGCACACACTGGCGCCATGGCACGCGGCCTGGTACCAGCGTCTGGACGAGATGCTGCTGGATGGCAGCGGTCCGCTGTTCGCCCAGTTTGACACCCGGTACATGACGGCCGGCTCGCTCAAAGACCGCGCGATGTGGGCCCGAACCATGGCGGAGATGGGCATCTACACCCGCAACGAAATCCGCGACGAGGAAGGCATGGCCCCATTGCCAGGCCTGGATGAACCGCTCACACCGCTCAACATGAGCCGCCAGAGTGACAAAGGAAGTGATGATGAAACGACAGCCACCCCTCCCACAGACGCTTGAGCTCAAGGACGCTGGTGGGCAGCGTCAAACGCGCTCGTTCGCGCTGCAGATCAAGGCCGCAGGCGAAGACGGCACCGTCGAGGGTTATGGGTCCGTGTTCGGCGTCCGCGACGCCTATGACGACATCATTGCCCCGGGCGCCTTCATGAAAAGCCTGGAAGAGCACAAGGCCGCCGGCACCCTGCCGGCCATGCTGTGGCAGCACGACAGCTCCGAGCCGGTGGGCGTCTGGACCGAAATGGTCGAGGATGAAAAAGGCCTGCGCCTCAAGGGCCAGATCGCCATCGAGACAACCCGCGGCAAGGACGCCCGGGCGCTGCTGAAGATGGGCGCCCTGAACGGTCTGTCCATCGGCTTCATGAGCAAGCAGTGGACCTATGACCGCGACACCGATGTGCGCACCCTGACCGAGGTCGACCTGTGGGAGGTCTCGCTGGTCACGTTCCCTGCCAACCGGTCATCGCGCATCACCAATGTCAAGGCTGCCGACGTCGACAGCCTCACCACCGTTCGCCAGCTGGAGCGCGCCCTGCGGGATGCCGGGTTCTCCGACAGCGAGGCCAAGGCCTTCGTGGCCAAGGCCAAACGCATCGCCACCGACGAGCGGGACGCTCAGGAAGTGGCTGCGGCACTCAAGGCGGCAGACCGCCTGCTCCAGTCCATCAAGTCCATTTCCCAGTCCTGAACATCGAAAGGAACCCCATCATGAAACGCTCCCTCATCGCCCTGGCATCCATGGGCGTCCACTTCGCCGCCTTCCAGGCCAAAGCGGCCGCATTCGGCCCCTACGAAAAGCGCGAGGAACCCTCGGTCAAGTCCATCGCCGATGCGATCGACAAGATCAACACCGCCTTCTCCGAGTACAAGAGCACCAACGATGCCCGCCTGGACGCCATGAAGGCCGGCAAGGGCACGGCCGAGCTGGATGCCAAGCTGGCCAAGATCGACACCGAAATCGAGAAGCTGCAGGGCATCAAGAGCGACCTGGAGAAGCTGCAGACCAAGCTGTCGCGCCCAGGTCTGGGTGGCGGCGATCGCGACGATCGCCAGAGCCCCGAGGCCGAGGCGTACAAGGGCGCGTTCCTGAACTGGATGCGCAACCCGACCGACCACGAGACCCGTGCGAACCTGCAGCTGCGTGCCAAAGAGCTGAAGAAGGTGCAGCGCTCGAGCCAAGGTGACGACGAAGGCTGGGAGACCCGTGCTGCCCAGACCGTGACCAGCACTGGCTCGGCCGGTGGCTTCGCGCTTCCCGAGCAGATCGAGCGGCAGATTGCCCGCCTGTCGGTGGACATCTCCCCCATGCGTCAGCTGGCCACCGTGCGCACGGTGAGCACGCCGGACTACAAGGAGCTGTTTGACATCAACGGCGCCGCCTTCGAGTGGGTGGGCGAAGCTGGCACCCGCAGCCAGACGAACACGCCCGACCTCGCCGAAGTGGCGCCGACCTTCGGCATGGCCAGCGCCAAGCCCCAGGCTTCGGAGGAGTCGCTGGATGACCTGTTCTTCGACGTGGAAGGCTGGCTGATCGACAGCGCCGGCGAAGCCATTGCTCAGGGCGAAGGCGCTGCGTTCTTCTCTGGCAACGGCAACAACCGCCCGACCGGTTTCCTGGCCGGCCCGGCCCCGGTGGCCACCGCTGATGCCAGCCGTGACTTCGGCACGCTGCAGTACGTGGCCAGCGGCCAGGCCGCCGCCATGCCGACCAGCCTGGACGTCATGTACGACCTGGTGTACAGCCTGCGTGCCCGCTACCGCCGCAACGCCACCTGGCTGTCGGCCAAGATCACGCTAGCCACGCTGCGCAAGTACAAAGCCACCGATGGCCAGTACCTGTGGCAACCGTCG
>CAYZRV010000044.1:0-2609 GCA_964480885.1 uncultured Aquiluna sp. | reverse complement strand
CCTCCCGGCGGGAGGGCAGCGACGTGCAGGGTGCGTCCTGGTCGTCGAGCAACGTCATCGGCGGGCCATCCACAGCGCGAAGTCGTCGTCGGGGTCGCTCCAACGGCGCTCGACCCGCAGGCCCAGGCTGCGCAGGTAGCGGCATTTGGCCGCGTTCTGCGTCAGGCCGGCGCAGATCTCGTCGACCTCGGCGTCGGTCAGGTCTGGGCGGGTGGTCATGGTCACTTGCGAAGCGCCCTGCGCTTGGGGTGGCGGTACAGCTTGTCCCGGCCGTATCCCACGCGCCGGCTCATCATCTGACGTGCGGCAATGATGGCGGCCGCCAGGCTGTCAATGTAGGGTTGCACGGTCCGCACAAATTCCTGAGCGACCAGCTTGCCGATCAGGTTGTTGCGCTGCTGCAGGGCGTGGTCGAAGTCTTCTGGTGTCATGGTCACATCCTGTCCAGCGGGCTCACAGCCCCGCGCCCAGCGGTCTGGCCGACCACGTGGGTATAGATCATGGTGGTCTCCACGTCGGAGTGCCCCAGCAGTTCCTGAATGGTCCTGATGTCGGTGCCGCCCTGCAGCAGGTGGGTGGCAAAGCAATGGCGCAGCGTGTGGGGCGTGGCCGGCTTGTTGACGCCGGCAGCTCGCACGGCATCCTTCATGTGCCGCTGGATGGTCCAGTCGAACAGGTGATGGCGGCGCAGCTCCCCGGTCTCTGGGTTGGTGTGGTAGTCCGGCGTGGCGAAGACGTACTGCCAGGCCCACTCGCTGCCGGCGTTGGGGTACTTGCGCGCCATGGCGAACGGCAGATCCACACTGGCGTGTCCGGTGGCCAGGTCGACGTGGTGCCAGCGTCTGCGCTCGTCGATCAGCCGGCGCATGGGCTCGACCAGGCGTGCCGGCAGCATGGTCACGCGGTCCTTGTTGCCCTTGCCAGCGCGAACGATGATCTGGCGCTGTTCCAGGTCCACGTCCTTGATGCGCAGGTTCAGGCCCTCCATGAGGCGCAGGCCGGTGCCGTACAGCAGCCGCAGGAACAGGCCAGGCGTGCCGCTGGTGTTGGCCAGCACCGCCTTGGTCTCGTCCATGGTCATGACCACCGGCAGGCGCTGGGACTGCTTGGCGCGCACGATGCCCTCGACCCAGCCGATGTCGATGTTCAGGACCTTCTGGTACAGGAACAGCACCGCGGCCAGGGCCTGGCGCTGGGTGCTGGCCGACACCTTCTGGTCGCTGGCCAGCCAGGTGAGGAATTGCCCGACCTCGATCTGGCCCATGTCGCGCGGGTGGCGCTTGCCGGACCAGAGGATGAAGCGCTTGATCCAGTGCCAGTACGCCTCGCGGGTGCGCCGGCTGTAGTGGCGCACCGCGACGGGATCGGCCACCAGGTCCTGCAGGCGCTTCGGCCTGTCGCATAACACCGGGCCGGTGTCGTGCGTAACGGTCGCAGGGGCTTGTGGATCAAGGACTTGCATCATGGTCTCCCGCGTTATGCGACGGGGTCGGTTCCCGAATTTGTGTTGGGCTGCTGTCGCTCTCCGTCGCCAGCCTTTGCGATTCGCTCGCAGCAACGCATGCCGAGCGCAAAACCGAGCCACATCGTGTCGGTGTTGCTGTCGGCGTAGTGGCTGAATTCGCCGTTCACTGTGATCGTGCCGAGTGGGGTGGTTGCTTTCAGCACGGCGGTCTGTGTGATGGCGCCTTCAAAGTATTTGCGCATCAGCTCTTTGCTGAGGCAGCCGGGTTTGTCTTTTACGTCAATCCTGAGGCAGCCAAGTTTGTCTTTTACGTCCATCATGGTTCTTTCCCGGGCATCAGCCCAACTCTTAAATCGACCGGACCGAAGGCCGGTCATCGGTGGTGTTAGCCGTCAACAAGTCACCCTGCGCCAGCCTCGCAGCGATGGCCTGGCACTGTGACTCGCGCTTCTCAATCAAGATCGCCCGGCGCCCAGTCTTGCGAGCTACGGCGCCCGTGGTGCCGCTGCCGGCGAAGCAGTCCACCACCAGCCCACCGGGCGGCACGCTGTACTGCAGCAGCGGGGCCACGATGTCCTCTGGCTTCTGGGTTTCGTTCACCGCGTAGCCGTGGCAGCTTCGGGCGTAGATCACGCTGCCCATCAGCTTCGGCCCGCCGTCCTCGCTGGCGTAGCTGCTCGGGCCAATGTCGCCCCAGTGCGGCAGCCGGGCCTTGCGGCGCACCGTGCGCGCAGTGGCGTCGTTGGTGAACTGCGGCGCCTTGAACACGTCGCCCCACTCGCCACGGTAGAAGTGCAGCGCCAGCTCGTGCAACCGGCGGAACCTGTCGTTCGCGTTGTTGCTGCCGTTGTGCTTCTCCCAAACCACGTCCTGCGCCAGCTTCCACCGGCCGAACTGGTGGCCCTTGTCCAAGAACATGCGCGTCGAGCCGAAGCACCACACCTGGTTCGCCACCAGCGCGGCCACGTCGGGCCAGCCATCGGGCCACACGTCCCAGTCCAGGCTTGTCTCGCCGTAGGGCGGGTCAGTCACCACCGCGTCGGCCTTGGGCAGCAGCGGCAGCAGTGCCAGCGCGTCGCCGTGGTACAGCGTCACCGCCTCGTCTTCGTAGGGGCATTTCATGGCGTCGCACGCCGCACGAAAC
>CAYZRV010000043.1:0-2678 GCA_964480885.1 uncultured Aquiluna sp. | reverse complement strand
GGATGCGAGCCAGTGAGGCCAGGTGTCGGACCAGGTCGGGCGTTACTTCAGACATGGGTTACTGCCTTCAGATTAGAACGGAGCGTCAAGTCTACTCTTGCCCGCTTACGGATTTGAATGCCTTGAAAGCATCGGATGCTGAATAAATCGGAATGCCTAGTTCCCTAGCTTTTCTTGCCTTCCCAGACATGGAATTCTCGTCAGCCGCTATAACAAGAGATGTTTGCCTTGAGACGGATGTCTTGACCTGAATCCCAAAGCTTAGAAACAAACTCGTTAAGACGGATTTCGGCGGCGTCATATCGCCCGTTAGAACTACAGAATCTCCAGACTTAAGTCCAAATGGAAGCGAACCTTCTGGTGCTTGGCTTTCAATTGCAGTTCGTACCTGATTTGTCGAAATGCCAAGAGCGGCTGCCTTGGATTCTAGATCTGCTCTCTCCCCTGTGGTGAGTCTTTTGTCACTCCAGGCTGCCTCAACGAGTTGATAAAACAGATCCAAGTGTGCCTGTTTGGCTTCTTCGTAAGTTACACCAAATTGCTCCGCGAGTTGAAACAACTCGATTAGTTTTTTGTCGTCATTGCCCGGACTCTGCACGACATCTTCTAAAAGATTTATGTATTCAATTGGAAGAGCCTCTTCACTTTCTGAAGGAGGCAGCAACCGGAACAACTCCTCGAAGACAACTTCCCGCTTAAATGGTTTCGGACGATGTTTTGAACTAGCTCCACCTTTAAATTTTTCAAAGTCACTCGCGTATCCTGAATTAGTGGTTAAATTTCTAACCACTGCATCGTGATTGATGTGTAGATATCTCAATAACTGCGATGTCGTAATCGCATCTCCGAGAGCAGAGTGATTCGGTTGATTTTCAAGTCCCAACTCAAAAGCGAGAGTGCTGAGTCTATGCCTAGATACTTGGTTAAGTGATTGTTTTGACAAACGCAGAGTGCATAGTGATGAGATATCCCTGAGATTTGTCCAAGCGCCTATTGTTTTGAGTTCCGAAGCTAAAAATCCAAGATCAAAACTTGCATTGTGCGCAACAAGAGTTCTCCCTTCGAGCATTTCACCAAAATCGTGATACAAGTCTTGAAAACTCGGTGCATCAATCAACCAAGCCTGTTGGATTCCATGAATTCCAGTTGGTCCTGCGTCTCTGCCTGGATTAATTAGGGTTGACCATGTGTCAATTTGTGAAAGGTTCTCATCAAGCAGGACAAGGCCAATTTCAATTATTCGGTCTCCAGTGTTGAATCCGAAACCAGTTGTTTCAATATCTAGGACTGCAAATCCCCCATTGGTTCCCAAGCTTCGTCCCTCCTGAGTCGACGAATAAATTCGTCTTCATCAATCATTTCAATACCTAGCTCTGACATTTTTGATAATTTTTGTGGTCCAGCGCTATCCCCGACGACGGCAAAGTCTAGGTTTTTCGATACTCCGGCTGCTGGTTTCCCGCCTGCCTCCAAAATGGCTTGTTTTGCTTCATCTCTGTCAAAGTTTCTGAGTGTTCCTGTGACAAGAACCTGTTGGCCTTTCAAAGGTCCGCCGACAAAGCTGACACGTTTTGCCGGTTTGGGCTTAAAGCCTGAGGTAACCCAAGATTGAATAATTTCACGGCCCTCGCTTGAGTTAGCAAAGGTAGTCAGGGACTCAGCCACTGCTCCGCCAATCCCTGCGATTTCCTGAAGTACTTCTGGCTTCAAGGAAGGAAGCTCACTAAAGTCACTTATTTCACTTGCAATTAGTTTCGCAACTTCGTTCCCAATCAAACGAATACCTAGCGCGGTTATTGCCCGCCAGATATCGACAGTCTTGGCGATTTCTAGTTTGAATAGAAGGCCATACGCGGAAATAGTAGGTTCGCTCTTGATTGACTTAAAAGGATTAACTTTGGTTTTTGAATCAAGTTCTGGTAAGCGCGTTACCTTATCGACAGGCAAAGACTCAATTTCTAGAAGATCAATCAGTCGCAAGGAAAAAATGTCCTTGATTCCTGTAATGGCAGCTCGCTTGCCCTCAACGGAGTGCACTAGGGCCGCGGCCGTCTCCTCACCCAGATAACCCGAACTGAGAAAGCTCCTTCTTTGCTCCTCTTGCTTCTTACGCTTCTTATCATCAGACTGACTAACGAGTAAGGAAACCGGAAGGGCTAAGTTTTTTTGCTGGGCAAAGGCAACAGCCTGATCCCAAGTCCAATCTGAACCTAACTGAGCCAGGTTGAATGCATCCCTTCCAGCAATGTAAGTCAAGTGTCTTTCAAGCTGACCCGGACAAGAAAAAGAGTTCGGACAAATGATGTCCGCATCTGCTTCAGTGCGCTTTACTAGCTTTTCACCACACTGCGGACATTGTTTTGGAAAATTCCATTCACGCTCCTTGCCCGTTCGGAGTGCAATGACAGGACCGAGAATTTCCGGGATTACATCGCCAGCTTTTCGAAGGACAACCATGTCGCCCAGCAGGATTCCCTTAGATTTGACCTGCTCCTCGTTATGAAGCGTCGCGAATTTAACTTTTGAGCCAGCGACTAGAACCTCTTCAACTTCTGCGAATGGCGTAGCTCTTCCTGTCCGCCCTATAGTTACGTGAATCTTGAGCAGCTTGGTGTTGACCTGTTCGGGCGGATATTTATAGGCAATCGCCCAGCGTGGGGCTCGCGAGGTAGTTCCAA
>CAYZRV010000042.1:0-2749 GCA_964480885.1 uncultured Aquiluna sp. | reverse complement strand
GGTAAAAAGTCTTTTGATAAGAGAGAGACCCTGAAGCAGAAAGACGCCGAAAGGGAGATACAAAGAAGTGCTCGTGAAGCAAGGGACTGAGTAGGTTACAGGCGCGACTTTGTGACGCTGCAATAGACTTCTAGGGCAGGGCCAAGGAGAAGAATGAAAAAGGCACTAATTATTGGCATAACTGGCCAAGACGGCTCTTACTTGGCGGAACTCCTTCTTCAAAAAGGTTATGAAGTTCACGGTCTGATTAGGAGATCCTCAACCTTCAATACAGACAGAATTGACCATCTCTACCAGGACAGACATACCAAGGGCGTGAAGCTATTCCTTCACTATGGCGATCTCTCGGATGGATCGAGGCTGGTTTCACTAATTGGTGATCTAAAGCCAGATGAGATTTATAACCTTGGCGCTCAGTCCCACGTGAGGGTTAGCTTTGACGAACCCGAGTACACGGGAGACATCACGGGGTTAGGGACCGCGAGAGTACTGGAGGCAGTTCGTCTGATGTCACCAAAGAGTCGTTACTACCAAGCCTCTTCATCGGAAATGTTTGGTGCCACCCCTCCACCTCAGAACGAGGAGACGCCTTTTTACCCTAGGTCACCCTACGGAGCAGCGAAGGTGTATTCCTACTGGATGACAAAGAACTATCGAGAGGCGTATGACCTTTTTGCAGTGAATGGGATTCTCTTCAATCATGAATCCCCAAGACGTGGTGAGACCTTCGTAACCCGCAAGATTACTCGTGCAGTTGCCAGGATCAAGGCTGGTTTGCAGAGCAAGCTCTATCTTGGAAATCTAGATGCAGTTCGAGATTGGGGCTATGCACCCGAGTACGTTGAGGGGATGTGGAGAATGCTTCAGCATGACAAGCCAATGGACTATGTGTTGGCAACTGGACATGCTGCAACCATAAAAAACTTTCTCTCTTACTCTTTCTCGCATGTCGAGCTAGATTGGCAAGACTTTGTTGAATTCGATTCGAGGTATCTGAGGCCAACAGAAGTAGATTCGCTAATCGGAGATTCTTCCCTTGCCCAGCGGGAGCTAGGTTGGCACGCAAAGACCATGGCCAAAGAACTGGCCAAGCTGATGGTTGATGCAGACATCGAGGCACTCAGCCACGAAGGCTCTCCGTGGATAGATAGGCCGACTTTCTAGATGGCAAAGTTTCCCCTGCCTAAGAATTCCAAGATTTATGTTGCCGGCCACAGGGGAATGGTCGGCTCAGCAATTTTGCGAAAGCTTCAGGCTGAAGGATTCAACAACCTCGTCACTAAGACCTCGACTGAACTAGATCTGCGCGATCGAAAAGCGGTATTCGATTTCTTTGAGGAAGAAAAACCAGAGGTAGTTTTCTTAGCCGCTGCAAAAGTCGGGGGCATTCTTGCCAATAACTCCTATCCTGCGGACTTCCTAAGCGATAACCTTCTAATCCAGCTGAATGTCATGGACGCAGCTCACGACTCTGGTGTTGAGAGGCTCGTCTTTTTAGGTTCGAGCTGTATCTATCCAAAGTTTGCCAAACAGCCAATCAAGGAAGATGCCTTGATGACCGGGCATCTCGAACAAACAAACGATGCTTATGCAGTTGCAAAGATTGCGGGAATCCAGCAAGTTCAGTCCATGCGAAAGCAGCACGGGCACCACTGGATCTCAGTTATGCCGTCAAATTTGTATGGACCAGGGGATAACTATGATCCACAGGGATCCCATGTCCTTCCTGCCCTAATAAGAAGATATGAGGAAGCCAGGCTAAATGGCGATGAAGAGGTCACGAATTGGGGTTCTGGGTCTCCGCTGAGAGAGTTCCTATTTGTCGATGATTTAGCCGAGGCTTGCCTCTTCCTGATTGAAAATTACGACAATCCCGAGCATGTCAATGTCGGCACTGGCGAGGACTTGACGATTAGGGACTTGGCGGCATTGGTCGCTGAGGCAGTTGGATATGAGGGAAAGTCCAACTGGGATGCCTCTAAGCCTGATGGAACGCCTAGGAAGTTGCTTGACGTTAGTAAGGCCAAATCTCTGGGCTGGGAGGCCAAAACTAGGTTGAAGGACGGAATCAGCCTTGCTGTGGCTGACTTTAGGGCCAGATTTGGGTCTGAGCCTAAAAATCACAAATGAATAAATTTTCAGCAAAATTGCCTGTTGCGTAGCATAATTCTCCTCCCTTATTATTGAGGTTTGCTTCCCTAACCCCTGCCAAGCGATATATAGCGGTCGTCTGGCGCGATGCAAATTGTGGCTCGTACCAGGTTTAGGTTTGCGCCACTTGCCCAACCACCAACTTCCCTAGGGGTAATTACTTTGGCCGTTCAGAAAAACGCTAAATCAAACAAGAATCAAAACAACTCTCGCTCCGTTCAGCGTCCTACATTCGCTAAGCACCAGGACCCAATTGAAATCCCGGATCTGCTCTCACTGCAGACTGAGAGCTTTGATTGGTTGATTGGCACTCCCGCGTGGAGAGCAATAGTAGGCAAGAGCGCTAAGACCGGACTCGATGAAGTCTTTGAAGAAATAAGTCCAATTGAAGACAGCTCTAATGCTGCTCAAGATGCGAAGATGGGCTTGAGCTTTTCAGATCCAATTCTTTTTGATCCTCCTTACACTCCTGAGGAGTGCAAGGAAAAGGGCAAGAGCTACACCCAGCCTCTCTACATCAAGGCTGAGTTCACCAACTACCAAACTGGTGAAATTAAGAGCCAGACAGTTTTCATGGGTGACTTCCCGGTAATGACCG
>CAYZRV010000041.1:0-2828 GCA_964480885.1 uncultured Aquiluna sp. | reverse complement strand
CTAAAGAGCCTTAAGGATATCCTCAACCTTTTCCTTGGCATCGCCAAAGAGCATCCTGGTGTTTTCTCGGTAGAAGAGTGGGTTGGCAACTCCTGCATAACCAGAAGCCATTGATCTCTTGAAGACAATCACGTTCTCTGCTTCCCAGACTCTGAGGACTGGCATGCCAGCGATTGGGCTACCTGGGTTTTCTGTGGCAGCCGGGTTGACCGTGTCATTAGCACCGATGACTAGAACGACCGAGGTTTGAGCCAACTCGTCATTGATTTCATCCATCTCAAGAACAATGTCATAGGGAACCTTGGCTTCAGCCAACAGCACGTTCATGTGACCGGGAAGTCTTCCTGCAACAGGGTGAATGCCGAAGCGAACTTCTACGCCCTTCTCCCTAAGTCTCTTGGCAAGCTCTGCAACTGGATACTGGGCCTGGGCAACAGCCATTCCGTAGCCCGGGGTAATGACCACACTCTTAGCTGCCGAAAGTAGTTCCGCTGCAGATCCTGCATCAATCTCGGTGTGCTCGCCGGTTTCTTCCTTGGTGTCTGATGGCGCTTCAATGCCGTAGCCACCAAAGATCACAGATATAAAGGAGCGGTTCATCGCCTTACACATGATGTAAGAAAGATATGCACCGGAGGAACCAACCAGAGCACCGGTAACAATCAACAGGTCATTGCTGAGAAGGAATCCAGTGGCAGCTGCTGCCCAACCGGAATAGCTGTTCAACATTGAGACAACCACCGGCATGTCGCCACCGCCGATGGAGGCAACCAGGTGCCAACCAAGGGCTAATGCCAAGACAGTGACTGCAATCAGCAGGTATAGATCTGGTGAGATTACATAGGCAACCGTCAGTGAAATGAAACCAATCAGTGCCAAAAGATTCAGCAGGTTTCTGCCTGGCAGAATGAGTGGCTTCGAGGACATCTTGGCCGAAAGCTTCAGGTAAGCGACGATAGAGCCAGTGAAAGTAACGGCACCGATAAAGACGCCGATGAAGACCTCTGCCCTATGAACACCAACCAGTTCAGGAGCAAGGTCACCGCTGTGCAGAGCACCGTTCCAACCAACCAGAACTGCGGTGAGACCAACGAAGCTGTGGAATAGGGCAATCAGCTCCGGCATGCCGGTCATGGCAACGACTCTTGCTCGCCAGAGTCCAATCACAGCACCTGCAATAAGTGCGATCACCAGAAGGATGAAGGCATGTGAGGTGTATGCACTCCACTCTCCCGAGAGTGTGAGCCAGATGGTTGCAGCCATGGCGATTGCCATTCCTGCGATTCCATACCTGATTCCCGTCTTTCCACTTTCATGCTTACTGAGCCCCGCCAGGCTCATGATGAACAGAAGGGCTGCCGCGATGTAGGCGGCATTGGCAATAGCTACAGCATTCATCACTTGTCTCCCTTCGTGAACATCTTGAGCATTCGTCTCGTCACAGCAAAGCCACCAAACACATTGATGCTGGCTAGCAGCACACCGAAAGCGGCCAAGATCTGAACGACCAGAACGCTGTCAGTAATCTGCAGAATTGCTGCCACCACCACAATTCCTGAAATGGCATTCGTGACACTCATCAGCGGTGTGTGAAGAGCATGGTGGACCTTGCCGATCACGTAGTAACCAACCACAATTGCCAGCGTCAGAACTAGGAAGTGTTGCGGAAGTGGTGGTGGAGCCATCGAGATAAGTCCAAATAGTGCTGCAATTCCGACCGCAATTAGAGATCCCTTGGTGCGGGAAGACATCTTTTTCTTTTCAGGCATGACAGCCGGCAAGACTTGGGTTGGTGGTGCTGCGGAGACCTGAACCGGTGGTGGTGGCCAGGTGACCTTGCCGTCTTGGACAACTGTCACAGCTCTTTGAACAACATCCTCAAAGTCAATGACTGCCTTTCCATCCTTGTTGGGAGTTAGCAGGTTCAGGAGGTTGACCAAATTGGTTCCATATAGTTGTGAGGATTGCGAGGGCAGTCTGCTCGGTAGGTCGGTATAGCCGAGGATTGTCACGCCGTTCTTAGTGACAACCTTCTTGCCAGCTACGGTTCCCTCAACATTTCCTCCCTGCGCTGCAGCCATGTCAACGATGACACTGCCTGGTTTCATCTGCGCAACATCCTTGGCGGTGATTAGCTTGGGAGCTGGTCTTCCAGGAATCAGGGCTGTTGTGATGATGATGTCAACATCTTTGGCCTGCTCGGTGTAAATCTCTGCAGCTCTTTTGTCATAGGCCTTGCTGGTTTCTTTGGCATAGCCATCACTGGATTGCATCTTCTCGCCGATTTCAACCGCGAGATATTCACCACCGATTGATTTCACCTGATCGGCTACTTCAGGTCTTGGATCGGTTGCACGAACAATAGCTCCGAGAGAAGATGCAGCACCAATTGCTGCAAGGCCAGCAACACCTGCACCGGCAACCAAGACTTTGGCTGGTGGTACTTTTCCTGCGGCTGTTACCTGTCCAGTGAAGAAGCGACCAAACTCGTGTGCTGCTTCAACGACCGCTCTGTAACCTGCGATGTTTGCCATTGAGCTAAGGACATCCATTGACTGTGCCCTGGAAATTCTCGGAACTGCATCCATAGCGAGCGCCGTCACGCCCTTCTTGGCAAGGGATGCAAGAAGCTTCGGCTTAAATGCTGGACTGAGTAGTCCAACTAGAACCGCACCTTTTTTCAGACGCTTGATCTCAGTCTCGGATGGAGCATCAACTTTCAGGACAATATCTGCTTTCCAGGCAGCAGCCAAGGTCACGATCTTGGCCCCGGCCGCCAAATAGGCAGAGTCGGGAAAAGATGCCTTAGCTCCAGCTCCCTTTTCAAC
>CAYZRV010000040.1:0-2860 GCA_964480885.1 uncultured Aquiluna sp. | reverse complement strand
TTGACCCACGCTCCAACAAGACCGAAATCAAGCAGGCCGTTGAGAAGATCTTCAACGTCTCTGTCTCCTCGGTCAACACCCTCAACCGCGAGGGTAAGTCACGCCGCACGCGCTTCGGCATGGGAAAGCGCAAGGACTCAAAGAGGGCAATCGTCACTCTGAAGTCCGGCACCATCGACATCTTCACCTACATCGGCTAAGGGGAAAGAACATGGCTATTAGAAAATTCAAGCCAACGACTCCAGGACGTCGTGGTTCGTCTGTCTCAGATTTCTCTGAGATCACTCGCACCACTCCTGAGAAGTCGCTGCTCAGACCGCTTAGCAAGACAGGTGGTCGCAACGCCTCTGGTCGCATCACCACCCGCCACATCGGTGGAGGGCATAAGCGCCAGTACCGAGTAATCGACTTCCGTCGCAGCGACAAGGATGGAATTCCTGCCAAGGTTGCTCACATCGAGTATGACCCAAACAGAACTGCCCGCATTGCTCTTCTGCACTACGCAGATGGCACCAAGCGTTACATCATCGCTCCTAACAAGTTGAACCAGGGCGATGCAATTGAGCAGGGACCAAAGGCTGACATCAAGCCAGGCAACAACCTCCCGCTTCGCAACATCCCAGTTGGAACCGTGGTTCACGCCATTGAACTCAAGCCAGGTGGCGGAGCCAAGCTCGGAAGAAGTGCAGGTGCTGCCATTCGTCTGGTTGCCAAGGAAGGAAGCTGGGCTCAGCTTCGTCTGCCATCAGGTGAAATCAGAAACGTTGACGCCGACTGCCGCGCAACCATCGGTGAAGTTGGAAATGCTGAGCAGTCCAACATCAACTGGGGTAAGGCGGGACGTAAGAGGTGGAAGGGTGTTCGCCCAACCGTCCGCGGTGTTGCTATGAACCCAGTTGACCACCCACACGGTGGTGGTGAGGGTAAGACTTCCGGTGGAAGAAACCCTGTAACCCCGTGGGGTCAGAAGGAAGGCAGAACGCGTAAGCCGAACCTGCCATCTGACAAGCAAATTGTTCGTCGTCGTTACGTTGGAAAGAAGTAGGAGAGCGCTAGATGCCACGCAGTCTTAAGAAAGGTCCATTCGTAGACGAGCACCTAATCAAGAAGGTGCGAGTTCAGAACGAGGCCAACACCAAGAATGTGATCAAGACCTGGTCACGTCGCTCGATGATTGTCCCAGCCATGCTCGGACACACCATCGCTGTTCACGACGGCAAGAAGCACATTCCAGTTTTCGTCACTGAGGCCATGGTTGGCCACAAGCTTGGCGAATTTGCACCAACCAGAACCTTCCGTGGACACGTGAAGGACGACAAGAAGGGACGTCGCGCCTAAAGCGCGGCAGAGGAGAAGAAGATGGAAGCCATCGCTAAGCTGCGAAACATTCGCATCACCCCTCAGAAGGCTCGTCGCGTCGTCAACTTGATCCGCGGCAAGCAGGCCACCGAGGCGCTGGGAATTCTGAAGTTCCAGCCACAGGCAGCATCCGAGCCGATCTACAAGGTTGTCGCTTCTGCTGTTGCTAACGCCAAAGTCAAGGGCGAGAGCCAGGGTGCAGTAATTGATGAAGACGATCTAGTGATTTCACAGGCATTCGTTGACGAAGGTGTGACTCTGAAGAGATTCAGACCACGCGCTCAGGGAAGGGCCTTCCGAATCAACAAGCGCACCAGCCACATCACGGTGGTGGTTGCAACACCGGACGAGTTTGCAAAGAAGGCAGGTAAGTAATGGGTCAGAAAGTCAATCCCTACGGCTTCCGCCTAGGAATCACCAGCGAGCACCGCTCACGCTGGTTCGCAGACTCCACCAAGAAGGGGCAGCGCTACAGCGACTACCTCATTGAGGACGTCAAGGTTCGTCGCTATCTGCAGGACAAGCTGGACCGGGCAGGTATCTCCAAGATTGAACTTGAGAGAACCCGTGACCGAGTTCGCATCGACATCTTCGCCGCTCGCCCAGGTCTAGTTATTGGCCGCAGAGGTGCAGAGGCAGAGACCCTTAGAACCGAACTGGAGAAGCTAACCGGCAAGCAGGTGCTACTAAACATCCTTGAGGTTAAGAACCCAGAGGCTGATGCTCAGCTTGTTGCCCAGGGCATCGCCGAGCAGCTTTCAGCTCGTGTTGCATTCCGTCGCGCAATGCGAAAGGGAATGCAGGGAGCACTCAGAAGTGGTGCCAAGGGAATCCGTGTTCAGTGCTCTGGTCGTCTAGGTGGTGCCGAAATGTCCAGAAGCGAGTTCTATCGTGAAGGACGTGTTCCACTGCACACTCTCCGCTCAAACATCGAATACGGCTTCTATGAGGCCAAGACCACCTTTGGTCGCATCGGTGTCAAGGTTTGGATCTACAAGGGCGATCTAACCGCTAAGGAACTTGCGGCTCAGCAGGCAGCTGCGCCACGTGCTCCTCGCGGTGGTCGTCGCAGGCAGGATGCTGCGGTAGCAGCAGGGCAGGAAGGCTAGGAAATGCTCGTTCCTCGTAAGGTCAAATACCGCAAGCAGCACAAGCCAGGTCGTGCTGGTCACGCAACCGGTGGCACCAAGGTGAACTTTGGTGAATACGGTGTGCAGGCAGTGACGGCCGCCTATGTCAACAACCGTCAGATTGAAGCTGCTCGTATCGCCATGACTCGTTACATCAAGCGTGGTGGAAAAGTTTGGATCAACATTTTCCCTGACCGCTCACTAACCAAGAAGCCTGCCGAAACTCGTATGGGTAGCGGTAAGGGTTCACCAGAGTACTGGGTAGTGATGGTCAAGCCAGGAAGAGTTCTATTTGAACTTGCTGGTGTTAGCGAGCAGATTGCTCACGAGGCTCTGTCTCGTGCAATCCACAAGCTTCCCATCAAGGCTCG
>CAYZRV010000039.1:0-2939 GCA_964480885.1 uncultured Aquiluna sp. | reverse complement strand
AGCGACGACCACCCTTGACCACCTTGGCAACGCGGTTGATGGTGACAACGCGCTCGAGGAATGGACTGGACTTGTCCTCACGATCTTTGCGCTCGGCACGTGGACCACGCTCACGTGAACCACGACGCATCTCGCGCTCGTTAGGATCAACCACCAGTGACTGTGCAGCTGAGGTATCAGTTGACTCAGTAGTTTCTACCACTTGCTCTACTTTCTTTTCATCGCTCACAGTACGAGCCCTCCCTCACGAGCGGCATCTGCAATTGCAGCGACGCGACCTGCATAGCGGTTACCGCCGCGGTCAAAGACCACCTCGGTTACTCCCGCCTGCTTGGCTCTTTCTGCAATCAGCTTGCCGACCTGGGCAGCCTTTTCAGTCTTGTTGCCACTGGCCTTGCGCATTGCATCTTCCATGGTGGAGGCACTGGCTAGGGTGTGACCCTTCTGGTCGTCCACAACCTGGACGAATACGTGACGCGCACTTCTGGTGACAACCATTCTTGGTCGTAGGTCAGTGCCCGAGATTTTCTTGCGAACACGAGTGTGACGCTTGGAACGTGCTAGCGAATTTGACTTAGCTGCCATGATTACTTACCAGCCTTTCCAGCCTTGCGACGAACATATTCACCCTCGTAACGAATTCCCTTGCCCTTGTATGGCTCAGGAGCACGAAGCTTGCGAATCTTGGCGGCAACCTCACCGACAACTTCCTTGCTGATGCCAGCAACGATGATCTTGTTGTTTCCTTCAACGGTCAGAGTGATGCCTGCCGGTGGAGTGACAACAACCGGGTGGCTAAGACCAAGAGCCAACTCAACGTTGGATCCCTTTGACTGAGCACGGTAACCAGTTCCAACAATTTCCAAAGCCTTGGTGTATCCCTTGGAAACACCCTGGACGTTGTTGGCAATCAGTGTTCGAGAAAGTCCGTGGAGAGCCTTGGAAGCAGCTTCGTCATCTGGACGAGTGACAATGATGGTGTTGTCTTCGAGGACAACCTTGATGGGTTCGCGAATGCTAAGCGCTAGCTCGCCCTTCGGGCCCTTCACCTTTACGTCTTGGCCGTTGACCTCAGCGGTCACGCCCTGTGGCAGGGCAATCGGCATCTTTCCAATTCTTGACATATCTATTACCAGACGTAGGCGAGGACTTCCCCACCCACTCCCTTCTTAGCTGCCTGACGATCGGTTAGTAGACCGGAAGAAGTAGAGAGGATTGCGATTCCAAGTCCACCGAGAACCTTTGGAAGTTCTGAGCTCTTGGCATAGACACGTAATCCTGGCTTTGATACTCGCTTGATGCCAGCGATGCTGCTCTTGCGATCATCGGTGTACTTCAGGGTCACTTTCAGTTCTTTACCAACTGCGCCATCTTCAACCTTGTACTCGGAGATGTAACCTTCCGCCTTCAAGATGTCAGCGATGGTTCCCTTCAACTTGGAGTAGGGAACGCTTAGAGACTCGTGGTGAGCCTTGCTGGCGTTGCGCAGCCGGGTCAGAAAGTCTGCCACCGGGTCTGTCATTGTCATTTTTATCTTCTTTCTCGAGGCGGTTTCTGAGCGCTTTTCCAGCCCTGCAGACCTACCTCAATCGGGGTTTATTTGAAGGGGAAGCCCAGCGCCTTGAGGAGCGCTCTGCCTTCTTCGTCGTTCTTAGCGGTGGTCACCACGGTGATGTCCATGCCTCGAACCTGGTCAATTGAATCCTGTGGAATCTCGTGGAACATCGACTGCTCCGAAAGACCAAAGGTGTAGTTGCCGCGGCCATCAAACTGCTTGGCGGATAGTCCGCGGAAGTCACGAATACGTGGCAGTGCCAGGTTGAGAAGTCTGTCCAGGAACTCCCACATTCTGTCTCCACGAATGGTCACGTGAACACCGATTGGCTGTCCCTCACGCAGCTTGAACTGCGCGATTGACTTCTTGGCGATGTTCACCTGGGGCTTCTGGCCGGTGATTGCTGTCAGGTCGCGAATTGCTCCCTCGATCAGCTTTCCGTCCTTAGCCGCAGAACCAACGCCCATGTTCACAACGATCTTGGTTAGACCAGGAACCTGCATGACGTTCTCGAACTTAAATTCTTCCTTCAGCGCAGGAACAATCTCCTTGCGATACTGAGCCTTCAGGCGCGGAAGGGACTTGGTTGACGAAGTTGCAGTTGCCATTAGATCTCCTCCCCGCTCTTGCGTGCGATGCGAACCTTCTTGCCATCGCTAACCTTGCTGCCAACCCTGGTTGGCTTCTTGGACTTTGGGTCAATCAGTGCAACGTTGGAAACGTGAATTGGCGCTTCGGCAGTTACCAGGCCACCGGTCTTAGCACCCTTGTCGGTCTGTCCAACCTTCTGGTGCTTGGTTACTAGGTTTACACCCTCGACGATGACGCTGTGCTTTTCGGTGTTGACGGCAAGAACTCTTCCCTGCTTGCCCTTGTCCCCGCCGCGATCTTTGCTTCCGCCAGAAATAACCTGGACTAGATCACCTTTTTTGATCTTCATCTAGATCACCTCCGGTGCCAAAGAAATAATCTTCATGAACTTCTTCTCACGAAGCTCACGACCGATTGGGCCGAAGATACGGGTGCCGCGAGGCTCCCCGTCAGCCTTGATGATTACGGCTGCATTCTCATCGAACTTGATGTATGAACCGTCTGGTCTGCGGGTCTCTTTAACAGTGCGAACGACAACGGCCTTTACGACCTCGCCCTTCTTCACTGTTCCACCTGGGATGGCATCCTTCACGCTGGCCACGATGATGTCACCCAGTCCTGCGTAGCGACGGGTGGAACCACCCATCACGCGAATGGTGAGCAGCTCCTTAGCGCCAGTGTTGTCGGCTACCTTCAACCTGGATTCTTGCTGAATCACTTACTTTTCTCCTTGCTTAATGAATAACGATTTCCGACCGTTATTCGCGGGTTACTTCGCCTTTTCGAGAATCTC
>CAYZRV010000038.1:0-2977 GCA_964480885.1 uncultured Aquiluna sp. | reverse complement strand
GGAAACGTCGTAGATGCGACCTTCGGCTTGAGCGACGGCGTGATCGACGTCGTCGGGTTGGCTGTAGGCGATCTCGGCAATCTGTGACGCTGCCGAAATGAGGTGGCGCAACTTCGCCGCGTCACGCACGATCTTGGCGTAACGCTCGGCATTCGAAATCGCGGGGGTGAGGTTCTGCAGGCCGACGAGGGCTTCGAGACCACCGATCGAATCGAGCACGCCGGCGCGACGCAACTCTTCTCCGACGGTGACGGGATCGACGGGTTCGCCGGCAACACTCAACGCGCGGATGGCGTCGAAAATGCGCTGATGCGCCGGCTTGTAGAACTCGTCGGCGATGACGCCGCGCTCGAGCGCAACGGCGATCGCCTCTTCGGAGAGCAACATCGCACCGAGCAACGACGCTTCGGCGTCGAGGTTGTGCGGGGGTACGCGCTGCATCAACGAGCGGCGGTCTTCGTCGCGCGATATCGACGTCATTGACATGCCATCACCCTGCTCGCTCGGCGCTGTTCACAACAAGGGGAACAACTCTGTGGATGGCATGGGGACAGGTGTGGACAGTTGAACGCATTGTGCACGACACTGCGCACGCTGCCGCCCAACGACCCGGATTCGTGCCTGTGGACAACGTGTGGAAGGTGGTCTGTCGGAGTCCCGCGCGTCAGCGCGTGACGACCTCGAGGCGCACCGTCCCGACGACGTCGCCGAACAGGTTGACCGTCACCGAGTGCGCACCGAGGGTGCGGATCGGTTCGGGGATGTCCACCTTTTTGCGATCGAGGCTGATGCCCAACTGCTCATCCACTGCGGCGACGATGTCGTTTGCGGTGACGGAACCGAACAGGCGACCTTCGGCACCGGCCTTGGCAGTGATCGTCACTGCACGCTGGGCGAGCGACGCCGCAATGGTCTGGGCCGACTCACGATCGGCAGCCTCGCGAGCGGAACGGGCTCGCTGCATCGCTGCAGCCTGGGCAACGGTGCCGTCACTTGCTTCGACGGCAAGACCCTTGGGAAGCAGGAAGTTGCGGGCGTGACCCGACGACACGGTGACGATGTCACCACGACGCCCGATGCCGGCAACGTCCGAGCGGAGCAACACTTGCATGATCAGGCCTCCTCACGAACCGTTTCGGGCGCGGTCGTGACGGTGACGTCACCACCCGTGGCTGCTGCCACTTCGGCGTATGACGCCGGAGTCTCGGCATCCTCGCGTCGATCGTCACGGCGATCGTCTCGACGATCGTCGCGGCTGCGGGGTCCACGCACCGCTGCAACGCGCTTCGTATACGGCAACAAGGCCATTTCACGGGCATTCTTCACTGCAGTGGCGATGTCACGCTGCTGCTGGGTGTTCGTTCCGGTCATGCGACGGGCGCGCAGCTTGGAGCGATCGGACATGAAGCGCTGCAACAGATTGACGTCCTTGTAGTCGATGTACTCGATCTTCTCGGGCGTCAGCGGGTTGGGGCGCTTCTTGTGCTTGCGCATCGCCATCTTGGCGGCGCGAAGTTTGTTCTTCTTGCTCGTCATTGTTCAGTCTCCGTGTTGTGAATCCGTGATGTGAATGTGGTGCGTTCTCAGAACGGCTCTTCGCCGTCGAAAGGATTGGCATCGGCCGCGGGTGTGCTCGACGCACCCTTGCCGCCGCCTTCGCCGCGGGGGGTGCGCTCGACCTGTGCGGTCGCCCAACGCAGGCTGGGTCCGAGTTCGTCGGCGATGACATCGATGGCGGTGCGCTTGTCGCCGTCACGAGTGGTGTACTCGCGCTGCTCCAAACGGCCGGTGACGACGACTCGTGTTCCCTTGCCCAACGATGCGGCGGCATTCTCGCCGAGCTGGCCCCAAGCGGTGACGTTGAAGTACGACGTCTGTTCCTGCCATTCACCGTTCACCTGGTAGCGGCGCCCGACGGCGATGCCGAACGAGGCAACGGCGCGACCGTTGGCGGTGAAACGGAGTTCGGGGTCGCGGGTGAGGTTCCCGACGAGGGTGATCGTGTTGTCTGCCATGTCACTGGCTCCTTCGTGAGTGTGCGGTGTGGATCGGACCCGACGTGACGACTACTTCGCGGCGCTGCCGAGCAGCCCGCGACGTGCAGCCTCGTGATCGGGAAGTCGAAGCAACTTGTGACGCAACACGTCGTCGGACAGACGCATCGTGCGCTCCACTTCATCCATTGCACCGGCAGGCGCAACGAGATTGAAGATGGCGTAGTAACCATCGGTTTGCTTCTTGATCGGGTAGGCCAGACGGCGCCGGCCCCACCAATCGGGCGTGCCGTGAACGGTCCCGCCCACCGCGGTGACCGACTTCGTCACCGAGCTGACCCAACTGTGTGCCGCGTTCTCGTCAAGTGCGCCACTCAGAATGACCATCAATTCGTATGGTCGCATGTGTAAGTACTCCCTTCGGACACGATCACGGAGATCGTGGCCCCCGTAGGGGCAGGGTGGATATGACGGATCGAGCGTATCGGCACCCCGTCACGATGCCACGGGGGTGTTACGACGTTGTCCGTCGTTGCGTGAAGCCACCGAGCGGAACCATTCGCAATAGGTGATGCCACCAGCATTCGCGGCACACCTCGACGACGTACGACGAAAACACGGTTCGCCCGACGTCGTAGTCGGCAAGCTCCGACTCCTTCGTGATGCACCGACCCGACTTCGGCAGACGCGGTCCGAACACGTACGTCACGCGAACGGTCATCGCCTGTTCACAGATCGGGCATCGCACGCGCGACGGAACTCCGTATGCCACCGCGGCGCGACGCAAGTCGGGGTGAGCGTCACACACGTCGTGCGGTGCGAGTTGTCCCGAGCGCACCTTGTCAATGACGCTGCGACGCACGAAGCGATGATCGACGACACCACCACGGAGGCTGCGCTCGTCGGGTGAGTCGCTCGGTTGTCGAACCGAATCGTGCGTGCCACGTCGCGCCATGGCGCGAGATTAGCCCCGGAGTGCCCAC
>CAYZRV010000037.1:0-2983 GCA_964480885.1 uncultured Aquiluna sp. | reverse complement strand
GGGCTAACAACTAAATAACAGACTTTTTTCGTGATTCATCACTAGATGTTGTGGTTTCCTGCTATAGTCGGAAATCCGAATTAACGGAAAATTTCCTAAAAATTGGCTCAAATTGGCCACTTTTGGCCACTAGAAACTGGGGAGGTAACCAATGGCGGTGACCGTTTACACACTGCCTTCGTGCGTTCAGTGCGATAGCACTAAGCGTATGTTGCAGCGCAATCAGATCGATTATGAAGAAGTAGATATGAGCCAAGATCCGGTTGCTCTGGAAATGGTCAAAACTATGGGTTACACAGCTGCCCCAGTGGTAGTCGCCGGTGAGGAACACTGGTCAGGCTTCCGCATGGACAAAATCCAGGCTCTCTCGGCTTAGCGTGCGTGTGAGATGTTCGATGTTGTTTACTTCTCGAGCGTCTCTGAAAACACCAAGCGCTTTGTAGACAAGCTAGGCGTCAAGACCGTCCGCATTCCATTGAAGGCGGAAGAGGCAGCAGAGTTTGTCCACGACAAAGATTCAGTTCTCGTTGTACCAACTTATGGTGGTGGCAACGAGGGCGGAACAGTTCCAAAACAAGTAATCAAGTTTTTGAACAACCCGTTAAATCGGAAACACATTAAAGCGGTAATAGCCGGAGGTAACACCAACTTTGGTGAACACTTCTGCCGAGCCGGTGACATTGTCGCCAGCAAGCTCGGAGTGCCAGTGCTCTACCGCTTTGAAATAACTGGCACACCAGAAGACGTAAACGAAGTAAAGGAAAGGCTGGCAAGGCTGTGGCAAACTCAGTCGTAGAACTAACAGACGACAAGGGCAACCTGATCGGCGCTCGCGGAGTTGAATCCGCAATGAGCTACCAGGACCTCAACGCAATGATCAACCTGTGGGGTCAGGATCAGAAGCTGCAGCTTGAGAAAGACAAGCTAGCTGTTCGCAAGTACTTCCTAGATCACGTCAACCAGAACACAGTCTTCTTCCACAGCCTTCAAGAAAGACTGGACTACCTGGTTCAGAATGACTACTACGAGAAGGAAATCCTGGACCAGTACTCGTTTGAGTTCATCCAGAAGCTAAATGACCTGGCCTACTCCAAGAAGTTCCGCTTCGCAGCCTTCATGGGCGCTTACAAGTTCTACACCGGCTACGCGCTAAAGACTTTTGATGGCACCCGCTACCTGGAGAGATTCGAAGACCGCGTTGTCATGGTCTCCCTCACCCTGGGTGAAGGAAATGAAGAGCGTGCCATTCACCTGGTTGAGGAAATCATCTCCGGAAGATTCCAACCCGCCACCCCAACCTTCCTCAACTGTGGCAAGAAGCAAAGAGGAGAGTTTGTCTCCTGCTTCCTCCTGAGAATCGAAGACAACATGGAGTCGATTGCCCGAGGCATCAACTCCGCTCTTCAGCTTTCTAAGCGCGGCGGTGGAGTTGCGCTGAGCCTGACCAACATTCGTGAATACGGAGCTCCAATCAAGAAGATTGAGGGTCAGAGCTCAGGAATCATCCCTGTGATGAAGCTTCTGGAAGACAGCTTCTCCTACGCCAACCAGCTGGGAGCTCGCCAGGGAGCTGGTGCTGTTTATCTAAACGCTCACCACCCAGACATCATGCGCTTCCTTGACACCAAGCGTGAGAATGCCGATGAGAAGATTCGTATCAAGACTCTGTCAATTGGTGTTGTGATTCCAGATATCACCATGCACCTGGCAAAGGACAACGAGGACATGTATCTGTTCTCGCCATACGATGTCGAGCGCGTCTATGGAATTCCTTTTAGCGACATCTCTGTAACTGAGAAATACCACGAGATGGTTGATGACCCAAGAATTCGCAAGAGCAAGATCAAGGCAAGAGAGCTCTTTGAGAAGATTGCCGAGCTGCAGTTCGAATCCGGCTACCCATACGTCATGTATGAGGACACCGTTAACAATGCCAACCCAATCCAGGGCCGCATCAACATGTCTAACCTCTGCT
Source organism: uncultured Aquiluna sp. (assembly GCA_964480885.1). Lineage (GTDB taxonomy): Bacteria > Actinomycetota > Actinomycetes > Actinomycetales > Microbacteriaceae > Aquiluna. Next base: position 1,008 of record CAYZRV010000037.1, on the reverse strand, counting down.
CTGAGATTCTGCAGGTGAACACCCCAACCACCTACAACATGGATCTTTCCTATGACCAGATTGGTAAGGACATCTCCTGCAACCTCGGATCACTAAACATTGCCGCAACGATGGATGGACCTAACTTCGGAATGACCGTCGAAACCTCGATTAGGGCGCTGACCGCAGTTAGTGACCAGTCCAACATCGAGAGCGTCAGAAGTATTTCGGATGGAAACCACAAGTCACACGCCATTGGCCTGGGACAAATGAACCTCCACGGCTACCTAGCCCGTGAACACATCCACTACGGCTCAGAAGAGGGCTTGGATTTCACCAACATCTACTTCTATGCAATCAACTTCCACGCCATTAGCGCATCAAACAAGATTGCAATTGAGAGAAAGCAAGCCTTCGACAACTTTGAGAACTCGAAGTATGCAACTGGTGAGTACTTTGACAAGTACACCGAGCAGGTATGGGCACCAGCCACCGAAAAGGTGAAGGAGCTATTTGCCAAATCAGGCATCCACATCCCAACCCAGGAAGACTGGAAGAGACTCAAAGAGTCAGTGATGAAGCACGGTATCTACAACCAGAACCTGCAGGCAGTTCCACCAACCGGTTCAATCAGCTACATCAACAACTCAACCTCCTCTATTCACCCAATTGCTTCCCGCATCGAAGTTCGCAAGGAAGGAAAGCTCGGTCGTGTTTACTACCCAGCCCCATTCCTTTCCGAAGACTCCTGGGAATACTACGAAGACGCCTACGAGATAGGTCCAGAGAAGATCATCGACACCTACGCCGTTGCCACCCAGCACGTCGACCAGGGTCTTTCACTTACCCTGTTCTTCAAGGACACCGCCACCACCCGTGATGTCAACCGCGCTCAGATCTATGCCTGGCGCAAAGGCATCAAGACCATTTACTACATCAGAATTCGCCAAGCTGCCCTAGAGGGCACCGAGGTGGAAAACTGCGTAAGCTGCATGCTCTAAAGAGGAAATCATGGAAAAGACAAAGCTA
>CAYZRV010000036.1:0-3076 GCA_964480885.1 uncultured Aquiluna sp. | reverse complement strand
TGGAAAGCGTGTTGGGTGCAAGCCCTCGGGGGTTCGAATCCCCCATTCTCCGCCAGCAACTCCCTTGATATAGAGCCTTAGTAGCGGCGTTTATCGAGGGAGTTTTTAATGCATGTGCTTGCTTCTTGACCAATGCAATAAATCAAGATGCACGTTGTCCTTGTTCGTTAGGGCCTCCACTAAAACTGAAAACCAGCTTGATTAGAAAAACGGTAAGTAGCATGCTCGTCGCAGATTCGAGTCCCTGCGGTAAATGAAAAGCAGCTGCCCCTAATACCACCAAAGCAAGCGCAATAGGCGCGCTTGTGTTGCTAGTCAAGATCAAAACGGAACCAGCGACAACCATCCAAATGTAGGCCACAGCTACAGCTGCTGCTGCCTCAGGAAAAACATAAGCAATTCCAATTCCATGAATCGCATGTACGGCTAGGAAAAGTAGTCTCAGGTTAATGTTTCTTGATTGCCAGTAGGTTCTTGTCCCTTGGCAAAGATTTGCAACCGCGCCTCCGGCTAGATCAAGGGAGACCATAGCTAGAATCACGAATTGAAGCGCAGACAGCCCTGCCAACCTGTCTTGAATCGAAATCAATACCAAAGAGACAAACGCAACAGCAGTCAAATAGACAAGTGCGAGCTCGCCTGGAGTTGTGGACTCTCCGTGGACGAGTCGAAGCATGGTTGGAACTCTCAACTTACTGACCTCTTTGGAGTCTTTACAGCAAATTGATACAGGGGCCACAGCGGAAATAGCAGTAGGACTAAATTGGGCAACCACCAAAGAATTTCGAAGTAACCGAGAACTACCCAGTAAGCAAGCGCCATGCCCCCAGCAACTGAAGTCAAAACCAGAGAGATGACGAGAAATACCGAACTGTTAAGCCGCTTGGTTGTTTGCCCAATTATTCCAGTGATAGCAGCCAAGATGTCGAGAGGAAAAAATGACCAATTCCAGGCTTGCACTTCTCGCAATTCATAACCCTCAAACATCACCTCTGGTGGCAAGGCTCTGAAAATAATGAGTGACCAATAAGCAATGAACCCGATATCGATTACCCAAACAATTGCTTTCTGAACCTTAGTGAGTCTCAAACAGCGCCACCAACAATTTTTTTCTTGGAATATTGAGTTATTCCCAGCCAGGCTCTTTCAAGGATTTCTTCGATTTCCGCAGAATTTGACCCTGGTCTATAGGGATCTAAGCTACTTGCCAGCAGCGTAAAGCCGTGCACTACGGACCATGCAAAATGAGCGATAGCCTGAACGTCTTTCGCCTGAATTACGCCTTCATTACAAAGATCCAAAATTGCGTCATGAAGAATGTCTCGAGCCGAAGGATTGTCTTCCCGATAAGGCAGTTCTTGGCAATCAAGAAAAGCAACTGAAAGTAGGCCTGGCTCATCTAGGCCAAATTGAATGTATGCGCGTCCAGTAGCCATGAATCTTCGCTTCGAATCAGTCTCTTTATCAACGGCACTGGCCATTCTTCTTGCGAGTTCCTCCCTGGCTTGCTGGGAGATTGCTGCTTTTAGGTTTTCACCACTGGGGAAGTGGCGATAAATCGCCATCGGCGTGACGTCGACCAACTTGGCCAGATGGGTAACTCCAAGGTTGCGCGAGCCGGAGGCCCTGGCTTCTTTCATCCCAGCCTTGAGAAGGGCCTCTTCTAGGTTGCCGTGATGATATGACTTCTTTTTCATGCTTTTGATGTTGACAAGCTAAACATTATCTTATTATGTTTATAGTGTATACATATCAGGATCTTGTAAGCCATTACAAAGACACATAGAGAGAAAATGAAAGGCGAATATGAGCGACGCATCAAGATGGATGGTGGCACTTGCATTTATATCACTACCAACAATCGCATTTGGAGGATACTTTTTACTCTCAATCTTGAAGAAACAAGTAGGAACTGAGAACATAAGCGGTATCCAGCGCGAATACTTCAAGGCAGGTCACGCTCACGCGGGTGTCCTAGTAATTTTGAGCATCATCGGGCAATTGGTTCTCGACTACTCGCTCTTCAACGAGACACTGGTTTGGGCGATGCGAATCGGATTGTTCGTCGCACCACTATTGATCTCTGGTGGATTCTTTGGCGGAGCACCGAGAACGGCTGAGGGCAAGCCAGGAAGCCTAGTCAAACTGATTCCACTTGGCGCAGTGGTAATGAGCCTCTCAACACTAGGCGTCGGCCTCAGTCTCTTAATCGCTTTATAGAGATTTGTCTTGATGGACTTCTTATATAACTATGGGCCAGCACTAGTTGGCCTGATTGCAGCTATTTCTATTGCTGCCCACTGCTGGAATAGATTTAGAACAGCCAGTGTGACAATCCTGATTTGGTTCTCGGTTGCGCTACTGATTGGGCAATTTGTCTTTTTTCCAGAGGGAAACGAAGATCAGATTGACCTGCTAATCCGTTTTCTAGTCTTTGGCACCTGGGCTTTTGGTCCCGCTGCACTCTTAATCCTGTTTTCGTTACGGATTGAAAAATTCAAAATCGGACTCGAGAAGATTTCAAATGCAGATTTAGTCCTGACCCAGACTTATAGGATCGGAGGAGTTTTCCTAATTCTGGCTTTCTTTAGAGGAGATCTCCCTGCCGAAATAGGTCTGATATCGGGATTGATGGACGTCACGATTGCAATTTCCGCTATTGCCTTGGCAATACATTTGCGAAGGAATGGTCAAAATGCTCGAGGGTTAGTCAGGGCATGGGCGATTTTTTCGCTCTTGGACTTTGGTTGGGCAACCAGCATGAAGTTCGCCAGTTTCTTTGGGGTGTTAGAGCTGAACCCCGACCCAGCGATGCTCGGCAATCCTCCGCTAGTAATCATTTCGCTTTTTGCACTACCGCTAGGAATTTTCATTAGTGTCTATCTCCTCGTTAGAACACGCAAAGAACAGGTAACAAGTTGAGAGGTTGAAGTGGAATTCAGAGGTAAAACTGCAGTGACTACTGGATCAATTTAGGCAAGAAATTTCTTAGATTACTTTGAAGTACAAGAGGTAAGAGCTGTTCGAATCCCCCATTCTCCGCCAGCAGGTGGTTGAGAACACCAATAGCTGTTTT
>CAYZRV010000035.1:0-3159 GCA_964480885.1 uncultured Aquiluna sp. | reverse complement strand
GAGCGGGTTGCCCAGTAGAAACCGGCATCCTTCATTCGGTCAAGGCAGCTCGCGACTTCGGTTCTCGAGTACTGCTCAACCAAGTCAGAAACAATCTGACCGAGCTGCTTCTTGCCAACCTGGTAGTTGACGAACGGGTAGTTAGCAGGCAGAGCTTCGTTAAACAGTGCTCGTCCGAAGGTGGTCTCAACCAACTGTCCGTCGATGCGAATCTTGATCTTGGCACCAAGGGCAAGCTCGTTGATATCAAATGCCATCTGAGCTTCTGCCATGGAGGAGAATCTCAGTCCCTCCCCCTTGCCGCCAGGCATGTCGCTGGTTAGGTGATAGATACCGATAATCATGTCCTGGGTTGGTGTTGCCACCGGTCTTCCATCGGAAGGCTTCAAGATGTTGTTTGAAGCAAGCATCAGAATTCTTGCCTCAGCCTGGGCCTCAACCGAAAGTGGTAGGTGGACGGCCATCTGGTCACCATCGAAGTCAGCGTTGAAAGCAACACAGACCAGCGGGTGAAGCTGAATAGCTTTACCTTCTACTAGCACTGGCTCGAAAGCCTGAATACCAAGGCGGTGAAGGGTCGGTGCGCGGTTCAGAAGAACTGGACGCTCCTTGATTACCTCTTCGAGAGCTCCCCAAACCTGTGGGCGTGATCTTTCAACCATGCGCTTAGCGCTCTTGATGTTCTGAGCAAGACCTAGGTCAACCAGTCGCTTCATCACGAATGGCTTGAAGAGTTCAAGTGCCATCAGCTTTGGAAGACCGCACTGGTGAAGCTTGAGCTGAGGACCAACCACGATTACCGAACGGCCAGAGTAGTCAACACGCTTACCCAGAAGGTTCTGACGGAATCGACCCTGCTTACCCTTTAGAAGATCCGAGAGTGACTTGAGGGCACGGTTACCCGTTCCGGTAACAGCGCGACCACGACGACCGTTATCAAAGAGTGCATCAACAGCTTCCTGGAGCATGCGCTTTTCGTTGTTCAAGATGGTCTTTGGAACAGCCCCAAGATCAACGAATCTCTTGAGTCGGTTGTTTCGGTTGATCACACGACGGTAGAGATCGTTTAGGTCAGAGGTTGCAAATCGACCACCATCGAGCTGAACCATCGGACGAATCTCTGGTGGCAGCACGGGCAACACCGAGAGAACCATTGAGGTCGGTGGTGTGCCGGACTGCAGGAAGGAGTTCACGACCTTAAGACGCTTAATTGCCTGAGTCTGCTTGCTTCCCTTGGTGGAGGCAATCTCGGCACGAAGTTCATTAGCAGCAGCATCTAAATCAAAGTCGGCTAGGACCTGAAGCACTGCCTCAGCACCAATCTCAGTTAGAACGTAGTCCGAGAAGTAGTAGTCGAAGTGGTCAAAGATGACATCGTTTGGAAGAAGTTGTCCAACCTTGGCGCTGAGGAACATGCGCCAAGCAACCTGCTCTTTCTGCAGGTTGGTTGGGCGCTCTAGTCGAGCGTATTCACGAACAATCTTGTCGGTCTTCTTCTTGAAGTCGGCAGTCAGCTTCTTGATCTTCTTGTTCTCATCAGAAGTTCTAACAACTGCATCATCAGCTTCAACAGCCAAAGACTTGGTTGACCAGAAGGCATCTGGGTCCTTTTCCTCAGCCGTGATCAGCTGTTCAACAGCCTTGGCGAATTGCTTTTCAACCCAGCGTGGGGCCTCCCAGAACTTGTTTGACAGCTGCAGTTGCAGACCCATCTGACGAAGCTCGGTCATCTCTTCGCTAGCTGCGGCCTCGAACTCCTCTTCACGAGAGTTCACCAGAGCGCGAATGCGCTCGATGTATTCCTCGCGAACCAGGTCGTAGTCACCCTTCTTCAGCTCCTCATCAATACCCATGACTCGGTAGGCGGCGAAGTAGATGATCTTCTCAAGGTCTTTTGGAGCCATGTTGAGTAGGTAGCCCAGGCGTGATGGAACACCCTTGAAATACCAGATGTGGGTTACAGGGGCAGCTAGTTCAATGTGACCCATGCGCTCACGACGAACGCTGCTCTTGGTTACCTCAACACCGCATCGCTCACAGACGATGCCCTTGAAGCGAACGCGCTTGTATTTTCCACAAGAGCACTCCCAGTCCTTGGTCGGACCAAAGATCCTCTCGCAGAAAAGACCGTCTTTTTCAGGCTTGAGGGTTCGGTAGTTAATGGTCTCTGGCTTCTTTACCTCACCAGATGACCAAGAACGAATATCCTCGCTGGTAGCGAGACCAACGCGCAGTGCGCTGAAGTTTTCAACTCTTACTGACATTTATATTTCCTCTTTGGTCTTACTGGTAGGTGGTGAAGTCGGTTTCGGCGGACAGCTGCTCATTGCGGCTGAGGTTGATGCCCAGCTCTTCGGCAGCTCGATCAGATTCGAACTCTTCGTCCTTCAGGATCACAACATTGCCGTGGTCGTCGATTACCTCGACGTTCAGAGCAAGTGACTGCATTTCCTTGGCAAGGACTCGGAAGGATTCTGGAATTCCAGGAGGTTGGATGTTGTCGCCCTTAACGATTGCCTCGTAGGTGCGAACGCGTCCAGCAATGTCATCACTCTTGATGGTCAGAAGTTCCTGAAGGGTGTGTGCAGCACCGTATGCCTGCAAGGCCCAAACTTCCATCTCACCAAATCTCTGGCCACCGAACTGTGCCTTACCGCCCAGTGGCTGCTGGGTAATCATTGAGTAAGGACCGGTGGAGCGAGCGTGAATCTTGTCATCAACCAGGTGGTGCAGCTTCAGCATGTACTTCACACCAACGGCAACCTTGGATGGGAATGGCTCTCCGCTTCTTCCATCAAACAGCTGTGCCTTACCAGAGCCATCAATCAGCCTCTGGCCATCGACACCTGGAAGAGTGTGCTCTAGGAGTCCTGCAACCTGGTCCTTGCTTGCACCATCGAACACTGGTGTTGCCACCTTCGTTCCTGGCTCAACGCTGTGCAGGTTCTTTGCGAGGTCGTTGATCCACTCGGCAGTTCCCGAAACATCCCAGCCCTGCTTACAGGCCCAACCTAGGTGAGCTTCCAATACCTGACCAAAGTTCATACGGCCTGGAATACCCAGTGGGTTCAGGATGATGTCAACCGGAGTTCCATCCTCCATGAATGGCATGTCCTCAACTGGAAGAATCTTGGCGATAACACCCTTGTTTCCGTGACG
>CAYZRV010000034.1:0-3255 GCA_964480885.1 uncultured Aquiluna sp. | reverse complement strand
GATAAGTAAGGGGCTTGCGCTGAACCCTCGGGGGCCTTGGCACCTCCACCTTGGACTTATCAAATACTGGAACTGGGAATGGATCAGTCTTTATTTCCTGCGGTTGTCCCTTCAGGTCTTCCAGAAAGGACTTGAAATCACCGTTACCGCTAAAGAAGATAAGCCAGATGATAAATCCAGCGATAAGCAAGAGAGCTAGAGCTTGCAGGACCATATCTGACACAGCACTTTGACCCGAGGGCAGCATCTGCCAGGGGTTATGTGGTGCCAAAAAAGTCGTCACAAATTACCTTCTATATGGCTGTTTACCCAAATGGGCTGATGATGGAAGATTAGCTGAAAAACAATAACTTTGGCCAAACAATTCATTACCTCTCTCCCTACCTGGCCCAGAGACGAGCTACTTCTCTCTCTTTTTCCTTGTAGGTTTGCGCTTTCGGCGCAAAGGAGCGTTTTCATATTTCTTCTGAAGATCCGTCGAGTCATCCCTGAGCCCTTCCACTGAGTTTTTCAATCTCGATGCCCAGGAATTAATGTGATCTGGATAGTTCTCGTCAAACCTTGGCGAACGAGAAGTCGATCCTAATTTTGGTCTTGAGAGCCCAATAAAGAATTTGACAAGAAACTGAATCGGCGACATGAGCCCCTATCTGAATAGAGATATTTTCTGTCCTCCTTCGAAGAAAATTTCTCGAATCTTCCCTCTAGGGAACACGTTCAGGAAGCCGCGTCCCCTAATTCTGCCATGCTAGGAACATGCAATTTAAGCTGAGGGTTTTGATTGTTGATGATGAGCCGCTAGTTCGGTCTTTGCTTGCGGAAGTCTTGAAGTCCCTCGGATATGAGACTCAGTCTGCTTCAGGAAGTGCAGAAGCCAGAAAAATTCATCAAAGCTTTGATGCTGACGTTGCCATTATCGATGTTGATTTGGGCGCTGGCCCGAATGGTATTGATCTCGCTACTGCATTGAGGTCGGTCAGTCCAGCAATTGCCATTATTTTCTTAACAAACCTGCTAGAACCCAAGTTGGCTGGTAGATCTGGAAAGGATCTTCCCCAGGGTCATGCCTACCTGATTAAGAGTCGACTAGGTGAGGCGGGAATGCTAGACGATGCAATAAAGCAGGTTTCGAGAGGTAGAAGCGCAAACTTTAGGGATGACTTAACAGCAGTTAATCCACTTGCGGACTTGTCTCGAGCTCAACTTGATGCTGTGCGATTACTTGCTCAAGGCAAATCAAATGAGGACATAGCCAAGGAGAGAAAGACTACTGTCCGAGCTGTGCGCATGATATTAGCGAGAGCATTTCAATCAATGGGACTTGATGACGAAGCTGGTCCGGAAAGAAGAGTCCAGGCAGCAATCAAATACCTCAAGACGATTGGGCCAAATAGTTGAATCGTCGCTTGGTGCCCGAGTCAACAATTCAACTATTGAATCAATTGTGGATTGGGCTTCAGAAGATGAATCCTTCGAACCCAAAATTGCTGGCCATGCTGGCAATTCTGCTGTTCTTGACGGATATTGGATATGAAGGACAGAGGAGCCCGAGTCAACCGATTCAACTTATTATTTTCTCAATTATATCAATTGGTGTCTTCTTTGTTGTTTACTTTGCACTCGTCTTTCCAGCTCGACGAATTTCTAATCCCTCTGCAAGGGGATTGGCTCAAATTCTCTTAGTGGTCGTTGCTGAGATGGCGAAAAGTGCCGCGCTAATCGGGCTTTTGCACCCAGATCAATTTGTCTCTCGATACTTGGAGAGGCTTCCAGGTGACATAACCATCGCGGCTCTGTACTGGCTGATTGCCGGGGTTGCATCCACCGCATTTGAGGAACATCGCTTTGCTATTTTCGAGCTAAACCGGGCATCAGAGAAACTCGATGAAAAGCGCCAGATTCGGATAGCAGCTGCTACAGGCGTCGAGGAAGAACTGCAGGAGAAAGCCAGCCAGGCGCTAATTGTTGAGCTCGATAAATTATCGAAGCTGTCCGAATCAGTCTTAGACTCCGCTGAAATGTCGCGGCTAAAGCTTCAAATTCAGTCGCTCATTAGAAACCAAGTTAGGCCGTTGAGTCGGGAGCTTAGGTCCAGAGTCGAAGTTCTCCAGTCGAAAGAACCTGTGAAGGCTGTGGTCGCTCGATTCAGCCAAATTCCGAGAATGACTTGTATTCCTACTTTAGACACGAGCTTGGTTGCAAGTTATTTCATCTCTATTCCAAATATTTTCCTTACGGTGCTCTCCAAGACAAGCTTGATAAATAGCCTGCTTATCCTCGCCATTTCAATCAGCTATCCAATGATCGGTCGCTTTCTCCAGATATTTTTGCCTAGGAAAAGAGTTTCTCCATTTCAGGGCCTATTTCTTGCCGGTGTATTGAGCTTGATTAGCTACTTACCTACAGGGTTCATGATTTCCATGTTTACCCAAGAGTCCCCACTCCTGGGCATAACAGTAGTATCGGCTGGTGGAGTCTTGGTCTTTACCGCAATCTTTGGATCTTCCTGGTTCCTGCTCCAACGCGAGCGAGCAGAGAGAGTTGAAGAAGTGGAACAACTCAACAGGAAGACCAAGCACGAGATGGACCTCCTTGATCAAGCAATGTGGGTTGCCCAGCGGAAGTGGTCTTACCTAATTCACGGGAGTGTCCAAGCGGCCCTAACCGTTGCCGCTGCAAGACTTGAAATGAGCAGTCGACCCGATGAAAGACTGCGGGTCGCCGTCCGCTCTGACATCGAAAGGGCGAAGCGAACTCTTTTAGAGCCACCGGAATTAAGGGCGGAAGTAAAGGGGCTACTTGATGAAGTTGCTGCGACGTGGCGAGGGGTGTGTGAGTTCGACTATCAGATTTCGCCAAGCGTCGTTGAAGCTCTCAGTCGAAGCTCAACAGCAACAACTTGCTTTGTTGAGATCATCAAGGAGCTAATCAGTAATGCCAATAGACACGGTAGTGCAACCAAGTTCTGGCTGAATGCCTACCTCAATAAAGATGGTGATCTCGATATAGTGGCAGGCAATAATGGTAAACCTATGGGCGGCGCTGTCTCCTCAGGCCTAGGGCTCCAAATGATATCCGTGCTGACCAAGCGCTGGATTTTTGAGCGCGATAAGGCAACAGGCTTTTTTGCCGTCTTACCGCTCCCGAGGACTTAGCTTTACTTCTTTCTATAACCAGCCGGACACTTAGGGTTAACGGCAGTCACCTTCTTGGTCAACTTACCCTTGACGCAGGTGATTGTGGTCTGCTTCTTGA
>CAYZRV010000033.1:0-3259 GCA_964480885.1 uncultured Aquiluna sp. | reverse complement strand
TGGTTTTTCCGCATCCCCTGGGTCCTGAAAAAAGATAGGCGTGGTGAACTCTGTCTGATTTGAGTGCTGACCGTAGTGGGTCTGTGACCTGAGTTTGCCCAATTAGGTCTGCAAAGTTATCTGGGCGATATCTGCGATAGAGGGCTGTGGTCACTAGGTAAGGATAATCCCATCTACGACATCTAGCTCACCTTAGGGCACAACCCCGCTCCAGGTGGCCGCAGCCCCTGAGTGCCCAACCACGACGGTCATGGCAATTGCTGCAATCGAAAGCGAAACCAAAGCAACGCCAAAAATCTGCGAAACCAGCTTGGGAAGCTTCTTCAGAGACCACCAAAAGATGACCGCTGTGGCAAGGGTAGCCAGAGCAAGTGGCATCAGCATCTCCCCATATTCAGAGTGCGGATCTGGTTCATAAAGAACTTCGGAAAGTGCCTCACCTGATTGTTGGGAGAGAAATATAAATGGAATGGTCGCTGCAACAGCAACCACTGCTTTGAACAGGTGTTTTTCTCGCCAGGATTTCCTAATTACAGCTGCAATCAAAAAGATAAGGGCCAGGGGAAACAACGCGACAGCAAAGTGCACCACCAACGGGTGCAAAGGCAGATTGCCGATTGCTAGAAAAAACTCTTCCAAGTTACTTCTTCAACTTATATGTCGGGTACTTGTCGGTGATTTTCTCTGCCCTGTACTGAGGAACCATCAGAACTGCCGGGCAGTAGTTCAATACTCCGGTACCAATCATGAAGACTCCCATTGGAACTAGGAGCCAGTACCAACCTCCCATGCTCACACCGCTTACAACCAGCAAGACTCCCAGAGAACCCCTGAGGATTCTGCCGCCAGTACCAGACATGAAATCGAGCATCTTTCTTCTGCCTTCAGTGAGCTTCATAGAAATTCCTCCCAGTTAGAGAAACTAACAATCAGGGTTGAATAATCCCTAAAAAGGGACCCCTCGCGCACCCGCCAGAGCTCAGTTACCCTTGCTACCTTTCGGTCCTGGGGGGTTTAGCCAAGGTGACGCCACGCGAGGAGTCGAGCTTGATTCTAAACCCGATTAGTTCTGTGGGAAACCTAGGTTAATTCCACCGTGCGATGGATCTAACCAGCGCGAGGTAATCACCTTTGTCTGAGTAAAGAAGCGGAATCCCTCTTCACCGTGAGCCCTGGAGTCTCCAAAGAGTGAGTGCTTCCAGCCTCCGAATGAGAAGTAGGCCACGGGCACAGGAATTGGAACGTTGATTCCAATCATTCCAACCTCGACCTCGTGTTGGAATCTTCTAGCAGCACCACCATCATTGGTGAAGATAGCCGTTCCATTTCCAAACTCGGAAGAATTAATTAGCTTCAACCCCTCCTCATAGGACTGAACTCTGACAACCGATAGAACAGGGCCGAAGATTTCATCCTGGTAAACCTTGGATGAGGTTGGAACCTTATCAATCAGAGTTGGTCCTAACCAGAAGCCATTCTTGTCTCCGTCAGGATTTACATCTCTACCATCAACCACGACAACGGCCCCATCGTTCTTGGCGATGTCGATGTAGCTAGCGACCTTGTCGCGATGCTGCTTGGTAACCAGCGGTCCCATGTCGCAGGATCGTCTGCCGTCTCCGACCTTAATGGTGCTCATTCTTTCTTTGATCTTGGCAATCAGCGGATCAGCAACTGGCTCAACCGCAACAACAACCGAGATTGCCATGCATCTTTCACCAGCCGAACCAAAGCCAGCATTTACAGCTGAATCAGCCACCAGATCAAGATCAGCATCTGGAAGAACGAGCATGTGGTTCTTCGCACCACCAAGAGCCTGAACCCGCTTGCCATTCTTTGCTGATGTCTCATATATGTATTGTGCAATCGGGGTTGAGCCAACGAATGATATTGACTTGACCAACTGGTGGTTTAGCAGTCCATCAACAGCAACCTTGTCGCCGTGAAGGACATTGAATACTCCATCTGGAAGACCAGCTTCTTTCAATAACTTGGCTATCCACATCGCACTCGATGGATCTTTCTCGCTGGGCTTTAGGACAACCGTGTTCCCTGCAGCAATGGCAACCGGGAAGAACCACATGGGAACCATTGCCGGGAAGTTAAATGGGCTAATGATTCCAACCACACCCAGCGGCTGCTTCATCGAATAGACATCAATGGAGGTTGAGGCATTCTCGGAGTATTCACCCTTTAGAAGGTGTGGCAGACCACAGGCGAAGTCCACGACCTCAAGCCCGCGATTAATCTCACCCATCGCATCGGAAAGCACCTTGCCGTGCTCCTCGGTGATGATCGCTGCCAGCTCCCCTTTTCGCTGATCGAGCAGCTGACGGAAAGCAAAAAGGATGGAATTTCTCTTGGCCAAGGAGGTGTCTTTCCAAGCTGGAAAAGCAGCGTGTGCGCTTTTTACCGCTACCTCTATATCACTGTCCTCAGCGAAAGAAACCTGGGCGGCTTGAGTGCCAAGGGCAGGGTCATAAACCTCGCCAAATCTTGAACCTGAGCCTTTATATTCGGCTCCGTTTATCCAGTGGGAAATCAACTTCATCGTCTACCTCTTTTTCCACACCAAGACTACCCTTAGCAAAGACAGGAAAAATCATGCAGGAAATCACCAAGCTGATAAAGCGCCTTCCAAGCAAGCAGGCCGAGACACTGAGCTCCCTGCGCAGAGAAATCCAGCTGCTGGTTCCAGGCGCTAAGGAAAAGATCTTCTATCAGATGCCATCCTTTGAGGTAGGGGGCGTGATCCTCCTGAGCTACGAGGGTTTCAAGGATCACAACAGCATCTTCCCTGGGCCCGAGGCAATCGCATTGCTCGCCAAGGAGCTTGAGAAACACCAGACCTCCAAGGGAGCAATCCAGTTTGAGAAAGAAAAGCTCCCTCCTAAAGCCCTCCTAAAGAAAATTATTCAAACGAGAATCAAGCTGATCAACCAGAGCTACCCCAAGAAGAGTGGAGAGTTCCTTGAGCTCTATGACAACGGTTTTGTCAAAGCCAAGGGCAAATATCTGGAGGGTGAGATGCATGGGCACTGGGAGTTCTTTAGGCGTGATGGCTCGATTATGCGAAGTGGAAAACTCAGCCATGGTGAGCCAGTTGGTGAGTGGAAAACCTTTGTCAGATAGCTAGTTTTGGTCATTACCTATTAGCCAACTAAACTGCTCGAGGAGAATTCGCCTAGTGGCCTATGGCGCACGCTTGGAAAGCGTGTTGGGTGAAAGCCCTCGGGGGTTCGAATCCCCCATTCTCCGC
>CAYZRV010000032.1:0-3300 GCA_964480885.1 uncultured Aquiluna sp. | reverse complement strand
TACTGCCAAATGCGCTTACCCTTGAAGCTTCCCTGAGTTGCTACCTTGCAATACAGGTCACTTCCATCCGCACCACGCTTAGCAGCAACGGTTCCCGCCTTTGCACAGGCAAGTCCGTAACGCGCATTTTCGGGGCGGGTGTTCGCGCTTGCTGGGGCTGCGCTAACCGCGGTTGCGATCAGTGCCAGCGCAGTAGCTGCGACTGCAATCTTCTTCACTAAATTGTCCTCCTTGTTCATAAAGGGCTTCACGGCGGAAGCCAGATCGGAGGACCTGGGTCAACTCGGCGTCGACCACATCGTCATCCGATACCTGAGTCTCTTCCGCTGCCGCTAGGACAACCGCAAACCCCGGGCTTTTGCCGTGATGACGAGATAAGCGCTGGTGGGAATACTCCCTCAGTCACTCAAAGGTTAACGCTTAGGAAACAAGTTGCCATCGTGTATATCATTTCGTTACATTTCCAGGCCAGGACAAAGCCCCGGAAGATTTGCCTCCGGGGCCGATCCGTCCCGAATTACTTCTCGATTTGGTGAATAGAGAGTGTGCCAGAGACCTCGTAGGAAGTGAGGAGAAGGGGCTTACCGTTCGGGGAATCTTTAGCGCCAATAAAGACCATCCCCTCGGGTGACCACATCAGCCCATTGCTTCCAGGCTTTACTCCCTCGAGCGGAAGAACTTGCTCCCACTTGATTACCTTTGGTGAAGCTGGGTTTGTGATATCCATAAAGACTAAAGCGCTCATGCGTTCAAGCCCGACAACTGCAACCCTCGAGGACCCAACCATTCCCACAGCAACACCCTCTGGCTCCGGTCCCTTGTCATCGGAGCGGGACTGAGGGGAATACTTCCCGGTTGTGGTGTCCCAAGATCCGTTGATGTTGGCAACACCAAGGGCTTCAATTTGAAGTTGCTCGAGAAGATTGCCCGAGTCATATATCCGCTTTCCGTTTTTGAAAATCGAAAAAGAGCGGTTTGAGAGGAGATAGAACTTCTCATAGAGACCGTCACCGTTCTTGTCTCCGATGTTGGGGTTGACTTTAGCCCGACCAAGCTTGGCATCGGCTTTTATAGTCTCCCAGTCGGTAATTACAGAGGTGTCTGCCTTCAGGTCCTTGACTCGCTTGTCGTCAACCGCGGTGAAGCAGCTCCAATCGGCACGATCATCACCCTCATTGGCAGTGACAAAGTAGTTGTCTTTGCCTGAGGTAAAGGCAGCGATAGTGTCAGGCATCGCCAATCCAACGACATTGTTATATGTCTGTGGTCCAGCTCCCGAGTCGCGGTCGGAAAGATCAAATGCTGTCTTGCTGAAATCCGTGGTCCCTGCTGAGTAAACCCTGGTTACTTTCGCCTTGCGAATGTCAACCTCAGCTATGGCGTTTGCCTCTTGAAGGGAAACGTAGGCCTTGGTGTTCGATGCCGCTGAGACATACTCGGGCTCAAGATCGACAGCAGGATTCTTTGCAGTCAACGACAATACCAAGCCAGACTTTCGAAGAGTTTCAGCTTTGTAAGAGCTGAATCCTGCTAGACGAACCTTAGCCTTCTTTGGATTAGTTAAATTTACAATCGCTACTGCTCCGCGAGGATCCTTTGCGAAGGCATAGTCCTTCGACTCGTCCGCCGGTGTGGCGGGGTTATCTTTGGCGCAAATTGGCTCTCCTTCAATTGCAATCAGCGCTGTAATCCCGTCTGGGGTGAAGGTAACGGAGTCTGGCTGTGATCCGCCCAAATCAATCGTCGTTACTACCTCACCGGTGGGCTGCATGACC
The DNA here is from genome assembly GCA_964480885.1 of uncultured Aquiluna sp. Classification (GTDB taxonomy): domain Bacteria; phylum Actinomycetota; class Actinomycetes; order Actinomycetales; family Microbacteriaceae; genus Aquiluna. Next base: position 1,525 of record CAYZRV010000032.1, on the reverse strand, counting down.
ACTAATTTTCCGGTCTTTAAGGTGGGGGTTCCGTCCGCAGCAAAGCTTGGAGCTCTGTGCACTGCAACGGCGATGTAGCGCTTGCCTGCCGCCACCGAGGTGATGGAGTCGCCGTACTCAGACATGCTGATGGAATCTTCGAGAATTGGCCGCTCAGGGTTTTCAATCGAAACGACATCAATGGAGTTGTCCGCTCCGTTGGTGATAAACACCAACTTCGACTCTTTGTGATAGGCGGAAATCTCAGCTCCGCCTTCTCCTGTCCCAGAGTCGAAGACTGAAAGCTTGGTAATGGTAAAGGTCTCCGCGGCCTGAGACGGAAGAGCAAGGCCCACTCCGAAAGGCAGGGTGGCGACTGCGAGCAACGCAAAAATTCTTTTCATGAGGAGAATGAATTCAGAACAACCTTGAATTCAGCTTGCAGCTTGGTAAACGCAGGATTAGAAGTCAATTAAGCGGAAGCAACGACTTGGATGAAGACAGACAAGGATTTGGACACAGTATTCCCACACCCCAATAAATCCCAGGTTTAGGGGCGACCCACATCGGAACTAGGCTAAAAATTGCAACTATTCCCAAATAGGGTGCGTCTCAAGGTAAAGGTTTAGCGCCTTTACATCAGCCTCTCTGCCCAGCTGCCTTCTTAGGAAAAGCAAACCAAAGTGCAATCAAACAAAGAGGCAGCAGAATATAACTCCCATACTCGCCCGGGGGTGGATTCAAAACCTCAATTGGTTTTATTAAGCCAACAAGAATTCTCCCTCCCCAATCCAAGACTGAAAACATAAGTCCTAGTGGAACCAGTGCCTTTGCATAAAAAACCAAAATCCACATACCCAATGCCAGAAGCAGCTGCGCCAAACCCCACTGTCCAAACATGGCAATGACGTTCTGCCCACCTGCAGTATCTGTTTCCAAACCGGCAATACTTCCCGCCCCACCGTCTGGCAAAAAGATATGAGCGAGACTGCGAAACGTTGAAAGTGCAGTTAGGGCCACGAAGAACACTAACGATGCCTTAGAGCCCTGATAATCTTTGAAGCTGGCGAACTTAAATGTTACGTCTCTGATTTTTAATTTTCCTTTCTTCTAAGTGATCTTCCATAAAGAGCCCCTGACAAGGCGGTTGCAAGAACTATCACAATTAGCACCACTCTCGGTTCGCCACTAGTAGGGTTGGTCAACCCGTTCTGGAGAACAAAGATGCCGTTGAGCATTAGGTATATCCCACCAGATAGTCCAAGAAACCAAGTGGCTTTGACGGATGAAAAAAGCCTGGTGGCCAACAGGGCGATAAGCAGAACCACGTTTGCGACAAGTCTGATTGGCTCAATCTGATTGAGCGTAACGTGAACGATGATGTCAAAGACCTGAACTAGGGTGATAAGTAGCATCAATGGATCGCCTCTTTGCGACTTTAGGACCTGCCAAGAGAATAGGGGGCCTCCACTGAGAGAATTCTGAGAACGTCAGCCAATCAACTGGCTCAAAAACCCCGGTTCGAGCAAACTGAGAGCGGAGACGG
>CAYZRV010000031.1:0-3339 GCA_964480885.1 uncultured Aquiluna sp. | reverse complement strand
GGACGAATCGTCGCTGTCCATTACCCCGTGTTTCCGAGTGATAGCGATCCTCAGTGGGTATTGGAACGACTACGTCGCCTCATTGATACCTAGACGCTAGAGCCATGTAAAAATTGTGAATCTCTAGCTCCGTCTGGGATGTAACCTGACCAGATTTCTCATAATTCAGCCCCGTCCCGGATCAAAAGCTCCCTTACATCACCCACCTTAATGTTTCGCACTGCAAGCCCCTCTCTCACGGCAATGGCCGCGGCATGACCAACGGCATGCCCGTAACTAAAGCACTGTGCAGTTACTCGGGCTGAGGCCATTGCCTCATGCTCAGCGGAGAGGCAACGTCCTGTTGCAAGAATCCCATCACCCTCTGTCGGGATAAAACACCCAAGGGGAATTTCGTATACGTCCTCATAAATCCACGACAACCTTGGCTTCGTACCGGTATGAAGCTCAATCGGCCACGGTGAGCGTGCGATGGCATCAGCACACTTCGTCGCTTTAACGACGTGATTGTTCTGCAGCCGACTGACTCCAACAATTTGTCGTGTCTGTCGCACCCCAACCTGCACACCAGTGTCTGTCACGTAGGCTTGTTCGCAGCCGGTGAGTTGGGAACGATAGAAGCGTTCGTACTCACGCACCTGCCTTCGGCCCTCAATTTCTGCCTCAGTTAGATCCTCTGCAATCAGTGGATTCAGCTCGCGGCCATCGGATCCCACAACACGAGTTGAATTGCAAAGAAGCTGTCCGGAGCGCGGCGTTGGAAACAAAAAGACTTTCGAACGCGGAAGTCGATATTCACCACTAGCATTGGCATCAACGATGGCCTTCATTACCTGCTCGGGAAGAATTGAGTCATCACCATAAGCCTCACGAAACCGCTCTACATCAACTCCTGCCAATCTAAAAATCATTGTGGGATTCTGTACTTTTCCATTATCACCAACCGTAAATGGAAGCCCTGCCATCGCAAACAAATCCGCATCGCCGGAGGCATCAATAGTCAACTTGGCACGAATATCAAGAGGCCCCTGTTTGTTGTGGGCACGCACCCCAACGAACTTCCGCTCGTCATCCATCACGGCAGCTGTAACCAGCGTATGCAACAAGACATGAACACCCGATTGTGCAAGTAGCTCGTCCGCGCTTTCGCGCCAAGCCACCGGATCATGCACTAGCGTCCATGTCTCGCCATATCGGACTGGCGCCGTTAGTCCCTTACGCCTAATCATGGCTTCAATGAAACGATCAACGAATCCAAACACCACTTTCTCTGGGCGTCCAATCGCGCCCGGACGTGCTATGTACAGGCCACAAATAGTGCCCGACAGCCCTGCAACAGCCGCGCCGCCGCAGAAACCGTAGCGCTCCACCAATGTGACGTGCAGCCCATGCCCGGCGGCCGTACAGGCGGCAGCTAGGCCTGCCGCTCCACCACCAACGACCAGCACATCAGTTTCAATCTTTGTGTGCGGTCTTGCGTCGGATGCGTAAGGCTCGTTCATGTTGGCTGCAACGCCAATTTCGAATGATTTTCTCCATCTCCTGACTTGAGGGTATCGACTAACAAACCTATTTCGCTACTTGGATTTGAGAGTGCCTCGAGAATGGTGAAGTGGTCATGCCCGGCTAGCACTTCCGTCCTTGGCGACAAATTACTCTCTGAGGTGAAGCGGGCCAGATACGCCTCTATTTGCTGCTGCCAGCATCTGGGTTCCCGACCGCCCACCAATGAAACGAAACGGCAACTCTCCGACAGACACAATTCCATCGGCCTTTTAAGCAATGAGGTGCGGGCGGTATCGGCGCGACTCAAGCCGATAGAGACATTTAAGTCCATTGAACATACCAGGTCCGTATCGTAGATCCCACTCACCAGAAGACAAAGACCCACCGCATCAGTGAGAAGCTTTGACGCCTTGGAATGAATCATTGCACTTGCGACAAGATGGGCCCCCGCGGAGTGCCCGATCAATGCAGTCTGTGATGAATTCAGTGCTAACTTCGACTGTAGCTCCGGTAGCAACCGACTTAACGCATCAGACATTGAGTCCATTAAGTCTGGAAGTGATATCTCCGGACACTTTGGATAGGTTAGTACCGCAACAGCGCTCCCTCTCTCAGCATGGGCTTTCGCTACGAAGCTAAAGTCGCTCTTGTCGCGAGAGAACCAAAAACCTCCATGCACAAACACTAACAGTGATTGAGGAGCGCCCGAGGGCAAGAAAAGATCGTATCGGAAGTGTGGGTCCGCACCGTAGACAATATCAAGGTTCGACTTTCCCTGAACGTAACCGCTTCGAAATGATGCACTCAATTTCTTGAAGCGAAACACGATCTCTTCGCTGTCGGGAGTGGCCTCTCTCGGATTAAATCTGGGATCCACGACCTAGTGGGAATCAAACATACTGGTTCGAATGGCTAGAGACTGATCCCAAATATTGGGCATTTGTGCGTTCGAATAACCTGAGACAAACGGCTTTGCGGCACTTGTTACAGGATCAAAGACATGTCTCTTGATGTTGCCTACGTTTCCACCATACACATGAATGCTAATACTGACTTGGTCATCAAACGCGTTACTAACGGTGTGAATGTCTCCTACCGTTGGCGACACAAGGTCAATCTCACCCACCGATAAAGTAACAGGAGTACCGTCAGGGATAAGTGCACCTTCCACAAGGCTGTAGCGTTGGCACTTCTCTGCCCCTCTGTAGACCCCAACAAGACCCCATACCGTGTGATCATGAATAGGCGTCGACTGACCCGGCCCCCAAACGAAACTTTGAATTGAAAACCTCTCAAACGGGTCGCAATAGAGAAGGTACTGTCGGTAATACTGGGCCCCAGGCTCCTGGTAACCTGAATCAAGCCAGTCGTCTTGTGTCAGTAACAACGATAAAGCATCTCGGACTCTCGGAACGAGCATCTCCTCAGCTAAGCCAGCCTCTACCAGGGAGGTTGTCTCTACGATGAAACGTTTTAGTGGAGTCGTATCCAATGCTTGAATCTCTCAGAGGTTAGGCCAGAGCTCTTGCTTCCGACTCGTCAAGTTGAGGACCATCGAGTGTGACTTTTGCCTCCTGTACACCGCCATCTCGGAACTTCTTCACGATCGGAATGAGCTCTGGTTTGATATGGCGCTCGTCATACCCGTTAAAGATGGTTCCTAACAAGCCGCGCTTCAAATCGCTCGTTCCCATTACCCAATCGGCAATTGGAAAGGTCAGGTTCATGTTCTTGTGCATCATGATTCCAAGGTTGTGATGCTCAGTGTGGTGCCTCCTAATCGTATTGATAAAGGGCATGTTTCGGACAAACCAGTTGTCGTGCACATGACAA
>CAYZRV010000030.1:0-3745 GCA_964480885.1 uncultured Aquiluna sp. | reverse complement strand
GCCTACTCACAGGGCTTCGATGCAATACGAGCAGGGGCTAAGGAGTTTGGCTGGGAGATAAACCTCGGCGAAGTTGCCAGAATTTGGCGAGGCGGATGCATCATTCGTGCGCAGTTCCTAAACCGCATCACCGATGCATATAGAAGGAACCCGACACTGCTTTCGCTTTTGTTTGATGAGTACTTCCTAAAGGCCATTGACTCGGCAGTTGAGGCTTGGCGAGAGGTTGTTGTTTTGGCTGCACTATCAGGCATTCCTGCCCCAGCATTCTCATCCTCCCTCAGCTATTACGACGGCCTGAGGGCAGAGAGGCTGCCTGCTGCGCTGGTTCAGGGTCAGAGAGACTTCTTTGGTGCTCACACCTATAAGCGCATAGATGCCTCTGGGTCCTATCACACTCGCTGGTCACAAGATCGAAGCGAAGTTCAAACCGACTAGCCTTATTCGGTGCAGAGCTGGGTCTATAAATTCATCCCGATGGCCCTGATTTGGGGCTCTAGCTTCCTGCTGATTGAACTTTCATTACAGCTAACCACTCCCCTGGGTGTCGCTTTTTGGAGGACACTGCTGGGTGGATTGGCGATGCTGGCAATCATTGCTTTTCTAAAGATTTCTTTTCCCAAAAAACTAGTTCACTACCTGCATTTATGGGTGGCAGGTCTTCTGATGTCAGCCTTTCCATTTTCGATGTATGCATTCGCGCAGCAGCAGACCACCAGCATCCTGGCTGCAATCATGAACGCCACCACACCGCTATTTACTCTCTTGGCAATTCTGACCATCTTCCGCTCCCAGAAGCAATCGGCGATTGCCGTTATTGGACTTCTGGTCGGTCTGGTCGGTGTTGGCATCACCCTGGGCGTCTGGCAGGGCTTTGGTGAAAATGATCAGCTGGCAATTGTTGCCCTATTGCTCGCAAGCATTTCCTATGGAATAGGGACACCATATATAAAAAGATTTGTCACTCCACTTGAAATACCAGCCACTTCTGCTGCTGGGATTCAGGTTCTAACCAGTGCAGTCACGCTGCTGCCGCTATACCTTTTTACTGGGCCGCTGTTCATTGCTCAGGCGAGACTGGAAACAGTTGGTGCTCTGCTCTTACTCGGAGTCTTAGGTAGTGGCGTTGCCTATGCTCTTTTTTATGACGTTGTGGCGCAGGCCGGTAGCACAGTTGCAGCCACAGTCACCTACACCAACCCTGTGATTGCAACCATTTGGGGAATCACACTGCTCGGTGAACCGCTCCACTGGTATGAGCCAGTGGGAGGAATCTTGGTTCTACTGGGAGCGTATCTGAGCCAGGGAAAACCCTTATTCAGAATCAGAAAAGGCTAGCCAAACATTCATCGGCTTAAAGCCAACCTTTTCGTAGAGGGCAACAGCACCGGTTTCGTTTCCTGTGTCAACACCAAGTGCAACATCTTTGAAGCCTCGCTCAAATGCGTAGGCGCAACCGTAACGAAGAAGCAGCTCTCCGTAACCTCTGCCGCGGAAGTTCTTTCTCACGCCCAGCTTGTCAATAAAACCACCTTGATTATCTGCCCGATGATTTGTGCAGACTAGCAATCCAACAGGAAGGCCGTTTTCTTCTAGAAAAAAGACACCATTTTCATCCTGCAGAACCGCCTCGCTTTGCTTCTTTAGCCAATCCTGGAATTTCCTTTGCTGGAAGCCATAGTGATCACTGAATGAATCCATCAGTAGAAAATGCCAGGTTGCTTTCTCTTTCTCGTAGTCGGCTTTCCTGACGTTGATGCCATTTGGCAGCTTTGGATACTTTCGATCTGGGTTGTGGTTGCGCATTGTCCAATACTTGCGAACTAGGTGAAGTCCAGCTGCCTCGACCGCTTTCCTAAGATTCAAATCCTTTTCATTACATGAAGATCTGATCTCAAATGTCGGATGGTTCTTTCTGATCCAATCGATGGCATGGTTGAGGCTTCTTTGGTAGTCATGATTTCCAGGAAGACCAAAGACATCAATCTCGACTCTTTTTCTCTTGTAATCAACCTGGGCGGTGACAAAGTCGGTGATGATGCCGTCGTGCTCATAGACCCTTGCCATCACCTCTTCATAAAAGCCGCGCAGCTCTTCTCGGATCTCTTCCTCACTGGAATCTTCGAATTCTGGATCAATGGCGGAGTCATGGGCGTTGCAAAGCTTGACGATGGCAGGAACATCCTGCTCGGTCCAGGCTCTAAAGGACATCCGGCTTCCTAAGGTCTGGAATAGTCCAGGGGCGAGACACAAGAATCAAAACAATTAGAGATGCAGTAAACAAGACACTAATTAGAATCCCGACATCGGCTGTGGAGGAGCTATCCAGCAGGAAATAGAAACCCGACAGGGCCGAGGCAAAGGCAAAGTTGAACACCCCGAGCATTGAGGATGCGGTACCGGCCTCGCTGCCGTGGTTATAGAGAGCGATGGTTGGAATGATGGTGATGCTAGCGCCAAAGATAAATAGCTGAACAGCAAAGGCTGTCTCGGTGATCCAGAATACCCCGCCGGCATTCATGAAGAGGACTAGCCCCACCAGAGCGCCTGCCGAAGAGGTGATGGCCAGGAACCACTGCCCCTTGATGTATTTGGCTATGTATGCACCGAACTGCACGCCTACATAAGAGGCAAAGCCATTCACTGCCAACCAAAAACCAAAGTCAGTCGGTGAAACATTAAAGGCGTTTTGATAGATAAAGGGTGCAAAGTTTAAGTAAACAAATAAGGCACTGAGCTGCAGAGCGCCATAAAACATCAGACCAATAAAGACTCTGTCCTTGCCAACTTTTAGGTATCCGCGTGCAAGACCAATTGGAGTACTGCTTCTTCTTTTTGCTACCGGAAGTGTCTCTAGAAGTACAAAATTTGCAGCTAGCAAAAGTAAAAACACGATGCAGGCGAAAAGTAAAAATGCGGCCTGCCAGCCGGCAAAAGCAGTTAGCTGAGAGCCAACGATGGGCCCGAGGATTGGAGAGATTGCCTGGACAAGAAATACTCGGGCGAGCATCCTTTGCATCGCTTGACCCCTGTATAGATCACGAATGATTGCTCTACCAACGACATCGCCACCAGCGGCAAAGAACCCCATCATGAATCTGGCGAGAATAAACAGTTCGATGTTTGCCGCGAAGAATGCGAGCAGAGTCGCAATGGCATAACCAGTCATCGTCAGGAGGAGAAGGGGTCTTCTGCCAAATGCATCTGACAGTGGCCCTATCAGGAGCTGGCCGAGTGCAATACCAACAGTCACACCGGTGAAGGAGGCCTGTACCACCCCGTCCGTGACTCCGAAGAACTGCCCGATAGCTGGAAAGGCTGGGAGGTAGGGGTCGATGGTGAAAGGAATCATCGACATCGAAAGAGCCAGGATCACTATGTAGCCAACCAGGAGTTTTTTGGGTAGCTGGTCGCCTGAGTCGATGACAGCACCCGTTTTCCGGGTTTCAGCAGTCACAGGCACCCTTAGAGGATAGCCGCTGGGGCCAAAACTTCAGTTTCTGGCCTGACCTGAAATGGTTAGGGGAATTACCGAGTGGGCTAAGGTCATTGTCGTCGGGTGGGTCCATAATTTTCCAGCCCTAACATTTCGATCAGGTCTTCCTGATAGCAATTTGGGCTTTTAGGTGAACTTCCGCCGACACGCGGGACGGCAATCAGACTTAAAGTTCAAGTTGTGGGTTAATGTTTGGGCTAACAACTAAATAACAGACTTTTTTCGTGATTCATCACTAGATGTTGTGGT
>CAYZRV010000029.1:1486-4203 GCA_964480885.1 uncultured Aquiluna sp. | reverse complement strand
TCTGGCCTTGTCGGTAAATTTCTCGAACAAGTAGAGCACCTCTCAATAGCTAATAGAGAGATGCTAAATCTCAAACCCTCAATAAAACAGGCCTGTTCGCCCTAGGCGTTAGCTTGCTCTAAAGCTCCATTTAGAACTAGCACCAGCTTGTAATCAGCCAAAACGGCAGAGCCTGAGTTATCAAATGTGCAGAGATCAACTAGGGCCTCCCAGGTCTCGTTTATGAGTCCTTCAGCCTCTTCGCTCAATTCACTAAGCCCCGCCCACAGAGAATAAGCAAGAGGCAGACCCAGATCGTGGTAGTCAACCAGTAGGCGGAGATCCTTGTGCTTTCTGTGGCGCAGCCACAGATTCGCAAGAATCTCACACCTCCTCTGGAATGGGGTCACGACCTTGGTCTGCCTCTTCTTCTATTTGCCTCTAAAGGCAGTCTTGTTATCGGGTTCTAACCGTCTGAGAAGCCACCAGCTGGCGGTCGATGTAAATATCAACCTTGATGTTGAAGCCAGCTCCGGTGTTTCTTCTGGTTAGTGAGTAGCTCTTTCCAGCCACCAACCTGATTGGGTCAACAGTGATCCATCGACCAGCAACCTTGGCAGACATTCTGCTTCCCTCATAACCAACGGTGTAGATGGCGATGAAGCCATTGAAGGTTCCAATAGTCACCTTCTTGGTTGGTGTTGGGGTCACAGGGTCTGGAACCACAACTGGGTTTGGATCAACCGGTGTAACGGCGGATGACTGAGCTGAGGTAGCAGTTGAGTTAGTAGCAACGGCTGTCACACGGAAGACATAGGCCGTTCCGTTTCTCAGTCCTGAGACTGTCCTGGAAAGTCCAGTTCCAGTCACGGTTGCGCCGCTCCAAGTTGTTCCACCGTCGGTGGAGAACTCAACAACATAGCTGACCGGCGTTAGCTCACCTGATCCAACGGTTATTTGCCAAGTGACAGTAGCTGATGCATTGCCAGCTGAAGCAGACACATTCGTGGGTAGTGCTACCGGTGTTCCTACAGCACTTGGAACTGTCCACTGAGCAGTAAGTGTCACAGCGGAAGTGCCAACCGTGTAAGTAGCACCTGGCTGATACTTGCCGGTTCCGTCTGACCAACCATCGAAGGTGTAGCCAGCTCTCGACAGGTTAGCGGCTGTAGCCACCGTGAAAGTTCCGCCAGTTGCAACTGCAGCCTGCACAGGTACCACACCAGTTGCTCCACCTGCCGCGTAGGTGACAGTGATGTCAAGAGCAGTCCAGCGGGCATACAGCGTAAAGTTTGCTGTTTGACCATGGGTGTAGGGGAATGTGATTACTGGGGAGTTTCCGTTGTTGTTAGTTTCAGTTGTTGACCAGCCAGCAAACACAAATCCAACACGAGTTGGTGCTGTTGGTGCTGTCAGTTGAGCGGTCGTTAGTACTGACCCATTAGCAACTGCTGTGCCACCGTTTGAATCAAACGTAACCGTCAGGGTGTTCGGCGACCACTGAGCATACAGGGTTACGTTGCTTGTTACTGTGAAAGTGGCTTCAGGCGCGTAGGAAGTACCCGACCCATTGGCCTCTGTATTCCAACCATTGAATGTGTAACCGGACCTACCAAGCTCTGTGTCCTGAACTTCATAGGTGGAATCATAATTCACAGTAAACGGTGAGCCGGCTGGCACTGCACCTCCAGTGCTGCCGTTGCCGTCATAGGTAATTGTCCGAGTAGTTGCGGTCCAACGTGCATACAGAGTGAAGTTTGCAGTCTGACCATGGGTGTGAGGGAATGTCACCAGCGTGCCTAAGTCACCATTGTTGGCAGTCTCTGTTGTGGACCAACCGGCGAAGGTGTAACCAGCTCGAGTTGGTGCTGTTGGAGCAGTCAACTGGGCATTGGTCAAAACTGATCCAGCAGTTACGGAAGTTCCACTGTTGGAGTCAAAAGTTACCGTCAGAGTGTTTGGTGTCCAACGTGCGTAGAGAGTCGTATCACTGGTGATAGTGAATGATCCACTCCCAGCTGTGTAGCTGGTACCAAGCCCATCGGCCTGTGTATTCCATCCCGCAAACGTGTACCCGGCCCTAACTAGGTTGCCCGTGTTTGACGCAACGGTGTAATTCGTGTTGTAAGTAGGTGCGGCTGGGTCTGGAGCAGTACCCCCAGTGCTCGAATTGTGGACATAGGTTACGTTTCGAGTTGTGGCAGTCCACACTGGATAGAGAGTTGCTGCGCCTTCTGTTGCGTAATCCGTGGCACCCAGAGCGTGAGACAGTGGTGTCCCCAAAGGATTCGTCGACCATCCAGTCACTTCAAACCCAGTTCTAGTAAACCAAGTGTTCGCAGTGACACTGTTTGGAAGCGTTAGCGCAGCATCGTGGGTCTTTGTAAGTGTGCCAGGAGAGACTGCCGTCGCACCTGCAGCAGAGCCTGCCGCAAAAGTTACTGTGTATGTCAACGGAGTCCATTGCGCAAAGAGGGTCAATGCCGCGTTTATAGTTACCGTTGCTCCATCGGCGTAAGGTGTGCCAGTCCCATTAGCGGCAGTATTCCAACCGGCAAAGGTATAACCAGTTCGCGTTAAGGCTTCAGCATTTAGAGCTGTGGCTGCACCCGTGACAATAGTCTGCGTTGTATCACCTGGATCTGGAGTGAAGTTAGCTTTGAAGGTCACCGTATTGTTGGCTGCTGTCCAGACAGGATAGAGCGTGTCAGCTGCGTTCGCGGTGTAGTTTGCCCCCA
>CAYZRV010000029.1:0-1386 GCA_964480885.1 uncultured Aquiluna sp. | reverse complement strand
CACCAGTACCATTGTCTCCCTGAGCATAAGTAATTGTGTAGGTGTCAGCTGTCCATTGCGCTGTCAACGTGATGTTGGTTTGGGCTGGATCCGCATCGTAAATATCGAGTGGGTCAAATTCATCATCACCAGTTTCGTCAGCGACATCTGCTAACCAATAGTCAAAGGTGTATCCCTCCTTGGTGAAGGAATTACTAGCAACTGTGAAGTCATTTCCAACGGTGGTCGTGAGAGGCGTCGGAGCTGTCCCAGCGCTTCCAACACCACCTTCGTAGGTCACAGTATAGGTACTAGCAAAAGCTGGCAAACTGCCACCAGTGACCGCCAATGCTGAAGCTAGAACAATTGTGCTTAGTTTCTTTGTGAATAGGTTCCTACCGCGACGGAACATGTAACCCCCTTGGGACTTTCATCTCTAAAGGGTGTTACAAACGCTCCAGTCAAAGTTGTACTTGTCCAGTCAGATAAGCGATATGACTGGTCATTGATAGGACAAAAGTCAATGTCAGACATTCGGCGTAGTCTTGTCTAAATAGCCTTGTAATCACGGAGGGGTGGGAAAGACCAGGGGAGTCGTGGACAAGATAGTACTGAAACTTTTAGTAGGTTCTTTGCGTTCAGGAAGTGGGATTAATGGCTACTGCCAAAATCTCCTTGTTGGACCACTGCAGAAGGTTGATGGCGTGGGGGTATGGATTGCCAGACTAAATTCTTCTGCAGAGTTACAAATAGAAGGTGAAAGCAATGTCTTGGGGCTGCAGCTCCTGGGCATGAGGGTGCCTCTCATGCGCGAAACACCTATATCTATAGCTGTTAGAAATAGGCAGTTACACCATGCTACAAAGCTGCCAGATGATTGGGTCAATGGGGCCAAGCTCCCGACTGGTCTTTGCTACTCGGCATTTCCTATCCAGCAAGACCTTCTGGTTCGAGGTGCCATGATGCTTGGGCACTCAGGACGGAAAGAAGCCAAGGAGTTTATTCAAGATCTCTATGAGGTCTTGGAAACACTCACTGGACTCAGCTTTGACTTCTCTCGTCAAGACTCGAGGTCTGGCTCTAGTCAGTCTTTGCCAATTAGCCAGGGGCTGACTCCAAGGCAAGTCAAGGTGCTGGGTGGAATCAGAGACGGTCTGACGAACTATCAGATTGCTCGGCTGCTAAATGTCTCAGAGTCAACAGTCAAGCAGGAATCCATTCGCACATATCGTTTCTTGGATGTCAACAATCGCCAAGAGGCAATTGAAGTCGCACTTGAAAGAGGAATCTTGCCAGCTGTTCCTGAGGCAGTGGCCAGGGAAGGGTCGGGCTAATTGGATTGTCTCTTAGCTCGTTCTTCAGCCTCAATCTGGGCATAGGTGTCACGTTCCTTTTGGTCTGCTTTAA
>CAYZRV010000028.1:0-4437 GCA_964480885.1 uncultured Aquiluna sp. | reverse complement strand
TGGGTTGGTGGGATCACGAAGAAAAGGCGATGTTTCTGTGCCACTTCGACAAAGAGACACTTCTTCATGAAATCGGTCACGCACTCTCCAGTGGTTATCACGGCGATCCGTGGGCCAAGCAAACTGCGAGACTGTATTTGAAACATCTAAAGGCCAAAGAGCTTGAAAGGGCGATGACCCATCTGGGTCACTACCTATCAGGCAGAAGAATCTACAAAAAGATCTATGGAATAAGGCCACCAAAATACGTTGATCCACCAAGTCTCTGGCTGAATCGAAAGCCTTAGCTCACTTGTTGCTAGTTAGTGCTCTTTCGGTAACTACTATCGATGCCGCTTGAAGTGCGGCGAGTAAAAAGAAGACAGACCCAATGCCAGCTCCAGCAATTGCTCCCGCAATAGCCGGTACCACAACCTGCCCGAGTCGATTTGAAGTAAGTCTGATTGAAATTGCTAGGCCGCGATGTTCCGGATGAGAAATTCTTGAGACCCATGCCATCGTTGCTGGCTGCCCAATCCCCATCGCAAAACCAGTAATGGTAATTGCGATGGCGAGTACATAGAAGTCTGAGATAAACGCCAATGCAATTGTTCCGAGCATAGTTATCAACGCGCCGCCGTTGAGAATGAACTTCATTCCAAACCTGTCGGAAATTCTGCCAAGCACCACCCTGACTCCCATTGAAGCAACCGCTCGAATAGCCAGCAAGGTACCTATCTGGGTTGAACCAAATCCCAGCTCTCTTCCTAGAACCGGCAGGAAGATGAGAATCACATCCACCACTGCAGTGGAGGATCCAGCGACAAAGATTGCCGACTTGTACCCCTTCACAGAAAGCACTCGCCTAACAGCGCTACCACTCACCTGCTCAGATTGCTTAATAATCTCGCCCTTGCGCGCCAAAGGCACGACGCTAAGCGCGGCAAACACGAAGAGAACAATTGCAAAGGCAAGAGCTGAGTTTTCCTCAACCTCGATTCCTCCTCTATCCGCAAGAATTCCACCAACAAATGGGCCTATTGCATGACCAACCGATGCGTAAAAAGTAAGCAGGCCGAAGTTTCTCTCGTATTTCTTATCCCGTGAGCGGTGGGCAATCATGGTCTGCCCACCGAGCATTGCGAATAGGTGCCCTATGCCTAGCAGCGGCATGGCAACAAACAAAAATGGTAGAGACTCAACCATGACTAAAGCGATGGTGACCAGCATCGAAATACTCGACCCGATAAGGAGCGCAGTACCATCTCTGCCCTTATCAACCCACATGCCCATGACAATTGCAAATATCAGAGGCGCTATCGCAAATGCTGAGCCAACTAGACCAACCAGTGCTGCATCCGCACCAAGTTCAAGTGCTCGATAGCTGACCATCGGTCTTACAACATAAACACCTGCTTGGATAAATGCGGAGTTAAGCAGGACTAGAAAGAGCCAACGGCCCCCCAGCTCAAGTCGCGGCATTTTATGCTTGCTGTTTTCTCTTCCATTGCTGATAGAGCTTTGGTGCTGCTATGGCAATAATCAGAAGAATGTAGAGCGTGACAGAGAACGGAGTGGCGATCAGAATCGATGGGTCACCCACGGATCCCTGCAATGCCCTTCGGAACTCCTGTTCGGCAATTGGACCCAAAATCACACCCAAAATCAATGGCGTAATGGGGTAACCAAATCTCCTAAATAGAAGACCGAGAGCTCCAATAACTATTGCCACCCAGATATCAAAAGTCTCGCCGTTTAGAACATAAGCACCAACCAGCGCAAAAAGAACAATTCCGCCATAAAGATAATGAGCAGGAATCATCAAGAGCTTTGCCCAAACCCCTGCTAGCGGCAGGTTCAACACCAGCAGCAATAGATTGCCCAGGAAAAGCGATGCAATCAGTGTCCACACCAAAAGTGGTTGATCATTGAAAAGCAAGGGCCCAGGCTGAACATCAAACTGCTGGAAGGCCGCCAGCATTACCGCCGCTGTGGCACTGGTAGGAAGACCTAGGGCCAGCAGCGGAACCATCGCACCAGCCGCATTGGCATTGTTAGCTGCCTCAGGACCGGCAACACCTTCAATTGCTCCCTTGCCGAATTCATTGTGTTTCTTCTTAGCTAATCGCTTTTCAAGGCTGTAGCTAAGAAATGTCGGGAGCTCTGAGCCTCCGGCAGGAAGCACGCCAGTTGGAAAACCAATAGCAGTCCCACGAAGCCATGGCTTCCAAGATCGCTTCCAATCTTCTTTGGTCATCGTTGCAAGACCCGTGAAAGAGTTCTTGCTCACCTTTCCAAGTTGGCCAAAGAGCGAAACATAGAGCACTTCGCCGAGAGCAAATAGCGAAACAATCAAAACGACTGTCTCAACACCATCAGTGAGTCTCGGGACATCAAAGACCAGTCTGGAGGAACCAGTCTGAAGATCCAGCCCAATAAGTCCGATGGTGAGACCAACACTCAAAGACAGAAGCCCTCGAATCACGCTCTGACCCATTACCGCACCGACAGTTCCAAAAGCCAACACCATCATCGCGAAGAAGTCCGCGGGCGTCATTCGAACACCTATCCAAGCGATGGCAGGTGATGCAGCAGCAACAAATCCCGTTGCAATAGCACCAGCAACGAAGGATCCGATGGCCGCTGTAGCTAAAGCAGCACCCGCCCTTCCGTTGCGAGCCATCTTGTTTCCCTCAAGAGTGGTCATAACGGAACCCGATTCACCGGGGGCATTTAGAAGAATCGAGGTTGTTGATCCACCAAACATTGCACCGTAGTAAATGGCGCCGAACATAATCAGTGCCGCAGTTGGGTCAACCGCTAAGGTCACTGGCAATAGCAAAGAGATTGCAAGAGCTGGTCCAATGCCCGGAAGCACTCCAACCAGTGTTCCCAGGACTGTGCCCAGCAAACCAAACATCAAATTAGTCAGTGTAAGCGAGGCAGCGAAGCCCGCAAGAAAATTAGCGAAATCCATTACCAGCTCGTCTCTGCGCCTGCTGGATCCAAAATAAAGTCAAAACCTAAAGGCAGATAAAGCTGTAGGCCTTGGGTGAAGCCAATGTAGACAACTACCGAAATAACTATTGCAACAACAGCAAGTAGGAGATTTCGCTTCGCCCCTACGGCCTTTGCTACCGCAAAATAAAGAATCGGGCCCATCACCAAAAAGCCAAGAATCTCGAGCAAAGCAGCATATGAAATCAGCCCGGCGACAACAATCGCTAAAGATTTCCAGTTTGGTTTTTCGGTGGCAATGCCTGCTTCAATTCCCTCGGGTTCGCCGCGCGATCCTCGAACGACCGCCAGCAACTGAATACCAGAGAGAACAAACATCAAAACACCAACAATGTAGGCAAAAACTTTTGGTCCAACAAATCCAACGGCGTTGGACTCGATCATGTTGGTGGTGTCAACTAGTACAACTATGGAAGTTGCAAAGAGGAAGCTGGTAAATACCAGCTCCCCCTTTGCAATTTGCCTTTCAGCTTTTTGCACCGATTTAGAGTCCTAGCTCGGTGTAAAGCGTCTTAATCTTGGCTTCCTCTTGGACCAACCAGTTCTGGTAGGTAGTGCCAGCCATCCAGTTGTTGCTCCAGACGTTATCCTTCATGGTCTTCTTCCAAGCGGTGGAGTTGCGTGTAACATCCAGTGCTCGGATCACTAGGTTGCGGTCAGCAACACTGGTGCCCTTTGGAAGCATGAAACCTCTCCAGTTCAGGGAAACAACCTTGACTCCCTGCTCGGTAAAAGTTGGAGCAGGAATGCCTGATACACGCTTGGTTGAGGAAATACCAAGAACACGAAGAGTTCCAGCCTCGACCTGGCCTGAGAACTCTGCCCAGCCTGAAATACCAGCCTTGGCCGTTCCGTTCAATAGCGCAGCGGTAACCTGAGCACCACCGGAGTAAACGATGTAGTTCAGATCTTTGATGGTAAGTCCTAGTGCCTCGTAAATCTGAACCATGGTGTAGTGGTCAATGCCACCTAGGTTTCCACCAGCAATTGGTAGAGCGGTCTTCTTTGCCTTGATGTCTTGCACCAAATCCTGCATGGTCTTGTAAGGCGAGTCAGCAGGAACAACTACCACCTCATACTCACCCATAACTCTTGCAGCACCAACGGTGTCAGAGTTCTTGAATGAAACCTTGGTTGACTGAACTCCACCAACCAGAGCGAAGCCCATGACTAGCATGCGACCCGCCTTGCCAGTGTCGTTGTTTAGGAAGCTGGATAGACCAGTGGTTCCACCAGCACCAACAATGTTTCTGAAAGTCGCATTAGAAAGAAGAACTCCCTCAGAACGCATGGCGTCCATCATGCGACGAGCAGTGGTGTCATAGCCACCACCAGTTCCAGCAGGAACTAGAACGTCCATCGATCTAAGGGTCGGCCACTTTGGATACTGCCAAATGCGCTTACCCTTGAAGCTTCCCTGAGTTGCTACCTTGCAATACA
>CAYZRV010000027.1:0-4439 GCA_964480885.1 uncultured Aquiluna sp. | reverse complement strand
TGGGTTGGTGGGATCACGAAGAAAAGGCGATGTTTCTGTGCCACTTCGACAAAGAAACTTTGCTTCACGAAATAGGTCACGCACTCTCCAGCGGATATCACGGAGACCCTTGGGCTAAACAAACAGCAAGGTTGTATTTGACTTACCTAAAGGGCACGGAGCTCGAGAAAGCGATGACTCATCTTGGTCACTATCTATCAGGTCGAAGAATCTATAGGGAGACCTATGGAGTTAGGCCACCAAAATACATTGATCCACCAAGCCTTTGGCTTAACAGAAGACCCTGAGTCATTTCGTATTGGGTAATGCGTTTTCGGTAACAACGATGGAGGCTGCCTGAAGTGCAGCCAGCAGGAAGAAGACGGATCCAATACCTGCTCCTGCAATGGTTCCAGCTATTACTGGCACCACTACCTGACCAAGCCGATTAGATGTGAGTCGGATTGAAATAGCCAACCCACGATGCTCAGGATGAGAAATTCTTGACACCCAGGCCATCGTGGCCGGTTGTCCTATTCCCATCGCAAAACCAGTGATTGCTATGGCAATAGCGAGCACGTAAAAGTCAGAAATGAAAGCCAGAGCAATCGTGCCAAGCATTGTTACCAACGCTCCACCATTCAGGATGAACTTCATGCCAAATCGATCAGAAATTCTTCCGAGAACGACCCTGACCCCCATTGAGGCAATGGCTCTGATTGCAAGGAGTATTCCGATCTGAGTTGATCCAAACCCGAGCTCCTTTCCCAATACAGGCAGGAAGATCAGGATCACATCCACCACAGCCGTTGAAGAACCCGCAACAAAGATTGCTGACTTATACCCCTTAACCGAAAGAACTCTCTTCACCGCGCTGCCGCTCAGCTGCTCAGCCCGCCTGACAATTTCACCCTTGCGAGCTAGGGGAACAACGCTCAGCGCTGCGAAGACAAAGAGAGCAATCGCGAATGCCAGAGCTGAATTCTCCTCAACTTCAACTCCTCCCCTGTCTGCCAGAACACCACCCACGAAGGGGCCAACTGCATGACCCACCGATGCATAGAAGGTTAGGAGGCCAAAGTTCCTCTCATATTTTTTATCCTGCGAGCGTTGGGCGATCATGGTCTGACCGCCGAGCATCGCAAACAGGTGACCAATTCCAAGAAGAGGCATTGCAAAGAACAAGAAAGGGAGAGACTCGACCATGACAAGTGCAATGGTCACCAGCATGGAAATGCTAGAGCCAACCAGGAGGGCCGTGCCATCTCTGCCCCTGTCCACCCACTTACCCATGATGATGGCGAATATCAGAGGTGCTATGGCGAAAGCAGAACCAACCAAACCAACCAGGGCCGCATCGGCACCGAGCTCAAGAGCTCGATAACTGACCATTGGCCTGACAACATAAACGCCAGCTTGAATAAATGCTGAGTTAAGGAGAACAAGTACTAACCAGCGAGTGTTACCGATGCGCACTAGTAGGGCCTAGTTGTTTTGCTTAGACTTCCAAAACTTGTATAGCCGTGGCAATACAACCACAAGTACAAGCAAGAAATATAGCGATGCTGAGAATGGCGTTTCCACAAGGACAGCTGGGTCTCCCGCCGATCCCTGCAGTGCTCTGCGAAACTCTTGCTCAGCCATTGGGCCAAGGATGACTCCCAAAATCAATGGCGTGATCGGATACCCATATCTTCTGAACAGAAGACCAATGATTCCAATAACAATCGCGACCCATATGTCAAATGTCTCGCTGTTTAGGACGTATGCTCCGACCATCGCGAACAGGACTATGCCCCCATATAGATAAGGGGCGGGAATCATAAGCATCTTGGCCCAAAGTCCAACCAGAGGCAGATTCAAGACCAGTAGGAGTAAATTCCCGATGAAGAGTGACCCGATTAATGTCCACACGAGCATCGGCTCGTTGTTGAAGAGCAGGGGTCCAGGCTGAACATCAAATTGTTGGAAAGCTGTTAGCAGAACAGCAGCAGTGGCGCTGGTGGGCAGTCCTAGGGCTAACAGGGGAACCATAGCTCCAGCAGCATTTGCATTATTTGCGGCTTCCGGGCCGGCCACACCTTCTATTGCACCTTCACCAAATTCATTGTGCTTCTTTTTTGCGAGACGTTTCTCCAGGCTGTAGCTGAGAAAAGTTGGCAATTCCGATCCTCCAGCAGGAATGACGCCTGTTGGAAAGCCAATGGCCGTTCCTCTAAGCCATGGACCCCATGACCTGCGCCAGTCAGACTTATTCATCCACGCAAAACCCTTGAATGCGCTCCTATCAATTTTTCCCAACTGCCCGTAGAGAGCCACATAGAGGACTTCGCCTAGGGCGAAGAGAGAGACAACCAAAACCACAGTCTCGATTCCGTCGGTCAACCGCGGAACATCAAACACCAGCCTGGACGATCCGGTTTGCAAATCGAGGCCGATCAAGCCGATGGACAAGCCCAGTGAGAGTGAAATTAGGCCTCTGACAATGCTCTGACCCATGACAGCACCTACGGTTCCAAAAGCCAGCACCATCAGAGCAAAGAAATCGGCAGGGGTCATTCGAATGCCAATCCAAGCAATCGCTGGCGAAGCAGCAGCAACAATTCCGGTAGCAATCGCACCCGCTATAAAAGATCCAATCGCTGCAGTAGCAAGGGCCGCTCCAGCTCGTCCCTTACGAGCCATCTTGTTGCCCTCAAGAGTGGTCATGACTGAACCAGACTCTCCAGGTGCATTAAGCAAGATCGAAGTTGTTGAGCCTCCATACATAGCCCCGTAGTAAATGGCCCCGAACATAATCAACGCCGCAGTCGGATCAACAGTCAGGGTTATGGGCAAAAGCAGAGAGATTGCAAGGGCCGGTCCAATGCCAGGAAGCACTCCAACCATGGTCCCAAGGACCGTGCCGAGAAGACCAAACAATAGGTTGGTCAGTGTAAGTGACTGCGCAAAGCCTGCAAGAAAATCACTAAATTCCATTACCAGCCACTATCTCCATCAGCGGGGTCGAAAATGAAGTCAAAACCAAGGGGGAGATAAAGTTGCAAACCTTGCGTGAAGCCTACGAACACAACAGTCGACAAAACAATGGCAATCACGGCCGTCAAGAAATTATTTTTTGAACCAATAGCCTTTGCAACGGCGAAATAAAGCATTGGCCCCATTATTAAGAATCCAACAATCTCCACCAGTGTTGCGTAAGAAACCAAGCCGGCAAGGACAATAGCAAATGCTTTCCAGTTGGGTTTGTTCGAGGTGGTGCCAGCTTCGATTCCCTCGGGCTCTCCCCTTGCTCCGCGAAAGACTGCTAGGAGCTGAATGGCGGAAAGAATAAACATTAAGATACCAACCATGAATGCAAATACTTTTGGCCCGACAAAGCCAACGGCATTCGACTCAATCATGTTGTTTGTATCAACTAAAACAACGACCGAAGTTGCAAAAAGGAAGCTGGTAAATACCAGCTCCCCCTTTGCAATTTCCCTACTAGCTAGTTGCACCTAATTAGAGGCCTAACTCGGTGTACAGCGTCTTTATCTTCGTTTCTTCTTGAACAAGCCAACGGTCGTAAGCAGCACCTGGTAGCCAGTTGTTGCTCCAAACCTGAGCCTTTACTGTTGCCTTCCAAGCCGAGCTGTTTCTGGCAACGTCCAGAGCTCTGATCACAAGGTTGCGATCAGCAGCACTAGTTCCCTTTGGCAGCATCAGGCCTCGCCAGTTTTGAGAGACAAGGTCAACACCCTGCTCTTTGAACGTCTTGGCTGGAATGCTGGTTACCTTCTTGGCAGCGGTTATTCCAAGAACTCTTAGCGTTCCTGCTTCAACCTGAGCCTGGAATTCACCCCAACCGGAAATTCCGGCTTTTGCGGTTCCGTTGAGCAGCGCTGCAGTAACCTGCGCACCACCCGAGTAAACGATGTAGTTGAGGTCTTTGATGCTCAGTCCGATTGCCTCATAGAACTGAACCATGGTGTAGTGGTCGATACCTCCAAGATTTCCACCTGCGATTGGCAGTGAGGTCTTCTTTGCTTTGGCATCCTTGACCAAATCCTGCAGGGTCTTGTATTCCGAATCAGCGGGCACAACGATTACCTCATACTCACCAATTAGTCGAGCAGCACCAACGGTGTCAGAGTTCTTAAACGACA
Source organism: uncultured Aquiluna sp. (assembly GCA_964480885.1). GTDB lineage: Bacteria > Actinomycetota > Actinomycetes > Actinomycetales > Microbacteriaceae > Aquiluna. The sequence continues at coordinate 312 of CAYZRV010000027.1, read as the reverse complement.
CCTTTGTTGACTGAACTCCACCGACCAGAGCAAAGCCCATGACAAGCATGCGGCCGGACTTACCTGTGTCATTGTTGAGGAAGCTTGACAATCCAGTCGTTCCACCGGCACCAGAAATATTTCTGAAAGTGGCATTCGAGAGTAGGACTCCCTCCGAGCGCATTGCATCCATCATGCGACGAGCAGTGGTGTCATAGCCACCACCAGCACCAGCAGGAACTAGAACGTCCATTGATCTAAGGGTCGGCCACTTGGGGTACTGCCAAATGCGCTTACCCTTGAAGCTTCCCTGAGTTGCTACCTTGCAATACA
>CAYZRV010000026.1:0-5170 GCA_964480885.1 uncultured Aquiluna sp. | reverse complement strand
GTTCCACCACCAAAGGGAAGAATTCCTCTTGAGACTTCGAGCTGAGCAAATTTTGAGTTATCTGCTGCGATGACAATGTCACTGGCAAGCGCAAGTTCGACTCCGAGAGTGAAGCAGTTTCCTTGGGTTGCCATCACAACAGGTTTGCTCACTTGACGTGTCTGTATGCCCCATGGATCAAGCCCGCCCTCTGGAACTAACTGCAAAGTTCCATTTGCCATCTTGGGTCCAACATCAAATAGATCAAGACCTGCTGTGAAGTGGTCTCCGTGTGCGAAAACTAAACCAACCCAAAGTTCTTTGTCGCCATCAAGTTGACCGTATGCAAGTGCTAATCGGTGCAGCAGTTCTTCGTCAGCTGCATTCATCTTTTCTGGACGATTTAGTCCAATTAGGAGAATGTGTCCAGATTTTTCGACTGTTACTTTTGAAGTCACGATGGGCTAAATGCTTTCGGTTAGCTGAGCGACTCTTTGCGGAGAAATCTTAAGTAATACTCCAATGTCACGCATGCTGAGGCCTTCGGTACGAAGTCTGCCAACAACATCCCTGACTTCCCTTGAAGCTTCTTCCTGAAGCCTGAGTGACTCTCGCATTTTTTCTTGAGCGGCCTCTAGGTCACACATGATTCCTGGGATAGTTGTTTCGACCTTCAAGATGATGTCACATCTTTCAACGCCTTCTTTTTCAGAGATCATGTCTTTGATTTGCTCAGCAGCAAGATCAAGGCGTCGACTGGAAATCATCAGGTCATCCAGGGCCGGGACCTTGACCCACCACTGTCCAGCCTTACGCTCACACTCGGCTTTAACTTCCATAGATAGAAGACTAACAAGAGTAATTCAGGTATAGTAGACAATTATTGTCTAGTCCCTCTTTACTTAAGGTTGCTAATGGATCTTCTAATCATTGTCATTGGCTTTGCTTTTTCTGGTTTCGCTAATTAGCGCCTCTGCCTGGCTGCTAATTCCTCTGGTCTAAGTGCCTGCTTGCTTTTCTAGGAACGGTATCTAATAATAGAAATAATTTACTAGCATTTTATTTCTATCTTAGGAGTGCCTTGAACGTCCCGCTTTGGCTCTGGCTTGCAGTGATCGGACTGATTGTCCTGATGTTGGCCATTGATCTCTTTGCTCATAGACAAGCAAAAGTGATTGAGGTGAAGGAGGCGGCGATTTGGTCCTCCATCTGGGTCTCACTAGGAATTGCGTTTGGTTTTGTCGTCTGGTGGATGTTTGGCTCGGAAAGAGCTCAGGAATATTTCTCTGGCTTTGTCATTGAGAAATCTCTTGCAGTTGACAACGTATTCGTTTGGGCAATGATTTTTGCAGCCTTTTCGATTCCGCGTGAGTATCAGCACAGAGTCTTGTTCTTGGGTGTGGTTGGCGCGCTGGTCTTCAGGGGAATCTTCATTGCCCTGGGTGCCGCGCTTATCTATCAGTTCTCTTGGGTTCTTTACATCTTTGCCGCGTTCCTCATCTACACGGGTATCAAGATGCTGCAAACCAGAAATGAACATTACGATCCGACCAAGTCGAAGTTCTATAAATGGTTTAGTAAGAAGGTTCCGACTACCGAAAAACTCTACGGCCAAAGAATGTTTGTGAGGGTTGGTGGCGTTGTCTTGGCAACTCCGCTGCTGATTGTTCTAGCCCTGGTTGAGTTCACAGACATAATCTTTGCCGTCGACTCAATTCCAGCAATCTTTGCTGTGACCGATGAGCCATTCTTAGTCTTCACTGCCAATGCATTTGCTGTGCTGGGTCTGCGTGCAATGTATTTCTTGCTATCTGACTTAATCCACAGATTTGTTTACCTAAAAGTTGGACTTGCGTTTATTTTGGTCTGGGTTGGAATCAAGATGTCACTTCACGACATCTATAAGGTTCCAACCACAATTTCTCTCGCAGTAATTATTCTGATAATTTCCACCGCAGTCATTGCCTCCTTGATCAAAACAAAGGGTCAGGGAAGGCATGAGGCTGAAGTGGGAAATAAAAGATTTTTTGAAAGTGCGACCGAGGAGGAGATCGCACAGCTACAACCGCTAATCAGGAGGAGAAAAAATGAGTAAGAACTGGACATTCCTTTCTCACCACGCTCATGTCTTATTGGCACTAAGTGAGAATCCAAACCTAACCATTGAGGAGATTGCCAAGGTGGCAGGTCTGACAACCAGATCAATTGTGAATGTTCTCAAGGATCTTGAGGATGGGGGTTACCTATCGAAGAGCAAGGAGGGCCGCAATAACCACTACGAAATTAACCTCAAGGCAAACCTGCGTCATTCAACTAGTGGAAATCACACCGTAGGTGAATTGATTAAAGCTCTGGGCAAGATCGGTCTGTAAGTTTGGATGGCCTAGAGCTTGCCCTGACAAACCTGACTTCGCCTCCGGTATTGGCATTTGCACTTGGTCTCTTGGCAACCGCGCTGCGATCGGATTTGAAGCTGCCCGATGCTGTCTATCAGGGTATGTCGATTTACCTGCTACTTGGAATAGGTATTAAAGGTGGAGTTGCTCTAGGGCAATCTAGCTTCCAAGAGTTGATTGCGCCATTGCTTGGAACACTTATGTTGGGTGTAGTGGTCCCCGTTGCTGCATTTTATTTGCTGATCTTCTTCACTCGGCTGGACTCAATAAACCGTGGGGCACTAGCCGCCCACTATGGTTCAACATCGCTGGTGACATTCACGGCTGGAATTGTTTTCTTAGAGGCTCTCCAGCTGCAGGTTGAGGGTTATGTAAACACGCTGTTGGCTGTCTTAGAAATTCCAGGAATCATCATTGGTCTTGCACTTGCCTCAAAGGGAATGAATCGGAAGATGAGTTGGGGAGAATCACTTCGAGAGATTCTTACTGGCAAGTCCATCTTTTTACTCGTTGGTGGTGTACTTCTTGGTTTTCTAACAGGAGCTGCCGGTTATGAGCGAATTGAAATTTTCTTCGGTGGTCTGTTCACGGGAGTACTGACACTGTTCCTTCTGGAGTTGGGAATGGTTGCAGGAAGAAGAATTAAGGACCTCAGGCAGGCTGGCTTTGGTCTCTTTGTATTTGGAGTCACCTTCCCAGTCCTTGCCGGCTCGCTTGGAGTTCTCGTTGGTCACCTAACTGGAATGGGAGTGGGGGGAAGTGCTGCGCTCGGAATACTTTCTGCCTCTGCTTCCTACATAGCCGCACCTGCCGCAGTTCGACTCGCCCTTCCGGAAGCGTCACCTGGGATTTATCTTTCGGCCTCGCTTGGAATAACATTTCCCTTCAACCTCACAATCGGAATACCTGCGATGTTGGCAATTAGTCAGCTTTTGGAAGGAGCGGGGCTTTGATACTAAAGAAGCGAAAACTTATGACCATCGTCATCGAGTCCTCCCTTTCACATCGTCTCGAGGAGGATCTGATTGAGTGCGGTGCCAAAGGCTTCACATCCAGCATTGCTCATGGGACAGGTCCAAGGAATCAACGCGTTTCAGACATAGAGGGTGGCAATGTTCGAATTGAAACAGTTGTCAACCAAGAGGTCTTGGATGCAATCCTCGAAAAACTAAAAAGTCACTACTTCCCCCACTATGCAGTCAGCTGCTGGGTAAGTGACGTTGAGGTTGTCAGGGACGAGCGCTACTGACTCTTTTTGGGCAAGGTCAGAATGATTGCCCCAACTAGGACTGAAACCATTGGAGCTGCGCCGAGAGCCCAGGCAGCATTGATGGCCCAGATTGCCATAAGTCCCGTGATGGTGTTTGAAACAATTCCAACCCAAAGCTTGATTCTTCCTCTGCGGGAAAGAATCACAAGCAGGAGATTCAACAGGCTAAAGCCAATGACTGCCACAAACAGTGTTGCGACAAAAGCAGCTAGTGGCTCCATGGCTAAAGACTAGCCACCTGAGGTTCAAGAAAAGTTAGTGGTTGGTTTAGTCAGTAAACTACGGGGGTGAATAGAGAAGGTGCACTTAGAGCCTTCAACCATCGCAACTACCGAATCCTCTTTCCCGCCAGCGTCCTATCAAATATCGGAACTTGGGCCCAGAGAATTGCTCAGGACTGGTTGGTTTTAGAGCTCACTGGCAGTGCGCAACTTCTTGGTCTGGTGACTGCCCTTCAATTTCTGCCATCGCTTTTGCTCAGCCTCTACGGCGGAGTTTTAGCCGATCGGTTCGATAAGCGAACCCTACTGATGCTCACTAATGCCGGCGCAGGGCTTGGTTCACTTACCCTCGGACTGCTGGTAGTTACAGGTGTTGTTGAAATCTGGCATGTGGCACTCTTGGCTTTCCTGGTTGGTGTCTTCAGCGCCTTGGATGCACCAGTGAGAACAAGCTTTAATTCCGAGCTGGTTGGTAAAAATGATATTCCCAGTGCCATCAGCTTGAACTCGGCAAACTTCAATGCAGGAAGGCTGATCGGTCCTGCGGCTTCTGGGTTGCTAATTGTTTTGTTTGGAACTGGCGTTTCGTTCATAGTGAACTCTTTCACCTACGTTGCCGTCGTAATTGCCCTTTCAATGATGCAAAAAGAAATGCTTTTTATCGAAGCCAAGCCCGATGGAACAGCGAAGCTAAAACAGGCTGTCCAGTATGTCTTGCGACAGAGAGAACTGAAGCTGGTGATGATTGCGGTTTTCTTTGCCACAACTTTTGGATTGAACTTTCAAATATTCATGGCCGTAATGGCAACAAAGGAGTTTGGTCTTGGACCTGCGGAATTCGGACTGCTTGGCAGCATTCTTGCGGTTGGATCATTCACGGGAGTTTTGGTATCAGCGCGCCTCGAACACCTGAGGGTTCCGAAGTTCGTAATGGCTGGTGGAATTATGTTCGGGTTGCTACTCGCCATCACTGCCTGGATGCCCAACTACGGAAGCTTTGCCGCAATCCTGCCAATTGTTGGGGGAATCGCGCTTCTCACTCTTATATCAGCAAACTCGTATGTTCAAACAAACTCTGACCCAAAGCTCAGGGGAAGAGTCATGGGAATCTATCTCTTGATTTTTATGGGTGGGACTCCGATTGGTTCACCACTAATTGGATTGTTTGCTGAAGCGGTCGGAATCAGATGGGCGATATTTGCATGCGGTTTAATTGTCCTGGTTGCCTCAGCAATCATTTATTTCTTACTAATCAAGAATCCAGGCGAGGACCCGATTACCGAAGGACTTCCTGTTATTCCTGA
>CAYZRV010000025.1:0-6648 GCA_964480885.1 uncultured Aquiluna sp. | reverse complement strand
CTTCAAAATCAAAATCGGTCATAGATGCTTCCCAGCAGTAGGCGGCAGGTTCAGGGTTTGCATTATCAACAAGTATTTCAATCTCTGAAAGCTGTTTAGTTGATAAGAGATGCTCTAAGTGCCAGGGATAGCAAAAGCCGGTAAATGGAAAAAGTAGATCCTTTGGATCGATCCTGTATTCAGCAAAAGCTGGAAGCTCTAGCAATCTAAAGGTCTTGATGTCGGATGCTTGGACTGTGATCAGCTGTTCGTCACAGATTTGAGCGAACTGCGGCTCTCGAAATATATTGAGCATTCCAAACTTGGTTTCAATCAACAATTAGGGCACCATCCCCTTGATTGGGTTCAGATACAAAACATCCGCTCCGGTAAACCGCATCTGCATGCTGAGTGAATCAGGGAGAGAGATTACTGACACCTTGCCACCACGCCTGACAACATGTTTGGCAAATGGGGCAAGCCCACCATCACCGCTGGCGAGATAAATAGTGCTAAAGGATTTTTCAAATCGATTATCAATTAGGTCCTTTGCGATCAAAATATCAGCGCCGTCATGACCCTCCTTGCAGTGAACCCGAGCACCAGGCCAACCAAAGGAAGCTGCCGCAAGATTGCTGCTGGAGCTAACCCTCACATAAAACTGATCGGTGATTCCAGGCTGGACAAGTTTTAGGTACTCTTGGCGAACCAGTGCCACCTGTTCAATGGTCGGATTAGATGAACCACATAGATTTTCGATATCGATCAGGTGGATGTTGCGAGTTGGCTTTATTGCTCTCATTGTCTTTTGGTTCATCATTCACCTCCTAGTGGTCAAGTACCATAGCTTTGGTATCCGACATTTATTCAGGAATTACTTTTGCTCTTCTTAGCCGGGCGACTAGAACTGTGAACTCTGTTTTTGGATCGACCTGTTTTTGAAATTCGAATTCATCAACCTCATCACCAAGAATCCGAGGAGCAATCTCTTTTACTCCAATTGCCCTAGCCAGGGTGTACAGATTTGCAAACTTAACCTCATTAGTGGTGAAGGTAGTCTGCCTTCCGACTCTTATTTCTTCACCCTCCAACGGCAGTTCACGATTTGCTAAGTGGGCTTTCACGTGTGCTCTAGCTATTTCAAATTTCCTGTCCTGCCTAATCCGACGGATGTCGTTATCCTTGGGGCCTTTTTGTTCGGATGAAGAATCAGCTAGTTTGAGGCGAATCTCCTTTAGGCCGCCGGCCTTTTTCGATTGAAGAGCTAATTCATAAAGCGGGAAGTCCAGCCTGTCCAAAACCTCTGCTGCCTCTTCTGCTAATGATTGCAAATTGCTTGCGATGGCCGAGAAGCGATCAACATCGGGCCTTCTTGGCACCAAAGGAATGGTGAAATTTAGAAGTGGCAAAAGGTGATGCTGGAAAGGTGACTCATGTTCTGGCTCTTCTACGAATCCTGTAACTAGAATCTCGGCCTCAATAGCTCTCTTCGATGCCTTGAACTCAGCACTGATAACCAATTGTCCATCTCTACCCTGAGCGCCACTTGGCCTCAAATAGCCCAAGTAATCAAGCCGAAAGCTCCCTGATAGAGCCTCTAAATCTGTCCTTCTCATAATGCTCCAATCGCTTGAGGAAAACCTTATCACAAATTCATGACTAGAGGGTCTTGCGTTGACTAGGTACTCCATGCTAAGCTCTCAGAAGTTGTTCGGAAGAGGAGTGAAATGAACAAGAAAACAGCGGGTTTTTCCCCGCTATTACAGGCTTCTTTGGCTAACGGATTGGAATCCATTGCGGTGTTACTAAATAGAAGACTGCTCACCCACCAGACGGTTACCCTGCTTTTTGATAGCCCGAATGCCCAAGAGGACCCGAAGAAGGTCCCGGCCCTTTTAGTCTCCAGACTGCCCGGCGACGACTGGGTTCTAGAACTACCTCTACCACCTATTTCCCCTGAGGACGGCCTAGGCACCAAGGTTCAGTTCTTCATTTTCAATGACTGGATGGGTCCAGGCGAAGAGATTGCAGGTTCCTTCAGCTGCGGTCCTAAAAAGTTGCTTCACGAACCCGATGCCGGAACCTTGGCCAATTCAATGATTTCCGCTGTGGAGGATCTTCTACTTGTGGCAGATCGGATGGATGTAAGCAGAATCCTAATTGCTGATAAAAGTGGCGAAGTTAGTGACGGTCTAGGGAAGGCAATTTCCAGGTTACTAAACGCAAATTCAGACTCTATATCTCTCCTGCCAGCTAGCAGCAGCTTCTTCGATGAAGCTGGACTAAGTGCTGCCCCCTCCAAAGAGGAGACGCAGCACATCTCAAATCAGTTTTTAGAACTCGAATCACTGCTTGATGAAAAAAGTATTACCTTTTATGCAACTACCTGCTACATGGGTCTGCCAAGAAATCTATTCGTTCTTGACTACAGCACAAATGAACTAACTGTTTCTGTCTGGAATGGCAGTAGCTTCGTTAGCTGCAATGAGCCCCACACCATCAGAGCAATTCGCAAGCGGGGTCAAGATCCGCAACCGGGTGGACCGAAAGAGCTCCCGTCAATCTATGTTTCTAATCTCTGGCCCGAAGCGTTTAAAAGACTAGGTCTACCACCTATCAGCTCGGACGGTGAAATCTAATGAAGGAGGAGACAGCAAGGTTTAGGTTTAGCTCTTTTGACACCACGGCACTATCTGAGCTCATTGTTGAAAGAGTAACCACCGGGCCCCTTTTAGCGCCCGTTACCTGCATCGTTGGAATTGATAGCAACGTTAGAAAGTGGCCAGAGAACAGGTCTTTTGTCTCTTTAACCAGAATTGCTGATGAAGGATATCTACTTCAGCTCTCCCATTTCACCGAAGTGTTGGTGATTGAGGTAACGGACCGCCACCACATACCCAAGGCCCTTGGCTGGCATGAGCCACAGTTCTACGGTGGCATCAATATTCCTAGCTGGCACAAACTGGTAAATAAGCCCCAACCCGCAGACCTTGTTCAAGCTATTTCCTCGGCCTTTGATGACCTAATGGTCACCTACAGCCACCAGGAAGAGAGCAATGAGAATTTCTACCTTCTCGTTCCAGACAACAATTGCTCGGTAGATGAGGAAGACCTAATTGCAAATAACCCTGGAAATCTTCACAAATTAGAGGCGAAACAGTTCGCAAACCTGGCCTCAGCCAAGAGGCGATTTACTGACCCTAGTCGTAAGGAATACCTCAAGATCACTGCTGATGATTGGGATGATGAAATCGGTTACCTACCTAACTATGCAGCCCTAAACAATCACCGCGGTCAACCTTTAGTGCTTTTCAAAGTAGATGTCCACCTCTTCGGCGAGCCAGAGAATCTAAGGATTTGGAACGGAAAGAGATTCACAACGGCCGGACAGCTGGCTAAAAAGCTTTGCTCTGAAAGAACCGCCAAGAGAAAGAACTTTGAGCTAATTAGCTCACACCTTGTCCAAAGCATTTGGCCAAGTGCCTTAGAAAAAGAACAGAAATAGGAGACACAAGATGAAGATAATGAAGAAGCACCAGGTTATGCCAACGTGGATGGCAGAGCAGATAAGAGAAAGCTCGAGAGCCAGCAGAGACTTGCTCATATACCAATTGGTTGAGCTCGGTTGGACCTTGACCGCAATTGGCGACGCAATAGCAATGACCAGAGAGGGGGTCAGGCAGATACACAAGAAGATGGCTGGCAAGGGTGGCTCGCCAATGCCATCCCACTCTCGCCTGCCACTTCCCCCAACCTGGCCAATCAAGCCAAAAAAGACTTACGTTGTTCCATCAACCCCAACCCTGGAGAGGCTTCTACTGCTGATGCCAGTAGCCCAAAAGGTAAGGGGGAAGAGTAAGCGTTACCGCAAAGAAGCTGAGGAGTTCACGGCTTTACTCAACTATGCCCACAAGGTTGAAGGCGTAAGCATTTCAAGACTTGCCAAGCTGCTGGGTGTGACTCATGGAGCAATTCGTTTCCGCCTCTGCCGCTACGGATACCTGAAACCCGCCTATGGAAGATCTGCGGTTTACAACCCAATCAGCCTAGAAAACCGATTCAGTTAGGAGATAGATGATGTTTGGTTTAGTAAGTCAACAGAGTTCCCAAAAGAACCTGTCAATAAGCTTGGGAGGTGATTGATAGTTCGATGAATGACTATGTCTTCCTAGCTGACAACCTAGAGGTTCTAAAAAACATCCCAACGGGTTCAGCTCAGATTGTGTATATCGATCCCCCTTTTAACACTGGCAAGACTCAGAAGCGACAGTCCATAAAGACTGTGCGTTCAGATTCTGGCGATCGCAAAGGATTCAAGGGTCAAAGCTATGAGTCCATAAGGGAATCAATCACTTCTTACAGCGACACCTTCGCCGATTATTGGGAATTCTTGGTTCCTAGGTTGAAAGAAGCTCACCGAATTCTCGGTGAAACTGGGACCCTATACCTGCACCTCGATTACAGGGAGGTCCACTACGCCAAGGTAATGCTCGATGGCATCTTTGGAAGAAACAACTTCCTAAACGAAATCATCTGGGCCTATGACTACGGAGCAAGAGCCACCAAGAAATGGCCAGCGAAGCACGACAATATCCTGGTCTATGCCAAATCCCCGAGCTATTTTTTCAACTCGGAAGAAGTGGATCGAGAGCCCTACATGGCTCCAGGTCTGGTCACTTCCGAAAAGGTAGAAAAAGGGAAGCTGCCAACGGATGTCTGGTGGCACACCATCGTCTCCCCAACCGGGAAAGAGAAAACTGGTTATGCCACTCAAAAACCCGAGGGCATTCTTCGCAGGATCATCACTGCCAGTAGCAAGCCCGGTGACCTCGTTGTTGACTTCTTTGCCGGCTCCGGAACCACTGGTGCAGTTGCTAAAAAGCTAAGTAGACGCTTCTTGCTTGTGGATCAAAACCCGGAAGCATTCGAAGTAATAAAGAAAAGGCTCGACGCCATTTCTTCCAAGACGAAAACAATTTTTGAAACAAACCTGAAAGGCTAATCGTGAATCAGTTTGAATTATTGGGAAAGATCTCTGAGTCTTTCCGTGAAGTAGCACCAAAACCACTCACCTTCGGTGAGGATAACCCATTCAACTGGCTGCTAACCATGCCAAGTGCCACCATCGGTGCCTATGGTGCAAAGTTCGCCAGTGAACTATTCCGTATCAATGGATTCAAGGTCCTTAGACCACTAGGTGGATCGGATCACGACAGGGTATTCAATGGCCACCGCATCGAAGTAAAGTTCTGCACTAGGAGAAAAGAAGATGCAGTCTTCTGGTTTGAGCAAATTAGAGATCAGGAATATGACTTTGTTCTGTGCTTGGGATTATCAGCCAACGATGCAAATTGCTGGGTAATACCAAAGCGTGCTCTCATGCTACCGAAGGAAGGTCTTTCTCCCCAACATGGAGGTAAAGACGGAAAAGATACCCTTCAGCTTCAATTTCTACCTAATTCGATACCAGCTTGGCTAAACGAGTTTGGTGGGAGTTTGGAAGATGGTATGTCGGTGCTTCGCAGAGCGGGTAACGGTCCATTTGGAGGGAAAAAGCTTCGCAAGGATGATCTAATTGCTCTTCCAAGGTGTGAGGCAGCCTAGTTCAATGAATTGTGCCTGAGTTTTCCTGAGAATATATGGGATTGCGCACGGGCCGGAAACCTTCTGATCCGTAGTCAGACCATCTCAAACTAGAACTCGAGGATTTCATCGGGTCTCCGATTTTGGAGCATTTCCGGATACTCGAGCTCCAATGATTCAAGGTAAGCCAACGTGTCTCTAAAGCCTCCTGCTTCCACGAGTTTCAGGGTCTCCTCAGCCAGCACCCTTCCACTAATTTTTATAAGTGGATAGGAGTCCTCAATAACTTCAATTTGCGACTGTTTGGAAAAGAAACTTGTCGTGACATAGGCGCCTATCCAGCCCCTCTTGAGTCTTGCCACGGTTCTTGCAAGGGCAACTCCACTCGTAGGTGCATCCAAAGCCTCGCATTTTGCTTGGCCCAAGACCACGACTTCGACAGAAGAGAAACCTTGGCCTAGCCGAACCTTGCCAACGAAATCAACGCCGCCATCTCCAGATCCTCTTGTGACCCAGCCCTCTGAATATCCGCCCGCGTAAGAGTTGACGTGACTCATGACAACTCGACTGGCCAAGAGTTCAAATCTATGTTTGCCAGCTTTGGAATAGAAGTCATAAATTGTTTTGAGGCACTTTTCTTCGCGGGATCCAGGCCTCGGTTTTTGAGCATCGACACTCTCGACCTTTGCCAGTGCTGCTCGTCGCCGGATACTCTCAAGCTTATTATGTCCATGCTTAAGCCATTTTTGCCAAGATACTGGGGACAGTGAAACTGTGGAACGATTGTCTAATGACGAGGATCGTCTTGAATTGATCCAATTCCAATCAAACTGTTCATCTTCGTCACTTAGGCTCAGAACAGCGAACGTAAAAACGTAGTTTGTAAAGTATCCCAAGCCAGGGTTGAATTGTGTCACTAGTTCAGCTCGCTCGATGACACCGAAGCCATGAAACTTCAAGTTGCCGTGCGTTCTGTTGTCAACTCTAACCCGCTCGAAAAAAACCAATGGGCTGGCTTTGGCTCTAACCGACGAGTCTCCAGAAGTGTGCTTTGCAAGCTCTGCGAGAAGAATTTTATTTCCAGGA
>CAYZRV010000024.1:0-9395 GCA_964480885.1 uncultured Aquiluna sp. | reverse complement strand
ACAGCGCTGTTGAAACTAAGAAACCAAGAGGCACCTTTGCCTGGGCACTGTGGGACTGGGCCGAACAGCCATTTCCCACCATCTTCTCCACCTTTATCTTTCCCATCTATATCACCTCGGCTGCCTTTGGGCCCGAGGAGGACACTTCTCGAGCACTGGGACTTGCGGCAACTATCGCTGGTATTGCAGTTGCGCTAGTTGCTCCGGTATTTGGAAGAAGATCGGATGAGGCGGGAAGAAGAAAGTTCTGGCTCTTCATAAACACCCTGGTGCTGGCTGGAGTAATGGCAAGCCTGTTCTTCATTGAGCCAAACCCCCAGATGCTCTGGCTCGGCCTAATCATTTTCTCCTTCGGTGGTTTCGTTCAAGAAATTGCATTCATCAACTACTACGCGATGTTGAAGCAAGTTTCTAAACCGTCGAACATTGGAAGGATTTCTGGTTTTGCCTGGGGACTTGGATATATAGGTGGAATTGTTCTGCTTCTAGTTTCACTGGTTGGTTTTATTCAGACCGACACCCCTTGGTTTGGAATACCGACCGATGATGCGCTGAACGTTCGCTCAGTCTTCTTGTTCTCGGCAATCTGGTTCATCGTCTTCTCAATACCTCTGTTCCTGACGGTTCCTGAGGTTGAGGCAAAGCCGAACAGACAGAAAGAAAACATCATCGAGAGTTACTTCAAGCTCTGGGATCAGCTCAAGTCTTTGTATAAGCAAGCTCCTGAGACTTTGAAGTTCTTGATTGCAAGCGCAATCTATCGCGATGGATTGTCAGGCGTTTTTGCCTTTGGTGGTGCACTCGGTGCACTTGCGTTTGGTTTCGAACTGGCCGAAGTAATCCTGTTTGGTATTGCTGCCAACGTGATGGCAGGGATTGGTGCAGCTATTGGTGGAATTGCTGATGACAAGATTGGTGGAAAGCGAACCATCATGATTTCGCTCCTTGGTCTCACCATTGCTGGCTTTGGTGTCTTTGCCTTTGCATACCTTGGGCCAATCACCTACTGGATTGGCGGTTTGGCGCTAACGCTATTTGTTGGTCCCGCGCAAGCAGCCTCCAGAGCCTTCGTTGCTCGTTTCACTCCTCCTGGTCGTGAGGGTGAGGTCATGGGTCTCTACATGACAACTGGAAGAGCAGTTAGCTTCCTCAGTCCACTGCTATGGACAACAGCCATCTCCATTGCCCTCGCACTCGGTGTAAACAACGCGCAAGCAACTGTCTGGGGAATATTGGGATTGATGGTTGTTTTGGTTGCGGGAATCATCCTGCTTGCCCGCGTAAAGGCAACACCACAGGTAATCGCAGACTAACTATTGCCTAGGGGTTGATTCCCTACGTCGGTGATGTGGAAGTTCAAGTGACTGCGTGATGCAGTTGGGCCGCGCTGTCCTTGGTATCGAGAACCATACTTCTCTGATCCATATGGATTCTCACTGGGGGAGGAGAGTTGGAAGAAGCAGAGCTGACCAATCTTCATGCCAGGCCAAAGCTTTATTGGCAAAGTCGCGACATTTGAAAGCTCAAGGGTTACATGTCCTTGGAACCCGGGGTCAACAAACCCTGCGGTGGAGTGGGTGAGAAGCCCAAGTCTTCCAAGTGAGCTTTTTCCTTCTAGGCGAGCGGCAATGTCATTGGGAAGTGAAACATATTCGAAGGTCGAACCTAGGACGAATTCTCCTGGATGAAGAATGAATGCCTCGTCAGACTGAACCTCAACAAACCTTGTCAGCTCATCCTGCTGCTCTCGTGGATCAATGAACGGGTACTTGTGGTTATCAAACAGCCTGAAAAACCTATCTAGTCGAACATCAATGCTCGAAGGCTGAAGAAGTTCAAGGTTCAGCGGCTCAAGGCCGATTCGACCCTCTTGGAGCTGTTGCCTAATGTCTCCGTCTGATAGCAGCATGGGGGAAAGGTTATCAGTGGCTTAGCCCAACTTTTTCGTGCAGGCGCTTGAGCCACTTCGGTGCCCACCAGTTAGCGCTTCCCAAGAGCCTCATGATTGCTGGAACCAGCAGACCTCGAACGACTGTGGCGTCGAGCAAGATAGCAAAGGCGATGCCAAGCCCCAACATCTTCATGATGGACACCCCGCTGGAGGCAAATGCACCAAAGGTCACAGCCAGGATCAGAGCTGCTGCCGTGATGATTCGACCAGAACGCTGCAGACCAAGAGCAACAGAATTAACGGTGTTGTATCCGGCATCGTGCTGCTCCTTGATTCGGCTCAGCAGGAAAAGCTCGTAGTCCATCGACAGTCCGAATGCCACCAGTGCAATCATTACCACCGATGAGGTGTCTATGGTGCCAGTGACTGAGTACTCACCAAGCAGCCACTGCATCTCACCATTTTGGAAGATCCAACCGACCAATCCAAGAGTTGCCCCAAGTGATAGAACATTCAAAAGAATGGCCTTGATTGGAATCAGCACGCTTCCGGTAAAGAGGAACAAGATGATAAACGTGGTTATGAAGACCCACAGTGCCGCAATCGGAAGAGCCTGCTCGATGCCCTGCTGGCTATCTGTGTAGAAAGCTGCGTTCCCCCCAATCAAAACCTCATCCAGATCGGTTTCAATACTTCTCAGGGCGACCGTAAGCTCGAGTCCCTCTGGACTTCTGGTTTCTACTTCAGTGATGGCATTGATTCTTACCCAGTCGGTATCTTCCTCTGTTGGGACTAACGCAACTCGGACAATCCCATCCTGCTGCCTAACATCTGCGATGTAAGAGGTGATTTCTGAATCATCGCCCTTCACAAGAATCTCAATCGGCGAAGATTCCCTGCCCTCAAACCTTTCTCGCAGAAGATCGCTTGCGACGTGTGCGGGGTTGTCTTTTGGAAGAACTCTGTCATCAACCTGCCCAAAGACAACTTGGCTACTTAGAGAAAACAGAGAGGACAGGGCAATCACACTGACAAAGAGGATCGGCAGTGGTCTTCTCATTGTGAAGCGAGCCACCTTTTCCCAGAAACCAGTGTCCTTGGGGGCAAGGTCTCGCTTCATTACTCGCAATTTGTTAACGCGATCTCCCAGCAGATTCAGTTGAGCTGGAACAGCAATCGCAGCTCCAATTACGGCAAGCGTGACAACTGCCACACCAGCCAGCGCGAAAGACTGCAGGAAGTACTGCGGAAAAAACGCCATGGAAACTAGAACGAGCGCAACAGTCAACCCCGAGAAAACAACCGTCTTACCTGCGGAGGCAACCGTGTTGATTGTTGCAGTCTGGACATCATTACCCGCAGCTCTTTCTTCGCGGAAGCGATTGACAATCAGCAAGCTGTAATCGATGCCGAGTCCAAGACCAAGTCCTGTAATGAGATTCAAAGAAAAGATTGATATGTCGGTGAATTGGCTGGCAACCCATATCACAAAGAACGAGCCGACTATCGCCAGACCCCCAACAAAGAGTGGAAGACCTGCGGCGACAAGCGAACCAAAGACAAAAAGCAAAAGCAGAATGACAATTGGTACCGCAACAATCTCAGCCCTGATGATGTCGGATTCAATTTGCTCATTGATTGCTTTGGTCACAGCACCAAAGCCAGAAACATGAACTTCCGCACCGCGATAGTCGCCTGTATAGGTATCGACAATTTCCTTTACAACCGGAGCCTGGGCTATGGAATTGTCTAGATCAACCAATAGGTAGATCAGTCGACCATCTTCGCTCTTGAGCTGCGGGGGAGCACCGAGCATGTAGTAGTTGATTGCCGATTCAACGCCATCGATCTCTGCAATCTCATCCGTCAGGTCCTGAACGAGAGGGAAATACTCTGGTCCAGACGCTGTCATTGAGTCAGCGTCTCCAGGGAGATCAATTAGAACTATCAGCTCAGCTGGGTCAACGCCAAACTCACTCTCGAGCAGCTCTTGGACCCTGGCGGAGTCGGAATTTGGGTTGTCATATCCGCCTCCCTTCAAATTTCCAAAGACTTGAAATCCAAAGAAAGAGGAGGCAACTATTAGGCCAACAAAGCCAAATAGCACCATTTTGGAGTGATTAACAATGAATTGGCCCAGCCGCCGCATGTGTTCCTTATTGAGAGATACCCTGAATACAAAACCAGATAAACCGAAAAGATTCCTGAATGATCAGAAAACACACAGTTAGAAGCTGGATTTATCTCACTCTATCGGCCCTGGGGCTAGTAACTGCCTGGGTATTCAACGCTCTAGCCGTCTTCGAGCAGGCCGATTACCTAAGGTCATGGTTTGGCAGCTATGTCGATTGGGTTTTGTCCCTGGACCTCTTGATTGTTGGCGGTGCGGTAATCACCTTCATGCTGGTCGAAGCTAAGCGACTGAAGATGAAGAGGGTCTGGCTCTACTTCCTGGCCTCAGGCATCACTGCAATGGCATTCACCTTCCCGCTATTTATGTTCTTCAGGGAAAGAAAAATTCTCAAGAATCTGCTTGCTGGTGGTGCGATTGAAAGATTTGATTTCGACAATCACAAGGTTGATGTCTGGGTCCCCCCGACACTTAATTCCCAGACACCAGTGGTGCTCATGCACGATGGACGAAACATCTTCGACGAAGCGGACTCTTTCACAGGCAAAACCTGGGAAGTCCTTGCCGCTCTAAGAGAAGAAGTGCGTGGAGAGTTGCCACTCATTGTTGCAGTCTGGGGACTCAGTGATGAAACCAGAATCAGAGAGCTCTCGCCTCAGTCAATCGTTGATAAGCATCCTGAGATATGGGATGGCATACCTGATGAATATAAAACAACCGGAACAGACAGCTTTGGCGACAGCTACGTCTCACTACTATCGGATGCAGTCCTTCCCTTCGTTCTCGAAAGATATGGGATTGAACATTCAGTCCAAAGAACCGCTGTGATGGGTTCTTCAATGGGCGGATTGATTTCCCTCTACACCATGGCTCAGAGACCAGAGCTTTTCGGAACGGCAATATGCTTTTCAACTCACTGGCCATTTGGTAGAGAGTTGATGGTTAATGAGTTGATTGGACTTCTTCCCGAAGCGGGAGCCCACAGAGTTTGGACTGACACGGGAACCAAAGAGCTCGATCAGTTCTATGCACCGTTCCATTCGTTAGCAACCGAAAGACTTAGAGCGAAGGGGTACCAAGAGCCTGAATCGTTGGTTGCAAACACCTACCCATACACCGGGCACCATGAAAGCTACTGGTCTAGAAGGGTGGCAGATGCTCTGAACTGGTGGCTAAGGGCTCCTGGACGAGATGAGCTGTAGCAGGTCTACCTGACATAAACCTCACCACATCCTGATCAACCATTACATCTTTCATGCTGATTGGTCGGTTGAGATAGAGGCCATCGAGTGATCGAACCCTAGACAGAGCTACGTAGGTTTGACCAGGAGAGAAGGCTCCACTGCCCATATCAATCTGCACCTCGTCATAGGTTTGTCCCTGTGACTTGTGAATTGTCACCGCCCAAGCTAAACGAAGTGGAATCTGCTTGAATTCGGCCAGCGTGACGGGAACCAGTACCTCCCTGACCTTGCCGCTATCTTCGTCAAAGTCCTCTTCAACCTCATAGCGAATCTTTTCCCAGGTCGATGGCCCGACCTCAATTTCTTCTCCATCAACCTCAACAATCACGAGCCCTGACTTTGGTAGATCAATTACGTGGCCGATGGTTCCATTCACCCATCGCCTTAGTCGCTGGCCGCTTGAGTCCTTATAGGTGGTGTTGTCATCATTTTTGATGAACATAACTTGTGCACCGACCTTTAATTCGAGCCGTGTATCGGCGGGTAGCGCTTTACCGAAAATCTTTTCTGCTCCATCGGAATACGTAGCCTGAAAAAGCTTTGATTCGGTTTTTAATAGTGACATTCGATCGCGATTGACCAGATTCACCTTTTCATTGATTGTTGCTAGGCGAATGACATCGGGATTCTCTGGGTTTCTGTTTCCTGCATCATTAAGCTCTTCGAGCATGTCTTTAGTGACTGATCCGTCACGAATGGCGTTGAGAATTTCCTTAAATCTTTCATCGGACTGACGAAATATTTGGCTCAGCTCGAACCTTTCAATTCCTGCCTCGCGCCAAACATGCGCATCAAAAAACCAAAGTGACTGGTAGTTGTCTTCTATGTATTTGCGCTCCTGAGGGTCGTGTGGAGCAACCGGCGCAAGCTGATAAGGATCTCCAAACATCACAATCTGAGCACCACCAAAGGGAATCTTCCGCTTTGATCTAGCGACTCGCAGTGCTCTGTCAATTGCATCCATCAGGTCAGAGGAGACCATGGAGATCTCATCGATGACCAGCATGTCGATAGCCCTCAAAACCTCTCTGGTTCTTCTTGACAGGTGACGACCAACATCTACCTCTCCCAAAACCCCCAAGGGGAATGTGAAGAGAGAGTGGATAGTGACTCCAGAAACATTTAATGCAGCAACGCCAGTTGGAGCACAAACAGCGAAGGTTTTGTCTGTGTTGGCGGTTAGATAGCTAAGCAGAGTGGATTTTCCAGTTCCTGCTCGGCCAGTGACAAAGACATGGTTCTCCGTGTCCTCGATATAGTCGAACAGAGCCTGCTGCTCAACCGATAGCTCAATGATCATCTCTGGTCTGGCCTTTTGTTAATTTGCTCCAGCATTTTGTTGTAATCCTGAAGATCCTGATTGCCAGTTCGGTCGCTGGCTCTGTCCAGTCTTCTCCGCTCTCGATCGTCGGAACGAGACCACTGCCAGACAACAATCAGGGTAATAACTATTGTTGGTATCTCGCCCACGCCCCAGGCAAAAGCTCCCCCCGCCGCCTGATCGGTGAGCGGATCATCCCCCCAGGTTCTGCCCATTGAGCCAAACCAGTCGGCCAGCAGAAGGCTCTTCTCATTCATCAGCCCGAGGCCGAAGAAGGCATGAAAGGCCATGGTTCCAATCAGCAGCATTAGCTTCAGTGGAAAACCTGGCTTGTGTGGCTGAGGGTCAACTCCAACCAGAGACTGAACAAATAGATATCCAGTAATTAGAAAATGCACAATCATCCACTGGTGACCAAGGTGCTGCTCGGTTGACCATCTAAACAGTGGTGTGTAGTAGAAGAGCACAAGTGACATTGCAAAGTTCAATCCAGCAAATAGTGGATGTGAAATTAGCCATGCGTAGGGAGTATGAACAGCCCAGAGCACCCACTCTCTAATTCCCCAAGAGCCGTCCTTTCTTGCCTGTTGGACCCGAGTGATTAAGGTAACCGGAGCCCCTGGCACAAGCAAAACAGGAACCAACATGGAAAGCATCATGTGACCAACCATGTGCATGCTAAATAGATATTCCTGATACGCATTTGGTGCGCCATTTGTCGCATAAATCAGAACAAGCATGCCCAGGACCCAGGAGACAGTTCTAGCTATCGGCCAGCTGTCACCACGTGCTCTAAGTCTTGCAACACCATATAGATAAGAAACGATTGCAATCACTGCAACGCTCAACCACAAAATATCCACATCCCAGACTGTTAGCCAGGCAATCTCCGTTAGCTCTGGAGGCAGGGGATCCCCTGTAAGAATTTCCGCAGGTGTCAGTGGAACAAATTCATTTGGATTTGTCGGTAGTGGTGTTGCCGCGAGCGCCGTTCCCAAACCGATTGCCAGACCCATCACAAACAACTCAAATGCAACCAGTGACCAAAAGGCTTTTGCCTCTGTTGCAATCTTCTTCACTAACCCAGCACGATAGCGAACACCAATGATTCCCAGTGCAACCAGAATGCTCGCCTTACCCAGCAGCATCAGACCATAGGGGGAGAAAAGATCCGCAGGAGAATAGAGCCGAATGTATCCAGAAACTAAACCGGAGATAGCAACTAAGACAAATGAAAAGAGTGCGAGAGTGGAATATCTAGAAACCAAAACCGGCGCTCTCTCCCCCTTGGAGAGAACCGCATAGAGTGCAAAGAGTCCTCCCACCCAAACCGTCACCCCGACGAGGTGCATCAGCATTGAGTTGACAGCCAGGGAGTGGCCAGCATCCGAGGAAGCATGCCCCGATTCAGCCAGTGGATAAAGTCCTGCGAGTGCAATGGCAGCGTTCACCGCCCCCATCCTCTGGCCCCGGAAAGCAATTGTTGTCAGGCTCAGCAGAAGGGAGATTCCGAGGTTTATTGCCAGCAGTCTCCCAAGTTCTATCTCCGTGGCAAACAGCCACAGCCCCTCGCTAAAGAGCGGGCCGTAGGAGATGGTGGATCCTGAAACCACCAGGTAGGTCAGGATGAAGTAGGTGGCGCTAGCAGCCAGCCACAGGCTTGCCGCCCAACTTGCCACTGGTTGCAGCCTTTCTCGCTCATCTCTATTGGCTGCGAATGCCGAGAGAACCAGCGAACCAACAGCAACTGCCATTGAGAGATTGAGTATCAGCTTGGTGATTGGCTGTCCGATTCGGACCATAGGTCCTGGATCAGCAAGTGCCAGGGGTTCTGTTGCACCGCCAATCGCCAATCCAATCGAAATTGTTAGCAGCGCACCAAATGCAACAAGTGCGATTGTGCGCAAAACAGTTGAGGCTTCTACTCTCACCTACCGAGCCTCGGGAAAAAGCGAGGAGTTTTCTCCGCATACTTTTTGTATTCCGGATACTTCTCTCGTAGCAGACTCTCTTCAAAGTCTGCCTTGAGACTGAGCAGTGAATAGAGCATGAGATAAACAATTAGTTGTGGCCAGTAGCCTGCATCCAGAATGACGCCGAAGCCCATCGTGAGAAGAGCGAAGTAAATCGGATGCCGCACCCTCGCATACATTCCGGTTGTAACTAGCTGACCTTGTTCACGAGGAACAGGTAGTGCCGTCAGTGAATTGCCAAGCCCTAAGAATGAATAGAGCAGCATTGCTGAGCCTAGAAGGATGAAGCCAATTCCAACAATTCCCACCACTTCACTCGCATCACCATAGGGTTTGTCCATCCGCGGTGAAAGGACCAGCAGGAAGATCAGTAGAAACTGGATTACGACATAAAACCAAGCTCGACTTTTTTGATTCACGTCAATAACCCTAAGGCTTAAAACAAAAAGCGGCGCTCCCGAAGAAGCGCCGCCTTGAGCTTGAAAAGCTACTTAACTGAAGCCTTCATCTTGCTTCCTGCAGAAACCTTGACGGTCTTGGATGCAGGGATCTGGATTGTTGCGCCAGTCTGTGGGTTGCGGCCGGTGCGTGCCTTACGGTGTCCAACCTCAACGCTCAGGTAACCAGGAATGGTTACCTTCTTGCCCTGCTTTAGAGCAGCCATAAGGGTGTCAAACAATCCGTCAATCACGCGGCCCACCGCGGCCTGCGACTCGCCTGTGTGGCTGGCAATCGCGGCAACAAGTTCGCTCTTGTTCATGTGGTCCTCCTGTATTTATTAGGGACAGTTCTGTCCCTCACAACCTATAGCCCGTAAATACAGGGCTGTAGGGTG
>CAYZRV010000023.1:0-10613 GCA_964480885.1 uncultured Aquiluna sp. | reverse complement strand
TATTAGCTATTGAGAGGTGCTCTACTTGTTCGAGAAATTTACCGACAAGGCCAGAAGGGTAGTTGTGCTTGCCCAGGAGGAAGCCAAGCTACTCAACCACAACTACATCGGAACCGAACATATCCTTCTTGGTCTTATCCACGAGGGTGAGGGTGTTGCCGCTAAGGCACTTGAGGCACTTGGCATTAACCTCGAGCAGGTTCGTGAGCAGGTGCAGGACATCATTGGTCAGGGTCAGCAGGCACCAAGTGGTCACATTCCTTTTACTCCAAGAGCCAAGAAGGTTTTAGAACTATCACTGCGTGAAGCACTGCAGTTAGGTCACAGCTATATCGGCACCGAGCACCTGCTACTTGGACTCATTCGTGAGGGTGAGGGTGTTGCCGCTCAGGTTCTGACCAAGCTTGGTGCTGATACGAACAAGGTTCGTCAGCAGGTTATTCAGCTGCTTTCTGGTTACCAAGGAAAAGAAACTGTTTCTGTGGGTGGAGAAGTAAATCCTCAGCCCAAGGGATCTCAGGTTCTTGATCAGTATGGAAGAAACCTCACCCTTGCAGCAGCCGAGGGAAAGCTTGATCCAGTTGTTGGACGTGAGAGAGAAATTGAAAGAGTCATGCAGATTCTTTCTAGAAGAACCAAGAACAACCCAATTCTGATTGGTGAACCTGGTGTTGGTAAGACTGCAGTTGTTGAAGGACTTGCTCAGGCAATTGTTTCTGGCAATGTTCCTGAGACCCTGAGAGGTAAGCAGCTCTACACCCTAGACATGGGTTCACTCATTGCAGGTTCTCGTTACCGCGGTGACTTTGAAGAAAGACTGAAGAAGGTAACCAAGGAAATTAGAACCAGAGGCGACATCATCACCTTCATTGATGAGATCCACACTCTGGTTGGTGCCGGTGCTGCTGAGGGGGCAATCGATGCAGCCTCCATCCTGAAGCCAATGCTTGCCAGGGGAGAGCTCCAGACAATTGGTGCCACCACGTTAGATGAATACCGCAAGCACTTTGAAAAAGATGCAGCACTCGTAAGAAGATTCCAGTCTGTGCAGGTATCTGAGCCAACTCCTGCAATGGCAATTAACATCCTGAAGGGCCTTAGAGACCGTTACGAGGCTCACCACAAGGTTTCCATTACGGATGGTGCGATTGTTGCCGCTGTTGCCATGAGCGATCGCTATGTGACTGACAGATTCTTACCAGATAAGGCAATTGACCTAATTGATGAGGCAGGTGCTCGTCTGAGACTGAGCTTCCTTTCATCTCCACCGGAGCTGAAAGAAATGGAAGACAAGGTTGCTGCGGTCAAGGCTGCCAAGGAGCAGGCAATTGCCGATCAGGACTTTGAACTTGCCGCCGCTAAGCGCGATGAGGAAAAGAAGCTCACTGCCGAAAAGATGAAGTTGGAGAAGCAGTTCCGTGAGGGCAATGTCCAGGAGACTGGAATTGTTGATGAGGGGCTGATTGCTGAGGTTCTAGCTCAGGCAACCGGAATTCCGGTGTTCAAGCTCTCCGAGGAAGAGGGAGCGAAGCTGGTCTTTATGGAGCAGGAGCTACACAAGCGAGTCATTGGTCAGGAGGCTGCTATTGGGGCTCTTTCCAAGACCATTCGTCGTCAGCGGGCTGGTCTGAAGGATCCAAAGCGACCATCTGGTTCCTTTATCTTTGCTGGGCCCACCGGTGTTGGTAAGACTGAGCTGGCTAAGGCTCTGGCTGAGTTCCTGTTTGATGATGAGGATGCTCTCATTGCACTGGATATGAGCGAGTACTCAGAGAAGCACACAGTCTCTCGACTGTTCGGTGCTCCTCCGGGATTCGTGGGTTACGACGAGGGTGGTCAGCTGACCGAGAAGGTTAGGAGAAAGCCATTCTCTGTTGTCTTGTTTGATGAGATCGAAAAGGCTCACCCTGACATCTTCAACTCCCTGCTTCAGATTCTGGAAGAGGGAAGACTGACCGATGGTCAGGGAAGAGTGGTGGACTTCAAGAACACCATCATCATCATGACCACCAACCTTGGTACTCGTGAAATCTCTCGCGGTGCTCTTGGCTTCACCCTAGAAGGTGACAGCAAGAATGACTACGACCAGATGAAGTCGAGGGTAAACGAAGAGCTAAAGAAGAACTTCAAGCCTGAGTTCCTAAACCGTGTTGATGAGACCATCGTCTTCCCACAGCTCACCCGTGAAGAGCTGATGCAGATTGTTGACCTATTTATCAAGCGCCTGCAGCTCAGACTGGATGAGAAAGACCTTAAGTTGGTGTTGACAACCGCTGCCAAGGACAAGTTGATTGAGCTCGGTTATGAGCCGGCGCTTGGTGCGAGGCCGCTTCGCAGAACTGTGCAGCGGGAGATTGAAGATGAGATCTCGGAGAGAATCCTCACCGGAACCATCCAGAATGCTCAGGACATCAAGGTGGACTTTGTCGATGGCAAGTTTGTCTTTGAATCAAACTCACGCGAACCCGAGGTGGTTGGCTAACCGTTGGCTGAGATTCAGCGCTACAAGGTAATCGAGTCCCATTCGGGATTCGAGGTGAGAGACTACGAGCCTCACACGATTGTGGTGAAGCCAATGGCTGGCGACATGGGATCTGCCAGCTACAGCGCGTTTGGTTATCTAGCTGGCTACATCGGCGGGGAGAACGAATCTGGTCAGAAGATTGCCATGACGGCACCGGTGTTGCAGCAGAGAAAAGGCAACGGCTTTGATGTCTCCTTTGTCATGCCGCATGATCTAAAGAGTGCACCTCAGCCGATTCGCTCTGGCATGAGAGTTGAGCAGGTTGAGGGCAAGTTGATGGTGGCGAAGCGATTTAGTGGAGCTGCATCGGATGCACTCTTTGAGAGAAAAGCCCAGGAGCTCAAGGAGCAGGCGCAGAAGGCCGGCTACGCGGTTGTGGGTGATGTTCTGTTTGCTCGCTACAACGGTCCTTGGACGCCTCCAATTCTTCGTCGTAATGAGGTCCTGCTAGAAATCTCTCGCAACTGAGGCAATAATTGGCGGATGCTTTCCGTTCGCTCAGCCAAAACCTCGGATGTTCCGCTGATTAGAAAAATCGCTGAGCCGCTGGTTGAAAAGCGCGTGCTGCTGGGTAAAGAGCTGGTTGAGCTCTACGAATCAATTCAAGAGTTTGTGGTTGCTGAACTGGATGGCGAAGTGGTTGGGTTCGGGGCACTGCATGTTTTTTGGCAGGATTTAGCAGAGGTTAGAACTCTCGCTGTTTCAGAAAACTCTAGGCAAAGGGGAGTCGGTGCAGCAATCTTGCGTGAGCTTTTAGAGCGAGCAAGGCTGCTCGGAATTCACAGGGTTTTTTGTCTGACGTTTGAGACAAAGTTTTTTGGTTCGCACGGTTTTTCTGAGATCTCCGATGTTCCGGTTGATGCAGAGACCTATGCCGAGCTTGTCAGATCTCATGACGAGGGTGTTGCTGAGTTTCTGGATTTGGCAAGGGTTAAGCAGAACACGCTTGGTAACACCAGGATGTTGAAAAACCTCTAGCTAGATTAAGAGGGTGCCAACCCAAGAGCAGATATTTCGCAGGCGTCGAGCCTTGGCCTTAGTCTCACTCGCAGTTCTAATCAGTGTCATATGGGGAATTCCGCAGCTCTTTAGGGGTCCTGCCGAAGAGGTATTGGTGCCGGATGAGAATGCAACCTCGCAACCAGCTGGCGACGTTGCCGATTGTGCTCCGGGAGTTGTTTCCCTCGAGGTCATGATTGGTCGGATTGTTGAGACAGCTGAGGATGGCACTCAGACTAAAGAGACACTGAACTCTTTTGGCATGACCACTCTGCCTGCACTTTGGTATGAGATCACCAACAATGGTTCAGTTGACTGCACCTTCAATGTTGGTCCCAGGGTCACCTTCTTCACCATCTCCTCCGGCGATCAGACCTACTGGTCCTCCAAGGATTGCAACCGGGAGGGACTGGAGGATGCTCAGGTCGTGCTAGCTGCAAATCAGACACTCGAAGCTCGGGCTAGTGAGTGGGAGAGATCTTTCTCTTCAGAAAATGGCTGCAACCTAGAGGGGAACGATGCTGTTCCGGCTGGCGGGGCGACATATAAGGTGAGGGTTGAGGTTAACGGAGTGCTTTCGGAAGAAAAGCGCTTCCTGCTGAACTAACCTTTAGTTCTCAAGGAGGGTCTTTGAGAAAGCATTCCTTTGAATTCTGGCTGACCTTGATGGTCTCTCTAGGTGCCAGCACAATCTATTCAATTCTCAGTTTGCTCAGAAAAGTAACGAGTGAGCAGGGTTTAGCGGGCTCCTCGACAACCATAAATCGGCCACTCGCCGAGGTTGAGTGGTTGGACTTTATCTCGCAGCTAGCCAGCATTTCTTTGAGTCTCGTGCCAGTACTACTTGCACTCTACTTTCTTCGTCTGGATGGGATATCGATAGGTCTAATTCCCAAGGCTAAGGATTTTCTTCTCGGCTTGGGTCTTCCCCTGCTGATTGGTATTCCAGGCATTGGTCTCTACGTCTTGGCGGTTCAGCTTGGTTTGACTGCCAAGGTAATACCGAGTGCTTTGGAGGATTACTGGTGGACGCCAATCATCCTGGTGCTGGCTGCACTCAGAGCAGGTTTGCAGGAGGAGGTAATAGCCGTAGCCTTCTTCGCCAAGAAACTAAAGCTGATCAGACCAGAGATTACGGTTCTGATTGTTGTATTACTCTCCAGTTTGTTTAGGGCTAGCTATCACCTTTACCAGGGCTTCTCTGCCTTCCTCGGTAATTTCTTAATGGGCCTGGTGTTTGCCTATCTGTTCTTCAGGGTGAAGAGAGTCGCACCTCTGGTTATTGCCCACACCACCATGAACACAGCGGTCTTTCTCGGATATCCCCTCATCGCTCCGCTGCTTCCAATCTAGGATTTGTGTGTGGAGAAGCTAAGAATCTGTTTTCTGGGAACCGGGTCAATGGGCTCGGCCGTGCTCAAGGGACTCCTCGCATCCGGTTATGAAAAAAAGCTAATCTCTGCGACCACCGCCACTGAAGAAAGCGCAGCTAACCTTCGCTCGCTTGGCATCAGTGCGCTCTCACTCGAGCAATCCCCAGATGCTAATCAGCTTCTTTCCTCGGACGCTCAGATTGTGGTTTTGGGAGTCAAGCCATACAAGATCGCAGATGTTCTGATGGAAATCAGAGAAGAGCTTCCTAAGGATGCCGTTGTGATTTCTATGGCTGCCGGTATTGAGCTTTCCACGATGGCTGAGAAATTGACTGAACACAAGAACTTGGTTAGGACTATGCCCAATACTCCTGCTCTAGTTGGCAAGGGTGTTACTGGAGTTGCAGCATCTTCCTTGGCCAGTAAGGAAGCGGTGGAGGTCTCTCTAGAGCTGTTTAGAACCGTGGGGGAAGTGGTTGAGGTTAGGGAGGATCAGATAAATGCGCTCAGTGCTATTTCTGGATCTGGTCCTGCATGGCTGATGTTCATAATCGAAAAGTGGGAAGAGGTCGCGCTAAGTAAGGGCTTCACCAAGGAGCAGGCAGCCACCTTGGTCCGCTCGACCCTGATTGGCTCAGCCGCTCTCTTGGATGAAACAGGTGAGGAGCCAGCAGTTCTTCGGAAGAACGTAACCTCGCCGGGGGGAACAACCGAGAAAATCATTGCCACCTTAGAAAGTGCCAAGCTTGCAGCACTCTTTGATGAAGCTTTAGAGAATGCTGTTAAAAGGGCCAATGAAATTGCCAGATCAAAGGATTAGGCTTGAGACATGGCAGATATCTTTGAAGCAGTAGCGGACCCGACTAGAAGAAAAATCATGGAGTTGCTTCTAGCAGCTCAGGTTGCAGGTGGTGAGCTGACAGTCAATGACCTGGTCAAGCAGACCAAGCTAGGACAACCCGCTGTCTCCAAGCACCTAAAGACCCTGCGTGATGCGGGACTGGTTGCTGCCAGAGAAGATGGTCAGAAGCGTTTCTACTCGGTAACCCCTGACCCACTCGAAGAAATCGAGGATTGGCTAATCAACTTCTTGTCATTGGACTTTGAAGCTGAGGAGGAAGAGGGCCTTGCTGCATCCCTAGGCGATGCTGGAGCAAAGCTCGGAACCTGGCTAACGGAACGAGCAGGCTGGCTGTCAGAGCAGGTCAAAGCAAAGATCACAGAACTCGATCTCAATGTTGACCCCAAGGACCTAGGTCGTCAGCTGGGTCGCAAGCTGGCAGACGCAAAAGTTGAGACCGAGAAGAGTGCCAGGGACTTTGAGAAGATCGCCCGTCAGAAGCTCGATGAGGTTGTCGAGGATGTTCGTGCCGAGGCGACCAACCTCGCACGGGATGTCAAAAGCAAGGTTAAGAAGCAGGACGACAGTTCTAAATAGCCTGTAATTCAGGCAGGTTGAGGCTTTGGGCTTCAGAGGCTAGACTTTCGAGGCACCACCCATTCGGGTAGAAAAGCACTGAGAGGTTTTTAGTGGGTTCGATTATTAAGAAGCGCCGCAAGCGCATGTCGAAGAAGAAGCACCGCAAACTGCTTCGCAAGACGCGCCACCAGCGTCGCAATAAGAAGTAGTAATCACCCGCCCGCGAGGCGGGTTTTTACTTTTTATCCAATCTCACTTTTTCTCTGCTGGAGTATTTCCCAGCCAGCTGCTTGCGCATGCTTTCTAAGCATTGGGTCGGGGTTTACTGCAACAGCGTGACCAACCCCGGTTAGAAGGGGCAGGTCATTCAGGGAATCTGAATAGGCATAGGAGGCTTCCAGGTTGATGCCTCTTTCTTTGGCAAGAAGCTCAACCGCATGAAACTTTGCTTTGCCATGCAGAGGATCGCCAACCAGTTCTCCGGTGAGGACTCCGTCTTGGTGACCAACAAGCGTTCCCAGCGCTCCATTGGCACCCAGGTCTCTGGCGATCTTGTCGACCAGCTCGACAGGTGCCGCGGAGACCAACCAAACTTCGTGACCTTGACTGAGGTGATTGTTCAGTCTTTCTATGCTTCTCGGCCAAAGCCTTGGCTTGATTTCACTTTCATAGACCTGATCAATAAGTCCTTTGAGTTCAGCAACCGAGTGACCCTTGGTGAGGGAGAGGGCTCGGTCCTTGATGTTTGCCATTTTGGAATTCTTTTCGCCTCTTCTGATGAAGCGAAGGTGCTCCCACATAAAGCGCCAGATGTCTCTTCTTTTGATATTGCCTCCGGCAAAGGCAACCTTGCCAAAGAGAATGGAGACTGAGCCACGAACCAGCGTGTTGTCAACGTCAAAGAAAGCAGCTACTTTCTTGACTGGCAGGGTTTGCTCCGACACCGGCTAAGTCTATTGCCAGCGGAATATCACATAATCTTGAGCCATGGCAGTTCAGGCTGAATTAACGCTCATTACAAGGCAGGGTTGCCATTTGTGTGAGGAAGCGGCCAATGATTTGGCCAAAGTTGTGGCCATGTTTTCTGCACTCAATCCCGATAAGCCTTATGTGGTGGAAGTTTTGGATGTTGATTCCGACAGCTCTCTGAAAGAGAGGTATTCGGAAGAGGTTCCCGTCCTTCTTCTAAATGGTGAGCAGATTGCCTTTTTCAGAATTGATGTTGATCGAGTTTTAGCAAGGCTGGAGGCGCTGTGAGGAAGTTTTTGATTTGGGTCATAAAGAACTTCTGGTTTCCAATCCTGCTTCTTATCTTGGGCCTATTGGCCAAGAAGTATCCCTGGGCTGGTGACGTTCACACCAAGCTAAAAAAACTTCGTTAGCTTGTTGCATTATTACTACATAGTAATTATACTACAACCATGGGTCGTAAACCAAAGTCTGACGAAGATCGGGTGGCCAACCGGGTCGAAGACTTTCGTACCCAGACTGGCCTGAGTCGGCAAGAGCTCGCCGACCAGGTCGGTGTTCACTATCAAACAATCGGATACATCGAACGCGGTGAGTATTCGCCATCTCTGGTTTTGGCGCTTCGCATCGCTTCGGTTCTAGGGGCCAGTGTCGAGGAGATCTTCTGGCTCGATGAGGAAAACTAATGAATGAGCTTTTAGTCGTCTTTTATATTCTGGCCACTTTGGCCTTGGCTTATCTGTGGATATATCCAAAGTTCATCGGTAACAACATCAAGCTGATGGCATGGGTGGATGTGGTTGTCACATCAATCCCAATGGGCATATCAGCAATTCTTTTCTGGACTTCGGATCCCACCTTCAACCTCTTTGGATTTGAGCTGAATTGGTTTGTCTTTACACTCGTCGTCTTAGTTGCGATAGAGCTGCCTATCTTCCTGCTCTATCTGAAAGCAAGGGGTCTCACCAAGGCCTACTGGCAGGCGTTCAAAGGTGACTTTTCAGGTGACAACGCTTGGGCTTCCGCATCGGTGAAGTCGGTTGAAAAGCAGCTTAATGACACGAAGTGGGATGGCCTTAGGACTTCAGGGGCTAAGAGATTCCTCCTGATCTCATCCAATGTCGCCCTAATTGGAGGAACGCTCTTTCTTCTGCAGGTGGGTGATGATGCCTGGTCCGCTTTCTCGTTGATTCATATCCTGCTGGTCTTTGTCTTCTGGTTCTTGCTTAGGCAGTCAGTGCGACTGGTTTCAGAGGCACCGGATGAGGCCCTGGATGAAATGCTTATTCAGAAGCGCAATCGAAGCTATGTCGTTGCCTACCGTTATCTAGCGGGACTTGCCTTTGGCGCAGTTACAGCACTGATGGTCTATTCGATTGTTGTGGACTTCCAAACTGACTCGGATGGCTTTAGCTATCTTCTGTCATTCACCTGGCCACAGGTTCAAGCTCTGTTCTGGTTGGTTTTCGGCTACAGCTTCATGCTTCCTTCGATGGCAATGCTTTCTCAGGAACTCAAGAGGGAGAAGAGAAATTGACAACTAAAACCAGAGATAGCTTTCCTGATGTCTTGCGTGGCTTTGCACTATTGGGAATAGCTCTGGTCAATGTCCCCTACCTATCGATCGATACGATCTTGGCAGCCGAGGGCGCTGATCTAACTCAGCCCGCCAATGCCACTGCGGCCTTCATCGTCATGGCTTTCTTTCAAGCCAAGTTTTATCTGCTGTTCTCTTTTCTATTTGGCTACTCAGCTCACTATGTCATCAAGGGAGAAAGTGCCAATAGGGGACGCTGGATAGGCAGATCCATTGGGCTGATCCTCCTGGGCATCCTGCACTTCACCTTCCTTTTCCATGGCGACATCCTGTTTCTCTATGGCTTGTTTGGGCTTCTGCTATTAGCGCTCTATTTCAAAAAAGATTCCACTTTGAGGAAGTGGACCTGGGGTATCTACATCGGCATTGCTGTTTTGTTCACTCTCTTGGCACTACTGACGTATGTCGGAGAGATCTTCCTGTCGGCAAAGGGGAAGGTGGTTCCTAGCGAGACTTTCTCTTCGCAGCTGAATGTTGCCCTCCAATCAGGAACATTTCTGGAGACTGTTCCAGCTCGTCTAGAGCTTTGGTTGTTTGCCGCACCCAATGGCTTCTTACTTCAGGGGCCACTGGTCTTTGCTGCATTCTTGGTGGGTGTCCTGGTTGCGCGCAGAAACGGTTTGGTTAATGTCAATCCAGCTCTTATGAAGAAACTGATTGTCTGGGGCTTGGTAGTAGGTCTTCCACTTCAGTTGCTCTCGGCATACATCTGGCTCACCAATTCAATTGCAGAAGGCGGCTATGGCATTTATCTTTTTGCCCTTGCCATTAACTTCTTGTCGGCACCACTGCTCTCTGCTGCGTATATCGGAATGCTTTGGTTTATTTCGCAAAAGGCCAAACTGGCACTTCTCTCGGCAGCTGGACGTATGTCACTTACTGTGTATCTCAGTCAATCAGTCATCTTCTCCGTCATCTTCTCTGGCTGGGGATTGGGACTCTTTGCTGAGCTCGGTGTTGCTGAAGTTACCTTGATTGCAGCTGCCACCTGGTTGTTCCTGGCCATTGTTTCGTTGTTACATTTGCAGTGGCGAAGCAAGGGACCGATGGAGAGTGTGCTGACTGGTTTTTCAAAACTGTTTGAGAGGAAAGCATGAATCTAGAACAGCTTGGTCTGCTCGGAGTTTTTATAGCCGGAGCAATTCCCTGGTTTGAAGCCATTGGTGTGGTGCCAGCAGGAATCCTGATTGGTCTTGATCCTGTTTGGGTGGTGGTTGCCGCTGCCACGGGCAACGCGATCACCATTTTTCTTTTTGCCTACTCAGGGGCTCAGATCAGATCCTGGATGCTCAAGCGCAGAGAAGCCAAAGGCAAGGTTGGTGAGAACAAGAGATTTGCTAAAGCCCAGGAGGCATTCAATAAGTGGGGTGTTTTTGGGATGGCACTACTTGGGCCGCTGGTGATAGGCACTCAGTTTGCTGCAGCTGTATCAGTTGCTGCTGGCGTGAAGCCGCTTAAGACTTCGCTGATTGTGACAGTCGGCATGGTTGTCTGGGCTGCTGTGATTGCAGCAGTCATGGTCTTGTTTGGTGTTGACCAGTTCTTGAACGTCTAGTTATCCACAACCCTCTTGTCTATACTTAGGTATAGACAGGAGGGTTCTGCTATGACTAAGCGTGTGACTAGAAAATTATTCAAAAATGGCGGCAGCTGGGCTGTCAGAATCCCCAAGGACTTTTTGCCTGAGAACCCTGAGATTGATGTCGTGATGCGTGAAGACGGGGTGATTGA
>CAYZRV010000022.1:5099-11541 GCA_964480885.1 uncultured Aquiluna sp. | reverse complement strand
GAAAACTGCGTAAGCTGCATGCTCTAAAGAGGAAATCATGGAAAAGACAAAGCTAATTACCCGTCCCATCAACTGGAACAAGATTGAAGACCCAGTAGATCTGGACGTGTGGAACAGACTGACTCAGAACTTCTGGTTGCCTGAGAAAGTTCCCCTATCAAACGACGTTCAGTCCTGGGGAACCCTAAGGCCACACGAGCAGAAGCTAACCATGCATGTTTTTACTGGCCTAACCATGCTCGACACCATCCAGGGAACTGTTGGCGCGATGAGCCTGGTTCCAGATGCCAGAACTCAGCACGAAGAGGCTGTCATCACCAACATCGCCTTCATGGAGTCTGTCCACGCCAAGAGCTATTCCTCGGTGTTCTCAACCCTCTGCTCAACTAGCGACATCGACGAAGCCTTCCGCTGGTCAGAGGACAACCCATATCTGCAGAGAAAGGCTGAGATTGTTCTTGGCTACTACAACGGAGATGACCCGCTGAAGAGAAAGGTTGCCTCCACGCTTTTGGAGTCATTCCTTTTCTACTCGGGCTTCTACCTACCGATGTACTGGTCTTCGAGAGCCAAGCTCACCAACACCGCTGACCTAATCCGTCTGATCATTCGTGACGAGGCCATCCACGGCTACTACATCGGATACAAGTTCCAGCTTGGCTACAACGAGGCATCGACAGAGCGCAAGGCAGATCTAAAGGGTTACACCTACGACCTACTGCTTGAGCTCTACGAGAACGAAGTGAAGTACACCGCAGATCTCTATGACGAAATTGGACTGACTCACGATGTAAAGCAGTTCCTCCACTACAACGGCAACAAAGCCCTCATGAACTTAGGATTTGACCCGCTGTTCCCGAAGGATGACTGCGAGGTCTCCCCTGCGATTCTTTCGGCACTAAGCCCTGCCAGCGATGAGAACCACGACTTCTTCTCCGGCAGTGGTTCCTCATACGTCATTGGCAAGCACGAGTCCACCAAGGACGAGGACTGGGACTTCTAAGGAGGGAACATGGACTGCAACTGCGGAAAAGACACTTGCAACTGCGGCGGTAAGCACTAGCCAAAGAAACTGAGAGACCGGGTGGGAAACCACCCGGTTTTCTATTTACCCAGAGAGTTTCGCCCCACACTGATAGAAGCGATAAACCAAATTATCCATCGCCTGTCTTTGCTTGAAATTTGCTTTGCTGCTTAGGTTGTAGACGGTGAAGATTAGTTGTGTTCCGTCTCTTGCCGTGAGGAAGCCCGCGAGAGAATAACCAGTCGTGATATAGCCGGTCTTTGCCGCAACTAAGCCTCTGGCGGCTTTTAGCGTTCCGTTGGCAAAGCGTGATCTAAGTGATCCCTTTTCCCCTGAGACTGGCAGGCCAGCTTGGATTATTGAGTAGTTTGCGGTGTTTTGAGCCACAAGCTGCAGAACATCGTTGACCAGCGCAACGGGAACTCGATTTTCTCTCGAGAGACCCGATGCATCAACTATCTTCAGCTTGCCAACATCGAGTCCCCTGGCTCCAAGTACCTGCTTGTAGAGCGGAGTAAGGGACTGCATGCTCCCATCAAAGCCGGCTCGGAGCGAAGCGAGTCTTCCCAAGGCCTCGGCCAGGGAATTGTCTGAGACCCTGAGCATGTTCTCGACCCATTCCTTCATTGGTCGAGATGAAACCGAGGCAATCACTTGCGCTCCAGTTGGAAGCTTTGCCTGCTTAGCACTGAGGCCCATTGCCAAACCACGCTTATTTAGAGCTGAAACGAATAGCTCCCCGGCTTGAACTACTGGTTTATCAGTTCTCTTAGCCAACCAAACATATTGGTTTCTCGATGAGGTTAACCTTCCAGCATCAATCTGCAGGGCTGAGACTGGGGCCATATATCCATCGCTAAGTCCACGCCTGCTCCAGGTTGAATGCCACTCTGAATCTCCCCCATAGAGTGAATTATCGATAAAGACATCAGTAATCGCGATGCCGGACTGCTTAATCCAAGAGGCAATTAGGCGAGTAAGAGTGTCGAGCTTTGGTGCTTTGGCGTAGTAGGAGGTTATGTTGCCTGGCATCCTAGAAAGGGTTACATCACCAGCACCAACTAGATAGATATGTCCCGGGTTTGCTGGATCGCTGTAGACATTGGTTGTCACCTGATAGTCGGGGCCTAGGACATCGAGTGCAACCGCTGCGGTTAAGACTTTCATCACCGAAGCTGATCGCTCAGCCTCTGACTCCTGATAGGCAAATAGGGTCTGCCCCGTTCCAGCATGAACCACTTCTGCATGAAGTTGGACAATGTTGTTTGATGACAGCTGCTTTGCCGGCTTACACGTTGCGTGCGCAGCCGTGGGAAACACAGTCACAAGAATCAGTGACAGCGCAGCAATAGAAGCCTTAGATTTTCTAAACATTTCTAGGCAATCCTAAGTTCTAGAGCAGAGAATCAGCTTTGTTTATGTGGGGTTAGAGTAACCTGATGGAACTTCTCAACTTCCAAGAAATGTTCAGAAAAGGATAAGCAAATGGACAGCGCACTTCTGCTTGCCTTTGCTGTCACCCTGCTGGCTGGACTAGCAACGGGCATTGGCTCCACGATTGCATTCTTTGCCAAGACCACGAACAAAGGTTTCTTTGCTGTTTCGATGGGTTTTTCTGCAGGGGTCATGATCTATCTAAGCTTCGTAGAGATACTGCCCAAGTCTTCCAGCTACCTGGCTGAATACTTCCCTGAGGTTGAGGCTGCTGCGTATGCAGCCGCAGCACTGGTGGGTGGACTAATTCTGATGGCGGCCATAGATGCCCTGGTTCCATCAGGAGCAAACCCACATGAAAACACTCAAGTCGAACTAATGGCCAAGGAACCTGATGCTGAGAAGCAGAATCAGGCGCTATTGCGGATGGGTGTCTTCGTGGCCCTGGCAATTGCCATTCACAATTTCCCTGAGGGTCTTGCCACCTTCCTGTTGGTACTAGATGATCCGCAGATTGGAATTGCTTTAGCCGTCGCAGTTGCCATGCATAACATTCCTGAGGGAATTGCAGTGTCTGTCCCTGTTTACTACGCAACCAAGAGCAAGCTGAAGGCTTTTCGTCTCAGTTTTCTTTCTGGGCTAGCCGAGCCTGCGGGAGCTGTCATTGGCTACCTCATCCTCGCTCAATTTCTAAACCATCTGGTGCTCGGAGTTATCTTCGCCATGGTGGCAGGAGTCATGATCTTCTTGGCTATTGACACCCTGCTTCCTACAGCGAGGAACTCGGCACGTGGTCATCTGACCGTCTATGGGGTAATCGCAGGAATGGCTGTTATGGCTGCCAGTTTGGTCCTTCTTAGGATGTGAAAAAGCCCCATCAATCTGATGGGGCCGTTTCACGAAGTGGTTTATTACTTCAGGGTCACCTTGCCACCAGCGGCCTCGATCTTGGCCTTGGCGTCATTAGCGGCATCCTTCTTTGCACCCTCAAGCAGAGTTGAAGGAGCACCATCAACGAGAGCCTTAGCCTCACCCAGTCCTAGACCGGTGACAGCGCGAACCTCCTTGATGACCTGGATCTTCTGGTCACCTGCAGACTCGAGAACAACATCAAATGAGTCCTTCTCTTCTGCAGCTTCTGCAGCAGCGCCGCCAGCGGCACCGCCTGCAGCAGCAACTGCAACTGGTGCAGCAGCTGTTACGTCAAACTCTTCCTCGAACTTCTTAACGAAGTCTGAAAGCTCAATTAGGGTCAGCTCCTTGAAGGCCTCAATCAGCTGATCGGCAGTCATCTTTGCCATTTTGTTTTTCTCCTATTTATATACGTCTTGTTTAGTTGGACTCTTGCTTTTGACGCAGCGCGTCGACCAAACGAACTGCCTTGGAA
The DNA here is from genome assembly GCA_964480885.1 of uncultured Aquiluna sp. GTDB lineage: Bacteria > Actinomycetota > Actinomycetes > Actinomycetales > Microbacteriaceae > Aquiluna. Next base: position 7,696 of record CAYZRV010000022.1, on the reverse strand, counting down.
GGTAGTGCGTTGAAGGTGTAGGCAGCCTTGAACAACGTTGCCTTCAAAGCACCAGCGGTCTTGGCCAGTAGTACTTCTCGGGTGTCGAGGTCCGCAAGCTTCTTGATATCCGCTTCAGAGATTGCAGCGCCGTCCATGTAGCCGGCCTTCATCACCAGTAGCGGTTGTGCCTTTGCGAATTCCTTTAGAGCCTTTGCCGCATTGACGATGTCTCCGTGCACGAAAGTCACTGCTGTTGGTCCAGACAGTGAGTCATCAAGCCCGTTGACGCCGGCTTCTTTAGCGGCAATTTTCAAAAGGGTATTCTTTGCAACGACATAGGTTGCGTCATTAGCCATTGAGCGACGAAGGGTCTTAAGCTCCGTCACGGTGAGTCCGCGGTATTCAGTCAGATAGATTGCGTTTGAGCCAGCAAATAGCTGCTTAAGCTCGGCAACCGTCTCCTTCTTCTCTGCCATGGCACTCCTTTTATTTGTGCCGGCTGAGGAAAACAAAAATGCCCCAGCGCAAGAGGGCACTGGAGCAAAAGGCTCTAATACTCACCTGCGCAGGCCTTCACTTTTGTGAACCTTAGTAAGTCAGGGGAAAGCCAAGAGCTTCTTGGGATTACCTTGACCTAAACCGGCGGTCTTTGGCTCCCTGTAGCTTATTTGGTCGGTGTCTGGCCCGCAAGTCCTGCTTGGCCTTGGCCTTGTTGGCACCTTCAAATCTGCTGTCACCGAAATCAAGCTGATCTAACACTGGTGGTGGAGCAATTGGTCCTGCCAGCTCTGCCAGAACTGGGTCGTCGCCTGTGACCTGGGTGTAGATGGCCTTGCGCTCACTTCTCTCAAGGATTCCCTCGATTTTTCTGGTTCTCCCCAGTGGCACAAGGGAGATGACAATACCCTTGCGGCCTGCTCGCCCTGTTCTTCCGGCTCTGTGCAGGTAGGTTTTGTAGTCCTCGGGGAGGTCGACTTGAATTACCAGCTTCACATCATCAACGTGAATCCCACGAGCGGCAACATCGGTGGCAATCAGGACTCTGGTGAAGCCCTCGCTGAAGCGAGCCAGGTTCCTGGTTCTCTGCGACTGGTTTAGGTCTCCGTGGAGACGAGCCGTTGGTATTCCAGCGTCATTGAGACTCTGGGCTAGCGCCTCTGCTGTCTGCTTTGTTCTAACAAAAACAATTGACTTTCCGGATCCTTGAACTAGGCGATGAAAGACTCGCGATCGATGCTTGGGCTCAAGCACGAGAATTCTGTGTTCAATATCTAGGTTCTGCTCGGTTTCCCCTGGCACCTCGTAAACAAAAGGATCAGTTAGGAACTTCTTCACCAGCGATGAAACCTGCTTATCCAAGGTTGCTGAGAATAGAAGCTTCTGGGATTCTCCGGTAGCGGTGAGGATTCTGGTTACTGGCTCAATAAAGCCAAGCTCGGCCATGTGGTCAGCCTCGTCGATAACAACTCTCTGAACATCACTCAGGTCAACAATTCCCTGTTCCATCAGATCTTCTAAGCGGCCCGGCGTCGCGATTGCGATATCAACACCACGATTTAGAAGTCTTTCTTGCTTCGACTGAGGAACACCTCCGTAGATGGTGGTGGTGAAAAATCCAACACTCTTGGCAATCGGTGCCAAAGCCTTGTCAATCTGCTCAGCTAACTCTCTAGTTGGTGCAAGCACTAACGCTTTGGGTCTGTTTGGTGTTCTAGGTTGATTGCCCGCTCTGGCTAGGAATGTGATCAGTGGAACACCGAAGGCGATGGTCTTTCCGGAGCCCGTCTTCCCTCTTCCTAAGACGTCTCTGCCGGTGAGGGCAGCGGGAATGGTTGCGGCCTGAATCGGAAATGGTGTTGCTATTCCACCTTTGGCAAGTTCCATAACCAAGCGCTCTGGAAGATTCATCTCTTGAAAAGTTTGAATACCCTGGGCAGCCTCTGAAACAAACTTTTCTAACTTGCGGTCTGGCTCGCGTTTCCTAGCAGCAGGCTTTTCACTCTCGTAGCGCTTGGCAGGTCTTTCAGACTCAAATCTGGGCTTGGTTTTTGTTGCCTCGTACCTGGCCGAGCGCTGAGCAGAGCGCTCGCTGCGCTTAGCAGAAGGATTGTTCCTATTTTTGGAAACTGGAGTGCTCTTTTTGCCATAGCTGCGTTGGCCATCCCAATCATCCGTAGTCGAGGATGATCTGCTTGATTTGCTTGCGGAGTGGCGAGGCTTTCGCTTGGGTTCAAAGTCTTTTGAGCGCGTTGAGCGCGGTTTCGCTGGCATTGTTTTTGGTTTTCCTTCGGGAACTGGTACCGGTTCTTCCCGACATCACAGAGTTACCAGCCTAGGGCTGAAGCGCCTAAAAAGATAGGAATTAGTCGATTAGCCCGCGCAGCTTCAGCTCAGCATGCAGCACGGCATCTGATGGTTCGACAAGGTGCTGGCCGTCTTTGAAGCGAATCACTGGGATGTTTGTGCGACCAGAAATCGACTGAGCCTGTTCAGCATTGTTTTTGCTTTCTTCAACGTCAAACATGTCGTATTCAACGCCGAGGGTGTTGAGGAGTGCCTTGGATCTGCGGCAGTCGCCACACCAGTCCGCGCCGTAGAACTCAATTTCTGCCATT
>CAYZRV010000022.1:0-4999 GCA_964480885.1 uncultured Aquiluna sp. | reverse complement strand
GTTAGCTCAATTTCGAGTTTGTTGATTTCATCATGCGCTTCTTCAAAGAGGCTCTCTGGTAGAAGGTCACGAATAATTTCGCTCGCTCTTCTTCCATGATGGTCAAAGGAAATCATAAAGTCAGGTGCGTATTTTTTTGACCACTTGCCCCAGGCAGCATCGACACTCTCAAGCGAATCTGACAGGACCCCGTCGTTATCAAACAGCAGCCCTTTTGCTGGATGCTGCATTATTTCTTTTCTAGCTCCAAGTTCCTAATCAAAATGGTTCGGTAGATACCAAACTGAGCAAGCACAAGCAGAACGAATGCAGGAAGCATGTCCGAAAAAAACCATTCGAGTGTTGGTTCAAGAACTTTTGAAACCATATCTGCCTGCGACATCCCCTCGCGCCACTCAGGCCAGTAGACAAGAGAGTCAACTGCCGAAGCGCCAAGCGTAAAAGCCATGATGATTACCACAGCGCCGAAGATAATCGAGAGAACAAAGTTGAGACTCACTGCGGCAACACCGGCTCTTCTCTCTCGCGGGGGCAGCGGTCTTGCGTTTCTTGCGCTAGCTGCAAATCGAGTCCCAACGATGATTGAAACCGCAATTATCACCTGGATTACCACCCAGATCCATGTGTCTAGATCGGTTTTGGTGATGTCATAGACAACAAGACCAAAAATAATGGCGATTGCAGTTCCAATGATTGGTGAGGCGTAGGCAAGTCCAATAGATCGCTGAAGCTTGGATCTCTCTTCGTCAACTTCACCTTCTGGAATATCTGGAGCGTCTTTTCTAAAGACAAAGCCTCGAAGGATGACAAAAACAACCAGGGCGGTAGCCAAGATTATTGGAACGTAGACATTCATGATTCGAATGAAGGGAGGCTCATCTGTTGGGTTATAGCTGTTCCAGGCACCTAGGAAGTTGCCAATGGCAAATACCGCACCTGCCAAAAGGCTAAGGATTACAGCGAGATTGTTGAACCTGTGGCTGGCTCGGGCCAAGGAGCTTTCTTCTTTGGCTCTCAAAGCGACTGCCTGCCTGAGGGATTGGAGAGCAACTAGGGCAAAGACCGTCAGACCCAGCAGGAAGACATAGACCTGGGACTGGATGTATGGGTCTGGATAATCAACCTGACCGTTTTCCAGATACCTAATTTGAGGGCTGCGGATACCTATATAAATAGCAATCATGAACGATGCCCAGGTGATGGTGAGGGCAGCTAGGGGAAACCTGATCGTGTTCTTCAACTTGGTAAGTTCCATATCTATAAGCCTAGACTTACCGCATGATTCTGGTGATTGGTGAGGCTCTGATAGACCTCATCGGCAGCAAGGGTTCAGCCAACTATCAGGCGGTGGTCGGAGGAGCTAATGCCAATGTTGCTCTTGCGCTAGCCGTCAGGGGTGAAAAGCAGGCGTTTTTAGGTCGCATTTCAACAGACGGCTTCGGCCGAATGATTCACTCTCACCTCTCTGACCACGGCGTAAATCTCGAATATTCGATTTCCGCAGAGGAGCAGACTTCTCTGGCGGTTGCAACTATCGATGAGCAGGGCGTTGCAAGCTACAGCTTCTACATCAATGGCACAGCCGATTGGGGATGGAAAGAAGAAGAACTTCCTTCTGTCGAAACATTGAAAGAGCTTGGCGTTAGGGCAATTCAATTCGGTTGTCTTGGAATGGCCATTGAACCTGGCAATTTGGTGATTGAGAAGTGGTTAAGAAGTCTGAAGTCTATGCAAATCACTCTCTCCCATGATCTGAATATTCGTCCGGCTCTGGGATTTGATAGAGAAATTGAGAGACTAAGGGTCGAGCGCATAAATCAGATCAGCAACATAATCAAGGCATCGGACGCAGACATCGAGTGGCTCTATGACCTCCCAGCTGGTGCCAGTGTGGATGAGATTGCTGAGTCTTGGTCACGCAACAGCCTTGTTGTTATCACACGAGGCTCTGAGGGTGTTTCGCTATTTCTCAGTGGTGAGCGAATTGATGTCGCTGGCTTTCCTGTAAAGCTCGTTGACACTGTTGGTGCGGGCGACACATTCATGGCAAATTTCCTCGCCGAGCTCGATGCTAAATCTCTGCTGGAAGCAATCAAAGACGCGAAAATCAAGAACGTCAATAAAAGTGAACTCGCTGAGGCAGCTCGCTTTGCCAATGCAGCAGCAGCGCTGGTTTGTGAACGCACTGGGTGTCAGCCCCCTACGGTAAGCGAAACTAGGCAAAGACTCCTTTCCTAAGCATCTGACTGTGGGAAAAGATTTCCACAACCTGTCCTTTAGAACTGAAAATGTAGTCTCCCAGTGGCAAGGTTGAGGTGTGAGAAAAAAAGGCCAGCACTTCAGCTTTAATTCCAGGGATTTACTCAGATCTAAGTGTCAGCACTGCACCAGGCTGGCTGTAGCCCGGGAGCTGGATATTCCTGGACTGGCCACTCTGCTAACCCAATTCCAATACCAGCCCGATAACCTCGCGATTCGCTATGGCATGAGGTTTGAAGAGAAGCTGGAAAGAGAGCTCGTTGAGTCCTTGGGCAATCAAGTTGCCCAGCCAAGCGCGAGAACTCTCGAAGCCACTATCGAGCTCATGGAAAAGGGAATTCCAGTCATTTACCAAGGTGTGCTCAACGGCGGATCAGGAGCTATGGATTTCTCTGGCCGTCCCGACTTTCTGCTCCGAAGTGACTGGCGTTTTGAATTCAGTTCAAGGGGGTTTACTGCCAGGCAGGTTGATGGTTGGTCTGGCGGCTACACAGCATGGGATGCGAAGCTCTCGTCAACAGCGAAGCCCGAATATCAGGTGCAGGTTGGGCTTTATGTAGATGTACTGCGCGAACTAGGTCTGGCGGCAGGTCACAATCACGGACTTATCCTTGGTTCCGCAGAGCTTGCCTCCTTTGATGCTGATGTCCTGTTAGCTGAAATGATCGAGGATAGAAACGAGTTTCTAAGTATTGTCTTCAAATTCTTAGAGGAGGACCCTCAGCGAATTGAGGACATTGGACTTCTAATTTGTGATGCATCTACCTACTGTGATCTCTGTGAGTATCCCGATCTTTGTCAACACACTCGTGAAGAAGAAAACCACCTTCAGCTAGTCGCGAGCATCACCAGGTCTCAGATTGAATCTCTAAATCGCTCTGGAGTCAAGACCGTAAGGCAGCTGGCAGGCTTTGACGCTGCAACCGACAAGCTCTCCCAGGTTCAAGTTGCCAAGCTTGCGCGACAGGCAAGGCTCCAGCAGCACACCTATGACACCGGTGAAAATGTCCTGGAGGTAACTGATGACGATGAACTTCGAAAGCTCCCTCTGGAGAATGAGGGTGATATCTTCTTCGACTTAGAAGGCTTCACTTTCTTCGCAGAACCCGGTGGTCTTGAATACCTGTTTGGTTTCACTTCAATCAACGAAGGCGAAAACTTCCACTGGCTTTGGTCAGATACTCGAGAGGAAGAAAAACAATCCTTCGATAAGTTCATGCATGACCTTCTCAATCGGATTCAGCGCTTTCCAGACGCCAAGATCTATCACTACGCAAGCTATGAGCAGATAGCCCTGAAGCGCTTAGCTGAAAGATTTGGCATTTATCAGACGGCCTTAGAGGAGCTGATCGAAGGCGACTACTTTGTTGACCTATATAAGGTCGTCAAGAACTCAATAGTCGCCTCGCAACCTGGATACAGCATCAAGCAGCTTGAGAAGTACTACAGCTTTCAAAGAGTCTCCAATGTCAAAGAGGCTCAGGGTTCAATGGATGCCTACGACCAGTATCTGAGTGCACTGGGCGAGAATCCGGCGAGCGCCGAAATGATAAAGCGCCAGGTGATTGCATACAACCAAGATGATTGTGCAAGCACACTGGCGCTTACCAGGTGGCTTAGGTCTTTAGTAGACCGAAACGTCTAGAGGAATTCCAGGTCCGAAGGTTGTTGAAACTGCACCCTTCTGGATGTACTTACCCTTAGCGGTTGAAGGCTTTAGTCGAACTACCTCATCCATCGCAGTGGAGAGGTTCTCGGCCAGCTTGTCAGCTGAGAAGCTTGCCTTGCCGATGATGAAGTGAAGGTTCGACTGCTTGTCGATGCGGAACTCAATTCGTCCGCCCTTGATGTCGGTAACAGCCTTGGCTGTGTCCATGGTGACGGTTCCAGTCTTCGGGTTTGGCATCAGGTTACGAGGACCAAGTACCTTTCCAAGCTTTCCAACCTTGCCCATCAGGTCTGGGGTGGCAACTGCTGCGTCGAAGTCGGTCCAACCGGCTTCGACCTTGGCAATAAGTTCGTCGCTTCCGACCTCATCGGCTCCAGCTGCTTTGGCTGCATCTGCTGCGGCACCATTTGCAAACACAATCACGCGAGCTGTCTTTCCAGTTCCGTGTGGAAGGGATACCGTTCCACGGATCATCTGGTCAGCCTTCTTAGGGTCAACGCCTAGCTTGAGAGCAACCTCAATGGTTGAGTTGGTCTTCTTGCCAGCGGTTTCAATAGCCAGGCTTGCTGCCTCGGCTACCGAGTAGAAGCGTCCTGCTTCTAATTTGTTTGCGGCTTCTTGATAAGCCTTTGAGCGCTTTGACATCGCTGCTTTTCCTTTCGGTCACAGTCCGTGGTTTGAAGGGGCGCTATACCCCACCCACGAGCTAATTGGTTACTAGTTCTTTTCTACGGTGATGCCCATTGAGCGAGCGGTGCCCGCGATGATGTGGGCGGCTGCCTGCAGGTCATTTGCGTTTAGGTCAGACATCTTGGTCTGCGCAATTGACTCCACCTGCTGCCAGGAGAGCTTCGCTACCTTATCGGTGTGAGGAGTTGCACTCCCCTTCTTAACTCCAGCTGCCTTCTTGATTAGCTCAGAGGCTGGTGGGGTCTTGAGGATAAAGGTGAACGATCTGTCTTCATAAACGGTGATCTCCACTGGAACAACATTGCCTCGCTGATCGGCGGTGGCGTTGTTGTAGGCAGTGCAGAACTCCATGATGTTTACACCATGCTGACCTAGCGCAGG
>CAYZRV010000021.1:0-11664 GCA_964480885.1 uncultured Aquiluna sp. | reverse complement strand
CGTTCTTCAGCCTCAATCTGGGCATAGGTGTCACGTTCCTTTTGGTCTGCTTTAAGGATTGAGCGAAGCATGACCCAGAACAACACCCCGACCAGGGCAGGGGGAATTAGAGAGATAAGAGCATCAACAAGTAGGTCGCCGGTCATTATGCAACTACTTAACCAGTGGAAAGAGAATTGTTTCCCTGATTCCTAGGCCGGTTAGGGACATAAGTAGCCTGTCAATTCCCATGCCCATGCCGCCCGATGGGGGCATACCAAACTCCAAGGCCTTCAAGAACTCCTCATCCAGCCTCATGGCTTCGGGATCACCCTTGGCAGCAAGCTCTGCCTGTCTGGTGAAGCGCTCCCTTTGAACTACTGGGTCTACCAGCTCTGAGTAACCGGTGGCCTGTTCGAAACCTCTTATATAGAGGTCAAACTTCTCAACCACTCCCTGCTCCGACCTGTGATCTCGGGTGAGGGGTGAGGTGTCAACCGGAAAGTCAAGAACAAAGGTTGGGGTCTTGAGGTTTGGCTTAACAAAGTGCTCCCAAAGCTCTTCGACATACTTGCCATGCAGAGGGTGGTCAATTTCAATTTCAACCTTGTCAGCAATCTTCTTCAGGTTAGCTATTGGAGTCTCAGGTGTTATCTCTTCTCCAACAGCTTCCGATAAAGAACCGAAGAGTGAAATCCTCTCCCAGTTACCTCCGAGGTCATTGACCTCACCATCTTCTAAAACAACCTGGTGGGTGCCAAAGACATCCTTGGCCGCATTTTGAATCAGCTCTTGGGTCAGAGTCATCATTGAGTTGTAATCACCATATGCTTCGTATGCTTCGAGCATTGCAAACTCTGGGGAGTGGGTTCTGTCCGCTCCTTCGTTTCTAAAGTTGCGGTTAATCTCAAAGACTCTCTCCAGTCCCCCAACCACTGCTCTCTTCAAAAACAGCTCAGGAGCAATTCTTAAATACAGCTCAGTGTCGAAAGCATTGGAGTGAGTCTTGAACGGTCTTGCCGATGCTCCGCCGTGCATAACCTGCAGCATTGGGGTTTCAATCTCAGTAAAGGCATGACCTGCAAAGGTGTTTCTAAGTGACTGCATCACCTCAGAGCGAATCTTCACAACTTCCCTGGCTCTGTCTCTGACAATCAGATCGATATACCTGTGACGAACCCGGAATTCCTCTTCGAGCTCGTTGTGCAGATTGGGCATCGGTCTCAAGGTCTTAGCTGCCATTAGCCACTTGTTTGCTAAGACACTCAGCTCTCCACGCTTAGAGGTGATTACCTCACCCTCAACAAAAACATGGTCGCCTAAATCAACCAGTTCCTTCCAGGACTCCAGCTGCTCCTCCCCGACCTTGTCGAGCGAGATCATGGCCTGGATTCTCTCCCCGGTTCCTGATTGCAAGGTTGCAAAGCAGAGCTTGCCGGTGTTTCTAAGAAACATGATTCGGCCAGCAATTGCCACCACATCACCGGTTGCAATATCAGCTTCCAGGTTTGGGTAGTGGGCTTTGACAGCTTCGATGGTGTGGGTGATTGGCAGGCTAACCGGGTAGGCGCTAGAAACCTCGTTCAGCTTCTCCCGCTTTGCCATTCGGAAGGCAATCTGCTCGGGTAGCTCGGATTCGTATTCGTCGCTCACTAAAGCCCAATCATTAGGTTGTCGATAAGCCTGACCTCACCCACGTCTGCCGCAATAATCAGCAGCCCCGGAGCTCTATCAACCTTCTCGAAAGTGGCTGGATCAACCAGCTCTAAGTAATCAAGTCTAGCCTCGGGCGACAGCTTGGCCTTGGCGGCAGCGACTATGGCACTGGCTTCTGGGCCGGCTTTGCTGCCAGCGGTTAGTGCCTGGCTAAGACTCAGGGCAACCTCTAGCTGATCTGGGGAAAGCCTTCTGTTTCTGCTGGAAAGAGCAAGTCCGCTTTCCTCCCGGATAGTTTTGCAGCCAACAATTCTCAGTGGCTCTCGCTGGCCCAGAGATATCTGACTCTGGGTCATCTGTCTAACCAGAGCTAACTGCTGGGCATCCTTTTCACCAAAGTAGGCAACATCTGGAGAGACCAGGTCAAAGAGTCTGCTCACCACCTTCAGCATTCCCTGAAAGTGACCGGGTCTTGATTTTCCTTCAAACTGCTCCCCGAGCTTTCCTGGATCGGGCTCTGGGAGCTTTGCTCCTTCTGGAAAAATTTCTTGAACGGAAGGTGCGTAGAGAACATCGACACCTGCGTCGGTGAGGAGTCTGGCATCGACACCTAATGTTCTTGGGTATTTATCAAAGTCATTCTTCTCACCAAACTGCAGAGGATTCACAAACACAGAGACGACTGTGAAGTGGCCATCCTCTTGAGCTCTTCTAACGAGTGATAGGTGACCTTCGTGAAGAGCTCCCATGGTTGGGATAAAGCCAATTGTTCTTCCGGACTTCTTTGCCTCTTCGATTGCCTCGGCTAATTCTTTGTTGGTGTGACAAAGAAGCATCTAGGCATCTCGCGGATCAATTGGTTGAACAGGTTGTGCGAGAGCATCATCAACCGCGCTTCTGACAACAGGGCCAATTAGTTTTGCCGGATCTGCAACCTCTGACTCAGCCAAGATTCCCATAGCCTGCTGAACAACCAGGGATGAAAAGTCCTTGGCAACCTCAAATGCTTCAGCGTAGGCATCTCTTTGATACTCGGTGATTGGGAATGGTTCTGCTCCAAGTTCAATCACCAGTGCTTGAGCGATTGCGGAATAAGTGTCAGGTGTGGTGGTGACAAAGGTTGCCCCCTTCATGACACTTAAGTCCATGGAGGTGCCGGTGAAGTGCATCAGCGGATGCATGGCAATTGGAATTGCTCCCTGCTGCGCTGCATCAGCCAAGATTCCATATCCGCGATGCGGGGAAAGGTGAACCACAATCTTTCTCGGTCCAAATAGACCAAGATCGGCAAGCCCGGCAACCGTGAGTTCAATATGTTCGTTGGGAACGGCCATCAATATCAGCTCTGCCGATTCAACGACCGCTGCCATTGGGGCAATGGGAACATCGGGAAGGATTGCCTCTATCCGATCAATAGCTTTAGGGGTCTCGACAAAGACACCAATTAGCTCGTGTCCGGCGTTTGCCCAGGCCTTGGCCAGGACTGGACCGGCTGGCTCATCGCCAATGACGCCAATCTTCACTCTGTCCCCTCCCCTGGATCTCTAGGTGCTCGGCAATTAAGTTCACTGATTAATCCGCCACCGAGCATACTCAAGCTCCCAATTGCGCCCAATAGTGTCGGGGTCACAAGACCCGAAGGCGCAACACTAAAGCTCAAAAGCCAAACCAGCTGGCCTAAGTGCCAACCGGCAAAGAGCGCTCCCGTCAGGGCAACCGCCCTGGAAATCAGCAGAACCCGATAGGCATAAAAAGGATTGGGGCGGTTTGGTCTCTTCCCCTCCTCCCGCTTCTCGGATTCCTTGCGATAGCGATAGATGGGAAAGCTAGCGATGTAGTTGGCAACGCCAATCAGTGGAAGGACAACCAGCAGAGATATTGGTGAAACCAAAAAGCTTTGGCCAAAGCCAGTTGCCAATTGAGAAGAGGAAATACCCGCGACAAAGCCAGTTCCTAAAAAAGCAAGCAGGTAGCTGTGGCTTAGTTGCTTCACTTTTCTAACCTCGCAATCAAGTCACTAATTTTTCCTATTCCCACTATTTCAGCATCAGGATCTATTTCCTGCCAAGGCTTGAGCACAAAAAGTCTTTCGTGAGCTCTGGGGTGGGGAATGACAAGGTTTTCTAGTTGATAGCTCTGATCTCCATAGGCAATTAGGTCAACGTCAATGTTCCTGTCCTGCCAGCGCGTTTCTCTGATTCTCCCCATTTGGTTTTCAATCTCCGCGCAGTATCTGAAAAGGTCTTCTGCAGAGAGAGTTGTGGAGATTAGGACAGCGGCGTTTAGGTAGGAGGGTCTGGTCTTATCTTCCCCAGCCTCAGTGACCGCAACTGTTTCATGAAAGGAAGAAGTCGCAATTAGATCAGTTTCTGGAAAAGCCTTGATTGATTCGATTGCCAAGCGAAGATTTTGCTCTCTGTCGCCGAGGTTGCTGCCCAGAGCCAGTACGGCTCTAATCTTCACCCTTGGCTCCAGAAACACTCACCGATATATCTTTGACATCGTGCCCGACAGGGGCATTTGGTTTGTGGACGGTGATGGTTGCTCGCAAGATTCTTGGATCAAGATCTAAAACGGCAGACTTAATCGCACTAGCCAGAGATTCAATCAGTTCGAACTTCTTGGAGGTTGAAATCTTCACAATTTCATCGGCCACCAGCGCGTAAGAAACAGTTGATTCGATTTGGTCTTCTAGGCCAGCATCAACATCAAGATGGCAGTCAATATAAAAGTCTTGGCCGTAGTCTTTCTCGTGCTGCATCACACCGTGGTAGGCGAAGACCTTGAGCCCATCGATGCGAACCTTGTAGATCACTTCTCTTCAGCTTCCTTTAGTGCTGCTACCACGCTAATCGCATCCACGGTGGTCTGGACATTGTGGACTCTTACCCCCCAGAGCTTTCTCTGCAGGAGGAGCGCGGTAAGGACTGCCGTGGCAACATCTCTTCTTCCATGGTCAACATCCTGCGGATTTTCCCTATCTAGGGCATGGGCAATAAACCTCTTGCGGGATGCCCCAACCAGGATGGGAAGACCCAGCTGCTTGAGCTCATCCAGCCTCGCAACCAGATCCCAGTTCTGCTGCATGTCCTTGGCAAAGCCAAGGCCAGGATCAACGATGATTCGCTCCCTGGCTATGCCGCTGGCCACTGCCACCGAAACCTGCTCGGCAAGTTCCCCAACAACTTCCCTAGCGACATCAGAGTATTGAGTGCGCTGATCCATGACATCAGAAAACCCTCGCCAGTGGCCCAGGACATAGAGGCAGTCTTTGTCGGCAATGGCCTGAAACATCTTTGGATCAGCTAGCCCTCCGGAGACATCATTGACGATGTCAGCTCCTGCCTCAACTGCATTGCGGGCGGTTTCTGGATTCATGGTGTCTATAGAAACCAGAACTTTTAGTTCCTTCTTTATTGCCTCTATGACAGGCAAAACTCTCTCCTGCTCTTCTTCGATGGGTATTCGATTAGAGCCTGGTCTGGTTGATTCACCGCCGACATCTAAAATTTCTGCGCCTTGGGAAACCAGGAGCCTTCCCTGCTCCATCGCGTTATCAAAGCTGAGAAACTTTCCGCCATCACTGAAGGAATCGGGCGTGACATTGATCACACCCATGACCTTGGGTCTATCCCATTTCATTTGGAAACCGATAGCAGATTCATCGCCTCTTGCCTGGCGGCAACATCGCTATATGCTCCACGGGAGGCAAGGGTAATGGTGTTAACCTCGGGCTGCCTGGCGCCCCGCGAAGCCACACACTGATGTCTGGCTTCGATGACAACCAGCACTCCCTTGGGAGAAAGCGAAGCCTCAATGGCATCGGCAATCTGATTGGTTAGGTTTTCTTGGAGCTGTGGTCTGGAGGAAAGGATTTCAACGAGATTAGCCAGTCTTCCCAAGCCAACGATTCTCTCGGTTGGTAGATAGGCGATGTGGGCAACGCCGGTGAAGGGAAGCAGGTGGTGCTCACAAATCGAAACTAGTTCAATATCTTTCAGCATCACCAGCTCGCTGTTGGCCGCGGGCATGGTTTCCTTTAGCGCACCAAGTGGATCTTGGTTTAGTCCGCGAAAGAAAGCGGCGTAGGCCTCGGCAACTTTCTGTGGGGTTTGAGAAAGTTCTGGCCGATCTGGATTTTCACCAATTGCAATCAGCAGCTCACGAACCGCCTGACGAATTCGATCGGTCTGCATGCTAGGCCTTTTTCTTGCTGACTTTCTCTTCCGGCTTCTTGGGAACTGCTATCGGACCCTTGCCGGTAATTGATCGCTTGGTTGAGGATCTCCAGGTGGTTCGCTTGGGAAGTTTCTTCAAAGACTTGAAGATTTCAGCAATCTGCTCCTGGTTAAGTGTCTCTTTTTCCAAAAGCTCTTTGGCGAGGCGATCAAGAACAGCTCGGTTAACGGTCAGGGCTTTGTGTGCTTCGTCCATGGCGGAATCCAAAATGGCCCTGACCTCATTGTCGACTGTTTGTGCCATTTCATTGGACCAGTCGCGATGTGTGGCAAGTTCTCTTCCCAAAAATGGTTCGGCACTGGAACTGCCCAGGGAAATTGATCCGACCTTGGCGCTCATTCCATACTTGGTGACCATGGTGCGGGCAATGGAGGTTGCTTTTTCAAAGTCGTTGGATGCACCCGTGGTTGGATCTTTGAAGACAATCTCCTCGGCGATTCTTCCGCCCATTGCATAGGCAATTTGATCGAGCAGCTGGTTGCGACTGATTGAGTATCTGTCTTCCATCGGCATAACCATGGTGTAACCGAGGGCTCTTCCCCTGGGGAGAATGGTGATCTTGGTTACAGGGTCTGAGTAGTTGGAAGCCCCTGCAACCAGAGCGTGACCTGCCTCGTGGTAAGCGGTGACCAGTCTTTCGTGATCCTTCATCACAGCGCTCTTGCGCTGCGGACCACCAATCACGCGGTCAATGGCCTCATCGATGATGGAATCATCGATTTCCTTCTTGTCCAACCTGGCAGCCAGCAGTGCTGCTTCATTCATGACGTTCGCGAGATCTGCTCCTGTGAAGCCAGGGGTTCTTCGAGCCACTACGGCTAGATCAACCTTTTCTGCCAGCGGCTTGTTCTTTGCGTGAATGCCAAGAATTTGCTCTCGGCCCTTGAGGTCTGGTGCTGAGACACCAACCTGACGATCAAATCTTCCTGGTCTCAGCAGAGCTGGATCTAGAACATCTGGTCGGTTGGTGGCAGCAATCAAAATCACATTGGTGGAGGTGTCAAAGCCATCCATCTCAACCAGTAGCTGATTGAGGGTTTGTTCTCTCTCATCATTACCACCGCCAATACCGGTTCCTCGGTGACGACCAACCGCATCAATCTCATCAACGAAGATAATGGCAGGGGCTGCCTGCTTGGCTTGCTCAAACAGATCTCTCACCCTAGATGCACCCACGCCGACAAACATTTCGACAAAGTCAGAACCTGATATCGAAAAGAAGGGAACCCCGGCTTCCCCAGCAACCGCCTTGGCGATCAGTGTCTTACCAGTTCCCGGAGGGCCATATAGAAGCACTCCGTGAGGAATCTTGGCCCCCATATCTTGGAACTTCTTTGGGTTCTTTAGAAACTCTTTAATCTCATTGAGCTCTTCGATTGCCTCATCAATGCCTGCGACATCGCCGAAGGTAATCTTGCTCATCTCCTTGTTGACCAGCTTGGCTCTGGATTTACCAAACTGCATTACACCTCGACCACCACCGGCCATCGATCCCATCAGGAACCAGAACAGAGCCAGGATGATGATGAAGGGAAGCAGTGATCCGAGCAGTGCAAGAATCCAGGGGGTTGACGGAACCTCGTCCGTCCAACCTTCGGAAATCTGAGCTAGGGCAACAGTGTCAGCAACTGTCTCTGCTCTTCCTGAAACAAAGAAGAACTGAACCATCTTGCCAAACTCAGCATCTGGGTTTCGAAGAACAACATCTACTCTTTGGTCACCATCAAAGATCGTCACCTTCTCAGCCTGACCGGAGGAGATCATCTCCAGGCCAACCTGGGTGTCAACCTTGGTGTATTGCTGAGTATTGATCAGCGAGCTGCCGACAAAGACAACCGTTAGTGCAATGGCAATCCATAACCATGGTCCACGCAGAAACTTCTTCAGCTTCGCCTGGTTTTCAGGCTTCTTCTCACTCATCTATAAACCTCTAGCTATAAACGGAGGGGTTCAGTATTCCAACCCCATCGAGGGAACGATAATTCTCATTGAAGTCAAGGCCATAGCCAACAACAAAAGCATTCGGGATATCAAACCCCACCCATCTGACAGCTATCTTCACCTTGGCAGCTTCAGGCTTCCTGAGAAGGGTGACAATCTCAACGCTGGCTGCCCCCCTGGCCTTGAGGTTAGCTGTTAGCCAGGACAGGGTTAGACCTGAGTCAATAATGTCTTCGACAATCAGGACATGTCTGTCCTTTATATCCGCATCTAAATCCTTGAGAATCCTCACCACCCCCGAGGAGACAGTTCCTGAGCCATAGGAGGAAACCGCCATCCAATCCTGCTGAATAGGGATGGTCATCGCTCTGGAAAGGTCTGCCATGAATGGAACAGCGCCTTTTAGAATCCCGAGCAGCAATACATTCTTATCTGCGTAATATTCAGAGACCTCTTTGGCCAACTCATGGACCTTCGCCTGAATTTGTTCGGCAGTAACCAATACCTCTTGGATATCGGGGTGATTTACCTTCACTTAGCTCCTGGGGTTTTCTTGGTGCTTGTCACAACCAGCTGGTTGGCCACCCGCTCTACTGTAATGCCAGAAAGGGTGCTCTTTTTCTGGCCGTGCCAATTGGTAATCAGCTCCTCAACTTGGAGAATCTGGCTGCGGGAAATGTTCTTGGCACCAGCCTCCTGACAGATGAGGTGCAGAGTCTTCCTGCGAATTCCTGCGCTGACCAAGGCCAAGATCTTCACCTCAAAGCTCGAGCTTCTTGGGGTCTTTTTGGTACTTGCCTTTTCGATCAGCTCCCAAGCCAAATGCCCAAGTGCATCGTCTGCTTCCCTTGCCACCTCAGCGGTTCTGGCGAGCGCCGCCTGAAATCCTGGACCTAGGTTTTTCTCAAGCTTCTGGGAAAGCTTCCTCACTCTCACCCGAGAAAAGCGATCATCTTTGTTATGTGGGTCATCCCAGAACTTAATTCCCTGGTCTCGGCAAGCTTTCCTGAGATCAGCCCTGGGGATACCCAAAAGAGGTCTCAGTAGGTGTCTTTCCTCATCCACCTTTTCCATGCCTGCGATAGATCGAAGGCCTGAGCCCCTGGCCAAACCCAACAAAACTGTCTCTGCCTGATCGTCTTGATTGTGACCGAGGAGTACGTAGGAGGCGGCAAGTTTCTTTCGAATCTTTTCGATTCCTTTATATCTGCTCTTCCTAGCTTCGGCTTCTAAACCATCGCCTGTTTTCCTAACCTCAACCTTTTCAATCACCACGGGATCTAGTCCGAGCTCCTGGCACTTCTTTGCTGCGCGTAAGGCAATTTGATCACTGCCCTTCTGAAGACCATGATCAATGATGACTGCTGCGACTTTGTGGCCGAGCTTCTTTCCCTCGAAGACAGTGGCGGAGGCAAGTGCCAGTGAATCTGCTCCCCCTGAGACTGCCACCAGCAGAGTGGAAGCTTTGGGCAGGCCAGCGAGCTGGTCCCTAACCGCCTTGCGAATGGCGGCAACCTCGGGGGTGAGGCGTGGTCTGACTACCATGGAATCCATTCGCTAATCTTGTTGGTCAAAGCCTATTTAGGAGAAGCCTTGTCATACGAAGTTGTTATCGAAATTCCCCGTGGTAGTAGGAACAAATATGAGGTGGACCACGAAACCGGCAAGGTTTGGCTGGATAGGGTGCTCTTTACCCCTTTCGTCTATCCGGTTGACTATGGAGCGTTTGAAAACACCCTGGGTGGGGATGATGATCCACTGGATGCCTTGGTGCTACTTGAGTACCCCGTCTTCCCTGGAGTCCATATAAAGGTTCGTCCAGTGGGCATGCTGCTGATGGAAGATGATGGTGGCCAGGACGAAAAGATTCTGTGTGTTTTAGCCAAGGACCCTCGCTGGCAGCACATTCAAGATATTCAGGATGTTCCACAGGCCACTAAGAATGAGATTGAACACTTCTTCGAGCACTACAAAGACCTAGAGCCAGGTAAGTGGGTGAAGCTTGGTGGCTGGCAGAACAAGGCTGCAGCTGAAAAAGTTATTCAAGAGTCCATCGAAAACTACAAAAAGTGATGCAGTCACCAGAGACGGCCTCGATTGACACAGGTCTAATCAAACTGCTCGATGACTACTTCGAGGTGATTCACTCCCAGGACATGAATCTCTTCGACAGTGTCTTTCACAAAGACTGCTGCCTCTATTCCGCTCAGGGTGGAGAGCTGGTTCTTAGACCGTATGCCGTCTACCGAGAGCAGGTTGCTAATCGACAATCACCGAAGGAACTTGGCAATCCAAGGAAGGATGAGATCCTGGAGATCGACCAGATCTCTGATTCGATGGCCTGGGCGAAAGTTCAACTGCAAATGTTTGGCGGCATCATGCAGGACTATCTGAACTTTGTGAAGATTGATGGCAAGTGGTGGATTATTGCCAAGCTCTACGAAAAGGTCGGCGAGTACTAGTTACTGCTGGCTGTTGGTCTTCCAGCATATGGCCATAGTTCACCATATCTAACTGGCACGATTCGAACTGTTCTGGCTGGGTTTGGGGCCTCCAGCATCATGCCGTCACCTAGGTAGATGGCTACGTGATACTTATCTCCTGAAAATGCTGACTCGGTTGACCACCAGATCAGATCTCCTCTTTGAACGTTCTGGAAAGGAACAAGTTTCTTCTGAGCAGCCATGACGTTGTATTGAGCTGTCGCAGAATGCCAGCCGATGTAAACACCGGCAGCAGCGTAACTCTTCATGGTAATTCCGCTGCAGTCCCAAACATTTGGTCCTGCACCACCTAGAACATATCTCTCACCAAGCTGTTCTCTCGCAAATGCAATTGCAATCTCAACCAGTTCTTCGTTTGGTGCTCCAACTGTGTAGAGCTCTGGTGCGGTGGGGGCTGTCTTCACCAAGTTCTGTCTGCGCTCTGCTTCTAGACCTTCTCTTCTTTGTCTTTCTAGATCAGCTGCGTTGTCTTTCAAACTGGCCAGCTGTGACATCATCGTTGCCCGCTCGCGCTCAGTCGCATTTACTTTTCTAATGACCGCATCTGCTGCTGCCTGCGCCTCATCAAAAAGTTCCTTTGCTTCCTTTTCAACATCCTCAAGTTGTTTTCTTGATTCCTCAAGTTCCAGAGTAAGTGCCTGCGCCTGCGCCTGCTTGTCGAGTGCTGCCTGATAAATGGCTTCGGTTCGCTGAGCGATGATTTCCTGCATGCTCATTTCAAAGAGAAGATCTTCAGCGCTTTCAGGATTAAAGAAAAGTCTCAGGGTCATATCATTGGCAGATCTATCCCGAAGCATTTGAGCGACGATTCTTCCCAGTTGAATTTTGGCTTCCTCAGCTTCAGATGCTGAGGCCTTGGCCTGGGATTCCAGAGAGTCAACCTTGGCCCTCATATCATCCGCCCGCTTCACGGCTCTGATGTATTGCTCGCTTTTTTCTAGGGCAACTTTTTCAAGCTCTCTGGCTTCTGACTCCAGGGTGTTTAGGATTCCCTCGATTCGCTCCACCATCTTTTGCTTTTCAGTGACATTGCGCTTGGCCGCTGCCACCTCGGCAGCGCTCGGGTAGTCGGGAACCGCATAGGCGGGCATGAGCAGGAGCGAGGAAATGATGAGCCCGAGGCTGGTCAAAATTGCCAAGACCTTGCCGCGCATTGACCACCTCCTGAATAGAAATATGAAGGAAACATTAAAGTATTGCCTGAGAGTTCCCTATGTGTTGCATAACTTGCCGCGCGGCGGGTAGTCTTGCTCCTTGGTGCCAGGAGCCTCTTAGGCCCCATCGTCTAGTGGCCTAGGACGCCGCCCTTTCACGGCGGTAGCACGGGTTCGAATCCCGTTGGGGT
>CAYZRV010000020.1:0-14741 GCA_964480885.1 uncultured Aquiluna sp. | reverse complement strand
GTGGGCCTGAGGGTCCGCAGGGTGAAGTTGGGCCGCAGGGTGAAGTTGGGCCGCAAGGTGAAGTTGGTCCGCAGGGAATTCAAGGAATTCAGGGCATCCAGGGTGAGATCGGCCCGATTGGTCCTGTTGGTCCCATGGGACCCCAGGGACCCGTGGGTGCAACTGGCGCGACTGGTGCTGCGGGTCCACAAGGAGCAAGAGGCGAAACCGGTGCTACGGGTCCACAAGGAGCAAGAGGCGAAACCGGTGCTACGGGTCCGCAAGGCCCGGCTGGGCCAGCGGCCGCAGAAGTCTCATTCACGGTCAGTGGAGGCACCACGGGTGGTACGCAGCCAACATTTTCCGGAGATCCAATGTTCTATGGCTCTTACATTAAGAATGGAACTCAGGTATTTTTCCAAATCAACGTTCAGTTTGACAACATAACCAACTTTGGTACAGGGCAGTATTACATGACGTTGCCGTTTGAGGCTAAATATGATTTTACGTTTCGAAATGGACACATCACTCGTGTCTCGAACTCAAGAAATTATGCAATCACTGGTTATGTGACGGCAGGTAGTTCAACGATGTCCCTCTGGTACACGACAGGTACCAGCCAAGATGAGGCATTTGACTACCGCAATCCTTTTACGCTAACGACCTCAGACAGTTTCCACATCAGCGGATCATACATAAGCCAGTGATGTTTTTCACAGGCCTTTGTAGGCCCGTAACTTAATAATGAGGTTGTCGGAATCAAACTCAAGCACATCAATTACCTCTAGCACTTCTGAGTGGTCTACCTTGATTCTTAGCTGAAAAGCGACTGTACGATTAAGCTCAAATACCCTAATAATGTCTATCTCAATGGCTTCTTGAGACTCAAAATTTGCCTTGGTCTCAGCCAAGAAATAGTCTCTCCCCATTCCACCTTTGTTCCAGTCAGTAAGTTCGACATTTGGGCTAATTAGATTCGCGATTGTCTCGAGGTCTTTATTCTGATAGGCATCAAGGTATTGTCTGGCAATTATGGTGATGGGGTTCATTTTGCGCCCTCGGCAGGAATCGAACCTGCGACCAAGAGATTAGAAGGCTCTTGCTCTATCCACTGAGCTACGAGGGCGGGCGATACAAAATCCTAGTCGAGATAGATTGCTACGGCCGGGCCGCCGCCGCAGTAGGGAAACCTCAGTTTTCCTTGTTTGTCTTTGTATTTTCTTTCCTTGTTGTAAAGGCAAATACCGCCAAACCTAGAACTAAAGCGCCAGCCCCGACTCCATAGGAAATGACATCAGCAGCCCGATTAGTATCAACAAACACTCCAACAAAGACCACCGCAATTATCGCTACCACTACTCCGATTAGCTTGGACTTCAGATCATCCAGGTCCTTCACCTGTAACCAAGCCGGCACCTTGATATCAGTGTCTACAAAAAGCTCATACAGCCCATAGCCAATCACCAGCAGAACGGTGCCCAATAAAATCGCATCGACCGCCGTCAACACCGCCACAATCGTGTCCTTCAGGGACAGAGACCGTCCAATGGCGTCTATGACAACTAGGACCATCTCGAAGGATCCCTGAGCCATTAGCAACAAAGCTCCCAGGACTGAGGCCAGTGATGGAACTACGACTGCGTAGCGGGTGAGCCCAACAATTCTTCGCACTCGGCAAATCTATACCAGTGAGCTTCAGTAAAAACATCATGGATTATTGCTTGAACGACACGGCTCAATACATAGATGGCTATCTATGTTATGCTTGGTTTATGTCTGAATGGAATTACACAAAGTGCGCCAAACCGTTTGAATCAGAGACGGAAGCTCGTCAGTACATGCTTGATAAGGACTTGGCTGGCTACATCTTGAGGCGAGAGTCTGGTTACACTGCAGTTTGCCCGACCTATCCCGAGGGTTATTACCCAGATGCCATAAAGGTTGCAGAGCTTGATAACTCCAAACAAGACCTTTTTGCAGGCAAGAAATCATTACCCATCAGTAACTGCTGCTAACTAGATTTTCCTAGTCTCGCTCTCTAATAGCGGGCAGGGCATCGAGTATTCGATCGGCTGCCATGCTGAGCGGCCTAATCACGGTGACTCTTGAATTGTCTTGCAACAGCTTTGCGGTCGGATCGTCCATTGCGGTAAGACAGATGCTTCCATTGAAACCAAATCGATTGAGTGTTTCAAGCAAAAGAAGATTCGTTGATTTCTCCTGGGAAGTGCAAATGACCGCATCAGCCTCGTTTAGAGGAAGGGAGGAGGCAAACTCAGGCTCACTGATGTCGCCATAGAGTGTGTCCAGACCTTCAGAGGCAAGTTGACTCAGAGCCTGAGGGTTGTGATCAACAATGAGAAGCCTGGCTTCCTTCTTCCTGAGCCCGTGAATCACATTTGAACCTAGGCGACCAGCACCGATAACAATCGCATCGTATCTAGCCTGCTGAGCTTCCTCAACCCGAGGATCAACCGTGTCTTTTTCGAGTCGCTTTAGATATTTAGCCAAATGCTCATAGAGAGTATCCGCATAAAGAATTAGGTAAGTCGAGAGCGTAATTGTGATTACAGCAACGAGAGTCACCAAGCTCAGCGCAGCTTGATTGACCTGCCCAAGTGAAAAACCCAGGGCAATCAGTATCAGTGAAAATTCGCTTATCTGGGCAATTGCCATGGAAGTCTTGAAGGATACTTTGGAACGATAGCCCAGCGAACTCATAATCAACATCACAATCAGTGGCTTTGCTACTAAAACAAAAGCAGAAATAACCAATGCCGGCAGAATCTGTTCAACGGCATCTGAGAAACTTAGAGACGAGCCGAGCTGGATAAAGAAAAATAAGACCATGATGTCCCGCAGGCTCACCATCTTCGCGCTCAAGCTCTCCCTATAAGGTGTTGAAGCTAATGCAACTCCAGCAATAAATGCTCCAATTTCCATCGACAGACCAAGGGAGTGGCTGATAGCAGCCAGGCCGATGGCCCAACTGACACCGAATAGCAACGTCAATTCCTGACTCTTCGACAGCCAAGCCAGAACCCTTGGCAAAACATACTTAGAAATCAACACCGCTGCCGCAATGAATACTATGCTGCCAATCACAAGGACCGGGATGCTTCTATCAACCGCTCCTTCGCTGGAACCGATTGCTGCAATCAGGACCATTGCAATGATTACCAGGATGTCCTGGACAATCAGAAAACCAACCGCTATCTGGCCGTGAAGTTGATCAATCTCACGCCGATCAGAAAGTAACTTCACAACGATGATGGTCGAGGAAAAAGTGATTGCGATTGAAATGTAGAGCGCTGGAATGGAATCAAACCCCAACAAAGTAATGAGGAAATAGCCAATAAAGGCTGTGAATAGAACCTGTCCTACTCCAGTAAGAACTGCAACTTTTCCGATGCTCTTAATTAGACCCAAATCCAGCTTCAGACCGACCAGAAATAACAGAAGGGCAATGCCGAGCTCAGCAAAGAGCTCAATCTCCGCCTCGTACTGCACAAGATCCAAGAAAGTTGGACCAAGCAAAATGCCGACAAAAATGTAGGCAACAATCAGTGGCTGCTTGGCAAGCTTGGCTGCCCCACCAATTACCGCAGTCACAAGCAGTATTAGGGCGATCTGACCAAAGGCACTTTCAATCACAGGCCAACAATAACAAGGGCATATTTCAAGAACATTTCCCCTGGAGCAATCCCCTCAAGACCAATAAGCCTTTACCCTAGAGTGGTGCGGGAGACAATGACGCTTAAATCCACTCAGATACCAGCTCTTCCTTCGTTTGAGCTTGCTGAGGCATCGATTGAGCTTGTCAAAACCTGGGTTTCAAAGTCTCAAAAGCTAAAGGTGAATAAGCCATCCAAGCGACTAGCCGGTCTGCTTCAGGATCCGCGAGGCCTGGAGTTTGCAGTCGGCTTTATAGACGGCGTTATCAGACCAGAGGACCTAGGGGTTGCAGCCAACAATCTCTTTCAGCTGCGACGAATAGCCCCACGATTTCTGCCGCTTCATCTGAGACTCCTTATCTCCCTTGGAGCAAATTTCGGACTCATTTTTCCCTGGCCAGTCATACCAATCGCTCGAAAAGCTCTAAGACAACTGGTCTCCCACCTGGTGCTGGATGCCAGGCGAGCTAAGTTCCGTAAGTCAGTTAGGAAACTAAAGCTCCAAGAGACAACCTTGAACATCAACCTATTGGGTGAGGCAGTTCTGGGTAATCACGAGGCCGATCGAAGAATTGCAGCTGTAGCCGAGATTCTTCGACGCGAAGAAACCGAATATGTTTCAGTAAAGGTATCCGCAATCGTCGCCCCTCACTCCCCCTGGGCATTTGATCAAACGGTTGCTGAGGTTATTGAGCGACTCACTCCTTTATATGAGATTGCAAACAGCTCCCCGAAGAAGAAATTCATCAATCTCGACATGGAGGAATATCGAGATCTCGATCTGACAATCGCAGTCTTCAAGGGCATTCTCCAGAAGCCTCAGTTTCAAAACCTAAGTGCCGGAATTGTCCTGCAGGCCTATCTCCCTGATGCCCTCAGGGCCATGATTGATCTTCAGCAATGGGCAGAGCTTCGCGTTCTTGACGGAGGCGCTTCGATTAAGGTGCGGGTGGTGAAGGGAGCCAACCTTCCCATGGAGAGAGTTGACTCAGAACTTCACGGCTGGCCCATGGCAACGGTGGAATCAAAGCAGGCCGCCGATACCAATTACAAGCGCGTTTTAAACTATGGCCTGACGGCAAACCGCGTCAGGAACGTGCAAATTGGTGTTGCCGGCCACAATCTCTTCGATCTCGCCTGGTCTTATCTGCTGGCCTCTCAAAGAGGCATCAGCGAAGGACTGGACTTCGAAATGCTGCTGGGGATGGCTCCAAACCAGGCCAAGGTTGTTGCCGACACTGTCGGCCAACTAGTTCTCTACACGCCCGTTGTTTACCCGAATGAGTTTGATGTTGCGATTGCATACCTAATTCGAAGACTAGAAGAAGGGGCAACCAAGGACAATTTCCTCTCCAGCGCTTTTCAGCTTGCCAATGGTGATTCTTTTGAGCGGGAACAGCAGAGATTCCTCTCTTCGATTGAGGCGCTTGACACAGACCTTCCGATTCCAAACAGAATCCAGAATCGTGAACTGGATGAGCCTGAATACACAATTGGTGATTTTGCAAACACAGCCGATACAGATCCTTCGATTTCTGAAAATAGAGACTGGGCAAGAAGAATCTTTCGCCGCCTTGCCAGTTCTGAGATTGGTCACGATTTAGTCGAAGCCAACACCGTTTCTGATGAGTCAATGCTGAATCAGGTAATTGAAAATGCTCGCCATGCACAAATCATCTGGGCACAGCTTTCATCTTTCGAGCGTGCCAACTACCTCAGCGAAGTTGCGAAGGTCTTGGAAAAAAATCGGGAGTACCTCATTGAAGTTGCCATGTCAGAGGCTGGAAAGACCTTTGACCAGATTGACACCGAGGTCTCAGAAGCGGTTGATTTCGCCAGCTACTACTCAGCTCAGGCACTCCGGCTAGAAGCACTGCCAGGAGCAAGGCCTTTAGCCAGGGCAGTAACAGTTGTCACTCCGCCGTGGAACTTCCCAGTTGCTATTCCGGCAGGAGGAATTCTTGCAGCGCTGGCTGCTGGTTCGGCGGTTATTTTCAAGCCAGCATCACCTGCGTCTAGGTGCGGTGCGGTGTTAGCAGCTTTGATGCTGGAGATTCTCCCAGAGGGTGTTCTGACAACAGTGCACATCGGCGAGAAAGAACTCGGTCGTCAGCTGATTTCTCATCCCAGTGTTTCTCAAGTGATACTGACCGGCGGTTACGAGACCGCAAGTTTGTTCAAGTCTTTCCGTCCGGAACTGAAGGTGCTCGCGGAGACCAGTGGCAAGAACGCAATCATCGTTACACCGCATGCTGACCTTGATTTAGCTGCAAAGGATGTTGCCTATTCCGCCTTTGGACACGCAGGGCAGAAGTGTTCTGCTAGCTCAATCGTGATTCTCGTCGGATCGGTTGCCAAGTCGAAGCGCTTCAGAAACCAACTTCGTGATGCTGTCACATCAATAACTGTGGATTTTCCTCAGAATCCAAAAGCTCAGATGGGTCCGATAATCAATCCCCCCGAGGGCAAACTCCTTCACGGACTGACAAGGCTGGATCGTGGAGAAAGGTGGTTCATCGAACCCAAGCAGCTATCTGAAGATGGCACCCTCTGGTCACCAGGAGTGAGGGACAGGGTAAGGCCTGGTTCAGATTCACACCTTGTTGAGTATTTCGGACCTGTTCTTTCCATCATGACTGCTCCTAATCTTGAGGCGGCCATTGCCCTGCAGAATTCTGTTGAGTATGGACTTACGGCAGGTTTGCACTCACTTTCTGCAGAAGAAATCAATCTTTGGCTTTCCAAAGTTGAAGCTGGAAATGTTTATGTCAATCGGTCAATAACTGGAGCAATCGTTAGACGACAGGCATTTGGCGGCTGGAAGAAGTCGGCTGTTGGACCAACCGCAAAAGCTGGAGGACCGAACTATCTTTTCTGCTTAACTGACTGGAGGAGAGCTTCCAACAGCGCAAGAGAACCAATTGCATCCAAGTCTTTGAATCAATTGCTGGTTATTGCAACGACCAGCACCCTCAGCGACTCCGAGCTTGAGTCTCTTGTTCGTGCCGCGCAATCTGACACTGCAGCAATGAGGCACTACTTTGGTGCTCAAGTCGATGAGTCAAAACTTTCTTCGGAAATTAATCTCCTTCGCTATCTTCGCTCCGACTGCACTGTTCGACTTCAAAAGGATGCCAGTGAGTATGATTCCTGGCGAGTGGCAGCAAGCCTTCTGGCCCTGGGTTCTGGTGAGATCAGTGCAGAGAGTCTTCCCAAGCGAATGGTCGAATTCCTATCCGAAAATGGCATAAGGGTCTTAGTTGAGGATGAGGCCAGCTGGCTGGGTTCGTTGGCCAAACGACCACGAAGGGTCAGGGTGATGGGAAATGTGGCCAAAGCTGCTCCTCCACTGGATTCACCAGATGTTGCCCTGTATGACAATGAACCCACTGAGTCAGGAATCATCGATCTTTTGCCCTTCTTCAAGGAGCAGGCTGTCAGCATCACAACCCACCGCTTCGGGAATCCGGCTAGACACCTCGCCCTGCTGAGGCTCTAGGCGGTATTTCCCAGGATTACTGGGGATATTCGGGAGTATTCTGTCTGATTGGCTGGTTGGACCAGCTGTAAAACCAGTAAGAGGTCGTTTTGTCAATAATCTCCAAGCTCTCGCTTAAAAATCGCTCAGTTGTCGCCCTAATCACTGTGATTGTCGCAGCTTTTGGCTTTATCTCCGTTGGAGGGCTAAAGCAGGAGTTGATACCTTCAATTGAGATCCCGTCGGCAGCAATCGTTACCTCTTATCCGGGAGCATCTCCCGAGGTCGTTGACTCTCAGGTCTCCTCTCCGCTTGAGCAGATTGTGCTGGGTCTGGAAGGAATTGAATCAACGACCGTTACATCCACAACTGGATTGTCTGTTCTGCGGGTTTCATTTCAGTATGGAACCAGCACAGAGGTTGTTGCCGAGAGACTAAACGCGGCACTCATTGATGCTCAAGACCTTCTGCCGAATGATGCCCAGGCGAGAGTAATTTCAGGAAGTTTTGATTCTGTGCCAATCATTGTTTTAGCTGTCGCTGATAACGATGGCAACAACGAAAGAATTGGCAAGAAGCTCGAAGAGGTTGCCCCAACCCTCTTCCAGAAGGTTGAGGGCATCCGAGACATTGCTGTTTCCGGTGCTAGAGAAAAGAGAATAAACCTAACCCTTGACCAGGTTGCCCTTGCGCAGAACGGTATTACGCAGCGCGATATCATCTCTGCCATTAATGCCAACGGACTGGTGCTGCCGGTGGGATCAATTACCGACAATCAAGGTTCGGTAGCTGTCCAGGTTGGATCTGCAGTTGACACCGTTGAGCTCTTCGAAAAACTCCCACTAATCCCTGCTCAGCCAAATCCCCTGGGGACCGTTGTCACCATCGGTGACGTTGCCGAAGTCACTTATGAAGATGCGCCAATTACAACCATTGCACGCACCAATGGCAAAGAATCCCTCGCTGTTTCGATCGTAAAGACTCCAGATGGCAATTCAGTTGCCGTCTCCAAGGGAGTTCAGGAACTAATTCCAGAGCTTGATGAAGCACTTGGTGGGAATGTGACAATCACCACGATCTTTGACCAGGCTCCCTTCATCGAAAAGTCAATCAAGGACCTCACCACTGAGGGGCTACTGGGTCTTGGCTTTGCGGTGCTGGTAATACTTGTGTTCTTGCTCAGCTTCAAGTCGACCATCATCACCGCCATATCGATTCCAACCTCGGTGCTAATAACCTTTATTGGTCTTTCCGTTGCCGACTACTCGCTGAACCTGCTGACCCTGGGGGCCCTAACTATCTCAATTGGTCGAGTTGTAGATGACTCCATAGTGGTGATTGAAAACATTAACCGTCACCTCAGCTATGGCGAGAAACGTAGAAAAGCCATCATGACAGCCGTCAAGGAGGTTGCTGGCGCAATTACAGCTTCAACCATCACCACGGTTGCGGTGTTCCTACCGATTGCCCTGGTCGATGGTCTAGTTGGGGAACTATTTAGACCATTCGCCTTCACCGTCGCAATTGCGCTTCTGGCATCGCTGCTAGTGAGTTTGACCATCGTTCCAGTCTTTGCCTACTGGTTCCTCAGAATGCCAAAACGCCTCAGGGCAGCCAAAGAAGCAGACCCCAAGAACTTTGAAAAGAAGCAGCGAATTGCTGAAGAGGAGCGAGAGAAGAAGAGCCTTCTTCAGCGCTCCTACCAACCCATCCTGCGGGGAACAACCAGGCACCCCTGGCTGACTTTGTTTGCCGCAGTCCTAATTCTCGGCTACACCTTCTCACTGGTCCCGCTGTTGAAAACCAACTTCATTGATGGTGGTGGATCGAACCAGTTCACCGCTCGTCTAGACATGCCGGCAGGCACCACATTCGAGGAGCAGGATGCTGCTGCCAAGGACATTGAAGATCAGATGCTGGCAATTGAAGGTATTGACATTGTTCAGACCACGGTTGGCTCAGCTGCCGATGGCAGAGTTGCCTTCGGTGCAGCTGCAAGAGGCATTGCCTTCAGCATCACCGCTGACGAGAACGCCAGCATCGAGGAACTGCAGGCTAAGGTTCTAAACCTGGATACTCCCGCAGACAGTGACATCAGCACCAGCCAGGGTGGTGGCTTCGGATCATCAGAAACAATTGATATCGAAATCACATCCTCTGACAAGGATCTCTTGCAGGAGGCAGTTAATGCTGTCGCCGAAGGCATGGAGGGCTTGGCAAACATAACTGCCATCAGCACGACCTTGGAAGCTGATGAGCGAGTGATGGAGATTAAGGTCGATAGAGAAAAGGCTGCGTCCTACCTCCTGACCGAACAGGCAGTGACTGGCATCGTTGCTGCTCAGCTGCGACCAAGCTCACTTGGAACTGTAACTATTGAAGAGCAAGAGACCCAGGTCTACATTGCAGGTGCAACAGCGCCAGAATCCCTCTCAGAGGTTAGAGCACTCAGAATCCCAACCTTCCAGGGACTGGTTCGACTGGACCAGATCGCATCGATTGAGGAGGTTTTGAAGCCCACCTCCATTACAACTCAGCGAGGCAACAGAACCGCTGAGGTTCAGCTAACTCCTGAGGGAGATGACCTTGGTGCAATCACAGTTGCAATCAACGAGAGGCTTGCCGACATCGAGCTTCCACTGGGTGTGGAGGCAATCGTCGGTGGTGCGGCAGCCGATCAAGCCGAAAGCTTCCAGCAGCTTGGGCTAGCTCTCTTAGCTGCCGTTGCAATCGTCTACATAGTCATGGTGGCGACCTTCTCCTCCCTGATTCAGCCGCTGCTGCTCTTGATATCAATCCCATTCGCGGCAACCGGTGCCCTGGGACTACTACTGCTGACAGACACCGCACTGGGCGTCCCAGCGCTAATTGGAATGCTGATGCTGATTGGAATTGTGGTTACAAATGCCATTGTTCTAATCGATCTGGTGAACCAATATCGCAAACAGGGTAAGAGCGTCCTAGATTCATTGCTGGACGGTGCCAGACAGAGATTGCGTCCAATTCTGATGACTGCACTTGCCACGATTTTTGCCCTTACTCCGATGGCCCTGGGGCTTACAGGCGACTCAGGATTTATCTCGCAGCCGCTAGCGATAGTGGTGATTGGTGGATTGTTCTCATCCACGCTTCTCACACTGATTCTGGTTCCAACCCTCTACTGGTTGGTTGAGGGAAGAAAAGATCGCAAGCGAATTCGTCAGCAAAGGCGCGATGCGCGCAAGGCAAAGCGCCAAGCAAAGAAGCAGGGAAAGGTTGCTGCCCCTAAGGAACAGGCGGCACCGGCTGCGACGGTAACGATCACCGAGGAGCGCATCGAAACTGAAAATGTGAGCATGCAGTGGTCCGAGGTAGTGGTCGACACCTCCCCCGATATGCCACTGGATGATGAGGTGCAGATGCGCTGGAGTGGTGAGGTCACCGACAGCGAACCACTTCGGGCAAAGACCAGTGAATCACTGCCTGAGTTTCTAACCAGTGAGCTGCCAATCATCCAGCAGAATGACAAGCCCTCGCGCAAGGAGCAACGTGAAGCCAAGCGCCAAGCCAAGCTCGATGCCAAGGCACAAAAAAGAGCTCAGAAGAACTCCAGACACTCCAACGACTAGGAAAACATGGCTGACTTTATTGTCTGGGTCGACTGCGAAATGACCGGACTGGATATCGAGAAGGACGAGATCTGCGAGGTTGCTGTGATTGTCACCGATGGCAATCTCAAGCCGGTTGATGATGGGATCCAAATTGTCATCAAACCGAGCGATGCTGCCATGGCAAACATGGGTGAGTTCGTGACCCAGATGCACACCGACAGCGGCCTGCTGAAAGAAATACCAGACGGCGTTAGAGCTGAAGAAGCCGAGGCCAGGGTGTTGGAATATCTTGCCCAACACATCAGCGAACCCAAGACCGCTCCCCTGGCAGGTAATTCAATCGGGACCGATCGAATGTTCATCATCAAGCACCTGCCAAAACTAGATGCCTTCCTCCACTACCGAAACATCGATGTCAGTTCCTTGAAGGAGCTTGTGAGAAGGTGGTATCCGAGGGTTTATTTCAATCTGCCCAAGAAAAATGGTTCCCATCGGGCGTTAGCCGACATTAGGGAGTCAATCCAGGAGCTCAGGTACTACCGAGCAGCGGTGCTGGTCAAGGAACCAGGCCCAGACAGCGATAAAGCAAAAGAGATAGCCAAGGCCGTCGCTGATACAATCTAGCTCTGGCAAGTCCAGACATGGTGGGTATAGCTCAGCTGGTAGAGCACCTGGTTGTGGTCCAGGGGGCCGCGGGTTCAAGTCCCGTTACTCACCCCAAGTTACTTGGCTCGTTCTAGAACCAATTCTCTGACTCGAGCAGCATCCGCCTGACCACCCATGGCTTTCATCACTGCACCAATTACTGCACCAGCGGCCTGAACTTTGCCCTCACGAATCTTTTCCAGAACATCTGGCTGCTCGGCAAGAGCTTGATCGATAGCAGCAATCAATGCGCCCTCGTCACTAACTACCTTTAGTCCTCGAGCTTCAATGACTACTCTCGGCTCTCCCTCGCCCGCAAGAACGCCAGCAACAACATCTCGTGCAAGTCTGTCGGTTAGCTCTCCAGAATCAATCAGATTTTGAATCTCCGCTACCTGCTCAGGAGTTATTGCGAGATCTTCAGCCGATTTGTTTTCAGCGTTAGCAATCCTGCTTAGCTCTCCGCTCCACCACTTTCTTGCAGCCTGCGGTTTAGCACCTGCTTGAACCGTTGCGGCAACTAGGTCGAGAAGATCAGCATTAACAACGTCTCTGAATTCCAGCTCACTGAATCCCCACTCAGCTGCCAGGCGCTTCCTTCGCTTTTCTGGATTTTCAGGAAGTGAAGCACGAATTGATTCAATCCAGGCGTGCTCGGGCATGACTGGCACCAGGTCTGGTTCTGGGAAGTAACGGTAATCCTCAGCGTCAGATTTCACTCTTCCGGAGGATGTGTAACCGCGGTCTTCGTGCCAGTGCCTGGTTTCCTGAATGATGCTCCCGCCGCCAGCCAAGATGTGAGCCTGTCTTTGAATCTCATATCGAACTGCGTTTTCAACGCTGCGAATTGAGTTGACGTTCTTAGTCTCAGTTCTGGTGCCTAGCTTTTCCTCGCCCTTGGGTCTGAGAGAGACGTTTGCATCACAGCGAACGTTTCCTCTTTCCATCTTGGCATCAGAAACATTCATGGTCTTGACGATGTCTCTGATGGCTCTGACATAGGCTGCCGCTAGCTCTGGTGCCTTGGCACCTGACCCAAAAACAGGTTTGGTGACAATTTCAACCAGTGGGACACCAGCTCTGTTGTAGTCCACCAGTGAGTAGTCAGCTCCGTGAATTCTTCCTGTTGCACCACCGACGTGAGTCAGCTTTCCAGCATCCTCCTCCATGTGGGCTCGCTCAATCAGAACCTCAAAGGTGACACCATCAAGATCGACTTCTAGCTTGCCCCCAAAGGCAATCGGCTCGTCATATTGAGAGGTTTGGAAGTTCTTTGCCAAATCTGGATAGAAGTAGTTCTTTCTGGCAAAGCGGCAGGTCTTTGCAATCTCGCAACCAAGTGCAAGGCCAATTGCGATTGATGACTCAACTGCTTTTCGATTAACTCCTGGAAGTGAACCTGGAAGACCGATGCAGGTTGGACAGACATTGGTGTTGGGTTCTGACCCAAACTCATTCTTGCAACCGCAGAACATCTTGCTCTTGGTGTTTAGCTCAACGTGAACCTCAAGGCCAATCACCACGTCGAACATTTCAATCGCCTGATCGAACGGCATCAGTTGATCTTTAGACACTTAGCACCTCCAGATCGGGAGCTTTGCTAATTAGGTAATCTCCCCACTGAGCTTTGTAGAGTCCCTCGATCAAAGCTGCGACGCGATAGGCCTTGGCATCCTGCATGGCAGGAGCCAGAATCTGCACTCCCGATGGCAAGCCGTCCTCCTTGGCGAGCCCATTGGGAACCGAAATGCCTGGGATTCCTGCAAGGTTCGCAGGGATAGTGGCAATGTCATTTAGATACATCGCCAATGGGTCATTTACCTTTTCACCAATCTTGAATGCTGTGGTTGGAGCAGTTGGAGTCACCAGCACGTCGACCTTCGCAAAAGCATTCGCCAGGTCCTGCTGAATTAGAGTTCTAACCTTTTGGGCTGAGCCGTAGTAGGCGTCGTAGTATCCGGATGAGAGCGCATAGGTTCCGAGGATGATTCTTCTTTTCACCTCTGGCCCAAAGCCTGCCTCTCTGGTTGCAGCCATGACGCGCTCGATGGTTGGGTTGCCCTCTGGCAGCACTCTCATCCCAAATCTCACCGAGTCATACTTGGCAAGATTGGAACTCGCCTCGGCCGGAAGAATCAAATAGTAGGCGGCAACTGAATATTCAAAGCTTGGGCAATCAACCTCAACCACCTCGACGCCTTCGGCAACCAACTTGCTAATCGTGTCATCGAATAGCTCCTTGATTCCAGCTTGGAAGCCATCTGAAGAAAGCTGCTTCACAACACCAATTTTTAGACCCTTGAAGTCAGCCGTTCTAACTGCTTCGGCCATCGAGCCCAGAGAATTCGGCAATGACGTTGCATCTTTGGGATCGTGACCGGCAATAACGTCTTGCAAAAGTGCGGCATCCAAAACAGTGTTGGTGACAGGACCAATCTGATCTAAGGAAGATGCGAGGGCAATAACTCCGTAGCGAGATACGGCTCCATAGGTTGGTTTGGTGCCAACCGATCCCGTCACTGCTGCTGGAAAACGGATGGAGCCTCCG
Organism: uncultured Aquiluna sp.; assembly: GCA_964480885.1. GTDB lineage: Bacteria > Actinomycetota > Actinomycetes > Actinomycetales > Microbacteriaceae > Aquiluna. The sequence goes on along the minus strand of CAYZRV010000020.1, from coordinate 827 downwards.
GTGTCACTACCAATCGCTAGCGGTGCTAACTTTCCACTAACCGCCGATGACGAACCGCCGCCCGAGCCACCTGGAATTCGACTGAGGTCCCATGGATTTCTGGAAGGACCATATGCGGAGTATTCCGTGGAAGATCCCATAGCAAATTCATCCATGTTGGTCTTGCCGAGAATTGGAAGTCTTCCTTCTCGAAGCTTCGTGACCACTGTTGCGTCATACTGCGGCACCCATCCCTCGAGAATCTTGGAACCGGCTGTGGTGGGGGCATCCTTGGTGACCAGCACATCTTTCACCGCGATTGGAACGCCGTGTAAAGGTGATGCCTTCTTGCCCTCCGCCAGCTCACTATCTGCAAGCTTGGCCGCTGCAATTGCTGTCTGACGATTTAGGTGAAGATAGGAAAAAGTCTTGTGGTTCAGCTTTTCGCTTCGGTCGAAAAAGGCCTCGGTCACCTCTACCGAAGAAACCTGCTTACTACTAATCAGTTCCGCCAACTCGGCAGCGGTTTTGTGGATGAGTTCGCTCACGATCTACTCCTCATCCAAGATTGCTGGGACTTTGAACCTTCCCTCAGCACTATCCGGAGCTCCGCTCAGCGCTTCCTGCTGGGAAAGAGATGGAAGCACGACATCCTCGCGAAAGACATTGCTCATAGGGATCGGATGACTGGTCGGTACCACATCTCCCGCGACAGCCTTATTCACTGAAGCAACGGAATCGACAATTACGCTCAGTTCTCCGGTGAGCTTCGCTACCTCTTCCTCAGTGACGAGGATGCGAGCCAGTGAGGCCAGGTGTCGGACCAGGTCGGGCGTTACTTCAGACAT
>CAYZRV010000019.1:0-15845 GCA_964480885.1 uncultured Aquiluna sp. | reverse complement strand
GTCGGACTGGCGGGATTTGAACCCGCGACCCCTTGACCCCCAGTCAAGTGCGCTACCAAGCTGCGCTACAGCCCGCTTTCGCAGAGAAGTCTATTGCCGAGACTGAATCCGTCGCTCAATCAAGAGGATTCCGAAAACCGTGGCCATTCCTACTAGAACCATTAGAAGCGGCATGGGGTCGCTCAATGTGCTCAGTTCCCCCTCGGGTGACTGCCATGGCCATAGTGCACGTAGTGACCCTGCCATCAAGCCGGTCATAATTACGAGTGTCACGCGGTGGTGATTTTTCAGTAACCACTGCAAGAGCGTAGAGAAGCCACCCAGTCCAACAACCGCACCTAGAACAAACACACCGAGATACACAAAATCAAGATTGCTAAGAGCCGCAATAGTTGGTGCATAAAAACCAAGCACCAGTAGCAAAAAGGAACCTGAAACACCTGGCAGGGCAAGCGCACAAACCGCAAGAGCTGCAGCAAAAAAGACCATCCAGAGCTGTGGGCTCTGCTCAGCTGCTCTTGGAAGAGACGTGAAAAAGAAAGCAGCAGCTGCTGCAGCTACGCCCATTAGGTAATCGCTCAGGATCCATTTTTGGGCAGCAAGTCTGTATGGAACATAAAGCGACGCAAGAATCAATCCGGCAAATAGTCCTCGCATGTTTTCTGGCTGAGCAGCTAGGAGATTTTCGATTATTGAAGCTGCCAGGAATATTGCAGAAATCATCCCTGCAAGGAGGGGCACAAGTAGTCTGAAATCAATCTTCCTAAATTCAAGACTCGACTGCTTGAAATTTCCTCGCAAAATGTTTGCTATTCCTTTTGCGGCCGCCGCAGCACTGTCAACAACTCGTTCGTAGATACCAACGATGAGTGCAATTGTGCCGCCAGAAATTCCAGGAATTACTTCAGCGATTCCAATTAGAAAGCCGCGAACAATGTTTAGTATCACTTCTTTCTTCTTTCCCTCACCCGAACACCAATCTCGATTGGACTGCCGTCAAACCCATATGTCTCCCTGAGTCTGCGGATGATAAACCTTCTGTATTGAGCTTCCAAGAATCCCGAGGCGAAAATGACAAACTTAGGTGGTCGAGCGGCGGCTTGCGTGCCAAAGAGAATTCTCGGCTGCTTCCCGCCCCTGAGAGGATGCGGATTGGCAGCCTGCAATTCCTGAAGAAAGGCATTGAATTTACCCGTGGGGATTCGCCTGTCCCAAGAATCCAGCGCAAGTTCGAGAGCAGGAACCAATTTTTCCAAGTGCCTGCCGGTTAGTGCTGAGAGATTTACCCTGGGTGCCCAGTCAACGTGAGCAAGATCACGCTCGATTTCCTTTTCTAGATAGATACGACGCTCTTCGTCGAGCAGATCCCATTTATTGAAGGCCAAAACCAACGCTCTACCTGAATCGAGTGCCAGTTGAACAATTCGAATGTCGGCTTCGCTGATTGGTTCGGTTACATCGAAAAGGACTACTGCAACCTCAGCTCTTTCCAGAGCGGCTGCTGTCCGTAGGGCTGAATAGAAATCTGCTCCCTGCTGCCTGTGGAGTCGCTTTCTAATTCCAGCTGTATCAACAAAACGCCAAACCTTGCCCGCGATTTCAACCTGCTCATCAACGGGATCTCTGGTCGTACCTGCGACATCGCTAACCACTGCCCGATTAGTACCCGTTGCTTTATTGAGAAGCGATGACTTTCCTACGTTTGGTCGCCCAATCAGTGCAACTCTCCTAGGTCCCACATATTCTTCCCCAGCAACGGCGGACTGTTTCGGCATCAAAGACAGCGCCTTGTCCAACAGGTCAGCTACTCCGCGGCCGTGAAGGGCAGATACTGCGTACGGCTCACCTAGTCCTAGCGACCAAAGCGCGGCAGCCTCAGGTTCCTGATGGGCATCATCAATCTTGTTGGCGACCAGTAGAACTGGTTTTCCGCTGGCCCTAAGCATGCGTACAACTTCTTCATCAGATTGAGTTGCACCGACCATTGCATCCACCACAAACAGCACAGCATCCGCTAGGTCTACTGCAACTTCTGCTTGGTGGGCTATAGAAAGACTGAGTCCCTCTGCTCCAACTTCCCAGCCGCCTGTGTCCACTAGCGTGAAGGGCCTACCATTCCACTCTGCTTTGTAGGAAACCCTGTCTCTGGTTATTCCTGGTTCGTCCTGGACAACCGCTTCTCGCCGTCCGAGAATTCGATTCACAAGTGCTGATTTGCCAACATTTGGTCTTCCAACTACGGCCAGGACTGGCGGTGCGGGGATATAGGTGCCAGGTTCACTTTCACCCAGTTCAAGATCTAAGAGTTCAAGATCATCCTCTTCGAGTTCAAACTCATCAAGTTCCTCGCGGAAAGACTCTGGCTGCAGCTCTTTACTCATCGTCTAGCCTTCTCAATCTCTCCGATAAGAGCCGCGACGCTCTGTTCAAAATCAAGCTCTGAAGTATCAACTAGCGTCACCCCAGGAGCTGGCTCTAGAAATTCCGCAACTCTAGAATCAGATCTGTCTCTGGCAAGTTGGTTTGAGGCAGTTTCAGTTGAATCACCAGATCGTCTTTTGAGTCGAACCTCTTCGCTTGCCGTCAGAAGCACTCTGACATTTGCATCGGGAGCCACAACCGTTGTTATGTCCCTGCCCTCGACAATTACTCCTGGCATTGGGCAGGCTCGAATTCGAGAAACTGCATCGTGCCTTTGCAAATCTCTCACCTGCTGCTCCTTGGCATATTGACTTACCCTGGCGGCAACCTGCTGAGATCGGATCTCTTCAGTGACATCTCGTTCAGAGAGCTTTACCCAGAAATTTTCCGGCTCTGTGCTGATCTGATAGTCAAAAGAAGCTAGCGCTTTCTCTAGATCAAGGTGCTCTGCATGCAGCGCAAAGGCACGATAGCCTGCGCCTGTGTCTAAGTAACCAAAACCCAGCCTTTTGGCTGCTTCCCGGCAGACACTCGATTTACCAGAACCAGCTGGGCCATCGACAGCCACCACAAAATCACTCATCAGACTAGCCGCCAACCATTTTCGGTGAGCTGTTGAGTTAAGTGATCTGCAGACTCGGGAATCACCTGAATCTCGACTAGTCCAATCTGTGCACCGGGTGAGTGTTCGAGCTTCAGATCTTCGATGTTGACACCAATATCGCCAATGAATGTGAGAAGAGAGGCCAGCGCACCAGGACTATCGTCAATAACAACGGTGACCTGGTGGTAGTTGATGTATTTTCCACCGTGCTTGCCAGGGATGCGAGAGATTCCTCGGTTTCCTCGCTCAAGTAGAGAGTGCACCTTGGCTAGCGCACCTGGTTTCTCTAGGTTGCTGAATGAATCCTCTAAGACCTCAAGATCAGCCCTTAGCTTTGCCAGAAGCGGAGCGATGGCCGAGGAATTCTGAGAGAGAATTTGTAGCCATAAATCTGGATCACTGGATGCGATTCTTGCGGTGTCGCGCAAACCCTGACCAGTTAGATTCAACTGCTCTTCATCACCTTCTATCAGTCGGGCAGCAAGAGTTGAGGCAACAAGCTGTGGAAGATGAGATACCAGAGCTACTGCCCTGTCATGCTCCTGCGCACTGAGAACAATCGGTAATGCGCCAATCTGCATTGCCAAATCTCTAATCAACTCAACCGCAACCTCTGGATTGCTATCCGAAGGAGTTATCACCCAGGGGCGAGCGAAGAAAAGATCTGCTCTGGCACTTCCAGGGCCGCCCTTTTCTCGGCCAGCCATTGGGTGGGAACCTATGTAGCGCGAACTGTGCTCGGTAAGCTCTGCGACCTTGCTTTGAATTTCACTTTTGACACTGGCGACATCTGTAACGATTGCCCTTGGATGTTTCTCCAACTCGCTGGCGACAACTTCAGCTGTGAGATCTGGAGGAACACAGACCACAATGAGCTCGGGCTCAATTTCCTTGTCATCCCCTGCCCCATACTCAACCGCAAGTCGAAGATTGGCTTTGGAATTGTCACTCAGGTGAGCCGTGATGCCATGACGGGCAAGGGCAAGCCCGAGACTGGTACCAATTAATCCAGTCCCGACAATTTTGATTGCATCTGTTTTCACTGGGCCAAATCTGTCCTGAGAGCTTGAGCTCCGCGTAGGTAGATGTGATTGATTTCGCTTCTGGACTTATCGGTCTCAACATGCATCATCAACCGAATGACTCTCTGCATTGCGCCGGAAACATTCATCTCCACTGAACACATCAGTGGGACATCGCCCAGCCCTAATTCTCTAGCCGCCAAGGCTGGAAACTCACTGACGACATCTGGGGTGGCAGTGAAGAATATAGAAATTAGATCTGCGCTTTCGAGATTGTTCTCGTGCATGACCTTGGTGACAAGCTCCGCTGTTGACTTCAACAGGTGCGAACGCTCGTCACTATCCAATTGGATTGCTCCGCGTATTGCCCGAACGGCCATGAGCTCTAATCTCGATTCTTCGGCTGACTTGCGCTCATCAAAGCGCTAATTTCAAGTTTACTAAGCTCCCGATACTGCCCAGGCTTCAGGTTTCCAAGGCGCAAGGGACCAAAACTTCGCCTCGTTAGTTCAATCACAGGATGCCCAACGGCATCGAACATTCGCCGAACTATTCTGTTTTTCCCGCTGTGTAGAACAATCTCCACCAAACTCTCCTGGGAGTTCTGATCAACCAGACTCACTCGATCTGCCTTTTGCAGGCCATCCTCGAGTTCAACTCCGTCCCGAAGTCTCTGCAGCTCAGCCTTTTGAATCCTCCCTTGAACTTTGGCGACATAAAGCTTTTCAACTCCAAAGCTTGGGTGAGAAAGCTGATTGGCCATCTCACCGTCGTTTGTCATGAGAATCAATCCAGAGGTGTCGGAGTCGAGTCTTCCAACATTAAATACACGATCAAAGCCCTGAAAGTAATCAGCCAGGCAAGCTCTTCCATACTCATCACTCATGGTTGAGATGATGTTTTTTGGTTTATGAAAAGCCAGGTAAATCCGATCAGGATCAAGTTGGACGGGTCTGCCGTCAACCATCACCGAATCGGTAAGTGGATTGACTCTGCTACCAAGTTCTCTTACTACTTTGCCATTTACCTTCACTCGACCCTGGAGCATCAGCTCCTCGGCCTTCCGCCGCGAGGAAATGCCTGCGATCGAAAGAGCCTTCTGCAGACGAATTTCTTCGCTAGTCAATCTGGTCCTGGTTGGGAAGGTGTGGACTGACTGCTGGTAGCTCAGCGAGAGTATTGATTCCCAGGTTTTCCAGCAGCTGCTCGGTGGTTCCAAACATGACCGATCCAGTTTCATTGTCGGTGTAAAGCTCGGTGATTAATCCCCTGGACAACAAAGTTCTCACGACTGAATCAACATTCACGCCACGGATTGATGAGACCTGGCCACGGGAGACAGGTTGCCGATATGCAATGACGGCAAGTGTTTCCAAAGCAGCCTGTGAAAGCTTCGCTGGGTTTTCGTTGGCGACCAGTTGTCTAACTCCCCAGTCATGAGATTGGCGCACATAAAATCTCCAGCCTCCCCCAACCTCTCGTAACTCAAATCCACGACCGAGTCCTTCGTGTGCTGAATCATAATCTTCACGAAGCGCATCCAGCTCGTTTTTGACATCGTTGATCGGAGCTTCCAATGCTCCAGCTAGAGTCACCAGACTGAGTGGAGTCTCCGCGGCAGTAAGGATTGCCTCCAGTGCTCCACGAAGTGCTAAATCATTGCTCATAATCTGTTCCTAGTCCATCCAAGCTGTGTGCATCAAAGTCGTCAGCTTCCCAGCTCAATGTAATTTCGCCAAAGGCAATCGGCTGGTTTATACCTATCGCTCCGATTCGATAGAGCTCTAATACGCCAAGGAATCTTGCAACAAATTCTGCCCTGTCCCTTGTGTCAGCAATCAGCTGGTGAAAAGTTAGACTGCCAGCGGAACGAAGCCGCTCAACAATGATTCCAACCTGCTCGCGAATTGAAACCTTTGGCGCGTGCAGGTGCGTTAGACCTACACTTGGAATCTCCTTGGGGGTGAAGGCAGAAAGAGCCAGAAGGTGAAACTCATCGAGCGAGGTATCCCACTTGAGTTCCGGTCTGAGGTTGCGATACTGCTCCTCCAGTCGAACTGTCCTGGGAATGCGTTGAGCCTCCAACTCCATCGCTGTGTTAAACCAGGCGGACAGCTCCTTGAATGCTCGGTACTGCAACAGCCTTGCAAATAAAAGGTCTCTGGCTTCGAGTAGGGCTACATCCTCACTATCAGTGACTTCACCCTGCGGTAAGAGACTGGCGAGTTTTAGGTCAATCAGAGTCGCTGCAACAACTAAAAACTCACTCACAGTTTCCATCTCCTGCTTGGCATCAAGTTGCTTGACGTACTGCAGGAATTCGTCGGTGACCTTGGCTAGTGCGACCTGGGTTATGTCGAGTTCGTGGCGGCCAATTAGGGTCAGTAATAAATCAAACGGACCTTCGAAATTATCTAGTTGAAGTTGAAAATCAACTTCTGACTCAAGCTGCACAACCACGCTGTATTAGCTCCCTGGCAATTCGACGATAGTCGTCAGCTGCCTCCGATGTTGGCGCAAACTCCGTAATTGCCTTCTTGGCTACCGTGGCATCTGGGAACTTAACTGTTCTGTTGACGGCAGTGTCAAAGACTTTTCCAGGAAATGCCTCCTGCATTCTCTCAAGAACCTCTCTTGAGTGCAGGGTTCTTGGATCGTGGAGGGTGGCAATCAGGCCATCCATCTCCAGCATTGGATTAGTTCTTGCCTTAACTTTTTCAATTGTCTGAATCAAGAGCGCTACTCCGCGTAGTGCAAAAAACTCAGTTGCCATCGGAATCAAAACGCCGTGCGCTGCGGTTAGGGCATTGACCGTGAGCAAACCGAGCGATGGCTGGCAGTCAATGATTATGAGGTCATAGTCTGGCTTGAGCTTCTTTAGAATTCCTTCTAGAACCCTCTCCCTACCCATCTCGGTCACCAGATTCATCTCAGCTGCGGAAAGATCAATATTCGCGGGGATGATGTCGAGGTTCTTAATTTCAGTCTTCTGAACAGCACTCTTAGGATCCAAAGAGGTGTTCATTATTAGCTCGTAAATGGTTGGGGCATCTTGAAAATCTGGGGCAAGGTTTACAGAGAGTGCTCCCTGAGGATCAAAGTCCACCACCAGTACCTTGCGGCCATAGCCTGCGAGCGCCGCTGCCAGTGAGATTGTCGTGGTGGTCTTTCCAACCCCACCCTTTTGATTACACATAGCAATTACACGGGCTGGGCCGTGGCGGGTCAGCTTGGGTGGATTAGGAAAGGATTTGCCAGTAATTTCCACCGCTTTTACCTCCCTGATTAGCCTCTAGCCTACCCCCGAGCCCTCGGATGGGCCGAAGCATAGACCTGCCGAAGCGTGTCTATTGTCACCAGGGTGTAGATCTGTGTTGTCGCCACCGAGGCATGGCCAAGTAGCTCCTGCACGACCCTCACATCCGCGCCGCCTTCAATCAAGTGGGTCGCAAAGGAGTGCCGAAGGCTATGCGGGGAAACCGCTATGCCACATGCCTCCCCCGATCTTTGGATAATTTCCCAAATACTCTGCCGCGAGAGCCTCCCCCCTAATTTATTGAGAAAAAGTGCCCGCTCGCCTCGGAGCGCAGCCAGTGAAGGACGAGAGCGGATTAGGTAGGCATTGAGGCACTTGGCCGCATAGGAACCAACTGGCACTATCCGCTCCTTTGAGCCCTTGCCCCTGACTCTTAGTAGCCCCGAGTCATTGATTTCATCCAGGTCTAGACCAACCACTTCACTGACTCTGGTCCCAGTGGAATACATCAACTCAAGAATTGCTCGGTCTCTAAGCCTGATCAAGTCAGCCGACTCGTCATCCGGCTCGGGCCCTGCCGCTGAGAGCAGCTCTAGAACCTGTTCCTGAGTGAGGGACTTTGGCAGTCGCTTGGGAAGCTTGGGTGGTAGGAGCCTTGCGGTTGGATCGTCCTGCCTGAGATTCTCTGTCAGCAGGAAGCGGTGGTAGCCCCTGACTGCTGCCAGGATTCGAGAGGTGGAAGTTGCTTTGAATCCCAAGGTGGCTAGTTCGGTGGCGAAGTCTGAGACCTGGTTGGCATTGACCGTCTGTGAGTCAGCCTTCTTGTCCTCAAGGTAAATCAGGTAGCGAGAAAGGTCTGAGCGATACGCACTGAGAGTGTTCTTACTCAGACCTCGCTCGACACTGAGGTGTCGAAGGTAGTGATCTAGGGGCTGCAACTATCCCTCGTTGAAAAGAATCTGTGCCTGGCGTCTTTCTATTGCCGCATGAATCAAACCAAAGAACAACGGGTTGGGTCTGGTAGGTCTAGAGCGAAACTCTGGATGGGCCTGAGTGCCGACGTAGAACGGATGGGCGTCTCTTGGTAGCTCCACGTATTCAACCAGCTCTCCATCTGGAGAGGTTCCTGAAAAGACCAATCCCTTCTCAGAAATCTGATCGCGGTAGTGGTTATTCACCTCATAGCGGTGGCGGTGTCTTTCGCTTGCCAAGGTTGAGCCATATAGTTCGGCCACTATGGAACCTTTTTGAAGACTTGCCTCATACAAACCAAGTCGCATCGTTCCACCCATTTCGGAATTTTCTAATTTGGCAACCTGTTCCGCCATGGTTGCAATGACTGGGTGTTTGGATGTTGAGTCAAACTCACTAGAAGTTGCATCCTCTAGTCCAACCACATTTCTTGCAAACTCAATCACCATGCACTGCAGTCCAAGACAAAGACCTAATACGGGTATCTTGTTTTCCCTGGCAAATTTCAAAGCACCGAGCTTTCCTTCAATTCCTCGAATACCGAATCCACCCGGAACACATATTGCATCCATTTCACCCAGGTTTGCTCTAGCACCCACTTCGCTTTCGCAGTCATCAGATTTAATCCAGTGGATGTTTACCTTGCAAGACTGAGCAAAGCCACCTGCTCTTAGAGCCTCAGTGACCGACAGATACGCATCGGGTAAGTCGATGTATTTGCCAACCAGAGCAATGTTGACCTCAAGCTTCGGGTGATGAACGGCATCGAGTACCGGTTGCCAGTTAGACCAGTCGACTTCTTTTGCACTCAAGTTCAGGGACTTAATGATGTAGGTGTCGAGACCTTCTGAGTGAAGCACCTTAGGGATGTCATAGATGCTCTTGGCATCAGCCGCAGTGACAACGGCCTCCCTATCGACGTCGCACATCTGAGCAATCTTGTTCTTAATCGAATCGGGAAGATCCCGGTCAGCTCGGCAAACAATTGCATCTGGCTGAATACCCAGTGACCTGAGCATCGCGACCGAATGCTGCGTTGGCTTGGTCTTTAGCTCACCGGAGGGCTGAAGGTAGGGAACCAGTGTTACGTGCACAAAGAAAACGTTGTCTCTTCCGACATCCTGCCTGACCTGCCTGGCAGCTTCCATGAATGGCTGGGATTCAATGTCACCAACGGTTCCGCCAATTTCCGTAATGATGACATCAGGCTGAGGGTCCAGATTTGCCTGCAGTCGCATGCGGTGCTTAATCTCATCAGTGATGTGTGGAATTACCTGAACCGTTGCTCCGAGGTAGTCTCCGCGTCTTTCCTTGGCAATCACGGTTGAGTAGGCCTGGCCAGTGGTCACATTAGCCTCAGCGCTGAGATTAATATCTAAAAATCTTTCGTAGTGGCCAATGTCCAGGTCAGTCTCGGCTCCATCGTCAGTGACAAAGACCTCGCCGTGTTGGAAGGGGTTCATTGTGCCAGGATCGACATTGAGATATGGGTCCAACTTCTGCATAACAACCCGCAAACCACGAGCCCTGAGAAGATTTCCGAGTGAGGCGGCTGTTAAGCCCTTGCCTAAAGAGGAGGCGACGCCTCCGGTAACAAACACATGTCTTACTGTTCCAGAGCTAACCGCCATGGAACTTCAATCTATCACTCATTCACGGCTCAAATAAAGAGCGACATGAAACTAATTGGCTTGGTTGAGTAATTCTCTGGCGTGAGTGATGGCAATTTCAGAATCGGCACTACCCGAGAGCATTCTGGCCAGCTCCTGCTCCCTAGCGCTCTTGTCCAGCAGCTTGACGCTGGATGCAGAAACTCCTCCCGATGAATCCTTAAATATCTGGATTTGCTGATCCGCAAAGGCAGCAACCTGGGGAAGGTGTGTGACAACAATCACCTGGGTAGATGTAGCTAGTTTTTTTAGCCTGCGACCAAGCTCGACAGCTGCAGCTCCACCGACCCCCGCATCAACTTCGTCAAAAATCATGGTAGGTAGTGGCTGCTTTCCGGCAAGAACTAGCTCAATGGCCAGCATGATGCGACTTAGTTCTCCGCCACTGGCACCCTTTCCCAAGGCTCTGGCCTCTGCCCCCGCGTGATTGGAGAGAAGAAACTCAACTTTGTCTAAACCCGAAGCTTCAAAATCAGTTAGTGCCGAGATTGAAACCTGCAGGGCAGCATCTCCCATCGCAAGCTGCTTCAGCTCATCGCTTACTCGCTTAGAAAGGTCTGCGGCGGCCTTAGTTCGCAGAGACGTCAGCTCTTTAGCTGCCTGACCAAGTTGTGACTCAGTTGCCGCCAACTGCATTTCAAGCTTTTCAATTTGTTCATCCGAACCATCAAGATCTAGGAGTTCAGTTTCGTAGCCTGGCAATTGTGCAAGAAGTTCGTCGCAGGAGATTCCATACTTTCTCTCTAGCGATGTCAGTTCTGATTTTCTTCTCTGCAGTGCGTCAAGCGTGGCTGGGTCAGCATCCAAGTCAGACAGGTAGCCAGATAATTCAAGGGCAAGCTCGTTGACAATGGCCGTTGCATTACCAACCATTTCTGCTAGTTCTCGAAGCTTCGAATCCGTTGAGCTTTCGAGAACTCTCTTTGCTCTTCCCAACTGACTGCGAGCGTCAAGCTCCTCACCGGCAACCAGCTCGTGAGCCTCTGCGGCAGCCAGGCGGAGGGCTTCGACGTTGGAAAGTCGATTCAGCTGCTCAGAAACTTGAGAGAGCTCCCCAACTTCGGGAGCTAATCTCTTGATGTCGGCAATTTGTTCCTTGAGTTTTTGTGCTTTGAAAGCATCCTGCTCAGAAGAAGTCCTCATTCGAGTAATTCTTGATTCAAGTTCTCTAAATTGCAGATAGGTCTGCGAATAGCTTTGCAAGGCAAGAGCCAACTTCTCCCCAGCAAAAAGATCCAGCGCTTCTCTCTGCTTAGCCAGGGACCGAAGTCTCATCTGCTCGGACTGGCCGTGGACAGTTACTAATTCTTGAGCGACCTGATTCAAAGTTGAGACGGGAACACCAATGCCGCCAATAGCTGCTCTCGAGCGTCCATCACTTGTCACTGTGCGATTGATTAATATTTCTCCGCCATCTGTCTCTGCACCAAGATCTTCGAGTTTGCCAAGTAATTCTTTATCATTTGAAAGAATGCGGCCTTCAACCACTAGTTGCTTTTCTCCCGATCGAACAACTGAAGAATCGCCTCTTTCACCAAGCAGAAGTCCGAGACCAGTTAGCAGCATTGTTTTTCCGGCACCCGTTTCACCCGTGATAGCGGTGAAGCCTTTTCCCAGTTCCAGCTCTGCCGAGCTGATTACCCCGAGAGATTTAATAGAGAGGTTCTCTATCAAGCATCGCTCCCCGGCCCACGCCAGCCAACTACCGGCAGGCTGAACTTTCTCACCAGACGATCAGCGAACGGCTCATCAGATAAGTTCACCATCTTGACAGGTCGATCACCCTTGGTGATTTCAATCCGTGCCCCTGTTCCCAGTTCGAAAGTTCTTCGTCCATCACAAGATATAAAGCCAAGGCCAGGAGATCGCTGAAGTACTTCAATCGCGACTGGAGAGTCAGGATCAATTACAAATGGCCTAGAGAAAAGTGCGTGCGCACTGATGGGGACAACGACAAATGCCTCCAGGTTTGGCCAAACCACCGGTCCGCCTGCACTAAATGCATAGGCTGTTGAACCCGTGGCGGTTGAAACCAGGACGCCATCGCAGCCAAAGCTGGAAAGCGGCCGCTTCTCAACCTCTAAGACAACCTCAATCATTCTCTCCCTGGCGCTCTTCTCAACTGCGACCTCATTCAAAGCCCAAGAGCTAAATACCTCTTTGCCGTTTTGCCAGACAGCAACGTTTAGTGTGGTGCGCTCACGAATCGAATACTTTCCTGCTACCACCAGGTCCAACGTTGCATCTAAATCATTCTTTTCGGCCTCTGCCATGAAGCCGACATGGCCAAGATTCACCCCAAGAATTGGAGCGGGATTGTCCCAAAGAACCTCGGCGGCTCTCAGGATTGTCCCGTCTCCCCCAAGGACAATTGCCATGTCCATCTCTTGATTTGAATAAAGGGAAAGCTCTGCCGCGTTGGTTCCCAAGCTTTTTAGTCGCTCGAAGTCCTCTTGGGGGAAATAACAGGAAACGCCTCGAGCGGAGAGGTTTTCACAGACACCAAGCGCAACGGAAGCGGCATTCTTATCAAGCGCCGTGGTCAGGACCATTACGTTTTTCAAGTCGCCTCCAAATTTTCCTCTACCAGACTAGCCAGTTCCAAGTAGTTGGTGACCTTCTCCACAACTAACCAAGTTGAGCCAGATAACCATCCAGGTCTGCTTCAGGACCATGCCTGAAATGGGCAAGGAACTCGATGTTTCCTGAGCTTCCAGTTATGGGTGATTCAACCAGGCCTTCGAGCCTGAGGCCGACGCTTGATAGAGACACCAGAACCGACCTCAGGACCAGAAGTCTCTGGTCGTGGTCGACCAAGACACCGTGCTTATTTAGATCCTTCTTTTGAACCTCAAACTGCGGTTTGACTAGAAAAACAAAGTGTCCGTCTTTTGCAAAAGTCGCTATCTTCTTGGCCACGAGAGTCAGCGAGATGAAACTCAAGTCAACTACGACAAGGCCAATTTCCTGGATTGGTAGATCAACTGCGTTGAATTCCCTGACATTGATTCCAGATAGCTCAATCACTCTCGGATCTTCTCTAAGTTCTAGGGCCAATTGATCCGTGCCGACATCCAATGCGACTACTTTCTTAGCGCCTCTCTCCAGCAAGACCTGTGTGAATCCACCAGTGGATGCTCCAATGTCTAAGCAATGAGCAGGCACGTCAATCTTGAATTGATCCAGCGCAAACGCAAGTTTCTCAGCACTTCGAGCAACGTATGGTTTACGAGCCACTGTCAACTTGTCAAAAGTTTCAACCAACTGACTTGGCTTGCTAGCAATCTCAGAATTGATTTTGACAAGTCCATCTGCGACTAATCTTGCAGCTTGGTTGCGCGATCTGGCCAGTCCTCGCTCAACGAGTGCGAGGTCAAGCCTCACTGGTTTAGAAGGTTTTCCAGCTCAGTGATTAGCGAGCTGAGGGCAGGAATTTGTTCAGAGATATCCATGGAGTCAATCTCAGAGAGTTTTTGTTCGAAGTCCATTAGTTACCTACCAATTTCGCATCAACTTGTAAGCCATAGATTGGTCTTCCGCTTGACCAGACTAGGTCAGTTGCGGCACGAATGGTATCAACGGACTGGGGGTTTCCCGCAGTCAGAAGAAGTTGATCGCCAATAATCTCAACTTCACTCGCCCCAACTGCTACTGAGCTCTTCCTCCGCTTTGGCTCGGGATACTTCTCGAACAAGCCTCTAAGGTCACTGAGGATGAAATTAGGTCGTTCGTCACTTTTTGCCCCAAGAAGATCCTTGTTTTTTGCGATGCCTGTGAGAACTACAGCGGAATCCATCGAGGCGGAAATTGCTCCCTTTATATCTGTATCTAACCGATCGCCAATAACCAGAGGCTTTGACAGATTCAGCTCAGCAGTTGCTGCCTGAAAAATTGGGGTGAAGGGCTTACCGGCAAACTCCGGCAGAATGCCCACTGCTGTGTGGACAGCACCAACCAGGGTCCCATTTCCAGGAGCAACGCCTTTTTCGAGCGGCAAGGTCCAATCCTGGTTGGTCGCAATCCAAATAGCGCCCTGTTGAATTGCAAAAGCAGCTTCAGCCAGCTGCTTCCAACCAACCTCTGGGCTAAAGCCCTGGACAACAGCAACGGGTTTGTCCTCTGATCTCTCCACCACCTCAAAACCCAGAGCTGCGACCTCAACACGAAGTCCCTCTCCTCCAACTACCAATACTTTGCTTCCCTTTTCAATCTTGCTTGCCAGTAAATTGGCCGCTGCGCGCGCTGAACCAACAATTTCACTGTCTAAAACTTCAATTCCAAAACCCCTCAGCTGGTTAGCTATTTGCGAGGGCGTTCTGGAGGCGTTGTTGGTGATGTAACCAACCTTGAGACCAAGTTCTTTAGCCTTAGCGATTGACTCCACCGCATGCGGGATGGGCTCTTTGCCGCGGTAGACAACTCCGTCAAGATCTAATAGAAGTGAGTCGTAATTGGTAGCTAGCACTACTGCTCCACCAAGCTGACGGTCTCTTCCTCTGTTGATGAAAGAGCCTTCTCTGCCCGATCAGCAAGCTCATCCCACTTGCTCCCATCCTGCTCCAATTCCCTAAGCACCTCTGCATAGGAACGGAACAGAAGGGGTGATTGTTCAAAAACAGTCTTAGGTGTTAACTCTGGAATCTCGAGTTCCTGCTTGGCGAGCTCAACCTGTCCAAGATCCAGTCGAGCGCCACTGAGAGCAATTGCCAGATTAATTCTCACGCCAACCGGCAACTTGCTTCGATCAACATCGGCAGCCGAAGCCAGACCCTTCGCAGGTCTACCCAGCCCGCGCTCGGAGTCAACAATCAGGGGAAGCTGGTCGTTAGATCCCGAGATTCGGCGATGAGTCAATAGTTCTCTAAGTGCGAGTGCGTAATCGCCGATTGTGTAGGCAGTAACGCCAAGTGTTTCCCTGACGACCGCAATTCGACCAGCCTTTTTTGAAGCGGCCAATGCGTGCTCGTGGGCAGCTTTTGGGTCTTCATCAATCAGCAGAGCAACCATCTGCAAGTGACGAGCCACGAACTCCTGGTTTTCTTCACTCAGGGTCTTAAGTTGAGCACGAACGCTGATGTGGAGGTCTTCGGCTTTAACCTCCGCAGGAATATCTGGAAACTTCTCTCTTGGCTTTCGTTCGGTTTCTCTTCGATTCGGAGAATCTTTTCGATCTCCGTAGGGCTTTCGATCGAACTTCTTTCCCACTGACTTTTTGTCACCGGGTGTGCGGAAGGGACGTGAGCCAGGCTTGGCGTCACTTGCCTTTTTGCGCGGAGATCGCTTTTCCATTTTCATCCTTAAAAAGAAAAGGCCACCCATGTTGGGTGGCCAATTCTAAAGTAAGTCCGGCGGTGTCCTACTCTCCCACAGGGTCCCCCCTGCAGTACCATCGGCGCTGAGAGTCTTAGCTTCCGGGTTCGGAATGAGACCGGGCGTTTCCCTCTCGCTATGGCCGCCGAAACACTATTGAGTTTTAGTCTTTCGAAGATCAAATCTTCGGTTCTCGACCATACCTCGAGAACCACACAGTGGACGCTGAGCACAAAAATTAGAGTGTGTATCAAGTTATCGGGCTATTAGTACGGGTCAGCTCCATGCCTTTCAGCACTTCCACATCCCGCCTATCAACGCAGTATTCTAGCTGCGGCCCTCTCGACATAAAGTCATGGAAATCTCATCTTGAGGCAGGCTTCCCGCTTAGATGCTTTCAGCGGTTATCCCTCCCGAACGTAGCTAACCAGCGGTGCACTTGGCAGTACAACTGGCACACCAGAGGTTCGTCCAACCCGGTCCTCTCGTACTAGGGTCAGGTCCTCTCAAATTTCCTGCGCGCGCAGAGGATAGAGACCGAACTGTCTCACGACGTTCTGAACCCAGCTCGCGTGCCGCTTTAATGGGCG
>CAYZRV010000018.1:0-16927 GCA_964480885.1 uncultured Aquiluna sp. | reverse complement strand
CCAGGAAAGCTTTTGATTCAGGAAGATCTTTCTTTGGCTGCTAAGGATGCTGACCTAGTGATTCTTGGAACAGAGTGGAAGCAGTATCGCGAGCTTGAACCAGCATCTTTAGAAGTTAGAAACAAGACTGTGATTGATGGTCGCAATGCTCTCGATGTTGCCAAGTGGCAAAGAGCTGGTTGGAAGGTAATTGCGCTTGGACGCAACATCCAAAACTAAGTTCTCAGATGCCAGCTTCGTGATGCCAGTGAGAAACGAAGAGAAATATCTGGCGAGCGCCGTCGAGTCTGTTTTTAGCCAATCAGCCCCTGGCAAGGTGGAGCTGATTCTGGCCATAGGCCCCTCCAGCGATAGCACCATGGACATCGCTCAGGGACTAAAGGCGAATTACCCAAACCTGGTGGTTCTGGAAAACCCAACCGGCGATACGGCAAGTGGTCTAAACCTTGCCATCAAACAGGCAAAGTACGAGGTGGTGGTCAGAGTCGATGCCCACAGCCAACTGACCGAAAACTACCTGAAAACCGCCATTGAGGTTATGAACCAGACCGGGGCAGCCAATGTCGGAGGACGGATGCAGGCCATTGGCGAAACTCCGTTTCAGCAGGCGGTGGCCTTTGGCTATAACAACCGGGTTGGTCTTGGTGGTGGCAGCTTCCATATAGGAGGTAAGGCTGGGGCTGTTGAGACCGTCTACCTGGGTGTCTTTCAAAAGAGCTGGTTAGAAAAGGTGGGGGGTTTTGACCCCAAGTGGGTTAGAGGTCAGGACTGGGAGCTCAATCAAAGAATCCGCTCTGCCGGTGGCACCATCTGGTTTGATCCAAGACTGGTTGTGAACTACTTCCCCAGATCTTCACTCAGGGCTCTGGCCAAGCAGTTCTATCAGACAGGTATCTGGCGAGGAGCGCTCACTAGGCAAGCACCCTTCCAGTCATCGGTTAGGTATTGGATTCCCCCGCTGTTTGTGATTGCCGCCCTCTTTGGTTTCCCCCTTTGGCTCTACTTATTGTTTATCGGCCTGATTGCCTTTAATGCCGTGGAGCTACCCAATGGAGTGAAGCTGAGGGTGATGCTGGTGCTGCCAACCATGCACTTTGCCTGGGGAATTGGCTTTTGGGTTGGGCTGATAAGAGGGGCAAAGTAGTGCCGGCTGGTAGTTTTTCCTCGTGATACGCGATGTGATTGTCTGTAGCTTCTACACCCCAGATGACTACTACGCCAACCACGCCAAGGAGCTCAAAGAGCAGCTGGCTTCTTTAGGGATTGCAACCGAGCTGCTAGAGATACAAAAGAAACCGGGCGAAGACTGGGCCGACACCACCAGGCGCAAGATTGGCTTCATCCGAGATGTCTGCCATAAACACCCCGACAAGATAGTGTTCTGGATAGATGTTGACTGCCGCATCACGCACCTACCTGATTACATCTCTAACTCAACTGCCGATCTAATCGGCTTCCAAAGATCTTTCGGTAATCCCCTCCAGATTGGCTATCACAACCGAACCCGCTTTTGGGAACCAAGCTTCTGGGGTGTGAATGCAACCCCGCAAGGAAGAAAGCTAGTTGAGGATGCCTTTCAGCTCGAGCAGAGAGCCACTCTAAAAGCAACCGATGACTACTTCCTCGAAGAAGCCTGGCGAGGCAATGCTCGCAACTTAACCTTCCAACTGATTCCTTCCAGTGCTGTGATCAGAAACGGAAAGCTCGTTGAGCCAGACTCCAAAGATGCTTTCTTCGTCTTTGGCTCTTCCGGCAATGTCGCTGAGTTCAAAGACAAAGTGGTTCAACATGGAGCTGGCAAGAAGCAGAGCCCTAGAAAGCAGCTGCTCAAGAAAGCTAAGCAGTTGGAAAAAGCTCTCCCTGATTCCATTCGACAGCCTCTGAGACGAATTGCCGACAGCATCGGCGTCACTGATGTCCTTACCCAGGGAAGACTTCGAACAATCGATCCTGAGCGCAGCAAGCTGCTCGGTCAGATTCTGGGTGGGGCAATCGGAGGCGACAGAAAACTATTTGAAAAGTCCAAGGCCACATTCGACAGCAAGTTTGTTCCTTCTCATGGCGAGGCTTCAAACATCGAAGCTGCTGAGGCCTTTATGTCTTACTCCGGAAAACCAAGTGAGAAGACCATCAAGCTCTCGTGGTGGGCAAAGCCCTTCCCTGGAAACTTTGGTGACTGGCTAAGTCCACTGATTGTTTCTCACTTCACCGATGCCAAGGTGATGATGCAGTCCCCCACCAAACCCACCACCTCAAGACACCTTTTTGCCTTGGGTTCCATTGGACGTTTCATCAAGTCGAAGTCCGTGGTGCTCGGCACAGGCATTTCTTCTGACGATGTTGAGCTGAATCGGAAAGCCAAATACATCTCAGTTCGAGGCCCGCTGACTGCAGCTGTTCTGAGGCGATCTGGTGGACCAGAGGTGACCGCATTTGGAGATCCAGGTCTGGTCCTTTCAAGGATCATCCCAGTGGAGAGAAAGAAGACCAACGGCAGAACCGCCTTTGTTAGGCACTTCTCACATGTCTCAGCAAGTGTTTTGCTGCCAAGCAACTTTGATGAGCTATCAGTTTTGATGTCAAGACAGGAAGACATCGAGAAGTTCGTTAGAAAACTTTCCGAGTACGAGTCCGTGGTCACCTCAGCCATGCACGTCATGATCACCTGTCAGTCCTATGGGATTCCGTGTGCCCTGGTGACATTCGAAGGCTACGAGGAAAACGTTCACGGCAGTGGCATGAAATATGAGGACTATGCCCTGGGTGCTGGAGTTGAGGTAATGAACCCGACCGTTGTGCCACTAGACCTTAGAAAGTTTGATATCTCGAAACTAATAAAGGACATCCGAGTTAGTGAAGAGAAAAAGGATGAGGTCATTGGCCACATCAAGCAGGCAATTGCCGAGGTCTTGAAATAATGCGCAAGATGTTCAAGAGCCTATTTAGCTCTTCTGCTCTGCTGGTTCCCAAGGGTTACAGGTTCCAGCTTGTCCTGCTAGTTGGACTTGGTGCCGCGATACCAGTTACAGAACTTTTGGTTGCAAAGCTCTTTACCGACCTAATTGTTGCCGGTAACACCAAGCCCGTCAGCGAAATAGTAATCTCCGTAGTTCTCTTTGCAGCGTTATTCGCCTCAACCAGAATTGCCAACTACCTTCAGAAGACCTACCGCGTTAAGTTTTTTGCTAAGGCATTCGGAGCAGACGAAAGAGAGAAAAACAAATACAACGAAAGTTGGGAGTGGGCCATGGCCCTGGAGATGGTCAATGTTTGGTCATTCCTAACCCAGTTGTTTGTGATTGCCGGTTTCTTCTTCTTCCTAAACCCCGTCTTTGCTGGAATAAACCTGCTCTACATCTTCATCGTCCTGCAGATCATGGGGGTTTTATTTGTCAGGCAGTTCAACAAGCAGCGAGGCTTCGTTCAGAAAAAACGGGCCAAGTTAGAGGTCACCCCTGCGGAGAAACTAGGTAGCAGAATTCAGCAGGCTGAGTTTGGAACTCTGGTGGCAAGTTTCGGAGTGGTGCTTTTGTTCCTGCTCCTTATTTATTTGGGAATCACTGGATTTATTTCTCTTTCCAACACAATCGTCCTTTTCCTAGGTCTAAGGCTTCAGAACACCACCTTCTCCTCGGTTTCTTCAACACTGATGAGATTTGCCAGAGCTAAGGCAAACAGCTTCTAATGACCAAGCTCACCATTGGCTATTCAGTGCTAGCTGAGAGAGCCAAGAACATCATTCCTCCAAAAAATATCGCTTGGGAGCTCTTGGTTATTACCCAGGGTGGAGAATCAGCGCTTAGCATCCCCGATGCCAAACAGATCAGATTGAATTCGATCGGTGTTGCTAAATCACGCAATGCTGCAATCGAAAATGCAACTGGTGAATACCTGGTCTTCGCTGATGACGACATCGTCTTCGATGAGGGTGGTTTGCAAGAGGCGATTGAATATTTGGACAATCATCCGAGGCTGTCGCTACTACTAACCCAAGCAGCTGACCCCTCCGGAAAGCTCAGAAAGCGCTATCCCCCAAAAGAACAAGACCTGACTCTCCTGAACTCAGCTCGCGCAGCAACCTACGAAATGATTGTCCGGGTTTCGGAAGTTAAGAAACTTGGCATCAGATTCGATGAGAAATTCGGTGCTGGCGTTGAAAATTACCTGGGTGATGAATACATCTTTATTGCGGATCTAATCAGAGCAGGCGGCAAAGCCAGATTTGTGCCAATCACGACAGCCATACACCCAGAAATTTCATCTGGTGCAGGTTGGGGAACCGATCGTGATCGGGTGGCAAGAGCCAAGGTATTTACTCGGGTCTTTGGAGCGCTAGCACCGTTTGTTCGCCTTGCCTTTGGGCTTCGGAGGCTGAGGGAACTTGGTGGAGTTTGGAAACTTATCTTGTTTGTCTTAGGTAGATAACTAGGCAGTTCGCTTAGTTTCGCTGGCTACCCGAACACCATCTATGAAGACTTCCACCTTGATGTCATACCCTGCGCCAGTATTTCGCCTGGTGATTGAGTAGCTCTTGCCAGGAGCATTGGTGATTGGGTCCACAACCAGCCACTTACCTGCAATCTTGGCGGTCATGCGACTTCCCTCGTAACCGGAGGTGTAGATGGCAATAAAGCCATTGAAGGTTCCAATTGTCACCTTCTTCGCAACTTCCGGGTCACTGGGGGGAACTGTTGTGTCGGTGAGAAGTGCGTTGTAGGCAGCCTGAAGATTGATAACAGGAATGTCTTTGCGGATAACATCGCTGATCTTTGTGCCACTGGACTTCATGGCTAAGAGAATCTGTTCGCTGGTCTTATTTGGGAAAGCCTGGCGCAGCAAAGTGAAAGCACCGGCAACCATTGGAGTTGCGGCAGATGTTCCAGATCCTGTCATGTAGCCAATGGTGTCCGCACTGGTTGCGTAGTCAGGCGCAAGGAGCTCCACCTTATTTGACATAGTCACATACCAGGAGACCTCACCCTGCTGATTTACAGAGCCAACTGCAACAACTTCCTTTAGGCAGCTTGGGAATATCGAGGTTGCGATATCCAGGACTGGTGAGTTACCTGCCGCTGCAAAAGTAATGATTCCTCGCTGACGCATATCCCCGAGAATCTTTGCAAGTTCGGCGAGCGCCGGATTGTTATCACAGAGCAGCCAGCTTCTCGGCATCTCACTGAACAGTCCGCCAAATGAAAGTGAAACTGCAACTGTGTTATTGATGGCTGCCCTGTCAGAGATGTATTGAGCTGCGGCAGTGATGCCAGCAAGAGTTAGATCGACATTTGCCATCACAATCTTGGCATCGGGTGCTATGCCACCAGGAGCAAAGCTGTTTGGCTTACCGGCTGCAATGCCGGCGACCATGTTTCCGTGGTTCTCAGAAAAGACCGGGAAATTGGCAACGATTCTTTGCGAGGCCGCAATCACACCTGTCTGTCGCTTGGTGCCATTGGGGCAGCGGTTGCTGGTGTAGAACTCATAGAGGCAGAAGCCATCGACAACCTGACCCTGGAAGTACTCGTGGGTGAGGTTTACCCCCTGGTCAATAAAGGCAATTGATGCACCAGAGCCCTTTTGACCAAGCTGCCACAGATACGGAGCCTTCACAGACTCATAGGCAGGGTCTGAGACATTTGCACTCGCCGCAGGGGCAAGGCCAACCACCAGCAGGGCTGTTACCCCCAGGCTGGCCATTAGCTTCAGTGCAAAATTCTTCATTTTCTAACCCCGAAAAGTGTAAGACCGTAGTTTGAGTAACTCCTGAAAGTTGAGTCTAGGCTTTAGCCATGGTTTCCAATAAGTTCACCGTAACCAAGGCAGTTATTCCCGCAGCAGGGCTGGGAACCAGGTTCCTCCCCGCCACCAAGGCTCTTCCCAAGGAAATGCTGCCGATTGTGGACAAGCCAGTAATCCAATTTGTGGTTGAGGAGGCGGTCTCAGCGGGACTATCTGACCTGCTGATGATCACGGGAAGAAACAAGAATGCCCTGGAGAACCACTTTGACAGGGTGGCTGAGCTCGAGCAGGTGCTGGCCAACAAGGGAGATGAGAAAAAGCTCTTCACCGTTCAGGAGTCCTCTCAGCTAGCTGACATCCACTACACCAGACAGGGAGACCCGAAGGGTCTTGGCCATGCGGTCCTCAGAGCCAAGAGCCATGTGGGTGAACACAGCTTTGCAGTCCTACTCGGAGACGATGTCATCGACTCAAGAGACGCAATCCTTCCCAGCATGCTCAGGCTTCACGAAGCAACTGGAGACAATGTCGTTGCCCTGATGGAAGTGCCCATGG
Organism: uncultured Aquiluna sp.; assembly: GCA_964480885.1. GTDB lineage: Bacteria > Actinomycetota > Actinomycetes > Actinomycetales > Microbacteriaceae > Aquiluna. The sequence goes on along the minus strand of CAYZRV010000018.1, from coordinate 10,633 downwards.
ATCAGATTCATCTCTATGGTGCTGCATCAATCACCGAAGATGGCGCATCCGTAATCATTAATGACTTAGTTGAAAAGCCCTCATCCAGTGAAGCTCCATCCAACCTGGCTGTGATTGGAAGATATGTCCTGAGACCAGAGATGTTTGAAATCTTGGAAAAGACAAAGCCTGGTCGCGGTGGCGAGATTCAACTGACCGATGCCTTGCAGTTTGCAGCCAAGAACAAATCAGTTGCCGGTGGTGTTCGAGGAATCGTCTTTAGAGGAAGACGCTATGACACCGGTGACAAACTTGACTTCATCAAAGCAACCTTGCGAATCGCAGTTGATCGCGATGACATTGGAAGTGAACTAAAGACCTGGCTGAAGGATTTCACTAAGTCGCTTTAGTGCGCTTGCACTTTTCTGAGCAGTACTTGACCTCATCCCAGGTTTTCGCCCAAGACTTGCGCCAAACCATTTCTCTTCCACAGCGAAGACAAATCTTGCTTGGAAGATTTTCTTTCTTCACACCACGCAAAGTTAGTTCGTGCTCTCAGATTCCGATTGAACCACTGGTTCAACAACAGTTAGCTTGCTCCTTGGCAAATCCATCAGTTCAAACCAGGTGTTGCCAGCGGCCAACTTCACTTCACTGCCATCTTCGTTGACCAGCCTGATTGCAGAGGAGATGCTTCCTTTGATCCAGGTTGCCTTCAGATAGAAGCCATCGCTAAAGACATGAGCAATTCCGGTGTTATCGACCAGCTCTGCCTTGGGAATTGGTCCGTATTTTGGATCTCGGAAACTAAGGTCGTGGGTGACTTCGAGAACTACCACATTCTTAGCGATCAGCTGCTCCTGATTTTGCTGGAGGTGTGGTTTGCCATTTTGTGACCTCAACCAAGCTGGTTCGCTGCTTGCCGCCCATGGGAAGCTTGCTGTTCCGGATTGCCATTCGGAGAGAGTCTCGGGGTATTTGACGCTGATGGAATTCACCGGCTTGCCGAGGCTGACAGCCGAAGGAACTGAGTCAAAGGCAAGCTGCGCGGTGGGGGCTTGCTGGTTAGGACTGTGGAGCTCTTGCAGTGCTGCAGCCCTAAACATCAGGTCCCAAGGTGCTTTGCGCTCTTTGTCCCGAAAGTAGGTGTCGTTATTCATCTCGGTATCTTCGTCACTCATGACAAGACCTGTGTTCTTGGCAGCCTGCTTGAACTGTGACTGACCGCCTGAGTAAACAAACACTCCTCCAAAAGGAGCAATTAGAAGTGCGTCCACGGGCCTGACTGAGCGAACCGGTCCAATCACCTCTGGCATTCTCGAGTGCCAGACGGGCAAAAGCCTGGTCATTCCACCTTCTACCCGAGTGACATACACAAAGTCAGCATCATTTAGTGAAAGTTGAGGAACCGAGTACTGAGTGTTATCAATCTTTGCCATGACCGCAGGCAGATTAAGCGATGGATTAGTTCCCTCTTCATATAGAACACCTGTTAGAGGGGCCGCAACAAATACTGGCTCAGGTTCCTGGGTTTGAGTTTCAGACGGTGTTGGGCTTTCGGTGACAACCGGTGTCGAGGCACACCCTGCTAGCAGCACCAGTGAGATGGTTGCGATGGAAAGTCTGCGCATTCCAGTTAGTTTAGAAGGCTCAAAGTCCTTCACGTTGAAGACAAGAGTTAACTAAGCGGAAAGGACCAATTAAGTGTCATTTCTCAGCCAGCTATCAGGCAATTGATTACCTAAAGTACGTGATTGGGAAGCCGTATCGCTCATACGTGGCCATTGGAGATTCGCTCTCTGAGGGCCTGGGCGACTTCACCTTTCATCACGACCGCCTACACAACGGTTGGACTGATCGCCTGGCCGGCATCCTGGCTCGCGAGGCAGAGGATTCAGGTTATGAATTTCACTTTGCCAATCTCTCAATCAGGGGCGCCAATCTTTCCAAGATCGTTGAGCGTCAGCTTCCCGAAGCTCTAAGAATGCAGCCGGACTTGGTAACAGTGATGGCTGGATCAAACGACCTGATGTCGAAACCAGAGCTCATGCCCAAGCATCGTTCTATGTTTAGAAATGGACTTCTTGAACTCAAAGCAGCAGGTTGTGATGTGGTTGTAGCTAACACCATCAACCCCCTACATCTAAGAATCTTCAAACCCTTGGCCTATCGATCGGAGCGCTTCAGTCAAATGATTCAAGAGGTTGCCGAAGAGTTAGAGGTCCCAGTCTTAGATGTCTACGGGATCAAAGACTTTGAACAGCTGATGTTCTGGGCGGAGGATATGGTGCACTTTTCCGGCCATGGTCACATCGCTGTTGCCAACCGAGCTGCCAAATTGCTAAACCTCAACTATCGCTATCCAGAGCTTGATCCGCAGGAACTAACACCACTGAGTCGCGGAGTGCTGGAGACGCTCGCCTGGGTTATTCGCGATGTCTTGCCGTTCTTCCAGAGAAAACTGAAGGGCGTGACCTCAGGTGATGGAATGCTTCCCAAGAGAACAGATCTGCTTCCGTTCGAGCCCAAGAGACATCACCCTCACTGGGATCTAATCAGCGCTTGACGAGCGCAGTTTCTTGCTGATGCGGTCCCTCAGAAGTTCGATGGGCAGAATCAGGCTTGTTCCAATAACTATCGCAATAACCGTTATTTCAAGATTTTCTTTCACCCATTCAATACCACCAAGCCAGTAGCCGGGAATCATAAAAATCAAGATCCAGATGGTCCCACCAATAATGTTTAGTCTCAGAAACCTCTTTGCATCCATCTGCGATATTCCTGCCAGCATCGGAATCAATGCCCTTAGAATCGGCACAAATCTGGCAAGAATTACTGCCCTAGCCCCGTATCTCTCGAAGAACTCATGGGTTCTCTGCAAAACCTTCTCATTGAGAATGAAATTGCGATTTCGAGAAAACAGTGGTGGTCCAACCTTTCTCCCAACCCAGTAGCCAATTTGAGTCCCGGCAATTGCTGCAATCCAAATCAGAACAAACCCTAGCCAGTCTGGTAACCAGGAGTCACTGGTCGCCAAAGTCAATCCGGTTAGGAACAGTAGGGAGTCTCCGGGAAGAAACGAGGTGAGGATGAAGGCGGTCTCTAGAAAAATTATCAGGGTTACCGCGAGTGCGGCCCAGTCGCCAAATGCGTTAATGATTTCTTGAGCATCAAGCCAGTTCAAACTCTGCTGCCCGCCTCTGATGGACTTTGCTAATGCAATCACGATAGTGGTCAAGCAGCTTTGCGTTGTTGTTGGCCCAGGTGCGATCCGCGATAGCCGATAGGGCATTCGCAACCAGCCTGTCACGACGCTCTGGATTCAAAATGCTTAGGACCGCTTTGAGATAGCCATCCGACTGGTCAGGGTCAACCAGAAGGCCAGTTTTACCATGCTCGATCAGTGCCCTCGGTCCCCCGCGATCAGGGGCGACAACAGCAACTGCCGCTGCTTGAGCCTCCTGAATCGTTTGACCAAAAGTCTCCTCTGTGCCGAAATGAACAAAGATATCCATTGCCGCATAGTGATAGGCAAGATCCATGCCGGAGAGTGCGCCTGTAAACAGCACGCGATTTCCAAAGATGTTTTCCAGTCTTCCTCTCTCTGGTCCATCCCCAACGACCACAAATCTCGCATTTGGTATTCCGAGCAATTCCGCCATTCGATGAACTTGCTTCTCGGGGGCTAGTCGTCCAACAAAACCAATAACCAACTCACCATCTGGGGAAATTGCATTGCGAATGGCAATCGCTTTCTCGTCTTTCCTATGCGCAGGGTTGAACAGGTCTTGATCAACACCCCTTCCCCAAACATCGACATTGGCAACACCTAGTGATTTGAGGTAGTGGGCTGTTTCTTTGGTAGGAGCTAGGTTGAGAGTTGCGGCCTGATGAATGGATGCTGTGATTCTGTCCATGACAGGCCTGGCAAAGCTGAGATTGTATCTTTCTAAATAACCGGCCACATCGGTTTGATAAATGGCAACCGTTGGAATCTCATTTCGATTTCCCCATGCGATTGCGCCAGCACCGAGCAAAAATGGAGCGGCTACATGGACCAGATCTGGCTGAAAGTCATCCAAGACCTTCCAAAGTGAAGGAGTCGGCATCGCCACAGGAAACTGCATCACTGGCAGCGAGGGGGTTGTTATCACATCAAAGCCGAGGTGGCGCGAACTGCTGGCTGTTGGAGCAACGACCAGAGCCTCAATTTCCTTTTGCTTGAACGTCTCGAGAATTCGAATCACCGAGTTGGTCACTCCGTTCACTTGAGGAAGGAATGACTCTGTCACCACCGCTACCCGTGCTCGCACATGGACAAAGTAGAAACTTCAGGTTGAATTATGGTGATAGCGGTGTAAATGTCTTCTTAAGAGATTTATCCCTTGTTTTTTGAATCAATCTCGGCGACTAGATCCTCAACCAGTTTCTGGATGGAATCGCGAATAGGTCTCACAGCTTCAACACCTTTCCCGGCTGGGTCATCAAGTTTCCAATCGAGATATTTCTTCCCGGGATAGAAAGGACAGGCATCTCCACAGCCCATAGTGATCACATAGTCAGATGCTCTGACGTCCTCATCCGTTAGAACCTTGGGCTTAGCAGCTGCAATATCGATGCCTAGCTCTGCCATTGCCTCAACCGCAGAGGGATTCACTTGGTCCGCCGGCATGGTCCCCGATGAGCGCACCTCAACCCGATCTCCTGCCAGATGCTGAAGAAAGCCCTGCGCCATTTGACTGCGGCCTGCGTTGTGAACACAGACAAACATTACGGATGCAATTTTTTTACTCACTTTTCTACCTGCTTTCTAACGAGCTGTTGAAAAAGAACTAAAGCCAAGAACATCCCAATCACCTGGGCCAATACAAACCAAACTGCAGATTCCAGGTTGATTGAAGAAGGGGAGCTTGAGAAAAACCTTCCAATTGTCACTGCAGGGTTAGCAAACGATGTTGATGAGGTGAAGATGTGTCCTGCAAGAATCCAAAGCGCAACGGATGGTGCAATTAGGACCTGCTTCTCAAAACTAATCAGAAGAAGGATCAGCAGAATTAGGCCCGCACTTGCAACAATCTCCCCGATGAACGCACCTGGTGTGATCCTCATCACTTCACTGAGAGCAAAGCCTGTTTCAAACATTAAGCCAACTAGGAGAGCTCCAAAGACAGCACCCAAGAACTGAGCGGACATGTAGAGGGAAGTGGTTGCCCCATCCAAAGACTTTCTTAGCAGGAATGCCAGAGATACGATCGGGTTGAAGTGAGCGCCCGACACTGGTGAGAAAATAGAAATAGAGACAAACAAAACCGCGGCGACTGCCACGGCAATCATCAACAGTGAGAGCCCTGCTTCAGCCCCTAGGCTCTGGGTCATGAAACCAGCCCCCAAGACGGTTGCGACAATCGCTCCCGTCCCCAGGAACTCAGCCAGAAACTTGGCAAACATAGACACCTCAGCAAATAGGTTTAGGATACATAGACGCTTATCTATAAGTAGCCTATAGATAATCATCTATGTAGAAGGTAAACAAATGGCAACCAAGAAAGCCCTAGACATCAGCCAGTGTGCTCCAGCACCGGGTCTTGAGCCGATGGCTAGGGGTCAGGCAACCGAGATTTCAGCTCTGCTCAAAGCGGTAGCCGATCCAACCCGGCTGCAGATACTCGCTCTAATTAGGCAGGGTGAAGAGTCCAAGGCCTGCACCTGTGATCTGACTGGTCCCCTAAATCTTTCGCAGCCAACAATTTCTCACCACATGAAAAAGCTCACCGAAGTTGGCCTTCTGGAGGCCGAGAGAAAAGGCACCTGGGTTTACTACCGCATCAACGAGAATCTCTGGAGCCAGATATCAGGACTGTTCAAGTGAGCAATCAAATCCCTTCTCTTGGAACAACTACCCAGGATCACTCCCACCCTGTTTTCAACGAGCGAGCAATTCGAGCCAGTGCGGGTTTGCTCTTTCTGTTCGGCTTTTCGGGTTGGATGACTGCTTCCCTAACTGGCGACTTCTCCTTGCTCAGAGCTTTCGGTGCATTCTTCATGCTCGAGATGTTCCTCAGATTGTTTGTCAGCACTCGATTCACACCAACTCTCTTCATCGCTGATTTCTTGGTCAGAAATCAAAGGCCCGAGTGGGTTGACGCCGCACCGAAGAAAACCGCCTGGTCACTCGGGTTTGCAATGGTGATGCTGGCTTGCTTCATGATGGGCTGGCTCCAGATCCAGAATGAAATCTCTCTAGCTCTCTGCGCGGTATGCCTGACATTCCTCTTTGCTGAAGCTGCCGTGGGATTTTGTGTTGGCTGCTGGCTCCACATGAGATTTGCTAAAGACAAGCCTCGGCACTGCTCAGGTGATGTTTGTAATTATGAAAGGAACCAAGTTGCAAAAAACTGAAATCGAAATACAAGGCATGACCTGCGGCCACTGCGCCATGACTATAACTAAAGAACTCGCTGCGGTTGCCGACACCAAGGTGCTGGAAGTAAACCACCAGAGTGGTAAAGCAATTATTGAATCCGATGCTGAGGAATCTGCCCTTGCCGAAGCCATTGAGAAAGCCGGCTACACACCAGTCAAGTTTGTGAAAGTAGATGGCTAACCAACTAGAACTTGAGATTGAGGGAATGACCTGCACGGCTTGTGCCAGACGGGTCGAGAAAAGCCTCAACGAAGTGGATGGTGTCAGCGCATATGTTGACTTCGCCACGGAGAAGGCTCACCTCACTCTGAGTAGAGAAGTAGAACTAGAGAAACTACGGTCAGCGGTTGATGGTGCCGGCTATAAAGTCGGAGACGGCAAACCAGAGCTGGCACGACTTATGCCGAGGATGATTCTGGGCACAGTGCTCTCAGTGTTTGCAGTCATGTTTTCTATGGTGCCTGGAATCAGCTTTGAAGGCAGTCAATACCTGGTCTGGGTCCTGTCAACACCAGTCATCGCCTATGTTGCCTTCCCTTTTCATAGCGCAGCCATCAAGAACTTGCGTCATGGTGACACCACCATGGACACCTTAGTCTCAATGGGATCAATATCCGCCTACCTATTCAGCATCTACCTCGTGCTCGACGGTCACCCGCATCACTACTTTGAGGTGGCGGCTGTGGTTCCAACTGTTGTTCTGATTGGTCGCTACTTGGAGGTCAAGACCAGAAGAAGTGCGACAGACGCTGTCAGATCACTTCTAAACGCAATTCCCGAGACCGCAACCATAGTTGTTGATGGAAAAAGGCAGTTAGTTGCGAGCAGTTCCCTGAAACCTAAGGACACAATTTCAGTAGCTGCTGGCGAAAAGATTCCGGCGGACGGAACGCTGATCTCTGAGTATGCATCGATCGACAACTCCACCCTCACCGGAGAATCTTTACCGGCGGAGCTGATGCGGGGTTCAGCGGTTTCAGCCGGAGCGACCGTCCTATCAGGTGAAGCATTGATTGAGGTATCACAGCCAACAAAGGGCTCAAGACTCTCTAGGATTGCGGACCTGGTGAGGGAGGCAACCGCTCAAAAGACTAAGCTCGCGTCCCTTGCCGATCGCATCTCCAGCTACTTTGTCCCATCTGTAATTGTGATTGCAATAGGAACCTTCATCAGCTGGTTCCTCATAACGGGCAATGAGCTAAGGGCTTTCGAGGCTGCCGTTGCAGTCTTAGTCATCGCTTGCCCCTGCGCGCTCGGGATAGCAGTTCCAATGAGCCTGGTGGTGGCAACTTCAATTGGTGCAAGGAAGTCGGTGGTAATAAGAAATCCTGACTCACTGCGCAAACTAGCAAAAATCAAAAGGGTTGTCTTCGACAAAACCGGAACTCTTACCGATGGAAAACTCACGGTTGTCAAGACAACCCCAATTGCGAACGCATCGACCAATGAGATTCTCAACTTTGCAGCTGCCGTGGAAGCTGGTTCTAAACATCCGATTGCGCTCGCGCTAGCGGGAAACGACGATCTTGTTGCAGGTGAGATAAATGAGATTGCGGGCCAAGGGGTCAGAGGAAGTGTCCAAGGAAAAGAAGTCTTTGTGGGAAGAGGCTTCGAAGTCAGTAACCAAGCAGAGCTTGACGCGGTAGTAAGAGCTTCGGGACCAAACACCCTGGTCGTGGTTGGCTGGGATGGCAAGGCTCAGGGCCTGATTGAACTAAGTGACAGGATCCGCGAGGGCGCTCAGGAGACTATCCAGACTTTGAAGCAGCAATCGCTCACGCCAGAACTACTCTCAGGTGACAACCCGGAAAGAGCCAAGCAGATCGCTTCTGAACTAGGTATCCCCTCATACCAAGCTGGAGTAACACCAGAGGAGAAGCTCAACTATCTGAAAAATCAAACAGAACCAACAGTCATGGTTGGAGATGGAATTAACGATGTTGCCGCCCTGTCAGCAGCATCAATTGGAATTGCAATGGGCAGTGGCTCACAGGCAGCGCAAGCTGCAAGTGACATCACAATCCTGGACGATGATCCAAGAATGGTCCCCTTTTCAATAAGGCTGGGCAAGAGGACCTATCGCAACATCCTGCAGAACCTCGGTTGGGCCTTTGGCTATAACACCTTGCTAATACCAGTCGCAGCGCTGGGACTACTCAACCCGATGCTGGCAGGCCTAGCTATGGCTCTATCCAGTGTTTCTGTAGTCCTAAATTCCCTCAGACTTAAGTGGCAGGATTAACCTCGAATGTAAGGAGTGGCAAGTGGTCACAGCTGCCGATGAAAAAAGAGTCCTGGATCTGGTCCCCAATCAACTACTTATCGGTGGTATCTGGAAAGACTCATCAGATGGGTCAACCTTTGATGTCACTGATCCTGCCACTGGAAAAGTCCTAAAGACCATTGCCGATGCAAGTTATGAAGATGGCCAGGCTGCGATGCAGGCAGCCCACGAAACTCAGGAGAGCTGGTCAAAAACAGCACCGAGGGTAAGAGCCGAGCTCCTTCGTGCAGCCTTTGAAAAAGTAACCGCAATGTCCGATGACTTTGCAACGCTGATGTCAATGGAGATGGGTAAGCCATTTAGTGAAGCTAAAGGTGAGGTTACTTATGGAGCTGAGTTTCTCAGGTGGTTCTCGGAGGAAGCGGTAAGGATCGATGGCCGCTACACCACAGCACCCGATGGAAAGAACCGACTGCTGGTTCTGAAGAAACCCGTCGGACCCGCTCTTTTGATTACCCCCTGGAACTTCCCCCTTGCCATGGCCACCAGAAAGATAGGTCCTGCGATAGCCGCTGGCTGCACCTCCATCCTCAAGCCCGCTGCCCTTACTCCCCTAACTTCACTTTTGTTTGCCAAAGTTCTGCAGGAAGTTGGTGTCCCGGCAGGAGTCGTGAATGTCATTCAGACCACCAGGGTTCAAGATGTCACAGGTCCTCTAATCAAGGACGACAGGCTAAGAAAACTTTCATTCACCGGCTCAACCCAGGTTGGAAGAAAACTAATTGCCGATTCAGCTGAAAAAGTACTCAAGGTTTCAATGGAACTGGGCGGCAATGCACCTTTCCTCGTGTTTGAAGATGCTGATATCGACAAGGCGGTTGAGGGGGCAATGCTTGCCAAACTTAGGAACATGGGAGAGGCCTGCACCGCAGCCAATCGCTTCCTGGTTCACGAGAGTGTTGCTGATGAATTTGCCCAGAAACTCAGCGACAAGATGTCGAAACTAAAGGTTTCCAGAGGGTTGGAAGAGGGTTCGAACATTGGTCCTCTAATCGATGAAAAGAGCAGACAGGGTGTGCACGCACTCGTCGAGGATGCCAAGAGAAAGGGTGCGGAAGTTCTGCTTGGCGGTGAGATTCCAAGTGGCGAAGGTTACTTCTATCCCCCAACCGTATTGAAAAGCGTTCCGGAAAGCTGCGAGATTCTTAGCAATGAGATCTTTGGTCCGGTAGCTCCGATCTGCACTTTCAAGACCGAAGACGAAGCTGTCCAGATGGCAAACAACACCGAGTATGGACTGGTTGCCTATGCCTTCACCAAAGACCTCAACCGCGGGCTGCGTCTAGCAGAGAGGCTTGAAACTGGAATGTTTGGTCTCAACACCGGATTGGTTTCAAACCCAGCGGGGCCATTCGGCGGTGTCAAGCAGTCAGGCTTAGGTCGGGAAGGATCCCACGAGGGCATCGAGGAATATCTAGAGACTGTCTATGTGGGAATTGCTGACCCGACTGCATAAACAATCGCTACCAAGAAAAATTACTGTCTAATTTTCAGCATCTGGAATTACCCTGTGTGATAAACCGCAATATCCTTTACCTGTGAAAAAGATTCTCTTCCTCCACGGATGGACCAATAAAAGACCCGAGGGTCATTGGATGCGCCTAACGGCAGCAGAGCTCAGATCCCAAGGACACCAGGTTTGGTATCCACAGTTTCCCAATCCGGATAGACCTGACCCTAAGGAGTGGCAGGAGCTTCTTCGCCAAGAGAGCAACATGATGGATGAGGTTCAAGGGGGAGAAAAGATATGTATTGCTCACTCCTTGGGAACAGTCAACTGGCTCTATGGAGCACTCGGAGACATCTATAAAGAGCCCTTTGACAGAGTGTTACTGGTAGCTCCTCCAGATCCCCAGATGACTTCACAAGCCGATGGAATCCAAGGGAAGCCTTTAGATCTCTCCAACCCACTCCTTGGACCTCAGGCCAAGAAGTGGGCAAAGGAA
>CAYZRV010000017.1:0-20184 GCA_964480885.1 uncultured Aquiluna sp. | reverse complement strand
AGAACTGGGACACCCCTTGCCTCACACAGCGACTGGAACTTCACATCGTCTTCCCTGCCAACTGTGACAATGACTCTGCTCTGGGATTCTGAGAAGAGGGCTGCTGCTTGGTCTATGCCGTCTCGTTCCATCAGCTCGGTTATCCAGATGCGGCAACCGATGTTGAATCTCAAGCTGGCTTCGATAACCGCTACTGCCAGACCACCCTCCGAGAGGTCATGGGCTGATTCGATCAGTCCCTGGATTGAAGCCCCGTGAATCAGCTCGGCCAGTTCTTTTTCTTTTTTGAGATCTAGTTTTGGTGGTGTTCCACCCAGGTGATCGTGGATGTCTTTGGCCCAGGCGGAGCCATCTAATTCATCGAAGGTTGTTCCGAGGAGGTAGATGTTGTTGCCATCGTCCTGCCATCCGGATGGGATTCGTCTAGCGACGTTGTCGATAACACCAAGTACTCCGACCACCGGGGTTGGGTAGATGGCCTGGTCTCCGGTTTGGTTATAGAAAGATACGTTGCCACCGGTTACTGGTATTCCAAGTTCCTTACAGGCATCTGCTAGTCCTGCGGTTGCCTCTTTGAATTGCCACATCACCTCTGGGTTTTCAGGAGATCCAAAGTTGAGGCAGTTGGTTACTGCTCTTGGAACTGCTCCTGTCACCGCAACGTTTCGATAGCTTTCAGCAAGGGCAAGCCTGGCTCCCTCATAAGGATTTAGCACGCAGTACTTGCCGTTGGCATCGGTGGCTAGTGCAACACCCAGGCCTGTTTCCTCATTGATTCTGATCATTCCTGCATCATCTGGTGTTGCTAGGGCGGTGTTGCCCATGACGTATTTGTCATATTGAGAAGTGACCCAGGACTTATCAGCTTGGTTAGGGGATGAGATTAGCTGCATTATTTGGGTTGCAAGTTCAGTTTCGTTTTCTGCTCGCTTGAGCTTCTTTGAGCTATCGGCATTAAGTTCTGCCTGGAAGCTTGGGTACTGAACGGGTCTTTCATACACAGGGCCATCGTGAGCAACGGTTCTTGGGGGGACGTTGACGATCTCCTCTTTGCCCCAATTGATGTATAGCCTGTCCTCGCTGATTACCTCACCCAGGACTGAGTATTCAACTTCCCACTTATCAACAATCTTTTTGAAGTCATTGAGTTTCTTCTTGGGAACGATCGCGCACATTCTCTCCTGTGATTCGCTCATCAGGATTTCTTCTGGTGTTAGGTTCTCATCTCTCAGCAGCACGTTCTTCAGCTGAATCTTCATGCCCATGCCACCGTTGGAGGCAAGCTCACTGGTTGCACACGATATCCCTGCACCACCTAGGTCTTGAATACCAGCCACTGTTCCTGACTGGAAGAGCTCTAGGCAGCACTCAATCAAAACCTTTTCGGCAAAGGGATCTCCCACCTGCACCGCAGGTCTCTTGGTTGGTCCGGTTTGATCAAAGCTCTCTGATGCCAATACGCTCACGCCACCAATGCCATCGGCTCCGGTTCTTGCACCAAAGAGAATTACCAGGTCTCCCTTGTTGGAGGCCTTGGCCAGCTTGAGGTCTTCGTGCTTTAGAGCGCCAATGGCTAGTGCGTTAACCAGTGGGTTTCCCTGATAGACAGAATCAAAGACCGTCTCTCCTCCGATGTTGGGAAGACCGAGGCAGTTGCCATAGAAGGAGATACCGGAGGTTACTCCGTTGAGAACTCTGGCTGTGTCGGGGTGGTTGGCTGATCCGAATCTCAGCTGGTCCATCACTGCCACCGGCCTTGCTCCCATGGCGAGGATGTCTCTGACAATTCCACCTACACCAGTTGCTGCCCCCTGGAAGGGTTCGATATAGCTTGGGTGGTTGTGGCTTTCCACCTTGAAGGTGACAGCAAGTCCTTCACCGATATCTACAACACCTGCGTTTTCCCCCATTCCAACCATCAGGTGTTTTTTCATCTCTGGGGTTACCTTCTCACCAAACTGGCGAAGGTAGATCTTGGAGGACTTGTAGCTGCAGTGCTCTGACCACATCACCGAATACATTGCAAGCTCAGATGAGGTTGGCCTTCTTCCCAAGATCTCTCTGATTCTTTGGTATTCATCTTCTTTGAGACCCAGTTCTTTCCAGGGCTGCTCTTTGTCTGGGGTTTGGGTGGCAGCTAGGACTGTGTCAACGCCGGATGGTTCTTTCTTTTTCCAAAACATTTATCTAGTCACCAACTCGGTGATAACGCTCTGGAAGAACTTCAGGCCATCGAGACCACTTCGCATAGCCTCTGGCTGGTCAGGACCAAAGCCTGGTTCAACAGCGTGTTCGGGGTGAGGCATCAGGCCAACGATGTTGCCTCTTTCATTGGTCAAACCTGCAATGTCGTTCATTGAGCCGTTGGGGTTTAGTTCTAAGTAGCGGAAGACAACTCTGTTTTCTTCTTCCAGCATCCTTAGGGTGTCGGGGGTTGCGATATATCCACCCTCACCGTTCTTTAGCGGAATGGTGATCTCTTGGTTTTCTTCGAAGAGCTTGGTCCAGGCGGTGTTGGTATTTTCTACTCTGAGTTTTTGATCTCGGCAGATGAAGTGTTGGTGTTCGTTTCGAATTAGTCCACCGGGTAGTAGGTGTGACTCGACTAAAACCTGAAAGCCATTGCATATTCCAAGAACAGGTAGACCTTTGTTAGCTAGCTTGATCACCTCTTTGGTGGCAGGTGCTTTGGCAGCAATTGCTCCACACCTGAGGTAATCGCCATAAGAGAATCCTCCTGGCAGAACTACGGCATCCACCTTTTTTAAATCTTCATCGGCATGCCAGAGGGGAACCGGTGTACCTCCAGCCAGTTTGATTGCTCTTTGAGCATCACGGTCATCTAGCGAACCGGGATAGGTGATGACTCCGATTCTCATTCGGTTACTACCGCTACAACATCTTCGATTACATCGTTAGACAGGAAGCTCTTGGCTAATGCCTTTGCTTCCTCTATGTCCTTTTCTGTTATCTCTTTGTCGAAGTGAAGCTCGATTCTTTTGCCGATTCTGACGGCCTCAATGTTCTTGTGTCCCGAGCGGTGAAGGGCATTGGCTACGGCTTTCCCCTGGGGGTCTAGCAGATCCTGCTTGGGCATGATCTCAACAATGATCTTGGGCACTTTTCCCCTTCGGTTGGCTGGTCTGAACCAGTTTCGGGATGGATAAAGCCGTGCGGGTAGCTCGGATTGGCCTAATTTTAGCCCTGTTTCTAGCTGAACTTTTCAGGCTCTCCTAGCCATCTAGTTATCCACAGCCCCTAATTCTCAGGGCAAAACTGTCCTAGGCTCAGGCTAAAATTCTTCTATTCAATATTTGACTAATATAACCAAACTTAGTAGGTTAGGAGAGTGATCCATTACGTGAGCGTCTATGACACCAAGGTCGACCTTTCGAAATATTTGAAGAAAGTAAATCAAGGCGATGAGGTCATCATCACAAACCACGGCGAGGCGGTGGCAAGACTGGTTCCCTTTACTACCCCTGGAATCAAGTTAGGCCTACTGGCAGACAAAGGGCTTCCAGATGTTGACCCAGATGACATCAGCCTCGACGACGAAATATCTCAGTGGAGAAAAAATATCGATGAGGTGGATCTAAATTGATGCTCCTCGACACCCACACAGCCTGGTGGTTGGTAAGAAAACCGGAAAAGCTCGGAAAGAGTCTGATTCGAAAGTTCGAGAAAAACAAAGCAGCCTTTTTCTCCCCAATCAGCGTCTTTGAACTGCTGCTGAAAAACGCAAAGCAAAACATGGGAGTCCCAGCTAACTTGGCTGAAGTATTTTCTAGAAGTGGCCTTTTGGAACTCAACCTTAATTCTGAGCACGCTGTTGCAGCCATGAACTTCAGTAGTTCAATATCAGATCCTTTTGACCGGCTGCTTCTTGCCCAGGCAGAAGTGCAGCAACTCGACTTCTACACAAAAGACTCGAAGATTTTGTCTTTAGGTCTTGAAAATGTGAAAGACGCAAGTCACTAAGACTGGACTCTTGTAACCTTTGAATAAATCGGACTGTCTTTATCAATTTGGGCTATCAACTCGACTCCATCAATTGGGGCAAGACTTGTCTGAACTATTTCGGCCTTAGGCCATCTCTTTTTTAACTCATCTCTGAGTCTTTCGGAAACAATTGGATTCTGTGCAACACTGCCCACCCAACTAATACCCCGGCTTTCGTCAAATTGGAAGCCCACATTTTGGAGAGCTGATGAAATTGAAAGAACTAATTCGTCAACAGCCGAGTCGAGAATGGTTTCGGCCGTTACATCTGTTTTTGCAAGTTCAATGACTTCCTCGGTCACTGGTGAGCTGATTTCTATTCTTAGAGAAAGAGTGCCTGGAATTGGCCCAGACCGCAATCTAGCTACTGAGCTAGATGCTGCTTATCAGCTTTTGGTCCCCGGAATCAATGGTGACAGAAATTAGCTCAGGCTCGTACTATTTGATTTAGGCAAACTTGCTCTAATTTTTAGCAAAACTTTCAATTGGTGGACAAGTGCAGGTGAGATTGCGATCTCCAAATACTCCATCAATTCGTCGGACTGGTGGCCAGTACTTGCTTCTTCGTTGACCATCGGTCGGAAATACTGCTACTTCGCGAGAGTATGGGTGATTCCAGTCGTCTGCCAGGTGGCTGGCGGTGTGAGGAGCATTGACTAGAGGATTGTCATCCCGTGGCCACTCACCATCTTGAACCTTTCTGGCTTCTTCACGAATTGCGAGCATCGCATCAATGAATCTGTCCAGTTCCTCTTTTGGTTCACTCTCGGTTGGTTCAATCATCAGTGTCCCAGCAACCGGGAAGCTCATGGTTGGAGCATGGAAGCCGTAGTCAACCAGTCGCTTGGCGATGTCATCATTACCAATTCCTGCTTCTTTCTGAAGCGGTCTGATGTCGATGATGGCCTCGTGAGCCACCAGTCCGTTCTTTCCTGTGTAGAGAAGTGGATAGGCATCAGATAGTTTTTTGGCGACATAGTTGGCGCTGAGAACAGCAACTGCTGTTGCAGCCTTCAATCCCTGCGGTCCCATCAGGTGGATGTATGCCCAAGAGATGGGCAGAATGCTTGGGGAACCAAAGGGTGCAGCGGATACCGGCCCGTAGTTTGGCAGGTCCATCTGCGCCATTGAGTGGCCAGGCAGGAAGTCCTTGAGGTGGCTCTTTGCAACAACCGGGCCTACTCCAGGGCCACCTCCACCGTGAGGAATGCAGAAGGTTTTGTGGAGATTTAGGTGCGAAACATCGCCACCAAATTCACCAAACTTGGCAAAGCCAACCACCGCATTGGTATTTGCACCATCTATATAGACCTGACCGCCAGCTTCGTGAACCATCTTGCAGATCTCAACCACGGCTTCTTCATAAACACCGTGGGTTGAGGGGTAGGTGATCATCAGTGCAGCAAGGGTGTCTTTGTATTCAGCAATCTTTTGCTTCAGGTCAAGAACATCGACGTTGCCATCAGCATCGCAGGAAACAACTACAACTTCCATTCCAGCAAGAACTGCAGATGCGGCATTGGTTCCGTGGGCAGATGATGGAATTAGGCAGACATTTCGATTTACATCTCCACGCGAGCGGTGGTATCCACGAATTGCAAGAAGTCCCGCTAGCTCTCCCTGGCTACCAGCATTTGGCTGAAGAGAAATTGCTTCGTAACCTGTGATGTCACTAAGCCACTCGGTCAGCTCGGTGATCAGTTCGATGTAGCCTTCGGTGTCCTCGGCTGGTGCAAAGGGGTGAAGTGATGCAAACTCTGGCCAGGTGACAGCTTCCATCTCAGTAACAGAGTTGAGCTTCATGGTGCAGGAACCAAGCGGAATCATTCCTCGGTCGAGTGCGTAGTCAAAGTCTGCAAGCTTCTTCAGATATCTGAGCATTGCAGTCTCAGAGTGGTGGGTGTTGAAGACTGGGTGGGTTAGAAATTCAGACTGCCTGTGATTTATTAAGTTGTCGACAGCATCCTGTGGCCTAGGTGCTCTTGCACCAAATGCTGCCGCTAATTCAGCGAGGTGCCACCAGCTTGTGCTCTCATCGACTGAGATACCAATGGTCTTCTCATCAACCTTGAGAACGGTTAGATCTTTTTCTCTGGCTTCCTCGTAGTACTTCTCGGCATCGATGTTGGTAACGCGGATAGTGTCAAAGAAGTTCTTGTGCTGGAGGTGGAAACCAACCTCGTAAAGAACCTTGGCTAAAGCCGATGTCTTGTCGTGGATTTCCTTGGCGATATCTTTTAGTCCCTGAGGGCCGTGATAAACCGCATACATTCCAGCCATTACCGCAAGCAGAACCTGAGCGGTGCAGATGTTGGAGGTGGCCTTTTCTCTTCTGATGTGCTGCTCTCTGGTCTGAAGAGTCAGGCGATATGCAGGGGCTCCTTCAGCGTCAACCGAGACGCCGACGAGTCTTCCCGGCATTGTTCTTTCAAGCTTTTCTCGCACGGCCAGGTAACCGGCGTGAGGGCCACCGAAACCCATGGGAACACCGAATCGCTGGGTGGTTCCGCAGACTATATCGGCACCCTTCTCTCCCGGCGGAGTAATAAGGGTGAGTGCCATTAGGTCGGCTGCTGCGATTGCTAGACCACCAAACTCGTGAATCTTGGCGAAGAGATTGTCAAAGGAAATGATTCTGCCCGAGGCTCCTGGATACTGAACCACAGCTCCAAAGCACTCCTCGGTAATCTCCTCTGGCTTGGCCGCATCGAAGTACTTGATCTGGATACCCATCGGCTCTGATCTGTGCTCGAGCAGCTGCTTGGTTTGGGGGAAGAGATCGGAGTCAACATAGAAGAGGTTGCTCTGGGAATCAGCGCTTCTTTTTGCAACCAGCATTGCTTCCACAACAGCTGTTGCCTCATCCAGCATCGATGCATTGGCTGTTTTCATTCCAGTAAGTTCGGTGACCATTGTCTGGAAGTTAATCAGCGCTTCTAATCTTCCCTGGCTAATCTCTGGTTGGTAGGGGGTGTAGGCGGTATACCAGCTTGGGTTCTCTAATACATTTCTCTTGATTACACCTGGTGTTCTAGTTCCGTAGTAACCAAGACCAATAAAGCTTTGAGTGATTCTGTTTTTACTGCCAATTTCCCTCAGCCTTTCAAGAGCATCCTCTTCGCTGATGGGTTCTGGCAGAGTGCTGCCGCCTTTGAACTTAATGGAATCAGGCAGAGCCTTATCCATTAGCTCGGTTAGATCCTTGACTCCGAGGTAGTGGAGCATTTCCTTCTGCTCAGCAGCATTAGGACCGATGTGGCGGTGGCGAAACTGATGATGGTCGGCTAGCAATTACTCTCCAACTAGGGCGTCATACTCTTGGGCCGAAAGAAGATCCGGCAATTGGGTATAACGGATTTTAATGAGCCAACCTTCCCCAAACGGGTCTTGATTTATCGTTTCGGGTGAGTTGGGTAAAGATTCATTGATCTCGACGATTTCCCCATCCATCGGGGCATAGAGCTCACCGACGCTCTTGGTGGATTCAATCTCCCCACAGATCTTCATATAGGTGGTGTTGGAACCAACCTTAGGAAGGTCCACATAGACAATCTCACCTAAGGCATCGGCCGCATACTTGGTGATTCCAACGGTTGCGACATCACCCTCAACCTTTATCCACTCGTGTTCCTTGGTGTATTGCAGGTTGGTTGGGTTAGCCATTTTGTCTCCTATAGAAAGGTGTCGTAACTACCTCGTAGCCGACTCTGGTCCCCCGAACATCGGCCTCAAGCCTGGTACCAGTCTCCACTTCGGCGCTCAGGTAGGCAAATCCGATGGGATAGCCCAGGGTCGGGGATAGCACTCCCGAGGTTATTTCCCCTAGGGAATCCTGACTGCCTGGGAAAAACACCTGATAGCCAGCCCGGGCGGCTCTTTTCCCTTCGCCCCTCAGGGCATACAGCTTCTTAGGGGTGCTCGGATTGGAAAGAGCCTGCTTGCCAACAAAGTCATCTCTATCGAGTTGGACTATTCGTCCAAGCCCCGCTGAATAGGGTGTCACATCAAGTGAGAGCTCATGCCCATATAGAGGCATGCCCGCCTCCAGGCGGAGGGTGTCTCTGGAAGCCAGTCCGCAGGGTTTCAGCTCTTCACCACCAGCTTGCAGAAGTGCTTGCCAAAGAGCTGTCGCATCTTTGCTTTGAACCAAAACCTCAAATCCATCTTCTCCGGTGTAGCCGGTGCGGGCAATCAGAGAAGTTAGCCCTGCAACCTCGGCGCTCGCTATTGAGTAATACTTCAGGGGACCAACATCAATGCTCGTGATCTTCTGCAGAATCTCTTGAGCCTTAGGTCCCTGAATTGCAATTAGCGCTGTGTCATCGGAATTGTCAGTCAGGTTTATTTCGAACCCTTTTGATCTTTCTCGGAGGGCGGAGTGAACTGCCTGCCGATTGGAGGCGTTCGCGATGATTAGAAAGTCAACGTCATGAATGCGATAGACAATCAAATCGTCAATTACTCCACCATCTTCCTGGCAGATCATTGTGTATTTTGCTCTGCCATTGGCAAGCTTTGAAACTTGAGTGACCAGTGCATAGTCAAGAAACTTGGCGGCGTCATCTCCAACAATTGAGAACTCTGACATGTGTGAAATATCAAATAGTCCAGCAGAGTTTCTTACTGCGTGATGCTCATCCAGATCAGAACCATACCGAACCGGCATCTCCCAACCACCAAAGTCGGTGAAGCTAGCACCAAGTAGTTTGTGTTCTTCATAGAGGGGAGTTCTTTGCACCGCTTCACTCTATAGCTATTACTGAGTGAGCTTTTCTCGCAGCTGTTGATAGCGCTGGGCGGTTAGATTCACTATTTCATCGCTCAGTCTCGGGGGTTCTGACTTCTGGTCCCAGTTTTCAAGTAGCCAGTTTCTAACCATCTGCTTGTCAAAGCTCTGGTCTCTGACGCCACTTTCCCATAGGGATCTGTCCCAGTATCGGGAGCTGTCTGGGGTTAGGACTTCATCGCCAAGCGTGATGACGCCGGTTACTGGATCCTCGCCAAACTCGAACTTGGTGTCGGCAAGGATTAGTCCCTTGCTTTCTGCAACACCACTGGCAAAGGAGTAGATCTTGAGGCTTGCATCACGTAATTTTTTTGCGACCTCTTCACCAACCAGCTCAACCACTTTTTCAAAGGTGATGTTTTCATCCTTTTCACCCTGCGGTGCTTTATAGGCAGGGGTGAAGATTGGTTCGGGGAGTTTATCTCCAAAGCTCAACCCTTCAGGAAGTGGAATCCCGCAAATGGTTTTAGTTGCCTGGTATTCCTTCCAACCAGACCCCGAGATATATCCACGCACGACACATTCGACCGGAAACATCTTTAGTTTCTTGACCGCTGTTGCTCGATCACTGAGCTCTCGAGGGATTTCTAACTCTGCTCGGTGATTGGGAAAGTCAATCCTGTCGAGCCACCAGTTGGTCAGCTTGGTGAGTTCAATTCCTTTGCCTGGTATCTCGGGGGCGAGGATGTGATCGAAGGCGCTGATTCGATCTGTGGCAACTATCAGCGCATAGTTGGCTAAGTTCTCATCCTCCGGAACAAACAGCTCTCGAACCTTGCCCGAGTAGACGTGCTTGAAGCCTGGAATGTGCATCAGCTAACTCGCAGTGCAATGTCGTGACGATAGAAAGAACCGGGAAGGTTAATGCGACTGATTCCCTCATAGGCAAGAGTCCTTGCTTCTTGAAAACTATCGCCGCAACCGACCACTGATAGCACTCTTCCCACAGAACCTGCTTTGCACACCTCGACATCATCAATGCTTTCGGCAGATTCAATTCCAGTGACCTCTCTAGCCTCGCCAGTCTTGGTTGGATAACCCTCTGAGGCTAAGACCACCGTCACAGCTTTCTTCTTTGAGAACTCAGGGCCTGCTCCTGCATGAAGCTTTCCCGTCGAAGCTCTCATTAGTAGATCTGCAAGATTAGAGGTGAGCCTTCGAAGAACTACCTGAGTCTCAGGATCGCCAAAGCGAGCGTTGAATTCAATTACCCTCACACCACGCTCTGTCAAAATCAGTCCGCAATAGAGAAGACCGACAAACTTGCAGTCTCTTTTTGCCATCTCTCGGATTGTTGGCAAAGCAACTTTTTCTGTCACCTCTTCGACAAAGCCGTCAGGTAGCCAGGGGAGCGGTGAGTAGGCTCCCATACCGCCAGTGTTTGGACCCTCATCGTTGTCAAAGGCTCGTTTGTAATCCTGAGCCGGGGAAAGAGGAAGAACAGTTTCTCCATCAGAGAGAAAGAACAAGCTGACCTCTTGACCGGAGAGAAACTCTTCTACGAGTACTCCTCCAGATATATATGTCTTCGCGTGCTCTAGCGCTAGAGACTTGTCATCGGTGACAATCACACCCTTGCCTGCTGCCAGTCCATCGGCCTTGACAACATAGGGAGCACCAAACTGATCCAGGGCGGATTCAACCTCTTCAATGGTGTCGCATCTTCTGGCCATGCCCGTTGGAACATCAGCGCTGGCCATAATTTCTTTAGCAAAGGCTTTCGATCCCTCTAGTTGAGCAGCAGCTTTGTCTGGTCCAAACACCGCAATTCCTTGCTCGCGAAGGGCATCAGCAACCCCGGCCACGAGCGGTGCTTCTGGTCCAATGACCACGAGAGAAACTCTTTCCTCAAGTGCGAGCTTGGTGACAGCTAGTCGATCGGTAATTTCACAGGCCCTCACCTCAACCTGTTTGCCAATCCATTCATTACCAGGTGAGCAGACAATGTCCGAAGGGGACGTCCCAGTTCTGATTAGAGCTTTTACGATGGCATGCTCTCTTGCACCAGAACCCAGAACCAGAATCCTCATGACCCGAAGTTTATCCTTTCAAGGACCTCAGGACACGGCTGGCAATTTCATACACTTCACCGCCACTACGTCTCCCAACAGCCAGGATTATGGCATCCTGCTGCTTCAGAAAATAAACCAACCTGAGCCGGGAGTTTTGCCCAGTTCGTAGGGAACAACAACCGACAAGGTTTGCTGACAGACTTTTGCCCAAGGGTTTCTGGCTATTTTCAAGCTTTAGCAATGACTTCGAAATTAACACTTTCTCAGATTTGTCGAACTCATTCAGTAGTTCACTGAATGCCTCAAGGATGACAAGCTTCAATTCAGCTCCTCCCTCGTCATCCCATGTTTCTTCAGGAGCTCATCAAAATTAAGCGTTGGCAACGGATCCGGACCTTCCATCAACTCCTTGGCACGTCTTGCCGCCACAACCGTCTGGGCGTAATCGATGATGTTTTCCCACTCACCGTCATCCAGGTCTTTGTGCCAATCCTTGGAGAGCTCGGCGATAGCAAGATAAAGGTCAATGTCCATCAGGACAGCCACGATCTTGTTTCTCTTGACTATGAATTGGGTCTGGCCATCTTCTGCTTTTTGGACGGTGGCGGATGCCTTATTGGCCAGCTCCGTGACGGGAACCATGTTTTCAATCAGCTTTCTATTCAAAATTTCACCTCCTCTCTGGGTAATTAGATACCTATAAAACTACCTAAAAAGAAAAGGTTCTGAAAGAGTCTTCCCGAAGAGAAGTCCTGAGGTCATGCCTGGATTCTCTTTCGTGGATAACGTCTGGCTTCAAGAATCTGGGGATAATTCATTGCAATGGCTAAACGAATAACTGATCAGCAGGGGAAAGCTTCGCTCTCAGGGGAAGCTTTTGATGAAGCCACAGCGGTCAGGTATTTGCTTCAGCTAATCGCTGAAAATTATCCCGGCAGATCGGTGGAACTTCGTGTTCCTCCCTATGGCGCAATCCAGTGCATTGAGGGGCTCAACCACCGCAGGGGAACACCACCCAACGTCGTTGAAATATCCGCTTCGGTTTTTATTTCTTTAGCTACAGGAAAGACAACCTGGCAAAGTGAGATTGAAAACGGAAGTCTTATTGCAAGTGGGGATATGGCTGCTGAACTTGAGAGAGTATTTCCGCTAAGCGGCTACCAGCTCTGAGTCACCAAGTTCAACAAACAGCTGCTGGTTGAGCTTGAATGCGGCCCTTACTTCAGCAACTAGAACCAAAAGCTCGTCATCTGATAGCTCAAGGTTGTCAACGGCTGCTCTGTAGCTTTCCTTGAATGGGACCACGGCTTCAATTTTTGCGAAGTGATAGAAACTTGTTTGTTCCTCAGTAAGTCCGTAGTGACGACGAACCAAAGCACCGATTGCCTGACCTCCCGAGAGATCTCCGAGGTAGCGGGTGTAGTGGTGGGCAAGAACCCTGACATCTTCTATTCCACCAAGCGAAGAAATGCGCGAAACATATTCCTTGGTGGCAGGAAGCAGCTCTGTCTCACTCCAGTTTTCAATACCCAGGTTCTTTAGATCTGAAACCATTGAGTCAAATCTCTTTAGCTCGGGTGCGAAGGGGACCACTCCCTCATCTGGAAGCTTTGACTCCATTGCCTGGTAGACAAAAATCATCTGGTTCAGGTAGCGGGTGTAATCCGCTGCACTCAGCTCCCCACCCATCAGCTGCTTGATGAAGCCTGCGTTCTCCGCGCTCTTGTGATCGGACATGGAGGACTCTCTCATCAACTGGGAGATTGTGGTCATTTTGCCCCTAACTAAGGTGAACCTAACCGTTTCAGATTAGGCCAGCTCGTGGGTAATCGCAACCCCCTGTTTTACGCTTTAATTAGCCCATGAGCGAAGAAATTGAAATCCGGCGGGCCCCCAAAATCCTGCCATGGATGCTTACCGGAGCGGTCTTGGGGATGCTTATCGCCCTTGCGGTTTCTTTGATCACACCGCCCAATTCCGAACTCCCAGAGAACTTCCTGGGTCTGATGCTGATTGCCTTTGGATCCTTGGGTCTGGGTCTTGGAGCTGCCTTTGCCATTGGCTATGACCTGATATCTTCCCGACGTGCCAAGCGCGCCATAGCCAATAGGGTTACAGAGTGAGACGCGGGGATGGGCTTCTAAATCACGATCTAATGCCTGGGGAAAAAGGGCCGCAGGATCAGTGCGGTGTGTTTGGTGTCTGGGCACCTGGTGAAGAGGTGGCAAAGCTTTCCTACTTCGGTCTCTACGCCCTTCAACACCGAGGTCAGGAATCTGCCGGAATTGCAACTGCCGATGGGGAAAAAATTTTGGTCTTCAAGGACATGGGCTTGGTCTCACAGGTATTCAACGAAGCCGCACTGGAATCACTGCAGGGACACATTGCTGTTGGCCACACCAGATACTCAACCACCGGTTCCTCACACTGGAGAAACGCTCAACCAACACTTGGCAGAACTGCCTACGGAACAGTTGCTCTCGGTCACAACGGAAACCTAACCAACACCAGTGAACTACTTCAGCTTCTAGAAAAGAGATATCCAAACCACGAGGGTGATTTGAGATCTGGTAACACAACTGACACCGCTGTGCTCACCGCATTGCTAGCAGGTAATCCAGATAGCTCACTCGAGGCAACAGCTCTGGAACTTCTCCCGCTAGTCAAAGGTGCCTACTGTCTCATCTTCATGGATGAGAGCACGCTCTACGCCGCTCGTGATCCACAGGGAGTTAGGCCCCTTGTCTTAGGAAGACTTGAAAGAGGTTGGGTTGTTGCCAGCGAATCGGCAGCGCTGGATATTGTTGGTGCCTCATATGTTCGTGAGGTTGAACCGGGCGAGCTAATTGCCATTGATGAAAATGGTTTGAGATCTTCCAGGTTTGCTCAAGCAAAGCGAGCTGGCTGCGTCTTCGAATATGTCTACCTCGCCAGACCCGACACGTCTATTAATGGCCGAGTGGTGTATGAGTCTAGAGTTGAGATGGGGCGAACTCTAGCCAGGGAATATCCAGTCGATGCCGATTTAGTTATGCCAACACCGGAATCTGGAACCCCCGCAGCTATCGGCTATAGCGAGCAGAGTGGAATCCCCTTTGGCCACGGGCTGGTTAAGAACGCCTATGTCGGACGAACCTTCATCCAACCCTCTCAGACAATCCGTCAGCTTGGCATCAGG
This sequence comes from uncultured Aquiluna sp., assembly GCA_964480885.1. GTDB lineage: Bacteria > Actinomycetota > Actinomycetes > Actinomycetales > Microbacteriaceae > Aquiluna. The sequence goes on along the minus strand of CAYZRV010000017.1, from coordinate 6,206 downwards.
CTGAAGTTGAATCCACTGCGAGAAGTGATTGCTGGAAAGAAATTGGTTGTCGTCGATGACTCGATTGTTAGAGGCAACACTCAGCGGGCCCTGGTGAAGATGCTGAAGGAGGCAGGTGCAGCTGAGGTCCATGTCAGGATTTCATCCCCGCCAATCATGTGGCCCTGTTTCTACGGAATTGACTTTGCTTCTCGAGCTGAGCTGATTGCTTCGGGATTGGGAGTCGAGGAGGTTAGGCAGTCGATTGGTGCTGATTCTCTGGGCTATCTGTCTCGCGAGGGAATGATTGCTGCCACTAATCAGTCAGAGGGATCTCTCTGCACAGCCTGTTTCACAGGGCAGTATCCAATTGAATTACCAACCGCGGATCGCCTCGGAAAGAATCTGTTGGAGCGAGGAGTGGCAACAATAAAAGAAGAAGGCCACGTTCACGTCGATGACTGATCCCTACGCATCTTCCGGAGTTGACACCGCAGCCGGCGATAAGGCCGTCGAGCTGATGAAAAAGGCGGTTAGCGCAACCCATGGCTCGCTGGCACTTGATGGTGTTGGTGGTTTTGCCGGACTAGTTGATGCAGGCTTTCTTAAAAATTACCGTCATCCAATTCTTGCAACCTCCACCGACGGAGTCGGAACGAAGGTTCTAATTGCACAGGCAATCGATAAGCACGACACCATTGGCCAGGATCTGGTGGGGATGGTAGTGGACGACATAGTTGTCTGCGGAGCAAAGAGCTTGTTCATGACCGACTACATCGCATGTGGAAAAGTCCAACCAACCAGAATTGCTGAGATTGTCTCTGGGATTGCTCGAGCATGTAAAGAAGTTAATGTCGCACTGGTAGGTGGAGAGACTGCGGAGCACCCGGGTGTCATGAAAGAAGATGAATACGATCTTGCCGGTGCTGCTGTAGGGGTTGTCGAAAAAGATCAGATTCTGAGTAAGGACAAAGTACAGGTCGGGGATGTGGTTTTAGGCCTTGCCTCTTCAGGACTTCACGCCAATGGCTACTCTCTGGTTCGGAAAATTGTCTCTGATGCAAAGCTCGACTACTCGGAAAAGCTTTCGGATTTTAATAGAAGTCTAGGCGAGGAGCTTCTGGAGCCAACCAGGCTCTACTCAAAAATATTGGGAGAGGTCCTGGAAAAGTTTCCAAGCGCCGTTTCTTCACTTAGCCACATCACCGGCGGGGGAATTGCAGCCAATGTTTCAAGAATTCTTCCGCAGAGCGTTTCTCTTGATATCGATAGGTCAACCTGGGCACCGGGAAGAATATTTTCATTCTTGGCAGAGTTAGCAAAGCTAGAACTCAAAAGTCTTGAGGGAACTTGGAACCTAGGAGTTGGGTTCGTTGCAGTGGCTAGAAAAGAATCAGCGGAGATGCTCATCAAGCATTTGCTTGGCCAAGGATTACACACCTGGCAGCTTGGTGTGATTGAATCCACCGTGTGCGATGCTGAAAAAGAGGGCTACACCACCGAGGCCAAGGGTGTTCGCGGAGGAGCGGTGAGGTTAGTTGGTAGCCATGCGAAGTAAGGCGACCATCGCGGTCGGTGTCATCGGGTTATTGGCAACTTCGGTGGCCTTGATGGTTGGAATTGCCATAGGCGCTAGCAATGCCACCGTGAGCGTTGTAAGGGATAAACCCAGTGAACTTTGCTTTAGGGACACCTCCCCAGATCAATTCACTGACCGTCATGTCGAGACCAAGCTGCTTGCCTGCCAGGTTGTTGGGATGACCAAGGAAGCTGCCATTGGCTACCTTGAGAAAGAGGACAGGGTCGTTCGAATTGCCTATGAGGACGGCGAATATTTTGCCCTGACCGAAGATTATTCGGACTCGCGCGTGAATCTGGAGATTCTGGTGGGTTTAGTGGTTGGGGCTACCGCCTGGTAGGTAGGCGGCATTCAGGAATCTTTCGGGTTGTTCTGGAAATGTATATAGATGTATAAGGCACCTTGTTGCTTGGTGCCAGAAAGCTGGGGAGTATGCGCAAGAAGCGTTGGCCACTAATCACACTAATTGCAGTGGTCGCACTGGCGGTTGCCGGGGTGCTAATCGCCCCAAACTTCGCACAGATTCCTCAGTACGAGACCTATGAGGTTCAAAGAACCGAGGTTGTAAAGACTGTTTCAGCCAACGGTCAGCTGGCGGAGACCCAGCTGCTTGCCTATGGAGCGAGCGAACAGCCCATTCTCACTGCCGCTAACGGCACTTCACTAGCCATTGCCCAGTTTGGCGTGAGCTTGGAGATTGAATCGATTGAAGTTGCTGTTGGCGATTTAGTTTCGGAAGAAGATCTTCTTTTCACCTACCTCAACCAGTTTGGTCAGGAGGTTGAAGTGGTTGCCATCGCTGATGGCATTGTTCGGTCAGTGGATTCAGCCGCAGGGTTGAGAACTTCCGGTGCAGTGGTCACCGTTGGGTCCAACTTGCCGATCGTCTCGGTTTTCGTCAGTGAATATGATGCAGATCTGGTGGAAGTAGACCAAGTTGCGACTATCGAGCTTGACGCCATAAATGCTGTATTTGAAGGCAAGGTAAAAACCATTGGTCAGGTAGCACAATCGGTCAGCGGCATCAAGCAGTATGAAGTTCTACTCGAAGTCACCGACACTCCGTCTGGAGCAAGATTTGGAATGAGTGCGACCGCGGAAATTAATGTCCTAAGTAAGAGTGATGTGCTGGCTGTGCCAATGAGTGCTCTGGTCGGTGAAGAGACTCCACAGGTTGATCTGCTGATTGTTGATGCTGATGGGAATCAGTCAATCAAAACCGTCGACTTGGTTTTAGGAATCAGCGGTGACAGTTTTGTAGAGGTTACCTCAGGAGTGGTGGAGGGTGATCTGGTAGTGACTGGAATATCTGGAACCATACCCGCGCCGATTAACTTTGGTCCTCCACCTGGGGTCAGACAAGGTGGCTGATCCTGTTGTTGAACTGGAAAATGTTCGACGAGAGTATTTGGTAGGGGATCAAAAGACTGTTGCTCTAGATGGCATTGACCTAGAAATTGAGCGTGGAGAATTTGTAGCGATAGTCGGGCCATCGGGCAGTGGAAAGTCAACCATGATGAACCTGATTGGCTGTCTGGACAGACCCAGCACTGGCCAGGTGAAGATTGCAGGTGCTGCAACCAGCTCTCTCAGCGACAATGAACTTACAGAACTTCGCTCTAAGGCAATCGGGTTTGTCTTCCAGCAGTTTCAACTGCTGCCAAACACAACTGCATTAGAAAACGTCATGGCTCCGCTTTTGTATCAGCGAATGAGCTCCAAAGCTGCCAAAGCTTCTGCCACGGCGATGCTTGAGCGTCTGGGGCTGGGGGATCGTCTGAATTTTGATAGAAATCGTCTATCTGGAGGCCAGCAGCAGAGGGTCGCGATTGCCAGAGCTCTGGTTACTGGGCCGGATATTGTTCTTGCCGATGAGCCCACCGGAGCCCTGGATTCAAAGACCGGTGCTGCAGTGATTGACCTGCTCAAAGAGCTGAACCAAGAGGGTAGGACAATCGTCTTAATTACTCACGACCTAGACATCGCAGCCTCTGCACCAAGACGAGTCTTCCTGCGAGATGGCAAAGTCGAAAAGGACGAGCGAGGTGTGCAGTGAATCTTTTTGGAACAGCTCGCCTCGCACTGAGTCGAATTTGGGCAACCAAGACCAGGTCTCTTCTTACGATGCTAGGTGTTGTGATTGGTGTTGCGGCTATTGTCGCCCTCACATCAATTGTCGATGGGGCTTCCCAGGGAATCAACCGATCTCTCGCGACATTGGGAACAAACCAGCTAAACATTACAGCCTTAGGACCCAATGCCCTCACTGAGCAGGATGCGCAGGCTCTGGCAGAACTAGACAATGTTGCGATTATGTTTATGCAGTCGCAGAATGAGGGAACAATTGCGACTGGAGAAAATCGCGTCAACGCGAGACTGGTTGGAGTTTCCGCAGACTACTTTGCAGCAGTGAAGCCTGAGTTAGCGATGGGATCTTATCTATCCAAAAACACAGCTTCATTGGAATCTAGAGACGTGGTCTTTGGAGCTGATGCTGCCAATGACCTCGGTGTCACAGATGATCTGCTGGGTCAAACAGTCAAATTGAACGGTCAAGACTTCAGGCTGGTCGGTGTCTTAGATGATCAGGCTGGATTTGGAACAGCTGGACGTGTGTATGTGAATCTCAATACCGCCAGAAAAATCTTTAGTCAATATCCATTTGTGAATTCAATTGTGATTCAGGCCACCACTGCAGAAGCTGTTGATTCATTACAACTAGCAGCGGACAGAGTCTTGCGGGAAAGATATGGTCTGACCGAAAACGCAGAAACCAGATACACCATCACCAATCAGGCCTCTTTGCTGTCAGCAGTAGCCACGATTACTGACACACTCGGGCTGCTTCTCACGGGAATTGCAGCAATCAGTTTGATTGTCGGTGGAATTGGAATTATGAACATCATGCTGGTCTCAGTGCGAGAGCGAACACGTGAGATAGGGGTACGACGGGCAATTGGTGCTAGACAGTCAGACATCCTCACCCAATTCTTGATTGAAGCAATTGTGCTTTCGATTGCAGGAGGAATAGTCGGTTTGGTGCTTGGCGAAATAGCGGCCTTTATATTGGCCATTATTGGAGACTGGGAATTCGCTATCAGGATGGACACCATCACCCTTGCCATCGGATTCAGTTTGGTTGTAGGAGTGGTCTTTGGAGTCTGGCCAGCTCGGACTGCCTCCCGACTGGAGCCCATTGACGCTCTGAGGTTTGAGTAGGCGTCAGTTCGGCAGTTAGTTCCCCAAGAAGGGCCTCAACTCAACTTTTCTGTTGCAGGCTAATGATGCAGCTAGCGCTAGATCTTTTGCCTGCTCAGGACTTTCAGCTTGGATTATCCAGAAACCGCTGTAGAACTCATTGCCATTCAGAGATGATGGGCTGACTACACTCAGGTTTTCTCGATTGTCGATTAGCTGGGCGGTAGCCGACCCACCGATGCCTGCAGCCATGACCCAGTGACCATTAGATTGCAGATCCGCATTGAAGGCGTCTATTTGCTTCATTTCTTGGGGGTTTCCAGTATTGGACGCTGTGTCAATAACAAAAATCATAAATTTCAAGTCAGTTCTCCCTATTCCCAATTAGAGGATAGCTCGCTAATCTCAAGGCTGTGAAAAAACTCATGTTACTAGCAACCACTGCCTCCCTCATCGCTTCCTTAATTTCTGCTCCTGCCAGCGCCGCAAGTTCTTTTGAACTTAAGGTCGAAGGTGTTTCTCTGGGTATGACGGGTGTCTCACCTCACGTAGAGAGACTGAACGGAGTCGATCGAGTCTGGCGCTCTGATGGTCCACAGGGAACAGCCATCAGTGACTGCAATGATGCGGGTGTTTGCACAACCGTTCCCGTCAGCGCAAGACTCGGCAATGATTTCACGGTTGTGACCTTTTCGGATGGGACCAAGCGCGCTTACTTTAAAGACATCGATGGCACCTTTCAACAGATATTCTCAGCTCCCTGCTTAGATGCAGGTTGCACATCCATCGGCGCACGTGTTGCTACTAGTGATTTGATGAGAGTCCCAACATCTCAAAAGGCATGGGGAGTGCCAGATCCGGTTCTACTACCTGATGGCAGAGTCAGAATCTACATGGTCGAAATGCCGACCATGGGAAAGTGTCTTGAGAAAATAGCCAGCTACATTTCCAGCGATGGCATTTCCTTCACCAAGGAAGCTGGTTGGAGGCTTGAAGGAGGCTACGTAGACACCGAAGTGTTGCGAGCAAAGGATGGTGACTGGATCATGATTTTGGCCGACATCGCCTGCACATCATCCGGCAGGCAAGAGCTCTTCACCTCAACTTCGACCGATGGTCTTTCCTGGTCTACACCGAAAATGCTCTCATCAACAGGGGACAGCAGACTCGATCCAGCAGGCTATGAGGTCTCACCAGGGGTCTTCAAGATCTATTTTTCCGTTGGCAGCATGACTGGTGGTGACTTTATAGTCAAGCGCGGAACTTTGACCGTGCAAGATAAGCCTGTGGCCACTCCAACTCCAACCGCCTCTCCCAAAAAGACAACTATTAGTTGCGCCAAGGGAACAACGGTTAAGAAGGTGACTGCTGTTAATCCGAAGTGCCCAGCGGGCTTCAAGAAGCAGACCACAATCACCTGCGTCAAGGGTAAGTTGACCAAGAAGGTGAC
>CAYZRV010000016.1:0-21711 GCA_964480885.1 uncultured Aquiluna sp. | reverse complement strand
AGGGACAGTTCTGTCCCTCACAACCTATAGCCCGTAAATACAGGGCTGTAGGGTGCTTCTCGGCGTGTTGCATAGAAAACCGCGTATTTTCGGGGTTTTTCTGCCCAAAGGGTCGGTTAGGACCGGCTAAAACCTAGCTCTTTACTGATCCCGCCAAAACTCCTCGGACAAGCAGTCTCGACGAGAGTAAGAAGACGATCAGGATTGGGATGGTTGCAATCAAGCCAGCCAGCGCGACCTCGGGTCCTCTAATTGGTAGGTCGGTAGCACCAACCCCTGGATTAATCGCAGGAGTTTGAGAGAACAGAACTCCCATACCAACCGGGAGCGTCAGCAGTTCGCCCTTAGTTACGACCATGTATGGCAGGAAGAAGTTAACCCAGTTGGCTTGAAAACTAAAGAATGCAAGCATCCCGATTAGGCCCGTGGAAAGCGGCGCAGCCACCCGGAAGAACGTTCCCCATTCACCAGCTCCATCAACCTTGGCAGCGTCGTAGAGCTCTTTAGGAATGGTGGTGGTGAAGTAGATGTAGGCCAGGAACACCCCGAATGGGTAGAAGGTTCCGGGCAAGATAATTGCCCAAGCCGTATTGAAGATTCCCATCTGTGTCACCTGAATAAACATTGGCAATACAAATGCGACCTGCGGAACAATCATGGCGATCAGAGTGAGAATCAGCAGGGGTCTTTGGAAAGGAATCTTGGTCGCAGCAAGAGCGTATCCAGCCAGCATCGCAACAATCGTTGCCACCGAAACCTGGATGGCTGAATACCAAACTGAGTTCCAGAGCCAATCCAAAATTCTTGACTCTTGAAACAAAGCAAGGTTGTTCCAGGCATTCACATATCCATCAAAACTTCCAAATGAAAGCGGTGGATTTTGCTGCAGCTCTGGCTGAGACTTTGAGGGGGCGAGAATCATCCAGGTCATTGGAATTACACTGAAGACTGCAAAGCCAAGCAAAACAATCCATTTGGTTAGCTGTGCCGCGCCATGCTTTGCTTGGGTAGCTGGTTTTGAGCTAGTGCGACGAGTTTCAACTGTGGTTGCCATTACTCAGCCTTTCGCTTCTTGCGACGGAACTGAACCTCATCGAAGAAGTCAGTTCTGTAAATCACAAACAGTGCCAAAATCAAACAAATAACAAGCAGTATGAATGACAGCGCCGATGCAGCAGCCAAGTTACTTCCACGGAATGCCAATTCATAGGCCAACTGATTCAGAGCCCAGTTGTTTGTCAATCCCATTGCCGAAGGGTTGAAGGCCAACAGATATGGTTCAACGAATATTTGAATACCGGCCGAGAAGGCCAAGATCATCATGTAGATCAAGTACTTCTTAATCAGCGGCAACTTAATCCGTAGCGCCGTCTGGATGCTGTTCGCTCCGTCGATCTTTGCTGCTTCGAGAAGTTCATCCGGAATTGACTGAAGCGAACCGTACTGAATGATGATCCAGTTTCCAGCTCCAGTCGTAAAAGCTATGAGCGCAAAAATCCAAGCAAGATTGCCCGCATTGAATACATTTCGTCCCTCTACCCAACCGATTTCTCGGAAGATCTCTTGGAAAGGTGAGTAGTTTGGCTCCAGCATGAAGTACCAAACAAGAACAGCCACGGTGCCCGTAATTGTGGCGGGAACTAGATAGAGAAGTCGAAGGGGGACTGTGTATCTTGCCTTGATTGTGTCCAGCAACAAGGACATGCCCGAAACGATAATGAGCATCGCTGGCAAATAAATAAGCAAGAAGGTGGTGACATTGATAACCGCCGGCAAGAACCGGAAGTCGTTGATCACAAATATGTAATTTCCAACGCCTATGCCGGGACTCACGCGGGAAGGCTGAAGGGAAGTCCAGAAGGCCAGGACTAGGGGATAAATTGCCCAGGTGATTAGAAGAATGAGGTAGGGCAAGAACATCAATATGCCGTTGATTCGGCTGGCGCCAATTCTAGAGAATCGCAAATCTCACTCCACTCTGAGTGTTCGAGTGGGTGTGGCGAAAGCCACACCCACTCTTACTCTGTTTGCTACTTGGTGACAGTGTATCCAGCTGCGGGAGCAAGGTTTTCCAGAGCCGTGATGTAGGCACGAACAGAAGCTTCGATGCCCTTTCCACCACTGATTCCGGAGTTCAGCTCACCGAACTGACCCTGCATGTCATAACGAACTGGCTTGTTGTCCTGACGGATCTTTCCAGCCTGCTCGATCATGGCAGCGGTTGGGTCGGCTGCGTAGTAAGTGTCTGCTGCCAGACGCTTGCTCCATGCCTCGAACGCTGGCTGTGAACCTGGGAATGTAACTCCAGTTTCCATCAGACCTGGGTCGGTAGAGAGCCACTTGGCTGCTTCGGCTGCTGCCTGTGGGAAGTCAGAGAATGCTGATGCAACCCAAATTCCACCACCCCACTCACCAGACCAGTTGGTTGATTCTCCTGCCCAAGTTGGCATAGGTGCAGCAGTGATGCGTCCCTCTGGAACTGCCCACGAGTCAGCTGGACGAATCACGAACTCGCCCCACCATGATGGACCGATGTGCATTGCGACCTTCTGCTGCTGAGCAACTTCGGCAAGGAATCCAGCATCGAAAGCTGAACGAGTGTCTAGAACACCTGCGTCAACCAATGGCTGCACAAGATCCCATACACGGGAGCAGTTCGGGCTGTCAGCGTTGATGTTGACAGTTGCTGGGTCAAGTACGTTCACCATTGGGCAACCGCTTGGCCATAGGTAGCCAGCGTAGAAGCCCTGGTCACCAATCGCACCTGCTACATAACCGGTTCCCTTTAGCTTCATTGCTGTTGCTGCGAACTCGTCCATTGTGGTTGGAACGGTTAGTCCAAGCTCATCAAAGATTACGGTGTCGTACCAAAGCACAGTTTGAGCTAGGTCGTTCTTGAGGCAGTAGTAGCTGCCATCAATCAAGCACCAGTCATTCGATGTGTTGTATGCATCAAAAACTGAAGCATCTAGATAGTCGCTTAGGTTTAGAGCAAATCCAAGAGCTGGGTCTTGGTAGATAGCGACGTTGTTTGGCTGATCGAAGGTAACGTCAGGCGCACCTTCACCAGTCTGCTTAGCTAGGGTGACCTTGGAGAGGATTTCCTCTTGACCGACCACCTCGCATGTGATTTCGACTTCCCCAGCCATCAGTTCTTTGTACTTCAAACAGGCTGGTTCGCGAACTGCGTCAACCCAAACCAACAGCGATTTAGGGCCTTCGGCATCTTGCTTGACCTCGCCAGAACCACTGTCAGTAGTTCCTGCGGCACATCCTGAGAGCGTTAGAGCGCCGACTAATGCGACTGCTCCGAGCCATCTTCTCTTCATTTCCACTTCCCTCCATGGTAAGTTCCGGAGCGAAGTCGGAAGAGCGGCTTTGCTCCGATTTCAAACGACTGTAGTCGATAAAAGGTCGTTTCGTATAGAATACAGGATATTGTTACATTTCCGTTTCCTAGGAAAGCAGGGGGTTAGAGCATGAAATTGGTCAGGGTAGGGCCTCCTGGAGCCGAAAAATCAGGGGTTTTGGTCGACGACGAGCACTTCTATGACATCTCGGCCATGGGGGATCTGGGTGAAGCCTTCTTCCGCAAATACTCGATAGCTGACATTAGCTCCTATATAGAAGGTCTAAAGGCCAAGGACGTCGAACCCCAGTCAATCAAGGGAAAACGGTTTGGGGCACCTATCACCCGCCCACACCAGATCATCTGTATTGGCCTGAACTACGCCGACCACGCTGCTGAAACCGGGGCTGAAATTCCTTCAGAACCGATTATTTTCACCAAATCCCCGAACACTCTGATTGGTCCCAACGATGATGTCCGCATACCAAGAAAGTCTCAAAAGACAGACTGGGAGGTGGAGCTGGCGATTGTGATTGGGAGGCAGTGCCGCTACCTCAAGGATGAAAAAGAAGCCCTAGAACACATTGCTGGTTACATGATTTCCAACGATGTCAGTGAAAGAGAATTTCAAATTGAACGTCAAGGCCAATGGTCTAAAGGAAAATCTAGTGAGACGTTTAATCCTGCTGGTCCCTGGCTGGTCACTTCGGATGAAGTTAGCGATCCAACAAATCTTTCAATGCTGCTGACGGTGAATGGTGAAACTTTACAAAAGAGTTCTACAGCACAGATGGTTTACAAGCCAGCTTTCTTGGTTCACTATCTGAGTCAGTTCATGGTGCTTGAACCAGGAGACATCATCAATACCGGAACACCACCCGGTGTTGGTATGGGACAAAAACCACCACGCTATCTAAAGCCAGGTGATGTCATGCAGCTAGAAATTGAAGGTCTCGGAAGACAGCGTCAACTCGCTGTTGCTGCTCCTTAGAGAGCTTCTGCTTTTCCTGAATCAATAGATCGATAAAGCGCGTGCACTAACTTCACGGTATCGACGTTGTCAGAGATCGGACTCCTCAGCTTCCCCTCACCCGCAATGTCTGCAAGAAGTGAACCCATAGTTCCAATGAATGCGTCCGGTATCCATCGTTGAGTAACGGGATATGGAACCCAACCATCAGTTGGAATTACTGAAGACTTAATTTCTAGAGTGTCAGTTCGGCCAACTGGATAATCGTAAAGAAGACCAAGGGTTCCTCTGATTGATCCACCGGAACCATCAATTCGGAACTCAGCTAAGTTGTCTCCGCCGTGATTTACGTGATTCGCATTCACCAGGGCAACAACACCACTGTCATATACGTAGGTGCTGACTGTCCGTGTTTCACCAACTGGAGCCTGGCCCTTGGTTCTTCCAGCAACTGCAAAAACACTCTTTGGGTTACCAAAAAACCAGCGCACGACATCGTGGTAATGAATCGAGTGAACCATGATCTCTAAACGCTCCATGGACTGAGCCCAGTCCCATAGGTGCCATGGCGTATCAAGGTTCACTGTGATTGAGAAACCTGAAACCTCACCAACCCAACCCTTGCTCACCATCCAGTGTGCAGCTGCCATTCCTTCGTCGAAACGAAGTTGCTGATTTACTCCAACCTTAAGTCCCGTCGCCTTAGCCTTCTCCGCCATCTCTTGAGCAGCAGCAACGGTCGTTGCAAGGGGCTTTTGTGCGAGGACATGCTTGCCGGCATCGAGCGCAGCCAACAGTAGAGCAGGCTGCTCGGATGCGGGAACTGCAATGTCGACAACCTCAATTGAGCTATCAGCAAGCAGCTCGGCAGCTGTTTTGTAAACCTTGGGAATTCCAAACTGCTTGGCTAAAGCCTCTGCTTTAGCAAGATCTATGTCAGTTATTGCCGAGACGGGAAGCCCTGCCTTGGCGTAGGCAGGAAGATGCGCAGCAGCGACAATTCCACCCGCTCCAATCACTCCAATGCTCTTGTGGTGGCTCTTAGGGATTTCTAGTCTGCAGGCTTCGGAAACCTCACGAAAGATATCTATCACTTGGTCATCTCCTCAACTCCGCCTTTGCGGGCTTCAACTGGATCGCGATATTTAACTGTCTGCAGATGCTCGCAGTAGAGAACAATTTGCTCGTCATCTGCACGGAACACCTCGTAGGAAACTTTGAACAGACCCATGTCCTCATACTTTGGTTCTTTGCGAAGCAGTGTTCGCATTGTGTAGATAGTGTCACCAACGAACACCGGCTTAATAAAGCGCAACCTGTCATACCCGTAACTGAAGGTGTGAATATTGTTGTGAGCCATCAAGCCCATTCCAAATGAGAACACAAGGGCTCCGGGAACGATTCTTTTTCCAAATAACCCCTCTTCACGAGCAAAGATATCGTCAGCAACGTAAGGGTGCATATCCAGAAGCAATGCATTGAAAAGCATCATCTCGCCCTCTGAGATGGTTCTCCGTATGGAGCGATCGACTTCACCTACGTGATAGTCCTCGTACTTTTTGTCATCTTGGTTCCAAACTGGAACCTGGTAACGCTTCTCTGCATCTGGATTGGGGTTGCTCATCACTAGCCTCTTATCTCTGCATCAATTGCTGCCGTGTGCTCACCGACTCGAGGAGCACCTCGCTTGGTCTTGAGTGGTTTGCCATTAAATCTCACAGGGGCTCTGGTTGTCTTTAAGACAACATCGCTTCCATCACCTGCTGGCCGGTGAATGTCTTGAACCATCTGAATAGCTTCAAAGCCATCATGCTTGACTAGCTCTGGAAGAGTTAGGACTGGTGCACACCAAAAATCGGCAGCATCAAGTAACTCGAGCCAGTGTTCAGTTGGTTTGTGTTTTAGGTGTTCTGCAAGCAATGCGGTAATGGTTGCCTGCTCACTCCACCAGGTATCGGGATCCTCATACTTCTGCAAGGCATCGAGTCCAATAAGTTCGCCTAGCTTTGGGACCGAACCCATAGCCAGAGCCAGATATCCGTTGGATGTTGGGTAGGTGCCATAGGGTGCCTGAAGGAATGCGTGAGCGGTGTGCTTGCTACCTCTCTTAACCACCACATTCGGATTGCTCAGGTGGGCACTAATTAGCTCAAACTGAAGATCAAGCATGGACTCCAGGAGACTGGTGTCCACACGCGAACCCGCGCCCGTGCGCTCTCTCTTTAGAAGGGCCGCCGTTATTCCGTGGGCCATGTGAATGGAGGTGATTATGTCGGCTAGGGCAATTCCAACTGGAATCGGGGGGTTTTCTGAGCTTCCGCTGAGCCAGGGAAGCCCAGAGATTGACTGGGCTAATAGGTCTTGCCCAGGCCTGGTGCTGAATGAGCCCTCGGCCCCATATCCGGTAATCGAGCCATAGACAATCTTCGGGTTTACCTTCTTAACTTCCTCATAGCCAAGCCCAAGCCTTTCCATTACTCCTGGCCTGAAGTTCTGAACGATAACGTCGGCCTTTTTCACTAATTCAAAGACTTTGGCTTTGTCAGCCTCATTCTTGAGGTCAGCCGCATAGCTTTCCTTATTTCGATTGGTGATGTGGAAGGAAAGAGTGTCACCATCCTCAACAATTCCTCCGAAAGCCAGGCCTCGCCCAATGTCTCCGGCGGGCGGCTTTTCAATTTTGATAACTCTTGCTCCGAGATCGCCAAGTCTCATCGCAGCCATTGGGCCCGCTAAGAACTGGGAGAAATCTAGAACCAGGTAACCATCGAGTGGTCTTACGTCACTCATTGCTTATCCCAGATCCAACTTGTAGAAGTGCTGTGCGGTCTTGTAGCAAATGTCTTCTTGTTCAGCTTGCGACAGCTTGGAAATGGTTTCCATTTGTGCTGCCCAGACACCAACAAAGTCACCGGCAAGAAGTGAAACTGGCCAGTCACTTCCCATCATCATTCTCTTTGAACCAAACTTCTCCAGGCAGTGATCCACATATGGTTGCCAATCACTTGCTGTCCACCCCTGACCGGATGCTGTGTTAAGTCCGGAGTGCTTCACATAAACATTTGGTCTCTTGGCCAGTTCGCTCATGTCACTGGCCCAGTCATCCCACTGCTTCTCTGCAATGTTTGGCTTGGCCATGTGGTCAACAACAATTCTCAAGCTCGGGTTATTGTCAGCCAATTCAACAATCGCCCTAGAGTGATCGGAATTTACACTGACCATATCCAGTGCAAGATCTCTCTTGGCAATGTCAGTAAGAGTTTCCTTGACGCTCGGTTGAAGAATCCATCTTGGGTCCGGATAGGTGTGGGTGAGGTTGCGGAAGCCCTTGATGAAGTGGTTGTGGCTGAGCAAATCCAGTGACTCCCTTGCCTCAACTGGCTTGTTTAGTGGAACCCAGCCAACCACTCCTCGCACATGATCGTGGGCACGGGCAACACTGAGCATATAGAAAGTGTCATCGTAGGTATCAGCTGCTTGAACCAGAACGGTCGCAGTCACACCTGCCTTCTTAACATCTTCTGCAACATCCTCTGGCCTGAAGTCGTTATTCAAAACTCCATAGTCCGGGGTAATCCAGTCGTATGCGCGTTCGCTCATCACCCAGAGGTGCTGGTGGGTATCAACGCAGTGTGCGATGTTGTTTGCCATTGCTTTTTCCTTCCTAGGTTTATGCGTTTTTCTTTTGAACCAGATAGATGTGGGTGAGAACCATCACCAATTCGCCGCGCTGATTCATCACTTCAACTTTTTCATCGACCAGACCAAATTCCGCAGGGCTCTTTTTGTATTCGCGCTTCTCCGAGATTGTTGCGTGAGCTTTGATTGTGTCACCGATAAATACGGGCTTTAGGAAGCGAATGCCCTCATAGCCGTAGCTCATTGCAACTTCGTTGATTTCTCCAGCCAGCATGCCTACCGCGACCGAAAGAATTAGTGTTCCGTGAGCTATTCGCTCTTTGAAAGGTTGCGTCTTGCAAAACTCCGCATCCATGTGGTGGGGATAGAAGTCCCCGGTCTGACCTGCATGGAGAACTATGTCTGCTTCAGTAATTGTTCTTCCGTGGGAAGAGTTGCTACTCCCAATTTGGTATTCCTCAAAATAGATCATGGTCTCTGCCTTGCTAGAAGTGATTCCTGATGCTTTTCCATCTCTGACCAATCTGCACTTGTGAACTTGCCAGCAATTAGTGAGCGATGAATAACTTGAGATACATCAAACTGGAAATCTGGCCAGCCCACCAGTCTTGGTCTCACCCAAGCTCCCTCAATCGACCTTAGGGTATTGCGGAAGAAGTTGTTGGTGAGTGAATTCATCCTTGGAGATAGCCAGGCTCTAAGGTTTCCGGGTTGACCAAATCTTTCGGTGTAGGGACCATTTTGTGCCTCGGCCGAAGAGAGATAGGCAGCGATCTCAGCAGCAAGCTGTTTGTGTTCTGAGTAATTGGAAACAGCAATTCCCGCACCACCCAGCTGACTACCAGTTGCCCTGCCATCAAATGATGGAACATCGTCATAGGTCAAAGTTCTTTTTCTAAATCCAGCTCTTGAGTAGTTGGTATAGCCATAGAGAGGTGCGGCATACCAAAACTCATCTGTTTCAACCAGTCGTTCTGATATTTCAAATGGATTGCTCGTTGCACAAAACTCAGGCACCAGAGAGGCAAAACCAAGAAGAAAGTCCATTGCCTTTTCTGTGACAACTTTGTCCAACATCGACTCTGAACCAATCGGTTTTCCATACTGTGCGCTCAATGTTGCAAAGGTGCTGAATGCATCGACCGGTTTATACGGCCAAAGAACTTTTCCCTTTTTTGCATCCGATAGAACGTCATCCCAGAATGGTGGAACACCATCAACTAAATCAGGCCGATAGACAGAAACCTGGGTTGCCGCATCAATTGCCAGAGCCCAGATCTTTCCTCTAAATCGATATGACTCGTGAGAAGGTCCAGCACTTTCCCTTTCAAGCTCAGCCATCTGCTCTTCAGAGAGATGGTCATCTAAGGCAACCAGTGCACCATCAACAACACCATCTGGAACATGCGGGTGATCTATGACCATTAGGTCATGATCCTTGGCGAATTCTCTGACGTGCTGGTCACCAAACTGCAAAAGGCTTCTTGCCTTCCACTCGATGGTGACGCCGAACTTTTTTTCAACTAGATCGTTGCAAGCAACGACCGACTCAAATCCCCTGGGGTGGTCCCAGGTCATCCCCTTGAGGACTGGCTTCGCTGCCATAAGAGTCTCCCGAAATAGGAAAAAGGTTGTTTTGGGTTCCTTAAATCCTGTATCCTATTGTAAATCGGGATCTGCCGCGACAGCTACCGACTGATATAGAAGGCAAGGATAGAGGTGTCAACGATGACCCTTCAACTGCAAGGCCTTGTTGCAGCCGTCACAGGTAGTGCATCTGGTATCGGGCTGGCGAGCGCCCGAATGCTTCAGGCAAATGGGGTCACGGTATTTGGCCTCGATCTTCAAAGAGGCGAACTTGACGAAGGTATGACCTGGATTGAGTGCGATGTCACCAAAGCCGATGTAATTGAGTCTGCATTCAAGAAGATAGAAGCCGCTACCGACCACCTAGACATTGTGGTCAACTGCGCAGGAATCGGTGCTGTCGGCACCATTGAACAGGCCACCGAGGAAGAGTGGGCCAGGGTCTATGACACCAATGTGGTTGGCACAGCACGCATCTCCTCCAGATCCCTTCCTCTTCTAAGGAAAAGTAAGAGTGCCAGCATCGTAAACATCTGCTCGATTGCTGCCACCGTCGGACTTCCAGACAGGGCCGTCTACAGCGCAAGCAAAGGTGCCGTGCTTTCACTGACCAAGGCCATGGCAGCAGACTTGATTAAGGACAACATCCGAGTCAACTGCGTGAACCCAGGAACAGCTGACACCCCTTGGGTAGCCAGGCTTCTTGCCCAAGCGCCAGATCCGGTTGCAGAAAGAATTGCCCTCAACGCACGCCAGCCAATGGGCAGGTTGGTATCTGCTGACGAAGTCGCATCAGCCGTCTGCTTCCTAGCCAGCCCAACCCAGGGCTCAACCACTGGCGCTTCGCTGGCGGTCGATGGTGGCATGGATGGGCTGAGAACCCGAGCCAGGGTTCAACCTTCCAACTAGTCCTCAACTGACTAGACTGCGATTTATAGTTTCGCAAGGGGATAGCTGTAATGGCAGATAAAAGCACCAAGTCAATCCGCCCCATGCGGACAGTCCTCTCTGATGAAACATACGATCGCGTCAGGGACATGCTCCTCAAGCACGAGATATCACCTGGACAAAGAATCAACATCGATGCTCTTGCTAGAGAACTAAACGTTTCCCAAACTCCAGTTCGTGAAGCACTAGCTCGACTGGAATCAGACGATTTAGTGGTGAAAGAACCGCTGAGAGGTTATAAAGCAACTGCCCTTCTAACAGTTGATCAAATGAAAGATCTTTTTCAGTTCCGAGGAATCATTGAACCCTGGGCCGCGAACATGGCCGCTAAGCAAATCACGGATGAGGGAAAAGAGAGACTTAAGCAGGAACTAGGGCGAGGCAAAGCAGCCGAAAATCTCGGAATCGATGAGGCTTATGCGGCAATGAGTCAGCATGATGCACGATTCCACACTCTTATCGCCGAGCTATCTGGAAGTGAATTGGTTAGGGATGCATACGTCCGAACTCACTGCCACCTGCACCTTTTCCGCCTATACGCAGCGCTAAAGAATTGGATGGGGTCATCTAAGAGCGATGCGGCGGTAGTAGGTGAGTTGTTTGAGCTTTACTACGAACCGAAGTCAGGTTTCCTAGCTCTCAAGGAGCATGAGGCAATTGCTCAGGCAGTGATGAATGGGGAAGAGAAGAAGGCATCGGACTTGATGCTAAGCCACATTCAAAACTCACTAAAAAGATTTGCACCAACCATGACAGCTATGGAAAAGCACTAAATCAAAACTGCTTCATCAATTAGCCCAGCCTCAGCCAGGTTCACATAAAAACTTCTTGGAACATCGCTGGCATAAAGATCTACGTTTCGCTTAGCCTGCTCACGGTTTCTTGCCCCTAAGCAAACCACCTTGATTGCTGGATGCACGAAAGGAAATTGAGCTGCCACCTGAGGCAGTGAGAATCCGTCGTTGCGACAGGCCTCTGCAAGTTTTTGAGCTCTGCTTACTATCTCTTCAGGAGCTGGTGCGTAGTTGTAGTTGGCTCCAGGACCGGGGTTGTCCGTTGCCAGTATTCCTGAGTTAAATACTCCAGCAGCAACAATCGAGACGTTTCTTCTCATAGCAGTTGGTAGCAGATCTTCTAGCGCTGGTTGTTCCAAAAGTGAAAAGCGTCCTGCACACATCACAACATCTAGTTCTGTGTTCGCAGCAAACCTGGCAAGCATGGCTGATTGATTCATCCCTGCGCCATACGAGCGAATCTTGCCAGCGCTTCTCAACTCCTCAAGAGCAGGAAATGCCCCCTCCATTGCTTCCTTCTCGTGGTTATCTGGATCATGGACAAAGACAATATCGATGCTGTCGATCTGCATTCTCGAAAGAGATTCTTCGATTGACTTCATCACTCCGTCGTAGGAGTAATCCAAAACACGGTGAACTGAATTAGAGACAGCAAAACCCTGGTCATCCATTCCACCATCAGCATTAGGGTTGGGACGAATGAGCCTTCCAACCTTGGTCGAGATGACTACCTCAGAGCGATCTTTTCCAGCTAAGAAGCTTCCCAGTCTCTGCTCGGCAAGGCCAAGCCCATAGTGGGGAGCGGTATCAAAGTACCTAACTCCGCCGTCGAACGAAACATCCAAAGCCTCTTGAGCTTCCTGGTCCGAGACAACCTTGAAGAGATTTCCAATTCCAGCCGTTCCAAACGAAAGCGAACTTGTCTCAATCCCTCCCCTGCCAAGGGAAACCGTCTTGATTGTCATTGATTCCTCCACTGCGGTCCATCGGGAAATAGATAGCTCTGCATTGATGATGATTTCATCTCTTGGCTACTTCCCGAAACATCGGTTGGCCAATATCTTCCATCTCGAATCATTACAGGATCAACAAAGTGTTCGTGAAGATGCTCGACATATTCAATGGCGCGATCTTCCTTGTTGCCCGTGATAGCGACATAGTCAAAGAAAGCGAGGTGCTGCACTGCCTCACATAAACCAACCCCTCCGGCGTGAGGAAAGACAGGGATCTTTGTCTTGGCAGCCATGCAGAGAATTGCAATGTTCTCGTTCACGCCAGCGACTCTTGCACTGTCAATCTGTAGGAGGTTGATGGCTCCCGATTCCAGCAGCTGTCTTGCAATCACCCGATTGGCCATATGTTCACCTGTGGAGACTCTCGTTGGAGCGACAGCCTGAGCTATCGCAAAGTGACCATGCACATCATCTGGACTGGTCGGCTCCTCAACCCAGTCGAGCTTGAAGGGGGCTAGTGCTCTTATCCAATCAATAGCCTCTTCGACCTCCCAGCGCTGATTGGCATCGACAGCGATTGGAAAGTCTTCCCCACAGGCCTCACGAGCAAGCCTCAAGCGACGAATATCATCCTCTTTCGACGCACCGACTTTAAGTTTGATCCGACCAAACCCTTGGGCGATTGCCGCCTTGCACAGCCTCACTAGCTTCTCGTCGCTGTAGCCAAGCCAGCCTGGAGAAGTTGTATAAGCGGGATATCCTTCCGTCCTTAGTTTGAGCTTCCGCTCAGCTCTTTCCGGAAATGAACTTTCAAAAATATCTAAAGCTTCTTCTTGTGTAAGGAGCTTGCTCAGGTAGCGATAGTCGATGAGATTGGCAAGTTGCTCCGGAGTCATATCTGACAAAACTTCCCAGAGTGGCTTTTCTTGTTCTTTTGCCTTTAGGTCCCATAGGCAATTAACCACGGCACCAATTGCCATGTGCATGACTCCCTTTTCAGGGCCTAGCCAGCGAAGCTGGGAATCACCAGTTAGTTCCTTGTATAACAGCCCCATATCTGAAAGAAGTTCGTCTAGGTCGCGACCTAGGACGTAGGGCTTGAGGGACTCTAGAGCAGCAACCTGAACATCGTTTCCTCGACCAATTGTGAAAACTGAAGAGTGTCCAACCAGGCCACCATCAACACCAAAAGAAACGTAGGCGGCGGAGTAATCCGGATCTTGATTCATTGCATCGGATCCATCGAGCTGCTTGGAGGTTGGAAACCTTACGTCAGCTGTTTCCCAAAAATCTATCTTGGGCATTTAATCGTGGTGGAAAATTTCAGGGATCTCATGCCACCACTCATCCCCAACTATCTCATCAACTGGTCTCTGCAGAGGCTTGCAAACAGCCCACCAATCCTGGGTTAGCGGATCCTCACCCATTTTGGCCATGTCCTGGTCCATGTCCTTTCCTACATACTCGAAGTAGGAGAAGAGTAAAAGGCCGTAGCGATAGATCGAATAGTTACGAATGTTGCACTCGGTAATCTTTGCTAGCACTCCCGGCCAAACAGCAGCGTGTAGCCGCTCGTACTCTTCAACACCTGCTGCGTCCAATCGAATAACCGATGCCACTCTCTTTACTTCTGACATGAGCACTCCCTTCCCTATAAAATTCCGTGCCTGGTCCAAACTTCTCTGAGGGTTGATCCAGCCAACAGTTCGCTTAGCACAGTTGACTCACCTCTAGCTCTTTCGCGAGCAAAACCAATTATTTTTTCCTCGTTCTCCTTAGGGATCACAACAACCCCATCGTCATCGGCAGCTACGAGATCACCTGGGCGAATTGTTACTCCGCCAACAACCACTGGAACCTGCTGAGAGTCGACCTTCATTCGACCTCGAAAGTCAATTGGTCGTCTGCTCCTAGAAAAAGCTGGGAAATTAACCGCGACTATCTTGTCTGAGTCGCGCAAATTACCATCCGTTATTACTCCAGTTGCTCCCCTGCCCTTGGCGGCTGCGCTGAATAGTTCTCCCCAGAAGGCGGATGCATTAGCTTGGTCTGTCGCGATGACAATCAGTTCACCCGGAAGCGTTCCATCAATAAAGTCAATGGCGTCGTCGTAGGGTTTGGCAGGATCGATATTCGTATCTGGAACAAACTTGACTGTTCTCGCGCGTCCCGATGTCCTAGTTCCTGGAACCAGGGGAGCAAGTCTCAATTCCAGAACCTGGTTTCTCAGTCCCGCCTTATCGCAGGAATCAGACAGCATTGGAACTGTGATCTTGCTGTCCGCAGGATCACTGCCCCAGGGAAGAAAACTGGATTCGCTCAACGAAGTCACCTCGCCATTGAATGCTCGTTTGAATGGATACTACATCCTATAGGTTTGGGTTTCCAGGGGTCTAGACTTTGCTGCATGAATTCAAAAGCCCCCCGATATGAAGCTCAGTTGCAGCAGTATCTAGACGAGCACCCCGAAGTTGATCGCACCTCACTGACGCCGGAAAAGATTGCACCGCTTCGCGAAGCATTCGTGTCCTTGGGAGTCGAGGGCCTGGTCAAAAATCGCAACATTGAGGCAACCGACTGGAAAGTAAAAGCACGTGACGGTCATGAGTTAGAAATGACAACAATCACTAAAAGGGGAAGCACATCATATAAAGGTGCGCTGTTTCACATACACAGCGGCGGAATGATTGCCGGTGATCGATTCATCGGGATGGAGATGGTTGCCGATTGGGTAGAAGAATTTGATCT
The DNA here is from genome assembly GCA_964480885.1 of uncultured Aquiluna sp. GTDB lineage: Bacteria > Actinomycetota > Actinomycetes > Actinomycetales > Microbacteriaceae > Aquiluna. The sequence continues at coordinate 6,723 of CAYZRV010000016.1, read as the reverse complement.
AATCGCAACCACCGTTGAATACAGACTCTCTCCCCAATTCCAAGACCCCTATCCAATCCACGATTGCTTCGATGCGCTCAAAGAATTTGCCGCCAAACTTGATCCAAATGTTCCCCTGATTGTTGTTGGTATGAGTGCTGGCGGTGGACTATCGGCTGGTGTTGCTCACATGGCCAAGGACCTGGGTGGTCCAAAGCTTGCTGGAGCGCTGCTGATGTGTCCGATGTTGGATGAAAGCAATAGCTCCGCATCAAGCAAGCAGTTCAGCTCGCTTGGACTCTGGGACAGGGAGAGCAACGATGTTGGTTGGAATGCGCTTCTCGGCGACAGAAGACACACGGACAAAGTCACCCACTACGCATCCCCAGCAAAGGCTAAAGATCTTTCGGGACTACCACCAACGTTTTTAGACACTGGTGTCCTAGAGGTTTTCCGCAGTGAGATTGTCGAATACGCGGAGCGACTGGCAATTGCCGATGTCCCGGTAGAGCTTCACATGTGGTCTGGTGCTTTTCATGGTTTCGACCTCAGCTACCCAGATGCTGAGGTGTCTAAACTTGCTCTAAATGCAAGAAAGATGTGGCTGGGACGTCTTTTGAAAGGACACATGCGATGACCAAAAGACGCTTCCCGAGACCCAAAGAGTTAGCGCCACTACTGAGGTTTAGAAAGCCAACACTTAATTTCAAAAAGCGCAGACTTGAGAAGGCCCTAACGGTTTGGGACCTTCGAGCAATTGCTAAACGCAGAACCCCCAAGGCACCTTTCGATTACTGCGATGGATCGGCCGAAGCCGAGATCTCGCTGGCTAGAGCAAGACAGGCTTTCGAAGACATTGAGTTTAAGCCTGCGATCTTGAAGGACGTTTCGAAAGTTTCAACCTCCTGGGATGTTCTGGGAAAGCCAGTTGCGTTTCCAGTTGGAATAGCTCCGACAGGCTTCACACGAATGATGCAGACCGAGGGTGAGGATGCGGGTGCTGCAGTGGCGGCAAAGTGGGGAGTTCCCTTCACGCTCTCAACCATGGGAACCCGTTCCGTTGAGCATGTTCAATCTGTGGCACCAAATGGTCGTAACTGGTTTCAGTTATACATGTGGAAAGACCGTGACCGTTCAATGGAGCTGGTAAATCGTGCTGCTCAGTCGGGATTTGAAACTTTGGTTGTGACAGTTGATGTTCCAGTTGCTGGAGCAAGACTGCGAGACAAAAGAAATGGATTCTCAATTCCACCAGCTCTCACGGTTGGAACAATTCTCAATGCACTCCCAAGACCTTGGTGGTGGTGGGACTTTCTAACCACCGAGCCACTGGAGTTTGCCTCTCTTTCCTCATGGAAGGGAACAGTCGCCGAACTTTTGGACTTTATGTTTGACCCCACTGTCACCTATGAGGATCTTAAGTGGATTAAGAAGCAGTGGCCTGGAAAATTAATTGTCAAGGGTGTCCAGACACTGGATGATGCAAAGAAGTTAGCTAGAGCTGGTGTTGATGGAATTGTTTTGTCTAATCACGGCGGTAGGCAGCTGGACAGAGCACCTATTCCTTTCCACATCCTTCCCGATGTAGTGAAGGCGGTTGGAAAGAACGTCGAGGTTCACATCGACACTGGAATCATGTCTGGCGCAGATGTGGTTGCCAGCATCGCGATGGGAGCTCGATTCACCTATGTTGGTCGGGCATATCTATATGGCCTGATGGCTGGTGGGGCTGACGGTGTTGATCGCATGTTCCAGATCATTACCGAGCAAATGACCAGGACAATGCGGCTCCTGGGGGTCTCGTCTCTGGAGGAGCTGGAGCCCAAGCACGTGGTGCAACTGGAGCGACTAGTCCCAAGAATCTAGGAAAAGACTAGGGAGATAGTTTTGTTTCCTATAGGATTTGCCCATGAACCCTTCTGAGATTGTCGACATTGAAATTAGAGCCTGCCGCGGAGCAGACGAACTAAAGCAGCTGGATGCCGTGTCAGCTGTGCAGCTGCCGGGTGGCTCAAGACCAGACTTCACCGTCATCACGATGAAGACCGCTGATGGCACTACCGGTACTTCTTTCGGTTTTGGTGCACTTGATGCCAAGGCTGCGGCTCATGTCATGAGTCAGGTAAAACCATTCTTCATTGGTCGCGATGCTTTCCACACTCAAGCCAATCTCAAGGAATTTGAAATGTTTGATCGGAAGTGGAATCTAACTCCGATCTATGCCTACGGACCTTTCGACAACGCGTGCTGGGACATCATTGGAAAGCAAACGCACCAACCTGTCTATCGTTTGCTTGGTGCTGCCAAGACAGAGATTCCCCTTTATGTCAGCTCAATGTTTTTGCCAGGTCCCGCCGAATATGTTGCACAGGCACTGGAAGTTAAGAAGCGTGGCTTTAAGGGTTACAAGCTTCATCCACCAGGAGATCCAAAGATTGACATTGAGTGCTACCGCGCAGTTAGAGAAGCAGTTGGTGATGACTTCACCCTGATGGCAGATCCGGTGATCAGTTACAACTACGAGCAGGCACTAGTTGTTGGAAGAGAGCTGGAGAAACTTGGGTATCGCTGGTTGGAAGAGCCGCTGCTTGATGTTAACTTCAACGGCCTCAGAAAACTTAGAGAGAAGCTAGACATTCCAATTTGTGGAACTGAAGTTCTGGCCGGGGGTCACTACTCAACCGCACATTACATTCATGAGGGCATTGCGGATATTGTTCGCACCGATGTCTCATGGCGCGGTGGCATTACCTCGGTCATGAAGACTGGTCACACCGCCGAGTCTTTTGGCGTTCAGTGCGAACTTCACACCACGATCTATCAGGCACTCGAGCAGGTACAGATTCACGCTTCGCTTGCCCTACCAAACTCAGAGTTCTTCGAGATGCTCTATCCGTTCGATGACTTTGCGTTTGGAACCAGGTCATCGATAGTCATCAAGGATGGAATGGTCCAAGCCCCTCAGGGTGAAGGGCTATGCATTGATTACGACTGGGACTTCATAGAGAACCACACGGTCCTAAAGCTCTAACTGTCGAGGATTGCTCCACCATCGACAATTAGAGTTTCACCGGTAATCCACTTCGCATCGTCTGAGAGTAAAAACAGAATCGGCATTGCAATGTCATTTGGTTTTCCAAGCATTCCGCCTAGTCGCGCATCATCTAGTTGTTTCTTGGCATCAGCTCCCGCATAGTCCTGCATCCAAGCGGCAAGCATCGGAGTGTCAACCCCTCCTGGCATAACGACATTCACTCGCACTTTCTCTTCGCGAAGTTCAAGTGCGATTGCTCTGAACATGTGATTAAGTGCAGCCTTTGATGAGTCATAGACAAGATTGTTTTTGTTTACTCGAAGAGCATTGGTGCTGCTGACCGCAACAATTGAACCCTGAGTCTTCTTTAGGTGTCTTGCGGCTGATTGCGCAACTAACAGATTTGATCTCAGGTTGGTGTGCATCACTCTGTCCCAATCATCTGCAGTCACCTGATCCCAGGCCTTGTGAAATGCAACAGCTGCGCACAAAACAACTCCGTTGAGACCTCCCAGTAGCTCTGCCGCTCGATCAGCCAGGGACGAAGCTTCTTGAGCTTCTGAAACATCGGCCTGAATGTATTGGGCTTGATTGGTCTTGAGAACTTCCTGAACCTCTGGGTCAAGTTGGCTTTTTTCCATGATGCCGTGAAGGACAACATGCGCACCTTCGCTTAGGAGAGCTTTAGCTGTTGCGAAACCGATGCCAGAGGAAGAACCCGTGACAAGAAAATTCTGGTTTTCAAACCTAGAAGCCATTGTTCAATAATGCTATAGGATTTTGCCAAAGCCAAGGAGGCCTTTTGTCAGGCGAAATTCCAAGCATCTCCCTCTCTTCACAAACCAACATCCTGCCCAAGTGGGTCCATGATCAGCAGGAACTGATTGCCGAACTCAAGCAGGCAGTTGAGGAATTCGTTGAAAAGTATGTCAGGCCTGATGGCACCCTAATCTGGCGGGATGAGTGGCCAGGCATGGACGGCTCTGATGATCCGTATGAAGCATTTCAATACTTTCCTCTGTTCTATGCCCTAACTGGTGATGAGCGCATCTATGAGCTGGGGAGAAAGATTTGGGATGGGATTACCTGGCAGTGGACAGAGTACGGACAGATTCATCGAGAGTTTGACGGTTACTACGACTGGATGCACCACGGAGAGGCCAATCTTTATCACTACTTCTTTGGTCTAACCAAACCAGATTCTTTGCAGGACAGAACTCGAGCAGTTCGCTTCGCAAAGATGTACACCGGTGATGATCCGCAGGCAGAGAACTTTGACAAGAGTCTTGGAATTATTAGAGCACCGATGTCTGGATCAAGGGGACCAAGGCTTGTCACTACTCACGAAGATTGGATAACTCACAGAGGGGTATTGGATTCATATCACGCACCTTTTGAGGATATGAAAACCTCACCTTTTGAAATTGGTACCTGCAACTGGTCAAACGATGCTGTCTATGAAGAAGTGGTTCGCCTAATGAACCAGAGAACTGTAAAAGGCGATGTTCCACTAAACATGAATGCCTCTGGCCAGATGACCCACGCTTTCATGTATACCCAGGACCCTTATTTCACAGACTGGGTAATTAGATATCTCAAGACCTGGCGCGATAGAGCAATTGCCAACGATGGAATCATTCCTGACAATGTTGGACTCACTGGCAAAGTTGGTGAATACCTCGATGGTAAGTGGTGGGGTGGTCACTACGGTTGGCGATGGCCACATGGTCTTTTGACCATCATTGAGCCGATTGTTAATGCAACTTCCAGCGCTCTTCTAATGACTGGTGATGAAAGTCTTCTGGCACTTGCTCGAGAGCAAATTGATAAAAACTTCTCTCTGGGCAAAGAGATAGATGGTGTTTGGCAAACTCCCAACAAGCACTTCGATGCTGGCTGGACCGACTACCGCCCAATGAATCCATATCACGCTATACACCTGTGGTTTAGATCCATGGCCGATCAGGACAAGGAGCGAGTGGAACGGTGCAGGGGAGCGCTCGACTGGCAGAAGGTCTCGATTGCTGAGAAGCCCTTCAGCGTTAAGCACTACAACACCAACACTCTTCCCTGGTATGAGTTCATCAATGGCAATCTTCCTGATTACCCAGAGCAGGTATTGGCAGCCAATAAGCGCCTACTTGCTCAGCAGCTGGGCCGACTTCGATCGGAACACGGAAACCCTAGAGTCTGGGACAAGGTTGAACAGATTAATGACTATCCGGACTCGTTGAGCATGCAGATTGATGGTTATGCAATTCACGCTTGGCAGGAATTCAATCCTTTGTATTTCGAATCCTTGGTTCAACTGCAATGGGGAGCACCGATGCATATTTCTCACGGTGGGTTCCAATATGCCTCAATTCGATACTTCAACCCCGAAACCAAATCTCCTGGCTTACCGACTGGAGTCAGTGCACTCGTTAGTTCGGTCAACTCGAAGAGCGTTAATGTGACCTTGGGTAACGCAACTAAACAATCAAAAAAAGTAATTCTTCAGTCCGGTGGTTTTGGGGAACACTCGTTCACTTCCGTTAGCGACGGCAAGGATGAGTCTCAGATCAATTCCAAATGGCTTGAGGTTGAGATTCCTGCAGAATCTGTTGTCGCAATGGAGCTTGGGACAAAACGATATGCCAATAGCCCAACCTATGAGACACCATTTCAAGACAGCTCAACTTGGGACTCGTTGATAAAACCGCGTCAGCTTCAATAGTCAAACGCGTATCTGGATAGAGTTGCCTGCGTGAACGAGACTTTGACTCAAGACGCAGAGAAGAAGACGCCCTGGCTAAAGATCCAGCTTCTCTCTATAGCTGGTGGTTTGAGCTTCATGGGAAGCTCCATGACTACATTTGCCGTAATCCTCAGGGATAAGGATTTGGTTGGCCCGACAGGTGTATCAATCATTTTCCTGGCCATGCTGATTCCAAATATCCTCATGGCTCCAATTTCTGGACAAATTGCAGATAAGTTTCAGTCTCGCGTTGTTACACCCTTAGCACTATCGATGATGTCGCTCAGCACCTTGAGCCTTGCACTGGTTGATTTGAGCTGGTGGGCTCCGATTGCACTGTTCACGACGGCTACGTTCGGAACAATGGTCGGTGCCTCAGTTTCAGCCACCGTTGGGTCTGTCTCGAGACGAGAGGACATGACTCGGGTCACGGGAATCCAGCAGACTTTTGTTTCACTCGGATCTCTAGCAGGACCGGCCGCGGCAGGCCTATTGGTTAGTGCAACAGGTTATTTTTGGCCATTCGTAATTGATTCGGTTTCTTTCCTAATACTCGCTGGTGTGTTTCTTGCACTGGGGCTGAATCGAAAACCTGTCGGATTTTCAAAAGAAGATAAGCCCCGGGCTTTGGATGGCTTCAGGTTCCTCTTCGGAAACCCATTGCTCAGCAGCATAATTCTGCTCCTTGCCGTTGTCATTCTCGCTCTTGGAGTAATCAGTGTTGGTGAAGTTTTCCTGATCGTTGATGAGCTAGGTGCGAGCACAGTGGTCTACGGAATCATCGGGGCTTTGTTTTCTGGTGGTGCCGTAATTGGTGCAGTGATTCTGCAGGGAGTGAAGATTTCTGAGGAGAAACAGTCCTGGGGGTTAGTTGCTTCACTATTGATTATGGTGCTCTCCCTCACATCCCTGTCGCTCGCTCCAAACTGGGTGTTTGCTGGTGCGATTTATCTGATTGCTGGAATTGGAAATG
>CAYZRV010000015.1:0-25315 GCA_964480885.1 uncultured Aquiluna sp. | reverse complement strand
GGCTCGTAGGACGAAACGAAGTCCTTTAGCGCATCCCGAATCTCATTCGGACTGATCTTGAGCTCTGACATTGCTTTTCCTTTTCCTTATTTATCAGCTCAGTTGAGCTGCAATCTTGCGTTTACCATTTTGGTTAGAACTGTTCCGTCGATGACTTCGCCATTCACGGTCACATGAACCCCACCGAGAATTTCTGGATCAACCTCAACATTGAGTTGCAGGTCGCGACCAAAAGCTTTGGCGAGAGCAGATGAAAGGCGCTTGAGCTGCTCATCGGATAAAGATCTCGCTACTCTCACGTGTGCCACGGATTCCCCAGCAAATTCAGCAATCCAAAGTCCATACTGCTCAATTACTTCTGCAAAGCGCTTGTAGGTCCTGGAGAAAACGCCCTGCTTAGCTAACACCAGGGCACTCTCGCTAACTTTTCCAGAAAGCAACTTGCTGACCAGTTCCTGCTTGCCCAGTGAGCTGAATCTGGTGGTGCTGAGAGTTAACTCCAGTTCGCTGTCCTTGGCGACCAGCTGCTGTATCTCAAACAACTCGGCCTGGAGCGAATCGAGCGCTTTACTCTGAGAGGCAACAGCTCTCACACCAATTAGCTCAAAGGCAGCGGCCATGTCCCTGCTGGCTGACCAGCGAAGCTTGGCGGCATACTTTGCCATTTCCTTTGCACCTGCAGAGCCTTGGGCAATCACCGAATCAATCACCTTGTCCTTGGCAGCACTCTCAGCGGAAGGATCTGAGAGAAGTGAGCGCAGCTGCGCGCTCTGCTGCAGGGCATTGGCAATTGCGAAAAACTCGCTAGCCAATTCCAAGTTGACCGATGACAGGCTATTCAGTTTTTCCTGAAGTGCCTGCGTGGACTGCCTAGTGCTGGAGGACATTAGCTAACTTTCTTCCCCTCTAATTCGGCAATGAAGTCATCAACGACCTTGTTTGCAACCTTGTCGTCCTGAAGCTTCTCGCCAACAATGCGAGAGGCAAGTTCGAGGGCAAGTGCTCCAACTTCTGCCCTAAGAGCTCGAGATGCAGCATCACGCTCAGCAACCAGAGAGTTCTTTCCACTCTCGATTAGCCTCTCCGATTCCTTGGCAGCCTGCTCCTTTAGTTCAGCAAGAATGCTTGCACCCTCGGCTCTGGCTTCCTCGCGAATGCTTGAGGCTTCACTGCGAAGTTGTTCCTGCTCGGCAAGAACAGTAGCCGTTCTGCGCTCAGCAGCCTTTTGGGCTTCCTCGGCCTCAGCGAGGCGACCCTCGATTGCCTTGGCGCGCTCGTCCAGCATCTTTTTGAATCCAGGCAGCACCTTGAACCAGAAGAACGTGAGCAGAATCACAAAGATCACAGAAGACCAGATGATGTCGTAGTCGGCTGGAATCAGAGGATTAGGTTGCTCACCACCCTCGGGTGCAGCTGCTGCTAGAAGTTTCTCAATCATTGGTTTCTCTTAGCCAAAGATGAATGGGGTTGCTAGACCAATCAGAGCCAGCGCTTCGGTGAAAGCGATACCTAGCCACATGGTGACCTGAAGGCGTCCTGCAAGTTCTGGCTGACGGGCGATTGATTCAATGGTCTTGGAAACTACCAATCCCACACCAATGCCTGGGCCGATTGCTGCGAGGCCGTAACCAACTACTGCGATGTTGCCGGATAGTTCGGCAAGGTTTACTGCGTCCACTGTTATTCCTTCCGTGGTTGTTTAGTGTTCGTCTGCCAATGCCAACTGAATGTAGACAGTGGTCAGAAGTGTGAATACATATGCCTGCAAGACAGACACCAAAATCTCAAAGAGGGTAAAGGCAAATCCAAAGACGAATGTTCCCGCACCAAATGCCTTGAACAGACCGTCAGCCTGGAAGAAGAAAAAGTGAGTGGCAGAGAAACAAAGGACCAGCAGCAGGTGGCCGGCAATCATGTTCATCAGAAGACGAAGAGCCAGAGTCACCGGCCTGAGGATGAAGGTTGAGAGAAACTCAATAGGAGTCACAAGCGTGTAGAAGTAAACAGGGACACCAGATGGGAATAGGGAGTTTTTGAAGAACTTCAAGCCGTGTCTTTTGATTCCAGCGTATATAAAGGTCACATATGCTGCCGCAGCTAAAACCAGCGGGATTCCAATGACAGAAGTTCCGGCGATGTTCGCGAAAGGAATGATTCCTGTGATGTTCATGCCCAAAACCATGAAGAAAATCGTCGTTAGCAGCGGCAGGAAGCGTTCGCCATCTTTTTCACCAAGTTGATCGTGAGCAATTGACTTGCGCACGAAATTCAATGCCATCTCACCCAACAGCTGGAATCTGCCCGGCACAACGTTGCCAGTCTTGACCGCCTGGTTGAACTTTCTCGTCCATAGCAAAAAGAGAACAATCAGAAGGGTCATGACAATCAGCCTGATCATCATGATTCTGTTTATGGCAAACGGGGTTCCTTCAAAAAGAAAAATCTCTGGATAGAACTCATAAATGGTTGGAGGCGAGAAAACGCCATCTTCGCTGGCCGTCAAGATACTCAGAGCTGTAAACAGAGTGACTCTCCTGGTCAGGGGCACAGAGGGCCGATTTAGCTGGGTTTCCCCACGAGTTTATAAGGATAACTAGGGTCGAATCGGCCCAATTCCCAAATTCTCAGGCTTAATTCTCAACCGCTGGGATCTTGGCTGAGAGGACCAGGTAGGAGTCGATGGCAAGACCCCCTAGAACTGATGTCACGACGGCAAAGAAAAACATGGGCCCCGATATAAACGTGGCCGATTGCAAAAATCCCAGGAGCAGGGCAAACAGCAACACCTTGATTAGCCATCCCCCCAGTACCAGAGCATAGAAACCATTCAGCCCCAGCTTGGAACCCAACCGAATACTGAGGATGGTGAGGACACCAAAGAATGCCGAAACGCCCGAACCAATTAGTGCTGAGTAGACCCCGGGCATTTCATAGATAAAGAAACCAACCAGCGAGCCGAGTCCGCCGACTACCAGTGCCAGTAGCAGGTTTAACTTAGTTGCCCCTGAAAAGAGCTTCTTACTGCTTGTTGGCAAGTTTCCTCCTGTAGCGAATACGTCTGGCGAAGGCTGGCCAGTATGTATGAACTAATGCCAGTATCTGCCAGATTCCAAAAACTATCAGAACTTGCGGAAGCTCTAACCAGAAAAATAAAAGCAAGGTCGTGGAAACCAACAAAGTCCAGTGATAGAAAACTAACACCGCACCTTGATGAGAATGACCGATGTCCTGCAACTGGTGGTGAATATGTTCTCGGTCTGGAGCGAAAGGAGATTTTCCTCTGCTCAGCCTCCGCACAACCGCTAGTAGTAGATCCAGCAGCGGAAGTATCAAAATGAAAACTGGCAGAGCCAGAGGAATCAATGCGGGTAGTAGATCATTTCTAGTCACCGTTGCTGGATCGATTGAGCCTGTGACAGTTATTGCACTCGTTGCCATAAGTAAACCAAGCAGCATGGCACCGGAATCGCCCATAAATATTTTTGCTGGTCGCCAATTGTGTGGCAGAAAACCAACGACCAGTCCCAAGATGATGGCAGAGATCAGCCCCGCTGTAGAAAAGTAATTCGTCGGTGTCGTCTGCTGAGCAAGAAGATATGTGTAGGCAAAGAAAGCCAGCGTCCCAATTGCAACAACTCCGGCAGCCAACCCATCCAGGCCATCAATGAAGTTCACGGCGTTCATGACCAGCACTAGAGCAAAAACAGTAATGGCGAGTGAAACAGCAAAGCTTCCAACGGTAAGCCCACCAATTGGCAATGAGACTATTTGTATTCCTGAAGATGCAATAATCCAGGCGGCGGCCATCTGGCCGCCCATCTTGGCTGTCCAATCGAGTTCAATCAGGTCATCCAGAAGCCCAACTATGACAATTAGGGCTCCTGCGAAGAACATGGCCCAGATTGGTCCAGGATTCACGAAAATTGATTCAAACCAACCAAAAGAGCCAGCTGCATAAAAACCCGCTCCCAGCCCCAGGAGCATTGCAATGCCGCCAATACGAGGGGTTGGTGACTTATGAACATCTCGTTCACGAATTGCGGGAGCTATGTTGAATCGTTTAGCGAAGTAGCGAACTGCCCAGGTCGAAAAGTAAGTGACTACCGCGGTAATCAGTGCGACCAGGAAGTAGGCGCGCACTACTCGACCTCGAGCTCCACATTGCCTATAACTGAGCGAATTCGGTCTAGGGAAATCGCACCCTGCCGAAGAACACGAATCGGCTCACCCTCTCTGACTTGAGTGAGATCCAAAATCGTTGATGCTTCGCCACCTGGTGATGAGCCTGCGTCCAAATAGACTGCAACTTTGTCACCGAAGTAATCAACAGCTTGCTGAGCTGTGACAGCAGAAGGTTGTCCGGTGAGGTTCGCGCTCGATACCGCAAGCGGTCCGACATCTTCCAATAGTGCCAAGGTGATTTTGTGATCAGGGACCCTCAATGCAACCGTTCCCCTCGTTTCACCAAGATCCCATTCCAAAGAACGCTGGGCCTTTAGGACCATTGTTAGAGCTCCTGGCCAAAATGCAGCTGCCAGTTGATTCGCAACTAGTGGAAGATCAGTTGCCAATGCTGAGAGGGTTTCCACTTTTGGAATAAGTACTGGTGGAGGTGAAGTTCGATCGCGTCCTTTGGCATTTAATAGATTTTCAACGGCCTTTGGACTAAATGCATTCGCTGCGATTCCATAAACGGTGTCAGTGGGAAGGACAACCAGCTCTTGTCTGTCCAAAGACATTCGAGCCTGGCGAAATCCACTGAGTAGTTCAGTGTCGACAGAGCAGTCAAATACGCTTGGCACTCCAGCTACCTCCTGATGCCACTAACGGATCTCAGTCTTCCAGTTGGATCTGGATGCACTGTAACTCCGCCGTAACCTGCACTCAATAGTAGTTCACGCACAAAATCTGACTGTCCGTCTGCATGTTCAATCACCAGTAATCCGCCCTCACGAAGACTGATTGGAGCGAGCGCTATCAGCTCCCTGATTGCATCCAGGCCATCTTCGCCTGAATACAAAGCAAGCTCGGGATCAAAGTCTCTTACCTCTGGATCAATGGGTACTGCCCCATAAGGAATGTATGGAGGATTGGAAATCACTAAGTCCATTTCTCTTATGGTCGGTAAGAGCTCTACGAAATCCCCAACCACAAGTTCTACCTCGGCTCTTGATGAGGCAATGTTTGCTTTGGCAAATTCCGCTGCCTCTGGGGATTTTTCAATTGCCCACACCTGGGCATTCGTTTCCTTCGCGAGCGAAATGGCTATGGCAGCTGAACCAGTTCCAACATCTACGGCCCTGGGTTTTCCAGGAAGCGAGCGAAGAAAGTCAATCCCGATTTGAGTGACCTGCTCTGTTTCAAATCTGGGGATAAAAACTCCTGACCCAACTTTGAGCTCTAACGCCCTGAACGGAGCGGTCCCGGTGATGTGCTGAAGTGGAATGCGTTGCAGCCTCTGCTCTAAAGACGAATTAAATATTTCAAGCTGCTGATCGGTAAGCCCCAAATCAAACGTTATGCGGGTCAGCACTTCTGCTCGCGTTGATCCAATTGCATGTGCTAGCAGCCAGTAGGCGTCAGCTTCGGGGCTTGGTGCCCCAGCAAGAGTCAGTTGATCTTTGGCGAAAGCAAGTGCTTCTACAAACTTCATCAGTTGCCTTGGATGGCTGCCAATCGAGCCTCTTCGTCCATTTGAATTGCGGACTGCACAATCGGCTCCAAAGCTCCCTCCATCACTTGATCAAGGTTGTAGGCCTTGTAACCAGTTCTGTGATCAGCTATCCGGTTTTCGGGAAAGTTATAGGTGCGGATTCTTTCCGAACGATCAACTGTTCTAACCTGAGTTTTTCTCTGAGCTGACTGTTCAGCCTCAATTGCTTCTTGCTGAGCAGCAAGCAGGCGTGCTCGAAGGACCCGCATTGCCGCTTCACGATTTTGCAGCTGGGACTTCTCGTTTTGCATCGAGACAACAATGCCCGTAGGGATGTGAGTGATTCGAACCGCCGAGTCAGTCGTGTTCACCGACTGACCACCTGGTCCTGAGGATCGAAAGACATCAACTCTGATGTCATTTGGAGCAATTTCAACTTCCTCTGGTTCATCAACCTCGGGAAAAACTAGAACTCCAGCGGCAGAAGTGTGGATACGTCCCTGGGCCTCGGTCACGGGAACGCGCTGGACCCTGTGGACACCACCTTCATACTTCAAATGCGCCCAGACTCCTTGGGCAGGGTCAGAGGAGTTTGACTTGATTGCCACCTGACAGTCCTTGATGCCGCCTAAATCGCTCTCGGTCTTGTCTAGAAGTTCTGCCTTCCAGCCTTTGCTAGTGGCGTAATACATATACATACGCAGAAGATCGGCCGCAAAGAGAGCACTTTCCGCTCCACCTTCTCCAGCCTTAATTTCCATAATCACATCGCGACCATCATCTGGGTCGCGAGGAATTAGCAGTCGACGAAGCTTTTCTTTGGCGGCAGTAATTTGCTCCTCAAGCAAAGGCAATTCAGCGGCAAAAGTCTCATCCTCGCCTGCCAATTCCTTCGTCGCAGTGAAGTCTTCTTCCAGTCGCTTCACATCATCGTCTGCCTGCAGAATTGCTGTCAGCTCGGCGTAGCGACGATTCAGCTTCTTAGCCAGCGCCGGGTTTGAGTGAACCGCCGAGTCGCTGAGCTGCGTTTGCAGACTCGCGTGCTCGGATCTAAGTCCTGCAAGCGAATCGAGCAAAGCTACTCCGAGTCAGTCTCGGTAGGAACAGGCATCGACTTCTCGAGCATGAGAAGGAACTCCACATTGCTGGCTGTTTCCTTCAGTCTGTTAAGCACAAGCTCGAGTGCCTGCTGCTGCTCGAGACCAGCTAGAGCTCGACGCAGCTTCCAAATAATCTTCGTCTCTTGAGGACTCATCAGCATTTCTTCACGACGAGTTCCAGAGGCGTTGATGTCAACCGCTGGGAAGATTCTCTTGTCAGCGAGCTGACGAGAGAGCCTAAGCTCCATGTTTCCAGTTCCCTTGAACTCTTCGAAGATAACTTCATCCATCTTCGAACCGGTCTCGACCAGCGCTGTGGCGATGATGGTGAGTGATCCACCGTTTTCAATGTTTCGCGCAGCACCAAAGAATCTCTTAGGAGGATATAGCGCTGAAGAATCAACACCACCCGAGAGGATGCGACCACTGGCCGGCGCTGAAAGGTTGTAGGCGCGCCCTAAACGTGTAATGGAGTCAAGCAGAACAACGACATCGTGTCCGAGTTCCACGAGTCGCTTCGCTCTCTCAATAGCAAGCTCGGCAACAGTGGTGTGGTCATCTGCAGGACGATCGAAAGTGGAGGCAATCACCTCACCCTTCACAGTGCGCTGCATATCAGTGACTTCTTCTGGGCGCTCATCAACGAGAACAACCATCAAGTGAACCTCAGGATTGTTGGATGTGATGGCATTTGCAATTGCCTGCAGAACTAGTGTCTTTCCAGCCTTCGGAGGAGAAACAATCAGACCGCGCTGACCCTTACCGATAGGTGACACCAAGTCAATGATTCTTGTGGTTAGTTTCTTCGGATCGGTCTCGAGGCGAAGTCTGGTGTCTGGATACAGAGGGGTTAGCTTGTTGAATTCAACCCGTCCACCCGACTCTTCAAGGGTCTGACCATTGACTGACTCGACTTTGACAAGAGCGTTGAACTTTTGCCTCTGGTTCTCACCCTCACGTGGCTGGCGAATAGAACCGATAATTGCATCACCCTTGCGAAGCCCATACTTCTTTACCTGCCCGAGGGAAACGTAGACATCGTTTGGCCCAGGAAGATACCCGGAAGTTCTCAAGAATGCGTAATTGTCGAGGACGTCCAAGATTCCAGCAACTGGTATCAGGACATCATCTTCCAAAATCTCTGGCTCTGAGTCCTCTTGATTGCGTCTGCGATCACGATCACGGAAACGTCCACGACGGTTTCGGTTTCGACGGTCATCGTCTCGATCGCGGGAGTGCTCGCGGTCACTCGCCCTGGTCTCGCGATCTTCTCTAACCTCGCGCTCTGGAGCTGACTCTCGCTCGCTCTTGTCTTCGCTGGCTCTTGTCTCGTTTGACTTACTTGAGGAGGCCTTAGTTTCAGCTGCCTCAGACTTAGCGGCGGAATCCTTAGTTTCGGGCTTTTCTTTTTTGGAAGCCGTCGAACTGACTCGACGAGAACGTTTTGCTGGCTTCTCTTCTTGGTTATCAACCATTGTTGTTATTTCTCATTTCTTCACGGCAAAGCCGCGTTTCAGATTTTGATTGAAGATGCAGTGGGGCTTGCTAACTGCCGGATCCGAACTGCCCCTCAAGACTAGCACCTTTGAAATCAACCGCAAGCGCCAGGGGCAACCAGTCTGGAAAACTCCTCCTTACAAGCTCAATAGCCTCAAGGCGCATTTGTGGGTCATACTCCAGCACCAGAACTGATGGACCAGCGCCTGAAACCACGGCTGGGTGACCATTTTTCCTCAGGGCGGCAATTAGGTCGCTGGTAATTGGCATAGCGCTAGCCCTGTAGTTCTGATGAAGTCGATCCTCGGTGGCCGCCATCATGAGCTCTGGGCTTTGGGTCAAAGCCGCAACCAGCAGAGCGGATCTAGAGACGTTAAACACTGCGTCGGTGTGAGGGACAGAATCTGGCTGCAAGCTGCGTGCCAACTTTGTGGACATCTCATTAGGTGCAACTAGAACAAGCGGTGATATGCCTCTATGAACTGTAAGTTTTTTGTGATGAGGACCATCCTCATCAACCCAGGCAATGGTCAGACCTCCGAAGAGCGCGGGTGCAACATTGTCCGGATGCCCCTCAAGTTTGGTTGCAAATTCAAGCAGCTGCTGTTCAGTGAGATTTAGATTTGCTAGCAGTCCGGCGGCTAGCATCACGCCGCCTGCCACGGCAGCTCCGGAAGATCCCATTCCTCGTCCATGGGGTATTGAGTTTTTGCAGGTAAGCCTGATGCCAGGCAGCTTTTCGCCCAGCGACTCAAAAACCAATTTGATTGCCTTGTAAATCAAATTGCTTTCATCGCGAGCTGCAGTCTTTGCACCTTCACCGGTGATTTCAATTTCTAGTCCGGATTCCATGGTCTCAAGGGTGTACTGGTCGTAATGAGCCAGCGCCATGCCCAAAGAATCAAAACCTGGACCGAGGTTTGCGCTTGTTGCTGGAACAGTGACAGTTAGTTTCATCTGTTCCTCTCCAGACCAAGGACTTCTGCGACAGATACGGCCTGAGCGGAAACCTTCTTCGGCTTAATCTTTTTGCCGCGTGAGTCTTTGAGCGCCCAATCTGGATCCTTGAGACCATGGCCGGTAACTGTAATCACCACGTCGTTGACTCCACGGAGTTCGCCCAACTTGCTCAACTTATACAGCCCAGCGGCACCAGTGGCGCTCGAGGGCTCAACAAAAACACCGGTTTCCTGAGAAAGGAATCTGTGCATCCAAAGGATTTCATTGTCACTAACGGCACCGAATGCGCCGTTAGTCTCTGATTTCGCAGCTTGCGCAAGATCCCATGATGCTGGGTTGCCGATTCGAATTGCAGTGGCAATGGTTTCTGGCTTTGCCACCGGACCACCCTTAATGAACGGTGCACTGCCCTCGGCCTGGATACCAAACAATCTCGGCAACTTAGAAATTCTGCCAGCGGCTAGGTCTTCTCGATATCCAAGGTGATAGGCAGAAATGTTACCCGCATTCCCCAGTGGCATGGCGTGGATGTCAGGAGCAACTCCCAAAACATCTACGACTTCAAAAGCTGCAGTCTTTTGTCCCTGCAGTCGATCGGGATTGACTGAATTGACCAAAAAAACTGGATAGCTCTCGCTCAACTCTCGCGCAATGCGTAGGCAGTCATCAAAATTTCCTCTGACCTGGAGTATTTGAGCTTTGTGGGCCACCGCTTGAGAGAGTTTTCCCCAGGATATTTTTCCTGCAGGAACCAAAACTACCGACTGCATATCTGCTTTGACGGCGTAGGCAGCAGCTGATGCGGAGGTATTACCAGTTGAAGCGGCAATTACAGCTTTAGCTCCCCTAGCCTTCGCTTTGGTAACAGCTGTTGTCATTCCGCGATCTTTGAATGATCCAGTTGGATTCATTCCCTCGAACTTGAGGTGCACACGTCCAACGTCAAGAAGTTTTGCGAGTGCCGGGGCTTCAATAAGTGGAGTCCCACCCTCTCCCAAGGTGACTATCGGATCAGATTCGCTAAATGGCAGACGGTCAAAATACTCTCTGATGACACCTCGCCACTGATGAGCCATTAGATTCCCTCTACTCTCAGCACTGATTCGACAGAGACCACAGCCTTGTTCTTCGAAAGAGAATCCACGACCTTCTCTAAGTCACCTTCCGATGCGATGTGCGTCATGATCGTCAGCATGGCTGCGGCAGCAGCGTCATTGGCCATGGATTGAGCTACGGTTTCGACGCTTATCCCCTGGTTCGCAAACTCACCGGCAATGGAGGCCAGCACACCCGGTTGGTCGCTAACCTGCAGGGTGATTTGGAAGCGTGTTCTGGTCGCTTGGACTGGCAGGACATCAAGATTTGCGTGCGTTGAGGTCGGAAGTCCTGGCCCTCCAGCAAGGTGTCGCTTGGCTGCTGAAACCAAATCTCCAAGAACAGCTGAGGCAGTCTGTTTTCCGCCTGCGCCTGCACCATAAAACATGAGTCGGCCAGCACTTTCTGCCTCTACAAAGACAGCGTTATAGGCCCCTCTAACTGCAGCCAGTGGATGACTAATGGGTATGAGTGTGGGGTGAACACGAACTACCATTCCGCCCTCCACTCTCTCGCTGATTGCCAATAGCTTCAGTGAATATCCAGCACTCTTCGCTGTCTGAATTTGAGAAAGAGTGATCTTAGAAATTCCCTCGCGGTGTACTTTTTCAACGGGAACATCACTGTGAAAGGCAAGTGAGGCAAGGATGGCCGCTTTACTAGCTGCGTCATAGCCTTCAACATCTGCCGTGGGATCAGCTTCCGCATAGCCGAGGGCCTGCGCCTCCAGTAATGCCGCATGGAAGTCCATGCCCTTAGATTCCATTTGATCCAGTATGTAGTTGGTGGTTCCGTTTACTATTCCCATGACACGGTTAATCTTGTCGCCAGCTAGAGATTCTCTCAGTGGTCGAATGATTGGAATTGCACCACCAACGGCTGCCTCGTAGTAAAGCTGCGCACCCAATTGCTGAGCAAGTTCAATGAGCTCATTGCCCTTGGCCGCAATCAGAGCTTTATTTGCTGTAACGACATCAGCACCAGAGTTCAGGGCTGACTTGATTAACTCATAGGCCGGATCTATTCCACCCATTAGTTCAATTACGATATCGGATCCTGCAAGAAGAGACTTGGGGTCTTCGGTCAGGAGATTGGATGGAAAATCTGCGCTTCGTTTGGCCTTCTTGTCCCGAACTGCAATTCCAACCAGCTCAAGCTCTGCACCGACACGTTTGGCCAGTTCGTCTTTGTTTTCTAAAAGCAATCTGGCCACCTGAGCTCCAACGGACCCAGCCCCTAGCAGGGCAACGCGAATTGGACGATAACTACTTTCCATCATCGTCCTTTCAATCCCATGTCTTTGGCCAGCAAATCGGATTCCGTCTCGGCTCTAACCATCAGGTTCGCCTCACCACGCTTAACCGACACAACCGCTGGACGCGTCAAATAGTTGTAGTTAGAAGATAGCGAATAGCAGTAAGCGCCTGTAGTTGCCACCGCTAGCAAGTCGTTTACTGATAAGTCCTCGGGAAGAAGAGCGTGGTTAACAACTATGTCCCCCGACTCACAGTGCTTACCAACCACTCGGGCTAGAACATCCTTTTCATCAGACGACCTTGAAGCTAGGGTCGCGGTGTACTCGGCACCATAGAGTGCTGGACGAGCATTGTCACTCATTCCTCCGTCAACACTGACGTATCTTCTTTCAGCTTTTGCAGAATCTGTTATTTCAACGTCCTTGATGGTTCCAACCGTATAGAGAGTTATGCCAGCTGGTCCAGCAATTATTCGACCAGGTTCAAAAGCCAACTTTGGAACCGGGATTCTCAACTGCTCACATTTGTTTTTTATGAAGGTCGTGATTGATTGGGCAACTTCGGCGAGGGGTAATGGTTTGTCGCCAGTTGTGTAGGCGACACCAAATCCACCGCCCAAGTTGAGTTCTGGAACCTCTCCGTGTTCAAGTAACTGCTTCTGCAAGTCCAAAAGTCGATCTGCTGCAGCAATGAAGCCCTCAGTAGCGAAAATCTGCGAGCCGATGTGTGAGTGAAGACCTAGGAATCTCAGGTGGCTATGGGATCTAATCTTTCCCACTAAATTCAAAACGTCAGACATAGCGACACCAAATTTTTGATCTTCACGGCTAGTCGCAAGGTATTCATGGGTGTGTGCATGAACACCTGTGTTGACTCGAAGCCTGACCGGCTGAATCTTGTCCTGGGCCCCAGCGGCTGCGGCAATTCTTTCGATTTCCAACTCAGAGTCAATGACGATGGCTGAAACGTCATTGGTAACTGCTCTGCCTATTTCAATCAGTGACTTATTGTTCCCATGCACACCAATTTGGTTGCCCTTGATTCCAGCAGCAAGAACAACCGCTAATTCCCCGCCTGTTGAAACGTCAATTGCATACCCGGCATTTGTAGCCCAACGGGCAACGTCGGAAGTCAGCAAAGCTTTTGAAGCGTAGTAGAGCTTCACTTCAGTACCGATACTTCGAGCCGCAAACTCAAATGCGTCTTTGACCTCTTTGAGTCTGTTCTCAAAATCAGCCTGGTCAATTACATATAGGGGTGAGCCAAACTGCCTAACTAATTCGGTTACCGCCACGCCACCTATCTCAATTTCCCCGTTTTTATTTCTTCGGCAGTTGGCGGACCAAATTTCTTTTGACAGAGTTTTTGAACTTTGAAGCCAGCTCGGTGCAAGAGGATTGTTCACTTCTACATCCTCTCTGGGGCGGATACGCCCATTAGGTTCAAACCATTAGCCAGCACAACACCTGCGGCATCGTTTAGCCAAAGTCTGGTTCGGTGAATAGTTTCAATTGGCTTGGCGGGTAGGGGAAGAATTCGACAGTTGTCGTAGAAGCGGTGATAACTTCCAGCAACCTCCTCTAAGTACCGAGCCACTCGATGAGGCTCGCGGAACTCAGCAGCTTGACCCAGGACTCTGGGATATTCAGACAGTTTTGCTAAAAGTTCCCCCTCTGCCTCGCTAGAAAGGAGTCCAGGTTCAAATTCACTTTTGTCAACATTCAGAGATACAGCATTTCGATCTACTTGCTTGGTTCTAGCGTGCGCATATTGAACATAGAACACAGGATTGTCATTGGTTCTCTTGGCAAGCACCTCAAGGTCGATATCCAACGTTGAGTTGATGGAAGACCGAACGAGTGCGTATCTGGAAGCATCGACTCCAACTGCGTCAACCAAATCTTCAATTGTCACTACATTTCCAGCTCGCTTAGACATTCGCACTGGCTCACCTGCGCGCACAAGGCTGACCATCTGGCCGATCAGTATCTCCATGTGCTTTCCTGGTTCATCGCCAAAAGCTGCACAGACTGCATGCATACGACCTATATAGCCGTGATGATCCGCACCCAGCATGTAAATCGCCTTATCGAAGCCCCTGTTCCTCTTATCAAGGTAGTAGGCAATATCGCCTGCGATATAAGAGGCCTCGCCGTCACTCTTGATTACAACCCTGTCTTTTTCATCACCAAGTGCAGAGGACCTAAGCCACAGAGCGCCATCTTGTTCAAACATATGTCCGAGCTGTCGAAGCCTTTCAACCGCATGCTCTACTGCCTTGGATTCATAGAGCGAGTTTTCATGAAAGAAGACATCAAAATCAACACCAAAATCGTGCATTGAACGCTTGATTTGATCAAACATCATCTCAACACCAAGCCTGCGAAACTCTTCCTGCATTTCTTCTGGGCCCAATTGAAGAATCAGCGGTGCAACTTTGACAATTTGTCCTGCAATCTCAGATATGTATGCACCTGCATATCCATCTTCAGGAGTTGGCTGTCCGAGTGCTGCCGCCATAAGAGACTTGGCAAAGCGATCAATCTGAGCCCCGTGGTCATTGAAGTAATACTCGCGCGTCACTTCAGCACCCTGGGACTGAAGAATTCTTGCCAGGGAATCCCCCACCGCCGCCCACCTTGTACCACCAAGATGAATAGGTCCCGTGGGATTTGCCGAAACAAACTCAAGATTTAGCTTTTGCCCTGCCAGCGCATTTGAAAGCCCATATCTTGATCCCGCATCAACTATCTCCTTAGCCAGAGCACCCGCTGCCGCGTCGGAAACAAATAAATTGATAAATCCTGGTCCCGCAACTGAAACTTGCTCAACTCCAGCAACCTGCTTGAGCCTGTCAGCAACGAGCTCAGCGAGTTCCCTTGGCGGCATCGACAGCTTCTTGGCCAACTGCATGGCAATGTTGGTAGCCCAATCGCCATGTTCGCGATTCTTAGGCCTCTCGACCACCACTGGTCCAATGTCAGGAGCCGTTGAAATCTTTCCTTCGGAAACCAGGGCAGCAACCGCCTCCGAAATGGCTCGACTCAGCTGTTCGGGGGTCACGACTAATCCTTGTGTGGGGTGATTGTTGGGTTCGACGGTGAACCTAAATCATACCCGCGAACTGCCCCCAAACTAAAGGACTGTTACTTGACGGAACCCGCCGTTAGGCCACGGATGAAGTATCTCTGAAGACCAAAGAAAACTAACAGTGGAATGACGAGTGAAATAAACGCACCCGCAGCAACATCTTGCCAGCCTTCACCGTATTGCCCGAGCAGAGTCAAGAGTTCGTAAGTCATAACTGGTTTGTTTGGTCCAACGAATATGAAAGCAATCAGGTAGTCATTCCAAACCCATAGAAATTGGAAGATTGCGAACGAAGCAATTGCTGGAACCGATAGAGGGAGAACCAACGACCAGAAAATCTTGTAGTAGCTAGCTCCATCAATTCTTGCTGCCTCAATCAAAGAGTTTGGAATCGTGAGCATGTAGTTGCGAATTATATAAATCGCAAGTGGTAGCGCAAAAGCAGAGTGGACAATCCAGGCGGACGCATATGTTCCAGTTAACTGAATATCAAATGCTCTTTGGAAATCAACCATTGCCCTCAGAACTGGAAGCAAGGCTGCCTGCAGGGGAACGACCATTAGACCCACAAGCAGTGCAAAAAAGAATTCTTTTCCCTTGAAGTTCAAAAAGGTAAACGCATAGGCCGCGTTAGCCGCAATCATCAGCGGCAAAACAGTTGCTGGAATGGTGACCGCAAAGGTATTGACCAGAGCGTCTAGCATTCCTCCTTCAATCGAAGCTCGGTAAGCATCAATTGTCCAGAACTGCTCGAGTGGATTGAAAACAGCTTCCCACCAACCAGAGACTTCAGCATCTGATCTCCTGCGCAAACTGGTTATTAGCAAGCCGATGGTTGGGATTGACCAGATGCCAGTGAGGAGTAGCAGGGCGAGAGTGCTCCCGAGATTTGATTTACGCACAAAACGAGTCAAGGTCTTCATTACCGAAGTTCCTCCTGCCTCTTTACAGTGCGAATTTGAATGTACATGAGAGGAACAATCAAGACGAAGAGGATTACAACAATTGCGGATGCTGGGCCATAGTCACGACCGACATAGAACGCGGAGTACCACTCGAGCGCGAGAACCGAGGTGTTGAAATTTCCTCTCGTCATTGCCAAAACCACATCAAAGATCTTCATCACCAAAATCAAGACGGTAACAAAGACTGACATCACCGTTCCCCACACCTGCGGAAGGATTATGCGATAGAAGATTTGCCAGGCATTTGCTCCATCAATTCTGGAAGCCTCCAAAGTCTCTTCTGGGACAGCCTTGATGGCGGCCGAGATGATCACCATCGAGTAGCCGACCTGCAACCACACAAGGACTGCCATTAGAAGAAAGGAGTTCAGTCGTCCTGCATCGAGAGTGATCCATGGCTGAGCCTCTCCCCCCAACAGTTTCACAAGCGCATTCAGTAGACCAACCTCGGGTCTTCCAGGAGGGACGTAAGCATATGCAAAAGACCAAATTGTGGCGGCAGCTACGAAACTGATTGACATTGGCATGAAAATCAGGGACTTGAAGATTCGT
The DNA here is from genome assembly GCA_964480885.1 of uncultured Aquiluna sp. Classification (GTDB taxonomy): domain Bacteria; phylum Actinomycetota; class Actinomycetes; order Actinomycetales; family Microbacteriaceae; genus Aquiluna. The sequence goes on along the minus strand of CAYZRV010000015.1, from coordinate 9,147 downwards.
TCTCTGGTCGGTCCAACCTGATTTGAAAGAGTCGCAACTGCCGTTCCAATAGCCACTGTTATCGCAGGCACGACCAGCACCCACAAAAAGTTGTTGAACAAAACGCCGAGAAATGTTGGGTTCGTTAGAAGTGCCACATAATTTTCAACCCCAACAAATTCTTTGACCCGGTCGTCCATGAACGACCAAATAATTGTTTGAATAATTGGCATCACAAGGATCAAAGTGACCAAAACAAGTGCAGGAGTTAGAAACGCAGTCCACTGAACCTTTTTGAGGATTCGATTGGGCAGAAGTGAAATAAGGCGATTTAGTAACCAATAGAGACCATAACTAACAGCAATCCCTACTGCTATGGAAAAGAGAGCAAAAAGAATGTCGCCTATCACTCTCGCTCCTTCCGTTTACTACTTGGAGTGATAAGCCTGTTGGTGCCAAGTGACACCAACAGGCTTACCGAGAACTAATCAAAGATTAGTACTTGCTGTCTATTGTCTCCGCAGCTTCTTGCCAGCTGACTCGGCCAGCAACGAAGTCAGTTCCAGAAGTCCAGAACTGAGCGTTAACTTCGGCAGGCATCTGGTCAGATGCATCGAAGCCGAATACAGCTGCACCTGCTAGAGCCTCACCAATCTTCTTTGACAATGCGTTCGGGTAGAGCGAAGAGTCAAAGGTCTTGTGTGGGGATAGGTCTCCAGTTGCAACCTGGTACTTCAAGACATCTGGGCTTGAAATAAATGCAGCAACCTTGGCAACATCCTGGTCAACGTGTCCATCAAAGACACCGAACAGGTCTCCACCACCGATAACGGCAGCCTGACCACCCTCAGGTGCTGGAATTGGGAACACGTCTACGCGGCTGTAGTCACCAGCAGCAATTTCAGCCTGAACATCTTCAGGCATGAAAGAGGTGATGAATGATCCTTGGCGCAGCATGAAGCACTGACCAGCAGCCTTGCCTCCGGTCTCAAACAAAGGTGCGGTGTTTCCGAATGGATCGGTTGCCATTGCAACACCACCACCGTTAACCTGACCCTCTGCAAGTAGTCGAGCAGCAACTGCATCAGCAGCAGCTGATACTTCAGCACCTGCGAAGTCAACGTCACCAGTAATCCATTGTGCGTAGACCTCTGGACCGTGCAGAGCTAGAACATACTGCTCCATCCAGTCGGTGAAAGCCCAACCAGTTGCTCCACCGGACTCGATTCCCGCACACCATGGGTAACCAGAACCATCAGACTTGATCTGCTCCTCAAGAGCCTTTAGTTCAGCTTCAGAGGTTGGAACTGAGTATCCATTTGCAGCAAATGCCTGTGGGTTGTAGAAAACCAATGACTTCTGGTTTGCCGAGACAGGCAGACCGTAGATTTCTCCATCAACGACTGCGAGTGAGTCCCAACCTGGCACCAGAGTGCTCAGTGGAACATTGATGTCAAATACATCCTTTAGAGGAACCAGGTACTCAGCAAGGTTCTTCAATCCTCCTGGCTGTGGCCACATAGCGATGTCTGGCTCCTGGCCTGACTCAATCGCGGCAACAATGTCGGTGTCAAAGGCTGCTAGCTGAGTGAATGTAACCTCAATGCCGTTTGCCTCGCCCCACTCGGTCAGTGCCTGCTGGAAAGCCTTACCCTGAGCCTCACCGTAGCCACCGTAGATGCTGACCTTGCCATCACCTGCAGGCAATGAGTCGGTGTCTACGACCTCTTCCGTTCCACCTTCAGCAGCACAGCCGGCAAGAACCAGCAGAGATGCAGCAGAAAGTGCAACAAACTTGGAAGATTTCTTCATTCGTTTACGTCCTTTCGTTGGCGCACAGAAAACATGACGGACACTGTGCGTAAAACTTAAGGTAACGAACCTGGGGTGAAGTCGAAGGGTGTAATTGGTAGTTTTTTATAACAATTTGTAACCGCTTACAGTTTTTACAAATTAGGACCTCACCACTAGCCCATCCTCAAAGGAAGCGGTAACTGGAATTGGATCGCAAATTTCGCCTACAAATTCACCGTCAACTTCGTTCACAAATCCCAGTAAAAACCAGTCTCCTTTTGGATTTTGCACGAGCCGTGCAGCATAGACAGGGTTGTGCAGAAAGGGTTTAGCCCTAGTAAAGTCAATGTTTTTCAAATCTGGGTCGCAGGCAACAGAGTAGGTTGCGTCCAAGTTTCCAATGGCTGCCAGTCGCTGATCATCAAGTTCTCTCCAGCCGCAACAGAACAGGATTATGGGGACCCCATCTACCTCAGCAAATTGAAAAACTTCCAATTGAGCGAATCCTTGGCCCGATACTGAAAGCGGTTGCAGAACCGACCAAGTTTCTAGATTCTTGGAAACTGCATGGCCCATTACACCTTGATATCGATCTGAGCCTCCCTTAGCTCTGGCCGTAACCAGCATGTGCCACTGATTATCTTTTTCAGACTTGAAGACCCACGGATCTCTCCATGCTTCATCGTGCCAAGTCTCGTCAGCCAGCTTTTCATACCAGGTCGAATCTGCCTGAACGAGAGGATTTGCCTGGTGCTTTGTCCAAGTAATAAGGTCATCCGATGTTGCCGCTCCGATGGTTTGAACATCGCCATTAGTTTCTCTGGAAGTTCCGGTGTAAAACATCCACCAGCGACCATCGTCTGCCTTCACGACACTTCCCGTCCAAGTTGTCCAAGAATCCCAAGCAGGTGAGTCGCTTGGAGAAAGAGCATCGGGGAGAATTTCCCAATTCTTTAAGTCTTTAGAAATTGCATGCCCAATGTTGGTATTTCTATGTCTTCTATTTGGGTCGTACAGACCTCTTGATGCGCATAAATAAAAAGCGTGACAGAGGTCTCCATCCCAGACATACCAACTGTCCCAAATCCATCGGTCTGGTAATCGAAGTGTCATTGCTCCTCCAAATTTCACTACAGCCTCAATGCTAGGCTCAAATAAATGGCCCCCATAGCTCAGGGGATAGAGCGCCGCTCTCCGGAGGCGGGTGCGCAGGTTCGAATCCTGCTGGGGGCGCTATTTGGAAAGAAAATCCGCCAGCTGAACTAATGCCAAAAATCTATGTGACATGGAGTTTTTCAATTTTGGCTCAAGCTCGGCAGCAGTAACTTCAAAACCGTCTGGAATAAAAACCGGATCGTAACCAAAGCCAGCTGCACCCCGAGCTGAGAGGGATATTGATCCAGGCCAGACGCCCGTGAAACTGATTTCCGTGTCATTATCCACGTAGACAACTGTGCAAACAAAACTTGCCTGTCTTTGTCCTTCAGGAATGTCAGCAAGTTGCGTCAATAGCAAATTGCAATTTGCCTCGTCCGAACGTGTTCCAGACCATCCCGCAGAGAAAATCCCAGGTGCTCCACCCATAACGTCAACGCAGATACCTGAGTCATCTGCAAAGGCAGGCTTTCCAGTCGCAGCTTTGGCTGCTTGGGCCTTGATTCGAGCGTTTTCAAGGAACGAGATACCAGTCTCCTGAGGAGATGGTCCATCGAATTGCAGCACTTTTATTAGAGGAGCTCTCAGTGAGACTATCTGAGAGGCTTCTTCTAGTTTGTGTGCATTCCCGGTTGCAAAAACAATTTCCCTCAAGCGAGCACCAAGTTATCTCCAAGTGAGTCCTTCTGCAGCTTGGCTAGTTTCTCATTTGCCTGAATTGCAACAGACAGCAGTGCATCTAGTTCTTCTCTTGAAAAAGGTGCTGCTTCAGCAGTTCCCTGTACCTCGACAAACAATCCTCTGCCAGTCACCACAACATTCATGTCTGTCTCAGCACGGACATCTTCCTCATACGCCAGATCACAAAGGACCCGCCCATCCACAACACCTACTGACACAGCAGAGACAGTGTCAAGAATTGGCCGCGCATTAGCTGGGATTAATCCTTTTTTCTTGGCCCAGTAAAGAGCATCCGCAACTGCAACAAAAGCGCCTGTAATTGCAGCGGTGCGGGTACCACCGTCGGCCTGGATGACATCGCAGTCAATAACAATGGTGTTTTCACCCAGTGCTTTGAAGTCAATTACAGCTCTGAGGGCTCGGCCGATGAGACGAGAAATTTCATGGGTCCTACCACCAAGTTTTCCCTTAACGCTCTCTCTGTCTGTTCTTTCGTTGGTTGCTCGAGGAAGCATCGCGTATTCCGCCGTTACCCAGCCTTCACCCGAATCTTTTTTGAATCTAGGAACTCCTGCGGTGAAGGAAGCATTGCAAAGAACTTTTGTATTCCCGAAGGAAACCAAGACTGATCCCTCTGCGTGGATTGTGTAGTTGCGCTCGATAGTCACTACTCGCAAGTCGTGGTCTTGCCTAGAGTCTTTTCTCAACTTACCTTTTTCCTTCCATATGCCTAACACCACTCACCTCTGGACCAAGGAATCGCTTAGCTAGCCTTTCAAAGTCTTGAGCGTCACCGGTAGCAAAGAAGGAATAGTTGGGTTTTTGATCACTAGGTGCAAGCAGTTCGTGTTCTGTTAGAACCCTAAATACATCCTTAGCCGTCTCATCTGCCGAAGAAACTAAGTTCACTCCCTCGCCCATGACATAGGCAATTGCAGCCTTGAGAAGCGGATAGTGTGTGCAGCCAAGAACCAGTGTGTCAACATTCGCTGCCTTAATCGGGGCCAAGTATTCCTCAGCGAGTTTGAGAAGTTCCGGGCCAGATGTTATCCCTCGCTCGACATAGTCAACGAAGGCTGGACAAGCCGCGGAACTGATCTGGAAATCCACGGCTGCAGCAAAGGCATCCTCGTATGCTCCAGAGGTAATTGTCGCCGTTGTTCCAATCACCCCGACCCTCTTGTTATGGCTGGTTGCCACTGCACTTCTTACAGCCGGCTGAATTACCTCGACCACCGGAACGCCAGCTCCATCTGTGTATCTCTCACGCGCATCTCTGAGGACGGCAGCTGAGGCAGAATTGCAGGCAATTACCAAGATCTTTACTCCCGAAGCAACCAGTTCATCCATCACTTTTAGAGCCAGGCTTCTTACCTCAGCCAGTGTCTTGGTGCCATAGGGGGAATTCAAAGTGTCGCCAACATAGACAATTGACTCATTGGGTAACTGGTCAATGATTGCTCGGGCAACTGTTAGGCCACCTACACCTGAATCGAATATCCCAATTGGCCTTGAATCCACAGGGCAAGTCTAGGGTGCACCCATGCGCGTCACTAGGCTGGTGGCGTGTCCCGTGCTCTGCTGACCGATCGCTATGAACTCACGATGGTTCAGGCCGCTCTCCATTCTGGAAAGGCAGAAAGGCAGTGTGTATTTGAGGTCTTCACCCGTTCTCTGCCAGCGGGGCGACGATATGGCGTCCTAGCAGGGACAGGCAGATTGCTCGAAGCGATACGTGATTTCAAATTCACTGACAGTGACCTCTCCTACCTGAAGCAAAATCAAGTGGTCGATCAAAAAACTCTGGATTACTTGGCTTCTTATAAATTCGCTGGAAAGATCGATGGATATCAGGAGGGGGAGCTTTTCTTCGCCGGCTCCCCTGTATTTACTGTGACCGCACCGTTTGCGCAGGCAGTAGTTCTCGAGACACTCATTCTTTCTATCCTGAACCACGATTCTGCTGTTGCCTCTGCCGCAGCAAGAATGCACTCGGTCGCCAAAGGGCGCTCGCTTGTTGAAATGGGGTCAAGACGGACACAGGAAGAGAGTGCTGTCGCGGCAGCAAGAGCTACCTTCATCACTGGTTTTGATGCAACCAGCAACTTGCAAGCTGGAAAGCTTTGGGGAATACCAACCATGGGGACTTCTGCCCACTCGTTTACCCTTCTGCACGACAGTGAAGAGGAAGCATTCAGAGCACAGATTGAAGCATTGGGAGTAAATACCACTCTTCTAGTTGACACTTATGACATAACCAAGGCAGTCAACCTTGCTGTCAAGCTCACAAATGGAAAAGTGGCGGCTGTGCGAATTGACTCTGGCGATCTCGCTGCTACCGCCACAGAGGTCAGGGAGCAACTCGATCGACTTGGTGCAAGGGATACCAAGATTGTTCTAACGAGCGATTTGGACGAATACACAATTGCAGCTCTTGCCTCGGCTCCAGTTGATCGTTTTGGAGTTGGAACGTCGGTAGTCACCGGTTCCGGTCACCCAACGGTTGGTTTTGTCTACAAGCTTGTATCTCATAAAAAAGGGAACTCCTGGGTGGATGTTGCCAAGAAGTCAAAAAATAAGACATCCAGGGGTGGAAAAAAGATTGCCTACCGAGAAATGAATGGTGGCTTTGCATCTGCGGAATTGATTGGGAAGAAGTCTGGACGCAAACTGCAAAAAATTCTGTTTGATGTGACTCCAGACCCAACACTCCTTGGGGCACAGGGTGTGAAGTTGGCGAGAGAACATCACCTAGTTGCAAGAGCCGAACTTAGGCCTGATGCGCTGCGTTTGTCGAAGGGTGACCCAGCCATACCGACTATTTACAGCTAGTTCTTTAGCTTTTCGTAGATCTCTTTACACGTGGGGCAAACGGGAAACCGCTCCGGATCTCTCGAAGGGACCCAGATCTTTCCGCAGAGTGCTTCGACAGCATTACCCATCACAGCCGACTCCACTATTTTGTTCTTTTTTACATAGTGGGAGTATCGCTCATGGTCGCCTGCCTCGACCTGCTCTATTTGTTCTTTGGTTTGCTCCGTCATTGCGCCTAGTTTAAGTCCTCGGCATCGCCCAGCTTCGCTGTAAAGACTTTGGTCTCACCATCACGAATGACCGTCACTTTGACTTCAGCCCCAGCGGGTTGAGCTCTAACCATGGCAGTCAAATCGGCAGCCGATGTGACAGTCTGACCAGCAAACTCAATAACCACGTCCCCTCCACGAATTCCGGCCGCCTCAGCAGCACCGCCCTCAGTCACTTGATCAACAAGTGCTCCAGTCGAGAAACCTGAACCCCCTTCAGAGTTATCCCTGACCATTGCACCCAGCAGACCGTGGGTTGCTTTGCCAGTAGACATGATTTCCTGTGCAATGCGATTAGCTGTGTTCGAGGGAATAGCGAAACCAACGCCAATTGATCCTGCTTCCCCACTGCCAGCAGTCGCAATTGCAACGTTCACTCCAACCAGTTCTCCCTTTTCATTAACCAATGCACCCCCAGAATTACCAGGGTTGATTGCCGCATCGGTCTGAATGACCTGAATGGTGATTGATTCCCCGGTTCCTGTCCAGAACTGAAGACCTGGCTCTTCGCTCACCTCTGCCGATGCAACGCGAATCGTTCTGTTTAGAGCGGAAATGATTCCCTCCGTGACTGTTGATGCAAGCCCAAGTGGAGCACCGATTGCCACAACATTTTGACCAACATTCAAGTCAGCGGAATCAGCAAACTTAATAGATTTAAGTCCGGTAGCCGGAACTTTGATAACTGCAAGATCGTAGACAGTGTCATAACCAACCAGCTCTGCTCGAAGAACTGTTCCATCCCAAAGCTTCACTGAAAGATCCGGATTGTTGGTTGATCCACTCAGAGTCACCACGTGAGCGTTGGTGAGAATGTAACCATCTTCCGTCAAAATAACTCCTGAACCTGAGCCGCTGTTTGAAGGTGATTCAACCCAGAGAGTGACAACCGCAGGACCCGCCTCAGAGGCAGCCCCGGTGACCCAGTTGACCTGCTCAACGTTGTTGACGACAACCGGTGCAGGCTGGATAGCGCCAAAGTAGGAAACTGAAAAGGCGGATGAGCCGATGATGCCGCCAACTAACGCGCTAGACATCGCCAGCGCTGCAATCCCAAGCAACCCTTTCCGCTTAGGACGCGGCTGTTCAGCTGGCTTCGGAGCGACATAGGGAGAGGAGAAAACGAACTGGCTTTCGCCTCTTTGGAACTCGGACATTTCAACCCTTTCGTAGCTGACTCGATTATGGTCAACAAATTTGAAGGTTATATGAATCCAAGCTGAAAGTTGCCTGATTAGCCCTCAACCAACAGGCTCCTGCGCGGACGCTCCACCACCCCCAATTCCAACAGATTGCTTTTCAGCTCAGCCTGGAATGAGTTTTGAACCCAGTCCTCCGACCCAAAGCGGTAATCGACTCTAACCTTGACCCAGGCCACTGCCGTATGAGCCCCCTCAGTTGTGAACGTCTTCTCGACATCTCTTCCAAACAAATTGGTGCCATCTGAAAACTCCCACCGATGGCCAGCGGCTTGGAATCGAATGCTGGCCTGTCGACCCAGCAGGTTCCCTTGCTGAATAGAGTCATCAAATCTCACGAAGAAGACCGCTGGTTCGTCAATCTCGATTTCGCCTCCCGGCAACCAGGTGGCGAAAGCCTGACTAGAACTCGCAAAGAGAAAATCCCTCAGCTGAGTCTGCAGAGATGAATTATTGCTTGTTGAAATCGGTTCGTCACCGATGCAGGTACGTGAATTGAGGTCAACGTATGCCTCGATGATTGTAAGGGTGGGAACATCAATGGTGCCGTTGGCGTAGAAGCGACAGAGTTCCTTTGGAGAGGCCTGGGTGGACACCGTCCGTATCGTCTTAGTTTCATTCAGTTTTTCACTTGCACAAATTTGATACTCAATTTGATTTGTGACTGTTGCTCCGCAGTCACAAATTCCTAAACTGGCTGCCACCAAATCGCAGCTCGCAAGAAAGACTTCGCTTAGCAAAGCTGATCACTGATGTTTAGTTTGGTGATCAGAAAACTGGAGTCATAAGAAGAGCTGAAGCGGAAAACATCCCTTGGATTATTGATCAGCTCACCCTTGGCATTCACAATTTCAACCTCACTCAAATCCACACATCCCTCAGCCGCCCCTTTCGAAGCACTGATCACAGTGAAGCTCGCCGCCCCTTGCTGGCGAAGCTCTAGGTTCTTCATCAGCTTTCTGCTGCTTTCGGCCGCTAGTAGCGCTTCTGAGGAAAGAACGGTCGATAGATCACCCTGCTGGGTTAGCTGAGCATATTGATTCAGAGTCTGTTCGATTCGGGCGGTATCGCCCTGACTGCAGGCTGTAAGCAGAAGAAGAATTGGAAGCCATCTCATGGCCAAAAAAGTACGCAAATATCGCGATTTGGAGTTGAAGTTATCCACAAGAAAAAACCCTCGAAGGAAATCCTTCGAGGGAATTTGGTTGCGGGGGCAGGATTTGAACCTACGACCTCCGGGTTATGAGCCCGGCGAG
>CAYZRV010000014.1:0-28765 GCA_964480885.1 uncultured Aquiluna sp. | reverse complement strand
AACCGTTTCTGGAAGACCAGACAGCTCACCCCTCAGCGGACTCACTTCCTTCCTTCTATAGTCCCCAACTCCGGACCACACAGTTGCGATATATCGAAGTGATTTGGCGTTCAGCCATGGATCGCGCTTTTCGTATTCAGCAGTTTCCTCACCAAACTCCGAATCAACCCAAGGGGAAATCAGTATTAGCTTTTCAACAGCAGACCAACTGGATTGTGCGAGAGCTAGCGCCAGTCCCCCACCTGCGGAATCTCCCATGAGTATGACCTTTTTGTCGGGTGGAAGCTTGGCTTTTACCTTTGCCATCAGTGCCAAAGCATCATCCACTTTGTATTTAGGAGATAGTCCATACCTGGGCACAATAAATTCGGTCTTTGTCAAACGCGCAAGTTTGGTAATGAGATCCCAGTGTTGGGAGGCAATTGGTTGAACATAACCGCCGCCGTGAAGATAGACGGCAATTCTCCTCACTTCCAATGGAACAACTCGGTTTACAACAAATCCATCAACCAATTCGGATTCAAAACCTAAATCCCTTAATTGCTTAGCTGTTGGCTGAGCAGGTGCTCTTGGAGGTTGACCAATTTTGGCAAGTCCAAGTCTCTTCCGAAGGAGAAAATAAAGCCAAACAATCCGCATAACTGGACTCACTTCTGACACCTCCTGCACCAGTAGAGCTTTCTTCCAGACAAAACTTTTAGTGAAATTGGTTGACCACATTCTCGACAGGGTTCTCCCTGCCTCTTATATACGTAGTAGCGATCAGCTAGAGCAGGTTTTCCCCTAAGGAATCCATCTCTGGTCAGCATCAACCCAGTTCTGACACCAATCGGCATCAACTTCTTGGCATCTAGCCATATGGATTCGACTGTTTGTTGCGAAAGCGTTTTTCCAGTGGCTAGAGGATTTAGTTTTGCCCTAAATAAAAGTTCTGCACGATATACATTTCCAATGCCGGCGACAACACTCTGATCCATTAGTAACTCTGCGATTGATCTTCCACTGGAGGTCACCTTGAGAATGAATCGATCCCCCGAATCACGATCACTGCGAAGAGGATCCGGGCCTAGCTTTAGTAGCACTTCCCGAAGTCCGTCTCCATCTATAACCTCACAGGCTGTTGGGCCTCTTAGGTCTGCCAACTCGTCTGGAATAAGAAACCTAGCCCGAACCTGACCCTTTGGTTCTGGGGGCGTTGCATCAAAGAGTTGAAAATTCCATTTTCCATAAATCCCCAAGTGGATTCGGACAATTTGTTTTCCAAAAGACAAAAACATTTGCTTGCCATGTGCCATGGCTGCGGTGAGTTTCTTGCCGCTAATCCTTTCGGCATCGGTGAACCTGCCCTGGGGAGATAAGACTCGAACCTTCTTGTCTAAGAAGTCTTTTTCAAATCTCTGGGCAATTCGATGAACTGTGTGGCCCTCGGGCATCTTTAGTAGAGAACCTCACCGGTCTTTTCAAAGTGTGCAATTTTGCCAATTCGACGAACATGTCTCTCGTCAGAAGAGAAAGTTGAGTCAATAAATATCTTGATTAGCTCAAGCACCTCTTCTTTAGAGTGCTGACGAGCACCAACAGCTGCGACATTGGCATCGTTGTGATCCCGAGCTAGAGCGGCAGTTTCTCTATTCCATATCAGTGCGGCTCGAATCCCTGCAACTTTGTTTGCTGCAATCTGCTCGCCATTTCCACTTCCGCCCAAAACTATTCCCAACGCTTCTCTCCCCTGGGACCGATCTTCAATTACCGCTTTGGCGGCAGCGATGCAAAAGCCCGGGTAGTCATCGAGAGCGTCATATTCCTTGGGCCCGTGATCAATAAGCGTATGTCCGAGCTGTGTGAGCTCTTGAACCAAATAGGCACTCAGCTCCATGCCGGCGTGATCAGTCGCGATGTGAATTCTCATAATTGACCTCCCCTAAAGGATAGCTCGGGGGCCAACTTGCCTGGACCCGCGCCTCCCATAGGCTAGAGCCGCAAAAACCAAAGACGGAGAAATAAATGCCAGGTGAAAACCTAACCAGATTAGAAGCTCAAGAAAGAGCAAAGAATCTCGATGTTCTCAGCTACCAGGTGGCTCTGGATCTGACAGATGATGAAAAGACCTTTGCCTCCAAAACCACTATCCGCTTCAAGTCAACACCAGGTTTCTCCACATTCATTGATGCCATCACCGATTCCGTTCAGAGCATCACCCTCAACGGTAAGAATCTGGATCCAGCAACTCACTCGGACAACATCCGCATACAACTGCCTGACCTAGCCGCTGAGAACGAGCTGGTGGTCGAGGCCAGAGGAAAGTACTCAAACTCAGGAGAAGGTCTTCACAGGTTTGTCGACCCTGTCGATGGTGAGGCATATCTATATACACAGTTCGAGGTTCCTGACTCAAGAAGGATGTTCCCCGTCTTTGAACAGCCTGACCTGAAGTCAACCTACGAGTTTCACATCACCGCTCCCTCAACCTGGCAGGTAATTTCAAACTCCCCCACACCAAAACCGCATGATCTCGGTGGCGGTAAGTCGGTTTGGAAGTTTGCACCAACCCAAAGAATGTCCAGCTATATCACTGCCTTGATTGCTGGCCCCTATAAAGTCTGGCGAGATGAGCTAACCTCAAGCGATGGAAGAAAGATTCCGTTGGGAGTGTTCTGCCGCAGCTCACTAGCTGAGTTCATGGATGCCGACTACATCTTTGAGAAGACAAAAGCCGGTTTTGATTTCTTCGAAAAGCTCTTCGACTACCCATATCCATTTCCCAAGTATGACCAGCTCTGGGTGCCAGATTTCAACGCTGGAGCAATGGAGAATGCTGGTGCCGTCACCTTCACCGAAAACTACGTATTCCGATCCGCTGTAACAGATGCAACTAGAGAGAGAAGAGTCGTCACGATTCTTCACGAACTTGCCCACATGTGGTTTGGTGACCTTGTCACAATGCGCTGGTGGAATGATCTTTGGCTCAACGAGTCATTTGCCGAGTATGTTTCAACTCTTGCCACAGCTGAAACCAGCGAGTGGAAAGAGGCCTGGACAACCTTTGCCGCGTTAGAAAAGAACTGGGCATATCGTCAAGACCAACTTCCCTCCACTCACCCAATCGTTGCCACCATCAACGACCTGGAAGATGTTCAGGTGAACTTTGATGGAATCACATATGCCAAGGGAGCCTCGGTTCTCAAGCAGCTGGTCGCCTGGGTTGGAAGAGACGCGTTCTTCAAGGGCGTTGCCAGCTACTTCAAGAAGCACCAGTGGCAGAACACTGAGTTGAACGACCTGCTCGCCGAACTAGAAAAAGAAAGTGGGCGCGATCTCTCCAGTTGGTCAAAGCTCTGGCTTGAGACTGCTGGTGTGAACACTCTAAAACCCAGAATCGAAGAGGAAAACGGAGTTATCAGGAGTTTCGTAATTGAGCAGTCTCCGCAGGAGGGTCACGACTATCTTCGCCCTCACCGCATGCAGGTGGGTTTATTCAACCTAGAAAGTGGAAAGGTCAAGCGTGTCGACTCAATCGAACTTGATGTCGATGGCATGGAGACTGCAGTTGCCGAACTTGTCGGCAAGAAACTGCCAGATCTAGTCCTTCTCAATGATGGAGACCTCGCCTACGCAAAGGTTCGCCTGGATGAAAAATCGAGACAGGTGGCACTCAAGAATCTCTCCGGCATCGAAGACTCGCTGGCGAGAACCTTGGTCTGGACCGCAGCCTGGGATGCGACTCGAGACGGTGAGGCACCAGCTAGAGACTTTGTTCGCCTCGTGCTTGACCACATTGCAAGCGAGACCGAGTCCACTACCGTCACAACTTTGCTGAGGCAGCTAATCACAACCGGCTCGCTGTATGTCTCACCTGCAGCGCGTGAAAAGACTCTTACAGAGATTGCCTCTGGGCTAATTTCGCTGACCGAGACAGCTAAGCCTGGAAGTGATAACCAGCTTCAGTTTGCCAAGTTCGTTCCGCAGTTCGCGCGAACCACCGAGCAACTGGATTGGCTCGAGAGCCTGCTCAACTCCTCAAAAAAGATTGATGGCCTAAGCGTCGATCAGGATCTCAGATGGGAGCTGCTGACGGGATTGGTGATTGGCGATAGAGCTGGCGAGAAGGAAATCAACGAAGAGCTGGCTCGCGACAACACAGCTAACGGTCAAAAGTTTGCAGCTGCCTGCCGAGCCGCCCTGCCAAATGCTGGGGCTAAGTCTGAGGCGTGGAGAATACTTACCGAGACCGAGGAGTACAGCAACACTTTGGTGAACAGTGCATCCTTAGCATTTGGAAGAGTGAACGACCTATCTCTTCTTGAGCCTTTTGCCAAGAAATACCACGAGGTGGCGCTGAAAATTTGGAATAGCCGCAGCTACCACATCGCCGCCTACCTTCTCACCAACCTCTACCCAATTCAGCTAGCCAACGAGGAACTAGCTGGGCTAACTAGAGAACTAATTGAGACCAAGGAGTTCAAGGAGAAGCCAGCCCTGCGCAGGATTCTGGTTGAAAATCTTGCGGGACTTGAAAGAGGACTGAAGGCCCAGAAGGCAGATATCTAATGGAAATGCTTGCATTCCTGAATGAATGGTCTTTGCTGATCAACATTGTCGTCATATTGGCAATCGCTATTGCAGCAAAGCTGATTCTGAGATTTGCAACTAGAAGGGCTGTGCGAACAATTATCGGTGGTGTCAGCAAAGTTCAGCGAACTGACGTTGACACAGTAATCGCCGAGCAGCGTCTTGCACAAAGAACTAAAACCATTGCAAGCGTGATGGATAACTTCGCAACCTGGGCAATCACAATCACAGCGATAGTGATGGTCCTTAGTGAGCTAGGGGTAAACGTCGGAGCACTAATTGCTGTCTCAACTGTGATTGGTGCTGCGATTGGCTTTGGTGCTCAGACACTAGTGAAGGATCTCATTAGCGGTCTGTTCATCGTCTTTGAAGATCAGTACGGGGTTGGTGACAGGGTGCAGCTTGACGGAGTCATTGGAACTGTGGAGCGAGTTGGCCTAAGAGTCACAGAAGTCAGAGATGAGAACAGCGTCCTTTGGTTCCTTCGCAATGGTGAAATTTTGAAGGTGGGTAACTTTTCCCAGGAGAAAAAATCAAAGAGGAACAAGTCCAAGTAGTGCAGAGCTTCTATGAGCGAGTCGGTGGTGCTGAGGTCTTTGCAAAACTCGCTTCTCTTTTCTACGAGGGAGTCAAGAACGATCCGCTCCTGAAGCCGATGTATCCAGAGGAAGACTTGGCACCAGCCGAAAGGCGATTGCGCATGTTTCTCGAGCAATACTGGGGAGGTCCTGACACCTATCAGCAGGAGCGTGGACACCCTAGGCTCCGCATGCGCCATGCTCCTTTCCCGATTGGCCCAAAGGCCAAAGAGGCTTGGCTTAAGAACATGCGGACCGCAGTTGATTCGCTAGGTCTTTCACCAGCAGATGAGGCGGAGCTTTGGGATTACCTAGAAAGAGCAGCTCACGCCATGCTCAACACATTCAGTGACTAGGCAACCCTGAAGCTCTGCTTCGACAGCACATGTCCATAGCTAGATGTCAAACGCACCCAGCCGTTAGTTCGAAAAACTTTGATGTCCTCGTCCTTCTGCATGAATCCCAACCCTGCCATAGCAAACGCTGAAGCACCGGGCAGATTGAACTCCCAACTCACTGTCTTACCCCAAATGCCAAGTCTTACCCTGGCCGCGATAGCACTGCCAACGCTTGAGGGAAGTGTGCGGGCAACCTCGTCAATTCCATCCTTGGCCCAGTTTGTGATTTGACTCTGTGGGAGTGATCCCACTTCTTCCCAGCCCTGTCTGGGTGGGGTCACGCCTGTCCATGCAGCTCTTGCATTCTGAGAGGGCAGTTTGATTTGCAAAGAGTCTTCTTCAATTAGCTCAATGATTTCTGAGATTTGGTATGAGGAGTCAAGTTCCCTCGCCTCCGAAAGCTTTATCGCTCTAAGTCCTAAGACAGTAGGTCCATCGCTCAGCAGTGATCCTGAATAGATGGGAGAGACATAGCAGGCAAGGACATCGCCGAATGCACGAAACTTGACGAGTCCGTCTTCATCCAAGCGCTTAGCACGCAGCAGGTATGACTTGAGGTCAGCCAAATCGCGTGTATCGCCGAAGGTAAGTGTTTGCATTTCAAAACTAAACTAGTGGTCGAATTGAGGGGAACATGCTCGAACCCATTATCCCAGCAGATCCAATTGCAGACCTGGTTGATGTTCTCGCTCTCAAGCAGCTAAATGAGAACACATTCCTGGGCAGGACCCAGTGGATGCCCCACGGCAGAGTCTTCGGCGGTCAGGTCCTCTCACAGTCGCTGATGGCTGCCATGCATTCAGTTCCTCAGGAGAGACCAGTTCACTCCCTCCACAGCTACTTTTTGAGACCAGGAGACATAGCGAAGGAAATCACCTTCGAGGTTGAAAACCTGCGAGATGGAAAGAGCTTTAGTGCCAGACGAGTCAAGGCGCTGCAGGATGAAAAACCCATCTTTGTTCTCAGCTGCTCTTTCCAAGAGCCAGCTTCTGGAGTAGAGCACCAGGAAGAAATGCCATCTGGAATTCCTGACCCAGAAACTCTTCCCTCCGCCAAAGATTTACTTTCAAAGTTTGATCACCCTGCGACAAACTACTGGTCAAAGGCCAGGCCCTTTGATCTAAGACACGTTTCGGAACCTGTCTATCTGAAGCCAGCAAGTAAACAGGACAACAATCAGATGATTTGGTTCAGAGCGATTTCTCCACTCCCCAAAGAAACAAATATTCAGACGGCCGCTCTGGCGTATGCATCTGACTACACCATCTTGGAATCCATCTTGAAGAAACACAATCTCAGTTGGGCTCACCCAGGTCTCAATACCGCCAGCCTCGACCATGCGATCTGGTTCCATTCGAAACCAAATGTCAATGACTGGATGCTCTATGTTCAGCACTCCCCTGCTGCCCAATCGGGAAGAGGTCTAGCTCTCGGTTCAATCTTCGCCAAAGACGGAACTCTGTTAGCTTCCGTTGCTCAAGAGGGAATGGTTCGGGTTCCCGAATATCGCTAGTCGCGGGTTAGTCGACGATAAGCAGAGCGATGTGGCTTAGCTGCATCCGCTCCAAGCCGTTCAATCTTGTTCTCCTCATAGGACTGGAAGTTACCCTCGAACCAATACCAACGGTCAGGTGTTTGGTCATCTCCCTCATAGGCGAGGATGTGAGTTGCTACTCGGTCCAGGAACCAGCGATCGTGAGTAATCACAACCGCACATCCTGGAAACTCCAGAAGGGCATTCTCCAAAGAGGCCAAAGTCTCAACATCTAGATCATTGGTTGGCTCATCTAGTAGCAAGAGATTTCCTCCCTGCTTCAAAGTGAGAGCAAGATTCAATCTGTTGCGCTCACCACCCGAGAGAACTCCGGCCTTTTTTTGCTGATCGCTGCCCTTGAAACCAAATGCTGCAACATAGGCACGAGATGGCATCTCAACCTGACCAACCTGGATGAAATCCAGCCCACCTGAAACTACCTCCCACAAAGATTTATTTGGGTCAATACCGCCACGATTCTGATCAACATAGGAAATTGAAACTGTTTCACCAATCTTCAAATCTCCACTGTCAATTTTTTCAAGACCCGTGATGCACTTGAACAGCGTTGACTTTCCGACACCGTTCGGTCCGATTACACCTACGATTCCATTTCGAGGCAGCGAAAAGGAAAGATCTGTGAAGAGTGCTCTGCCTTCAAAGCCCTTGCTGATCTTCTTAGCCTCGATTACGACATCACCAAGACGCGGTCCAGGAGGGATTTGAATTTCCTCAAAGTCAAGCTTCCTGGTTTTCTCAGCCTCGGCTGCCATCTCCTCATATCGAGCAAGACGTGCTTTGGACTTGGTCTGCTTTGCCTTAGGACTTGATCGAACCCACTCGAGTTCATCCTTCAGTCGCTTCTGGAGCTTGGCATCCTTCTTTCCCTGAACCTCAAGTCGCTCTGCCTTCTTCTCCAAGTAGGTCGAATAGTTGCCCTCATATGGATAGGCGCGACCTCTATCAAGCTCAAGAATCCATTCCGCGACATTGTCTAGGAAGTATCTGTCGTGTGTAACGGCCAAGACAGCACCCGGATACTTAGCTAGATGCTGCTCTAGCCAAAGAACACTTTCCGCGTCGAGGTGGTTGGTTGGCTCGTCAAGAAGCAGTAGGTCAGGCTTTTGCAGCAGCAGCTTGCAGAGAGCTACTCTTCTTCGCTCTCCTCCCGATAGAACATTGACAGGCGTTTCAGGTGGTGGACAGCGAAGGGCATCCATCGCCTGTTCCAATTGGTTCTCTAGATCCCAACCGTCTGCTGCATCAATCTGCTCCTGCAGAGTTCCCATCTCAGCCAAAAGCGCGTCATAATCCGCATCGGGATCAGCGAGCGCCGCACTAATTTCGTTGAATCGATCAATCTTGGCCTTCAGTACCCCAACGCCCTCCTCGACGTTTCCAAGGACGGTCTTAGTTTCATCAAGTGGTGGCTCTTGCAGCAGGATTCCGACGGTGTAGCCATCGGAGAGTCTCGCCTCACCATTGGATGGGATATCGAGTCCGGCCATGATCTTCAGGACCGATGACTTACCCGCCCCATTGGGACCGACAACACCGATCTTGGCCCCGGGATAAAAAGCCAGGGTCACGTCATCCAGGATGACCTTGTCTCCGTGCGCCTTGCGCGCCTTAATCATTTGATAAATGAATTCAGCCAATTGTGATCACCCTGTGGATATGGAAGAAGCTCTCTTCGCCAACTACTAGGGGGATAGTTTATCCCCAGGGGTGTATTGGAGTTATACGAACTGCAGCTGACGAAGAGAGCTTTGCCGGGATCTATTTATGGTTAGGGGGCCAGTAGATCCCTGATCGGATGGCTAGGCGGGTTGTAACTCAGCCTCCGAGTCCTCTTCCTCAGGTTGCGGGGTTCGCTCAAAGGTGGTGGTTCCGAATACCAGGTCGTGCCCGATTGCGTCGGCGTCAATCTCAACACTGGTGCCACTTCGCTCACCATTGTCCCAATCGCGGATCTTGATTTTGCCCATCACCAGCACTCTGTCGCCTTTGGCAAGAGAGGTCCCTGCGTTCTCGGCCAGTCTTCGAAAAGACGAGATCGTGTACCAGTTGGTGTCCGCGGTGACCCAAGTATTGCTACCTGGATCGAACTTTCTAAAACTGCTCGCTAGGCGAAAGCTGGTAACGGATAGTCCGCTCTCGGTTTGAACCTGGCGGGGTGTGGTGGCGATTAGTCCCCTGACTGCTACTTCAGTCATTTTCTATACCTTCCTGTTGGTTTGGCATAGTTTGCGACGAAGCGCAGATTTGCAACAGGGGGTCAGAAAAAGCTGTGGATAACTATTTCAGCAGGTGAGTGAACTTATTTCTCACTTTGGTGACTTTGGGTGCAACAACTGCTACGCAGTACCCCTGATTGGGGTTCTTGGCAAAGAAATCCTGGTGATACTCCTCGGCGGTGTAGAACTCCCCCAGCTCGGTCACCTCGGTGACAATCTTCTCCCCCCAAATCTCCTTGGCTCTTTCGATAGCAGCTAAGAACATTTCCTTCTGCTCTGGATTCTTGTAGTACATCGCAGAGCGATACTGGGTGCCGATGTCGTTACCCTGACGGTTTAGCTGAGTTGGATCATGAACGGTGAAGAAGATATCTAAGACCTGCTCTGCGGAAATAACTTCCGGATCAAACTCGATTGAAACCACCTCCGCATGGAAGGTGTTTCCCTCGCAAACCTGTTCGTAGGTCGGATTTGGGGTCTTGCCGCCTGTGTAACCACAGGTGACATCACTGATGCCCTTGAACTGAACATATGCCGAATCCAGGCACCAGAAACAGCCACCTGCGAGTACGAATTTCTCCATAGCAACCTAAACTTAGTTTCCGAGCGGTTTCTTCCGCTTTTGTGAAAGGTATGGCACAGCCTAATTGAGTAAAAAAAATCCCACACTTGGCGTGCTCTTTGCCCTGGGTGCTGCCATCCTCTTCGGACTAAACGCCTCAACCACCAAGGTCATCATTAGCTCGGGAATCAGTGCCGAACAGGTGGTCTTCATCAGAAGCCTCTTCACCGGCCTGATTGCCATCAGCTGGGTGCTCTTCACCAATCCAAAGGGATTCAAGGTGCCCGTGAAGATGATTCCAAAGTTGATTTTGCTGGGTGTTATCGGGGTGGGTCTGTTGCAGTGGAGCTACTCGCAGGCCGTCTTCTATTTGCCAATCGGTATCGCCCTACTCCTGGAATACACCGCTGTTCTGTGGGTGCCGATCATTGCACTTTTGTTCTTCAGAGAGAGAGTAAAGAGTCAAATCTGGGTTGGTGCTGCCTTAGTTTTGGGGGGACTTGCTGTCGTTGCACAAATTTGGGACTCTCAGCTAAATCCGATTGGCGTCGTCTTTGCATTTTTAGCAGCTTCAGCACTGACTGTTCACCTGATTGCTGGTGAAAGAATACAAAGAACTCTTCCAACCAATGTCACCCTTGCCTATGGAATGTCAATTGCGACTCTTTTCTTTTTGCCGTTTGCCAACCTGGGATCACTGGATCTAGAGCTCCTATCATCTGGAATTGATTTGAGTGGGAACCTGCAAGGCGTTGAGGTGCCAGTCTGGTTAGCACTCACTTTCATGGGTATTTTTGGAAGCTTTCTTCCCATGGCTCTCACCTACGCGGCACTTAAAAATCTTTCAGCAACCCTGGTTGGTGTGGTGGCCACTGCCGAAACAGTTCTTGCCGCACTGTTTGCTCTTCTTTGGCTTGGTGAGGAAGTAACTCTGATCCAGTTGATTGGCAGTATCGTAGTTATTTCGGGCATCTTGCTAGCCCAAACAGCGAGAGAATCCAAGACGGTTAAGGTGGTGGACTAGATGGCGACCATGGAGTTGACGCTAGAAAATTTCGAAAGCACAATTTCCCAAGAAGGCATCACCTTTGTGGACTTCTGGGCTGAGTGGTGTGGCCCTTGCCGAATGTTCGGACCCATCTTTGAAAAAGCCTCCGATGAGAACCTCGATATTCGTTTTGGCAAGGTTGACACCGAAGCTCAACAGCAATTGGCTGGCATGGCTGGGATCACCTCTATCCCAACCCTGATGATTTTCCGTGACGGCATCCTGCTTTTCAACCAACCTGGTGCCCTACCCGCTCCGGCACTCAATGACCTAATTGGCAAGGTCAAAGAACTGAACATGGATGAGGTTCGAGCAGAGATTGCCAAGCAGGGCGATAACCAGAACTAAATGCGCAATAACAACTTGGCAATGCTCGGCACCATTGCCGTGGTTGGAATTTTGGCTTGGTGGATTGGCTTCTTTGATCCCACCACCTGCACACCCGGCAATGAAATTGAAGGTTGGACTTCCTGCGAATCAATAGCCCAGGAAAGAACCATCATTCTCTGGGTGCTGATTGCAGTTGTTCTAATCTCTGCGCTTGCCTGGATATTCAGGAAGCGGAAATAACGTCAGTAGCAGATTTGTATTTCATCTCAGGAAATGCATGCTGAACAGCTGGGTGGGTAATTACTCCCTCGTGAACATTTAGCCCCAACAAAAGCGCAGCGTCATCTCTCAGAGCCTGTTTCCAACCTTTTGTCGCAATAGCAAGAACGTATGGAAGAGTGGCGTTTGTTAGTGCAACTGTCGATGTTGCGGGAACTGCGCCAGGCATATTCGCCACGCAGTAGTAGGTGGTCTGGTGGACGGCATAGGTTGGATTGTCGTGAGTAGTTGGCTTGGAGTGCTCAAAGCATCCACCCTGGTCAATTGCAATGTCAACCAGAACTGCTCCCGGTTTCATGTTCTTCACCATTTCATCGGTAACCAACTTGGGGGCCTTTTCACCAGGAATCAAAACTGAACCGATTACCAAATCCGCATCCTTGAGTTGTTGGGCAATTTCATAGGATGTCGAGACCCTCGTCTGAACCTGAGAGGAAAACATGTTTTCAATTTCTCGAAGTCTTGGAAGCGAAAGATCAATCACGACAACATCGCTACCCATGCCATGAGCAACGCGCGCGGCTTCGGTACCCGCTACGCCACCACCAATGACAACGGTCTTTGCTCTCGGAGTTCCAGGAACTCCGCCCATCAACAAACCAGGACCACCCATAGTTTTCATGAGCTGATGGGCTCCGATTTGGGCGCTTAGCCTTCCAGCCACTTCACTCATTGGTTGCAGTAGTGGCAGAGTCCGGTTGCCAAGCTGAACAGTTTCATATGCAATTGCGGTTGTCTCGGACTTGACGATTGCATCGGTGCAATCTCTTGATGCTGCCAGGTGAAGATAGGTGAAGAGAACCTGACCCTTTTTCATCAAAGGATATTCGGCGGCAATTGGTTCTTTTACTTTCACGATCAAATCTGCTTTTGACCAAACACTCTTCGCATCGCTGGCTATCTGAGCGCCAGCAGAAACATAATGTTCGTCAGAGAATCCGGATCCGACACCTGCTGATTGCTCAACGAGGACCTGGTGACCACGGCCTGTTAGCTCTTGAACCCCAGCTGGAGTCATGGCAACTCGGTTTTCGTTGTTCTTGATTTCCTTGGGCACTCCAATGAGCACTAGCCGCCTCCTTGCGTGAAACTTGCTAGATTCTGACTCTTTATTCGCATAGCCTGGGTGAATTACGCAGATAATTCTATGAATGCCACTAATCTCAATATAATCTTCAGGTAAGGAGGCTTGGGCCATGCCAATAACGAAGAAAGTTCAGTCCAAAATCGAGCTCGATGACACGGATTTCCAGATGCTGAAGCTTCTGAGTGCGAATGGCCGGATCTCGAATGCTGATCTCGCGCAGGAGCTGGGACTTGCCCCCTCGACCTCCCTGATGCGATTGAGGCGATTGATAGAGCAAGGCGTCATCAAGTCTTTCAGCGCTGAGGTTGCTCCAGAGGCAATTGGCCTTGAGCTGCAGGCTCTTATTTCTGTGACGCTCAGGGCAGGTGCAAGAGCAAACCTGGCAAGTTTTATGAAAAGCATGCAAGAACACCCGCAGGTAGTGCAGGTCTTCTTCCTAGGTGGCCAAGAGGACTTCATGGTTCACGTTGCCGTTCAAAACTCAGAGGAGGTTAGAGAGTTTGTCCTTGAGCAGTTGAGCAACAATCCCTACGTTGCCAACACCAGAACCAACCTGGTCTTTGACCATTTTCACAAAGGCCCAATTAGCTAGAGTTGCAGGCGGAGCCAAGGAGCAACGTTGACCTCTGCCATGCACACCCCGCAGTCTGATGACAAGTTGCGAAAAGCTATTTTTGAATATGCTGGCGAGAGGCTTGACCTCAATCCCCCACCACTGGATGGGCCGCGAACACCAGAAGAACTAAGAAACGATGTCGGCCAAACCATCACCGAAGATGGCCTAGGTGGCCAGCAGGCTCTAAAGCTATTTGCAGAAGTCTTAGCCCCAGCCACTATCTCAGTTGATCACCCAGGGTTTCTCTCCTTCATTCCAGCTGCACCAACCGATGCCGCCAGTCTTTTTGACCTGGTCGTATCAGCCAGTTCCATCTACGGAGGATCCTGGTTGGAGGGAGCTGGTGCTGTCTATGCCGAGAATCAGGTTCTTGAATTTCTTGCTAAAGAAGCGGGACTACCGGACGGATCTGGTGGTGTGTTCGTGCAGGGTGGAACACTTGGAAATCTCTCCGCGTTAGCGGTTGCCCGAGAGCAGGCCAGGGAAAAACTTGGCGATAGAAACTGGACGATTATTTGCAGCGAAGAGGCGCATTCCTCAGTTGTCTCCGTTGCCAAGATGCTAAACGTTTTAGTAACTAAGGCAACTAGTGGTGACAGTGGTCGAATTGGATATGCCCAAGCCAAAGAAGCTACTGAGAAAGCTTTAGCGGATGGCCTAACGCCAATGGCGATTGTTGGCACCGCTGGAACCACCAACTTTGGGATTGTCGATGACTTAGCTGGGCTTTCCAAGCTTGCCAAGGAGCTCAGCGTTTGGTTCCATGTCGATGGTGCTTACGGGCTTGCGGCAATTTTGGTCGATGAGCTCAAAGCGCTGTTTAAAGGAATTGAGCAAGCTGACTCCTTCATAGTTGATCCCCACAAATGGCTTTTTGCTCCCTTTGATGCATGTGCATTGATTTATCGAAATCCATACCTTGCCAAGAAGACCTTCTCCCAGCACGGTGAATACCTCGAGCCAATCAACAAGTCGACTGAGTGGAATCCCTCCGACTACGCCTTCAATCTTTCAAGAAGAGCCAGGGGCCTGCCCCTGTGGTTTTCACTGGCCACCCATGGCGCGGCGAAGTACCGATCTGCAATTGCCCAGAATATCTCACTAGCCAAGGAGATAGCCGAAGAAATAAGGCGCAGACCCAACCTCCGACTGGTTAGAGAGCCTGAACTATCAATAGTGGTTTTCGAGAGAATCGGCTGGGAAATGCAGGACTACGAAAAGTGGTCGGAGAAGTTATTGCAAGACCAGCTCGCCCTGGTGCTTCCATCCTCACTCAGAGGTAAACCGCACACACGTTTTGCGATTGTCAATCCGCTAACTACATTTGAACTTCTAGTCCAGATCCTGGAGACAATGGATTAATGAAAGTCACCTTTGCCAAATCACTGCCTTCTCTCTCGAGAGTGAGAGAACCCAATCGATCCGTCATTACTGTTGCAGCACTGCAATTCGCCTGGAAGGAAAATTCCTCCGAGCATGCACTGCAGATTGAAACGGCAGTGACTCAGGCCAAGGCACATGGAGCTCAGATAGTTTTCCTTCCTGAACTCACGCTGAGCAAATACCCCGCAGACGTTTGTCCAACATCCACACCGAATGCAACTGCCGAAGACTTAAGCACTGGTCCAACTTCAACCCTCCTAAAGAAACTGGCTGAAGAAAATCAGATTTATGTCCACGGATCACTTTTTGAATATCAAGACTTTGCTGACGGCAGAGGCCTAAACACTGCCGTTATCTTCGACCCCGCTGGGAATCTGGTTGGTAGAACTCCAAAGCTGCACATTCCTGTAACCGAGGGCTACTTCGAAGATCAATACTTTCAACCTGGCCCGGATTCAAACCCCTATCCAACCTTCGAGCTCGCAATACCAGGCAAACCAAAACTTGGTCTGCCGACCTGTTGGGACGAGTGGTTTCCTGAAGTTGCAAGAGCGTATGGATTGGCTGGAGCTGATGTCCTTTGCTATCCAACTGCAATTGGCTCAGAGCCAGATCACCCAGACTTTGACACCGAGCCGCTGTGGAGAGCAGTGATTGTCTCTCACGCAATAGCCAATGGTCTATTCATTGTTGTGCCGAACAGATACGGCTATGAGGGCAAGCTGAACTTCTATGGCAGCTCGTTCATTGTTGATCCTTATGGTCGTATCCTTGCCCAGGCCGGAAGAGACACCGATGAACTTTTGATTGCGGAACTTGATCTAGATCAGAGAAGGGATTGGCTAGAGCTGTTTCCCTTCTTTGCAACCAGAAGGCCTGACACCTATCAATCGCTGGTTGACCCAGTGGTGAACAAGAGAACTGCAACCGGGCTTGGTGAGCTAGGCGGCATTCCAGGGCTGCGACCATGAGAATGCCGGCCGAGTGGGAGAAACACTCAAGAACTTTTGTTGCGTTCCCGCACTCTGGCTACACACTCGGCGAGACAGAAGCTGAGGTGATTGCTGCCCTGCAAACCTGGTCCAATGTAGCCAATCATGCATCCGACTTCGAGCCCGTGAGCGTGGTGGTTCATCCACAGGATATGAAGATTGCAACGCAATACCTTTCTAAGCAAATTGATTTAGTTGAAATTGAAATTGATGATGCCTGGATTAGGGACTCTGGTCCAACATTCGCCTTCGATGGAAAAGAGCTTGTCGCAATCGACTGGGTATTCAACGGTTGGGGAGCTCAATCCTGGGCCAGCTACCAGCAGGATGCATTACTTGCCGAGAGGCTTTCGGAAAAGCTTGGCGTCAGAGCTGTTTCTAGCGAGCTGGTCAATGAAGGTGGCGGTATTCACGTCGATGGCAAAGGCAAAGTTCTACTCACCGAAACTGTTCAGTTGGGTAAAGAGAGAAATCCCAAGTGGTCAAAAGATGAAGTTGAAAGCGAGATTCACCAGAAGCTGGGAACCACCGAAGCCATATGGCTAAAGCGGGGACTCACCCGAGATTACGACGACTTTGGAACCAAAGGCCATGTTGATATAGTTGCCTGTTTCGCACCAGATGGCAGGGTTCTCTATCACGAACAAAGAGACCCCTCTCACCCTGACTATCAGGTCAGTCGCGAAGTGAAGCAAACACTAATTGACCACCAGCTGGAAGTTCTTGCCGTCCCAGCGCCAGAGATCTTGCGGGACAAACACGGCTTTGTCGATTACAGCTACATTAATCACTATGTTCTAAACGACGGGGTTTTGCTCTGCAGCTTCGATGACAAAGCTGACAAAGAGGTGCAGGCAATGCTCAAAGAGGTTTATCCGGGAAGAGAAATCAGGTTGCTAGATGCAAGAGAGCTATTTTCTCGTGGTGGTGGAATCCACTGCATTACCCAGCAGCAACCTCAGGCATAGAGAAAGAGAAAAATGAAACGCGAACTAACACCTATCGACAAACTTGCCAACGACGTAATTGCCTTGGCGGTTTCTAGGTATCCCTCCTATGCCACCTACCTCGGTCGCCCTGGTGGAGAAGGCGACATGGATGACTACTCTCCAGATGCCCTCAAGCAGGATAGGGATGATGCAGTAAGCGCCAAGCAGAAGCTAGAGAACCTAACCCCTGTTGATGATGTCGATGAGGTGACCAAGGATGCCTTGTTGCAGAGCCTCAACAAGGAAATCCGCACCTATGATTCTGGACTTCCATTCAGAAACATGAACAACATCGCCTCCCCCGCCCAGGACATCAGAAGCATTTTTGACATTTCACCAACCGCAACCGAGCAGGACTGGAAAAACCTAGCTTCTCGAATGAACAAGGTCGGCGAAGCACTCAACGGTTACATCGAAACCCTTCGCGTGGGAATGAAAAACAATGATGCTCCAGCCAGAAGACAGGTTGAAGAAGTTTTGGGTCAGGTGAAGCAAATCACCCAGGAAAACGGGTTCTTCCAGCAATTTGCGGCAGGCGCGAAACCAGAATCTGGAGATCTAACTCAGTCACTGAAGGATGAGCTAACCAAGGCAGCCCAAGCCGCCACAGAAAGTTATGCAAAGTTTGGTGAGTTTCTCTCGAGCGAATTACTGCCAAAGGCGAGCAGCAAGGATGCAATCGGCAAGGAACGCTACGCCTTACTCAGTGAGAGGTTTCTCGGAGCAGTCATTGACCCAGATGAGACCTATGAGTGGGGCAAGGAAGAACTAGCTCGCATCATTAAGGAGCAGACCGAGGTTGCCAACCAGATTAGAGCTGGAGCAACCGTCGAAGAAGCTGTTCAAATTTTGGATCAAGACCCCAGCAAAAAGTTGCATGGAACTGATGAGTTAAAGGCATGGATGCAGAAGCTTTCGGATCAAGCAATTGAGAAGCTAAGTGGAACACACTTTGACATAGCCCAGCCGCTAAAGGATCTTGAGTGCATGATTGCTCCGACCAAACACGGCGGCATCTACTACACCGGACCAACAGATGACTTTTCCAGACCAGGAAGAATGTGGTGGTCGGTTCCAGAAGGTGTAAATGAATTCAACACTTGGCGTGAGACAACTACCGTCTATCACGAAGGTGTTCCCGGTCACCACCTTCAGATTGGTCAGTCCGTCTATATCAAGGACACACTCAATGACTGGCGCAGACTTGCCTCCTTCACCTCCGGTCACGGAGAAGGTTGGGCACTCTATGCCGAAAGACTGATGGACGAACTCGGATTCCTCTCCGACCCGGCGGACAAGCTCGGAATGCTGGATGGTCAGAGAATGCGTGCTGCCAGGGTTGTTCTTGACATTGGTGTCCACACAGAAAAGCAAAACCTTGAAGGCACCGGTGTCTGGGACTTTGACTACGCACTCAACTTCATGAAGAGGAATGTGAACATGAGCCCCGAGTTCGTTCGCTTCGAGGTGACCAGATACTTTGGCTGGCCAGGACAGGCACCCGCCTACAAAGTCGGTCAGAGAATCTGGGAGCAAATCAGAGACGAATACAAGGCTCGCAAGGGTGCAAGCTTCGACATCAAGCAGTTCCACATGACTGCTTTGAATCTCGGTGGCTTGGGTCTAGACACCCTCAGAAGGGCAATGGCACGAGCCTAAAGAGGCTTTATTCGTTACGCTTTAGCTCGTGTCTAAGGTTCTAGGTTCCCTTCCAAAGGGTGAAAAAGTTGGCATCGCATTCTCCGGCGGGCTCGACACATCCGTCGCGGTTGCCTGGATGAAAGAAAAGGGAGCAATCCCCTATGCCTACACCGCCAACCTTGGCCAATACGACGAACCAGATATCGACTCAGTTCCGCAGCGGGCCAAGGAATATGGAGCTCAGGGCGCGAGGCTAGTCGACTGCCGAGAGCAACTGGCCGAAGAAGGACTGGTTGCGATTGCCTGCGGAGCATTCCACATCAGATCCGGTGGCAAGGTTTACTTCAACACCACCCCCCTGGGACGTGCAGTAACGGGAACACTTCTCGTCCGGGCAATGCAAGAAGATGGTGTTGAGATCTGGGGAGATGGCTCGACCTATAAGGGTAATGACATTGAGCGCTTCTACCGCTACGGACTCCTTGCTAATCCGAACCTAAAAATCTACAAACCATGGCTGGACAAGTCTTTCGTTCAAGAACTGGGCGGCAGGGATGAGATGAGCCAGTGGCTTAGCGAAAGAAATCTTCCCTACCGAGCATCTAAGGAGAAGGCTTACTCAACTGATGCCAACCTGCTTGGGGCAACTCACGAAGCAAAGTCACTTGAACTACTCGAGACGTCAATGCAGATAGTTGAACCAATCATGGGCGTTAAGTTCTGGGATTCAGCAGTTCCGATTGATCCAGAAAAGGTCTCAATTACGTTCGAGCAGGGTCGACCAGTTGCCATCAACGGCAAGAAACTTTCCTCCGCTCGGGAGGTAATCACCGAAGCCAACGAAATTGGCGGACGTCATGGTCTGGGCATGAGCGATCAGATTGAAAACAGAATCATCGAGGCTAAGAGCCGGGGAATCTACGAGGCTCCAGGTATGGCCCTTCTTCACATCGCCTACGAGAGATTACTCAGTGCCATCCACAATGAGGACACCGTCGCCAGCTATCACGAGCAAGGGCGCAGGATGGGAAGACTTTTATATGAGGGCCGCTGGTTAGACCCACAAACACTCATGATTAGAGACTCCATGATGAGGTGGGTTGCCGGAGCAATCAACGGCACTGTCACACTTGAGCTGCGTCGAGGAGATGACTACACAATCCTTGATACAACAGGTCAGCTCTCCTATCACCCTGAGAAGTTATCGATGGAAAAGACCGAAGCTGCAGCATTCGGGCCCGAAGACAGAATTGGTCAGCTAAACCTTCGCAACCTTGACATAGCCGACACCAGGGCCAAACTGGATCTATACCGCAAGCAGGGACAGATTGACTCAAACAATCTCGAACTAACTTAACAACACAAAAACGTAAAGGTTAACTTCGAAGGCAAACCTTATATTTTTGTTTCTTGCAAATTAGCAAATACTTTAGTTCCGCATTTCCCTGTTCATTTAGTTTCATGTCACGCGGAAAATCCGCGCTTGAAACGGAGACAGAAACCATGCAAACCCTTGTAAAAATCTCAGCCTTGGGAAGCGCCGCGTTACTAGCGGTGGGACTAGCAGGCTGCGCACCACAAGAGACTGAAACCGAACCTACAACTACTGAAACTGGCGAAGTAGCGCTATCCCCCGCAGGTGTCAGCACAGAGGGCTGGCCTACCAAGCTGGTCTTTGGCGCTGTGCCATCTGAAGAATCCAGCTCCCTGGTAGAGAGTTACGAGAAGATTCTCGAAGTCCTACAGGCTGAACTGGGCATTGAAATTGAGTTTTTCCAGGCGACTGACTACGCAGGAATCATTGAAGGTCAGGTTTCTGGCAAGGTTGACCTAGCGCAGTACGGTCCCTTCTCCTACGTGTTAGCTGGAATCCGCGGAGCAAACCTAGAGGTAGCAGGAGTTATGACCGATGGGCCAGACATAGAGCCTGGTTATCAGTCCTATGGCATCGCACTTGCATCTAACGACTCGGTCAACTCCATCGATGACTTTGCTGGCAAGACCGTCTGTTTCGTTGACCCTGCATCCACATCAGGTTTCCTCTATCCATCTGAGGGTCTTCTTTCAGCCGGCATCGACCCTGAAAGCGATGTCACTCCGATCTTTGCCGGAGGTCACGATGCATCGGTACTAGCTGTCGCCAATGGTGACTGCGAGGTTGGCTTTGCCTTTGACGCGATGGTCGACAAAAACCTGATTGAGTCGGGAGACATCAAGGAGGGTGAAATCAAGACCGTCTGGAAGTCTGAGGTTATCGCTGGATCACCGCTCGCCATGCAGGGTGGATTGCCTCAAACATTGAAGGATGAAATTCGCAGGATTATCACTGAGGAAGCGAATGTCGATGCACTTGTTGCCAGCGGTATCTGTGACTCAGTTGAGAACTGTGGACTGACCGACGAGAAGGTCTGGGGTTATGTCACCAAGGATGACAGCTTCTACGACGGTGTCCGCAAGGTTTGTGAGGTCACTGGTTCTTCTAAGTGCGAGTAAACAAGTAGTTAGCCGCTTGGGCCGGGGTGTGGAGGCACCCCGGCCTTAGCTCAACGAAGGGAGACACGGTGGCGAAAAATGTGATTGAAGTGAAAAAACTGACCAAAATTTACGAAACAGGCACCAAGGCACTCGACAAGGTCAGTCTCGAAATTCCAAAGGGCCAGATGCTTGCCCTCATAGGTCTATCGGGTAGCGGCAAGTCGACGTTCATGCGCCACCTAAATGGCCTGACCAAACCAAGCAGCGGAGAGATTGAGGTGCTAGGAGTTGATGTAATCAAGGCTGACAAAAAACAACTCAGAGAGTTGCGCAGGCAGGTTGGGTTTATCTTTCAACAGTTTGGTCTTGTTGGCCGAATCACTGCAATCGAAAATGTCCTCTCAGGTTCACTCGGGGTACTTCGAGGACCTAGGTTCGGTGTCGGTAGTTACCCGTTGGAGCTAAGAAAAAAGGCACTGGAACATTTAGATCGAGTGGGACTTGCGGACTATGCCTTTCAACGAGCCGACACTCTCAGTGGGGGTCAAATGCAGCGCACGGCTATCGCTAGAACCCTGATGCAGCAGCCATCCATCATGCTCGCAGATGAGCCAGTCGCTTCGCTGGATCCAGAGTCATCCACTCAAGTCATGGACATAATGTTGCGAATAGCCAAAGAAGAGAACTTAACGGTTTTGGTTACTTTGCATCAGGTCGAGTATGCAATGGGCTGGGCGGACCGAATCGTGGGATTGCGAGATGGCAAAGTTGTTCTGGATGACGAACCAAAGAAGCTAGGCAAAAAGAAGGTGATGGAGGTCTACCAACGTGTGGCCACTGAAGGCGTGGACGCAGCCCAACTAGCCGAGGAGTCACTGCGACACATGAGGGATGGTGACTAAAGGTGGCGCTGCTTAGTCGCGGTGGGACCGGGAAACTCACACCAAAAATATCCAAACCAGCAATTGTTACCCGGGGCACAATCTTCGGCTTTCTAGTTCTTTTCACATGGGCGTGGATATTCGTTGAGATGGACTTTGTGTCCGTCTTTGCTGGACTAGAGGACATTGGAAATCTCGTTGACTACATGTTGCCGATTAGCTTCGCGGAGCTGGACAGGGCCATCGCTCTCACCCTTGAGACTCTCTGGATGGCTGTGCTGGGGACTTTTCTAGCTCTCTTATTGTCTGTGCCGCTGGCCTTCCTGGCAGCTTCCAACACCTCCCCGCACCCTGCCGTTTATGCAGCAGCTCGCGGAATCATTGTGTTCTGCCGTGCAGTCCCTGACTTGCTCTTCGCACTAATCTTTGTGCGAGCTTTGAGCATTGGACCTCTACCCGGAATTTTGGCTTTGGCTTTTCACTCAATCGGAATGGTTGGAAAGCTTCTGGCCGACGCGATAGAGCAAACTGACAAGCAACCGCGAGAAGCTGTAACTTCCGTAGGTGCAAGCAAACTACAGACCATAGTCACCACCATCATTCCTCAAATCACACCGAGCCTTATCTCAGTGGCACTTTTTCGCCTCGACATCAACCTGCGCTCTTCGACCGTACTTGGGCTTGTGGGAGCCGGTGGAGTGGGACTATTGCTGAAGGAGACTCTGGGGCAACTGGAATACAGCGAGGCTCTAGGAGTCGTTACAGTCATCTTCCTTTTCATTCTGGCCATGGAGGGATTAGCCGCAGCTGTTCGTGCGACCGTTCTGAAGGGAGAACTCGATGGTGGAGCACGGATCCCGGATTCCAATGTCGAGACACACATTCAGCCAGAAAGGACAAGGCCAGCAAACGACAAGGTGCTACCGCCCTGGACAAAGGAGCGCATTCGAAGCCTTGGTTACTCAATAGTCTTCATGGCCCTGGTCATAATCGGATTTCTCTCAGTGCAAGTCGACTTCTTTGAATTGCTCTTCAGCTTCGTTGATATTTTTGCTTTCACGCTCCGAATGATTCCGCCCGATTTCATAACCGCATGGCCTCAAATCGTCGAGGGAATGGTTGAAACCATTGCAATAGCTGCAGTTGCAACGGTGCTGGGATCACTCATATCAATACCCCTGGGCTTTTTGGCTGCTAGGAACGTAACTGTGAACCGCGTCGTCTTTTGGATTAGCCGAGTCGTCTTGGTAATTGTTAGGGGTATCCCAGAGTTGATTTTGGCAATTATTTTTGTCGCAGCTATTGGACTAGGCCCAGTGGCCGGAATATTTGCTCTGTCGATTGGAACAGCTGGCTTTCTGGCCAAGCTAATTGCGGACTCCATAGAGGAGATAGACCCTGCGCCAAGAGAAGCAGTGAAGGCGACAGGTGCCACTCGTATCCAAGAACTGTTTGTCTCTGTCGTTCCTCAGGTCATGCCAGCACTAATCGGACAGCTGCTCTACACATTTGACATCAACATTCGATCTTCCGCAATTTTAGGAATTGTCGGTGGCGGAGGAATTGGATTCCTTCTTTTCAATTCCATGAAAGTGCTAGCTTTTGACACCACTGCTGCAATCGTTATTTCTATCTTTGTGGTGGTTTATCTAATCGAACTATTGGCAGGCTATGTGAGAAGGCAGGTTATCTAATGACACATGTTGCAATCATCGGAGCGGGAATTTTTGGAACCATGCACGCTTACTTCGCACTAAAGAAGGGCTTTCAGGTCACGCTCATCGAACGTGATGCAAAGCCGCTGAGTGCGTCAGTGAGAAATTTTGGAATGGTTGCTGTCGGTGGAAGAGCTGCCGGTGTCGAGCTAGCGGCGGCTTTGAGAGCAAGAGAGCTCTGGGGAGAAATTGCAAGTGAGCACCAAGGGTTGACCTTTCGTCCCTCGGGTTCGATAGTGGTGGCGTTGAATGACAATCATCTCTCTGTCATGAGCGAAGTCGCACAATATCCCGATTCCGAGCAGCGCGGATGGAAGGTAGTAGACGCTGCAGAGGCGAGAGAGCTGAATCCAGGTCTACGAGGCAACATTGCAGGCGGTCTCTACTGTTCAACGGATGCCGTGGTTGAACCGAACACGGTGCTTGATGAGCTGAGAGACACCCTCATGAATCAGCCATTCTTCACCTACCTCCCCGGCAACGAGGCCATCGCAGTAAAGGAGTTCGGGAAGGAAGTTCGAATTCAGCTAAAAAATGGAGCCGTCATCGCCGCAGACCAGGTGCTGGTGGTACCAGGTGCTGATCACTCAACTCTTTTCTCAGAGGAACTGGCTAAAGCTCCCCTGCGCCGAGTATTTCTCCAAATGGCCAGGCTTGAAAATCCAGGTTTTGAAGTCACAACCTCAATAGCAAGCTTTGACTCCCTTCGCTTCTACCCGGGCTACCAAGGTCCACCTATTGAGAACCTTGAGCCAGTGAGGCCGCTAGTCAAAGAAATGGTCATGCAGCTTTTGCTTCAGCAGAGAGTTGATGGCTCTCTAACAATGGGAGACACTCACATCTACGACGAGCCGTTCCCTCACGAAATGCGGGAGGACTGCTACGACTTGTTGCTCGATGACGTCGCCTCCATCATAGGCATCAGGCCGAAAATTCTGACACGTTGGCAGGGAATCTACAGTCAAAACACAACCGGTGAAGTTTGCATTCGCTTGCGCCCAAGCGAGCGTGTTCGAGTTGTTACAGGTCCAGGTGGCAGAGGTAACACTCTCTCACCTGCTATCGCAGAAGAGACAATCAAGGAGTTGGTAAATGATTAAGTTGGCCGTATTTGATATTGCTGGCACCATCGTGTCGGATGACGGAGTAGTCATTGACTGCTTCAGTGCAGCATTTAGTGAAGTGGTGCCTGACACTTGGAGAGAACGCGAGCAAGAATTTGTAAGTTACGCTAAGGCAACCATGGGGCAATCGAAAATTGAAGTGTTTCACGATCTTCTGATGTCACCCGAACTAGCCGAAAAGGCTGCGCAGGCATTCCAAAGGGAATACCTAAATCGCCTCGACGATGTGAAGCTATTCAATGGTGTGATTTTGATGTTTGATTCACTTCGGGCACGAGGGTTGAAGATTGCTCTAAACACGGGATTCAATCGAGAGACCCTCGATATCATGCTGGAGAGACTTGACCTATTGGATTCGATTGATGCAACCGCCACGCAGAGTGAGGCCGGGGAGGGTCGGCCATCACCGGCCATGATTGAGCTAGTGGCAGCGCAACTAGGCATTTCAGACCCCGCTGAGGTTGCTGTAATTGGCGACACCAAGAGTGACATGGAAGCAGGTATCCGCTACGGAGCGGGATTAAAAATCGCCGTTCTGACCGGTGAGCATGATCGGGATGAGCTGGAGGAAGCTGGAGCAGACCACGTCTTAGACCATGTCGTGCAGGCGGATCAATACCTTCTTTAGTTTTCGATAAGTCGTTGGACTAACCGCTCCTTAGTGCTCTGCTGCAATCCTGCGCTTTCTAGTTTCGAAACCAGACTCTTCTCCGAGCCAAGTATTTCAAGCATGGCACCCATTGCGTCTGCATCGGCCCTCATGAGAGCGCCAGATTTGACTATCAACTCCTCACTCCAGAAAGGCTGCAAAGTGGTTAGCCTCGCCAATACCTTTGAGAGATTCTCGTTTGTCTGCGAGTAATCACGAACAATTGAACTGCGCTTGACACCTAAAACTGACAGTAAACTAGCGGCAAAGATGCCGGTCCTGTCTTTTCCGACCGCGCAGTGAAATAGTACGGGTCCCTTCGAATTTGCAATCATTTCTAATCCAGTGTTTATTTTTGTCACACCATCAAGAAAGACTGCCGCGTACCACTGGCCCAGCATTTCACTGGTAAATTCGCGATCTAAGAGCTCTTCAGTTTGTATACCGGAAGACTCCGAGCTAAGTAGTGGAATATTGGCGTATCCAACTTCATAGCCTTCAAGCGGTCCGCGGCCAACCAACTCAACCTCGTCACTGGAGCGCAAATCAATCACAAGGGAAAGTCCCAAGTCCACCAATCTTTCAGCTTCGGCCTGGTCAATCTGCGACAAGTCATCAGACCGAAACACCTGTCCACGCCTAATAGGGCCGTGAGCACTTTCAATTGAACCAAGGTCTCTAAAGTTGGCTAGTTTGCCAACCGGGTGCTGTTTGTCAATCATGTCAAGAGGTTAAGGGCCGAAAATGAACAACCCAAAAATTCTGCACCAAGTTTGATGTAAACCTGGCTGGCCGGCCAGTCCGTAGAGTATTTTTTTGCAGGTGCGCGGCCTGACTCTTAGATTGTCAATCCAACTGGGCATCACGCAAACAATCGGATATGCATCCTCCTACTACTTGCCTGCAGTCCTTGCAATCCCAATGGCCCGAGACCTCGGCCTAAGGTTCGAATTCATATTTCTATACACGGCAACAGCCTCAATCCTTGCTGGACTGTTGGGGCCCCTGATTGGATCTCTCATTGATCGGTTCGGTGGTCGCTTAATTCTTCCCGCTGCTTCGTTGGCGTTTGCCTTTGGACTTATTGTGATGGCCAATGCAACGGGTCCTGTGAGCTTCTTTTTTGCGTGGCTAATTATGGGTCTCGGAGCTGCGATGGGGTTATACGACGCAGCCTTTGCCACGGTGGTTGAAATCTTGGGTAGTGAAGCGCGACGCACTATAGCTTCCATAACGCTTATCGCCGGATTCGCCTCAACTATCGGCTGGCCAATCACCTCCGCACTTGAACAAGCGGCTTCCTGGAGAGAGGCTCTACTCTTTTGGGCACTGGCTAACATCCTGATTTGTCTACCCCTGCACATCTTTTTACCCGGATACAAGAAACAAATTCGGATAGATCGCCGCAGCAGCCGGGAAAACACGAATAGAGACCTTGAAGACGTCACCCTGCCCCGGCATGCCGTCTTAGTAGCGGCAGCACTATTTCTGCTCGGAGGTTCTGTCCAGATTGTCATGGGTTACCACCTGCCAGGGGTGCTGGCCGAGGTTTCCAACGGTTCGGAGTTTGCGCTAGTCGCTGCAGCTCTACTTGGTCCAGGTCAGGTTTTAGCTCGCCTTATTCAAGTGCTCCTACCTCAGATATTTTCCCCAAGATTGGTATCTGTTCTGGCACTTTCTTTGCATCCTTTGGCAAGCGTAACCTTGCTAGTCGCAAATGACCTCTCTCTTTTTACTTTTGCCTTTATCCACGGAATGGGCTCAGGTTTCCTCACTGTGGCAGCCGGAATTCTGCCTCTGCATGTATTCGGTTCAAAGGACTACGGTAAGCGTCAGGGTTACATCATGGCCGCTTCCGACATACTTCTGGGATTTGCACCTTTCTTCTTTGGCATTCTTTTGGTCCAGATAGGCGTGATGTCACTCTGGATGACATCGGCAATTTCACTGAGTGCTTTGTTTTTCTTGGGATGGCTTCTTCGAATAAAGGACCGCTCGGGCTAGTCTTCATAGCTATGAGCGTGCATCTTTCAGCACAACCCGGAGAAATAGCAGAGTCAATTCTTCTTCCTGGTGATCCCCTGAGGGCCAAGTGGATTGCGGAAAACTTCTTGGAAAACCCTGTGCAATACAACTCCGTGAGAAACATGTTCGGTTACACCGGACACGCCAATGGCAAGCGAGTCTCAGTCCAAGGGACAGGAATGGGAGCTCCTTCAATCGGGATTTATGCCCACGAGCTTTTCAATGACTACGGGGTGCAAAAAGCCATCCGAGTTGGCACTTCTGGTGGTCTTCCTCCAACCAAGCTGCGAGATGTTGTTATTGCAATCTCTGCTTCTACTGACTCAAAGATCAATCGCAGAACATACGGAGATTTGGACGTAGCGCCAGCTGCAAGCTATGAGCTTTTAGAGAGAGCTGTTTCTAAAGCTCGGGAGCTCAAGATTAACCATCATGTCGGGATGATTGCCTCTGGTGATCTATTCTACGATGAAACAGAATCTCTTGACCACTGGAAAAAGCTAGGAGTTCTAGCCCTGGAGATGGAAACCAATCAGCTCTACACACTCGCCGCAAAATTCCGTAGGCAAGCTCTAAGCATCGTCACTGTCTCAGACATGATGGATGGATCCGGTAACACATCAGCCGAAGAGCGCGAGAGTGGATTTAGGAACATGGTTGAGCTTGCGTTAGCTGCAATCTAGAAATGCCATCTACCTCTAACCTCATTGGGTTTTTACTTTTGGCCATAGTAATCATT
The DNA here is from genome assembly GCA_964480885.1 of uncultured Aquiluna sp. GTDB lineage: Bacteria > Actinomycetota > Actinomycetes > Actinomycetales > Microbacteriaceae > Aquiluna. The sequence goes on along the minus strand of CAYZRV010000014.1, from coordinate 914 downwards.
GTCGTCCCAGGACCCAGCGTTCTTTTCGCAATCGGCAGGGCTCTAGTCCTTGGCACTCGTTTGGCAGTTCTTTCTGTTCTAGGCAATGCCCTGGGAGTTGGTCTGCAGATCCTTGTCGTCTCTTTCGGACTTGGAATAGTGATTCAGCAGTCTCCCCCGGTATTTTTTGCAATCAAAGTCCTTGGCGCTCTGATGATTTCGTACCTTGGTGCAAAGGCCTTCCTCGATCGAGGAAAGCTCGAAGTAGCAGACGAGAAATCAAGTAGCTCGTCCACGGTGGTGAAGCAGTCAATTGTGGTCGGAATCACCAATGCAAAGACATTCGTATTCTTCATCGCAGCACTGCCATCATTTGTTTCACCGATTGACGGAAACCCAACTATTCAAATGCTCTTTCTTGGTTTAATTTTCAGTGTGATTGGCATAGCAAGTGACATGGTCTATGCGATTTCCGCAGGAAAAGCTCGGGATTGGCTCTCTACCTCTCAGAGGCGCTTGGCATCCTTTCGTGGAGCTGGTGGTATCGCCTTGGTTTTGCTTGGGATTTACATGCTTTTCGATGCATTATTCGTCTGGTTTGGATAGCCTTAAAGGAGCTGAGTGGGGTGAGTGATTCAAATGGCTAATTTCATTAAGAGCCAATGGCTTGCGATTTTGGCAACACTCGTTGCCATCGGTTCTCTTGGCTTCGGCTATGCAAGTTCCTCGAGCACGATCACGACTGTGGATGCCATAAAAATTCTCTGTGAGCAAGGAGAAACTGGTGCAACTGGATCGCCAGGTGTTTCTGGTGAGCAAGGGTTGCAGGGTGAAGTTGGTCCACAGGGTGAAGTTGGTCCACAGGGTGAGGTTGGTGAATGTGGGCCTGAGGGTCCGCAGGGTGAAGTTGGGCCGCAGGGTGAAGTTGGGCCGCA
>CAYZRV010000013.1:20040-31210 GCA_964480885.1 uncultured Aquiluna sp. | reverse complement strand
CGAGGCATTGCTGCCCACTGGTTTTCAAGACCAGCTCCATCGGCCGCTCGGACAGACCTCCGAGGGGAAGTTTAGTGGCTAGGAGAGAAACTGCAGGCCCTCGAGAGATGCCAAGACCTGGGCAACCCCATCCTCACTAACAGCAGCGGTAACGGCTGTTGCCGCTAGCTTCACCTCATCTGGTGCTTGACCCATGGCAAAGGCATATCCCCCAAGAGATTTTGCCCACTGAAACATTTCTATATCGTTGCGGCCATCACCAATCACCAGCACTCGCTTATCTCCCAGGCCATAGTGATTGCGAAGCAGCTCCAGCCCGTGTCCCTTATCTATTCCCTTGGGAGCAATATCCAGCCAGGCCGTGTAGCCAATTGCATATGAAACCGAGTGCAGACCGACCGAATCCATCAGCTGCATAAATTCATCAACATCGTGGTGAGGAGAAAGAACCACTACTCGCGAGACGGGATGGTGTAACAATTCTTCAAGTGGAGTCTCGAAGTTTCTATCACCAAGGGAGTAAGCGGGAAATGGTTTGTGGAAGCGATAGCTGCCATCAACATCTTCAACAGCAAAATGAGCTTCAGGAAGTTTTTCAATGAGCTGGGTGAGTACTTCCGCTGGATCAAAAGTTTTTACGGTGTGAGTCTGATAGCCAGATGGAAGAGATTTATTAACCTCAATCGTCACAGCCCCATTGGAACAAACAGCGTGCGAGTTGTCGATACCTAAATCCTTGATTACTGGAAATGCATTACCCGCGGCTCTACCAGTTGCGACGAATACCTCGTGACCAAGTGACCTGACTCTGTCTACCTGTTCGACAACCGAGGGGGAAAGAAAGCCATCGTCATGAACCAAGGTGCCATCGATGTCTAGACCGATCAGCCACTTATCTTCTGTCATTGATTACTTAGCGGTTGGAATAATGTCTACACCTAGGTAGGTACGCAGAGCTTTGGGAACAGTAACTGAGCCATCTGGCAATTGGTGGTTTTCGAGAATTGCTACCAGCCATCTGGTGGTTGCAAGAGTTCCATTCAAGGTTGCAACCATTTGCGTCTTACCGCTCTCATCGCGATAGCGAGTGTTGAGCCTTCTTGCCTGGAACGTGGTGCAGTTGGATGTCGAGGTCAATTCTCGGTAGCGAGATTGTGAAGGAACCCAAGCTTCAACGTCATACTTTCTAGCTGCCGATGAGCCAAGATCGCCAGCTGCGACATCTATCACCCGATAGGGAAGCTCACACTTTTGCAGCATTTCCTCCTGCCAGGCAAGAAGTCTTTCGTGCTCAGCCTCCGCCTCCTCTGGTCTGCAGTAGGAGAACATCTCAAGCTTGTTGAACTGGTGAACCCTGAGGATTCCTTTTATATCCTTGCCATGGCTGCCAGCCTCTCTGCGGTAGCAGGTTGACCAACCGGCATATCTAATAGGTGCAGAGAGGTCTTCGATGATCTCATCGGAGTGATAGCCCGCCAGGGCAACCTCGCTGGTCCCGGTTAGATAAAGCTCATCATCGGGAAGGTAGTAGATCTCAGCGGAGTGGTCCCCCAGAAATCCTGTCCCCTGCATCACCTCTGGCCTCACCAAAGTCGGCGTAATAAGAGGTGTGAAACCAGCCTTGACCGCCTGATCCAGAGCAAGCTGCATCATTGCTAACTCAAGTCTTGCCCCAAAGCCCTTCAAAAAGTAGAACCGAGAGCCGGAAATCTTCACACCGCGCTCAATGTCGATTGCATCTAGCAGCTCCCCGAGCTGTGCGTGGTCGCGAGCAGTGAAGGAAAATGTTGGCTTCTGTCCTACTTCGCGAAGCACTTGGAAGTTATCCTCGCCACCGCTAGGCACTCCATCAACAACCACGTTGTCGATCTTCATCAGCAAGTGGGATAGCTCCGCCTCCAGTTGATTCGCCTTAGCCTCCGCCTGCTTCACACTCGCTGCAAGACTCTGGGCTTTTTCAACCAGGGCGGTCTTTTCCTCTTTGGGAGCTTGAGCAACCAGCTTGCCGTGGGCGTTTTGCTCGGCTCGAAGTTTTTCAAATTCCCCTTGGGCCTGACGCTTCTTTTTGTCTATCTCGACTGCCTGATCGACCAGGGCAGTGTCGGCTCCACGTGAGTGCTGAGAAGCCCTGATGGCATCTGGGTTTTCCCGAAGAAGATTGAGGTCGATCACGACCTACAGCCTACCGCCGGGTCAAGGTTAGGCTGATGCGGTGAGCAAGCTTGCCGTTATCTACAACCCCGAGAAAATTACCCTCGCTCGCATCAAGAAACATTTCAAGGATGCCAAGGAAACGATTGAGTTCTATGCCACCGATAAATCGACTCTTGGGGCAAAAGCCGCAAAGCAGGCTATGGCATTTGGGGCTAAGAAGATTCTGGTTGCTGGTGGTGATGGCACGCTAAGGGTGGTGGTCCAGGAGGTTGCAGATAAAGATGTGGCGATTGGAATCATCCCGATTGGGACAGGCAATATCCTGGCGAGAAACCTAAAGCTTCCTTTAGCAATTGACTCATCCGTTGCCAGAGCCCTGAAGGGTTCTGCCTATGAAATTGACCTCGGACTCGCGCGTCTAATCAGGCCCGATGGAAGCCTCGAAGAGTTCCTATTTACTGGAATCGCCGGAGTTGGGATGGATGCCCGGCTGATGCAGAACACCCAGCCAGAGCTCAAAAGAAGGGTTGGCTGGATTGCATATATAGAAGGTGGGATTCGTTCCCTGCCGCTAAAGTTTGAAAAATTTGATGTCACAATCGGCAATCAGACCAGAACCCTCAAGAGCTATTCGCTGCTGGTTGGCAATGTTGGATGGTTACCCGGTGCAATCTCGATGATGCCCGATGCGCGGTTGGATGATGGCCAGCTCGACATGGCTGCTATCGGCCCTCGGAGAATTTGGAACTGGATTGACTTTTTTTCTCGCATCACCTGGCAGAACAGAGTTGTCCGACCACTGGCCCTTGGCAGAAAGTGGATGGAGGCAACGGCCAACGTGAAGACACTTGAAAATCTCAGCGGAGAAAGAATCAGAATTCGTCCTCACCATCCAGCGCCAATGCAGCTGGACGGAGATCCAATCGGTGAGGTGATTGAGGTTGATTTTTCAATCAGAAGTAAGGCGATAAAGGTTTTGCTCTAGCCGCGAAGTTCATCAAGCCACTTCTTCGCAGCGTGATAACTCGAATTAGTGTTGTTGCCCTGATGCTCGCTAATGCTCTGATCTGCCTTGGCATATGAACCAAGGAAGATAACCTTTGGACTGAACCTGTGCAATCCCATTAGTGCTTCAGCAATTGCTTCATCCTCGAGGTGACCTTCAGCATCGATGTTGAAGCGGTATCTTCCAAATCTGTCTCCAACTGGTCTTGATTCGATTCTCGAAAGATTAATTCCCCTGGCTGCAAACTGCTCCAACATCTCCAGCAGTCCACCGGGTCTGTCATCTGGAAGTTCAACTATGACCGATGTTTTATCTGAACCAGTCTTTGGTTGAGGCTTTCCCTGCTTGCCAATTTCGATGAATCTGGTCTGAGCCTCTTTGTTTTCACCAATATCACTCGCCAGGATTTCTAGGTTGTAGATCTTGCTGGCGCCGCTGGCAGCAATCACCGCATCGGCCATATTCCCCGTTGCGAGGGCTTGAGCTGCACTGGCAGTTGAGGCAGAGGGGATGTGGGTGTGGCCTGGGATATTTTTTTCCAGCCACTTTCTACTCTGGGCATATGCAACGGGGTGGGTTAATACCTCTTTAATGCTTTTCAAATCTGTGCCGGGCCTGACCATAAGGTCGAACTTCACGGGAACCAGATATTCACCATATATCTGTACACCAGGCATAACTGCCAGTGCGTCGGAGGTGGCCGAGACCCCGCCCTCGATTGAATTCTCAATTGGCACTACCGCCCGATCAGCCTGGCCAGCGAGAACCCGGTCCATGGCCTCAGTCACTGATGCCACTGGCATCAGCTCAGCATCACTGCCCAGCTGACGAGCAGCAAGCTCGGTGAAGGTCCCAGCTGGGCCTAGATAGGCAACCTTGAGTGGCGATGGCATGCAACAAGATTAGGGCAGTCCGAGATTGTTAGCACCCAATACGATGAACATATGGGTAAGCGGGGAGAGATACAGAAGCTACGTCTAGTGCTTCGTTTGGGCGCAACTGTCTTTGGGCTAAGCGCAATATTGCTACTGGTTCTGCCAAGGTTCTTCACTGACCTTCTGGGTCTGGCAGGATCAACGGCTTTGGACTGGTCCATGCAGATGATTGGTCTGACTCTGGTTGCTCTGACAGGAAACATGCTGGTGGTTTCATTTCATGGATCTGATGCGGGTGTACTGCTCTCGGCCAGAGTGATGCAGGCTGCTGCTTTTGGTCTAGGTGTGATCACACTCTTCATTCCAACCGGAGTCAACTGGTTTGTGATTCTTTATGCGCTGATTGGTTTTGGTTTCTCTGCCGCCTACACGGTCTTTTTGTTTGCAAAACCTAAATCATGACGATTCATGAGCGCGCTGGAAAGCCTGCGAGGGAGCAAGACCTCGTTGATCTAGCTCAACTACAAAATGCTTATTTTGAACTGAAGCCTGATCCTGGAATTTTGGAGCAGAAAGTTGCTTTCGGAACATCTGGACACAGAGGCTCCGCACTGAATGCTTCATTTAACGAACTGCACATTTTGGCTATCTCCCAAGCAATAGTTGACTATCGCAAAGAGCAGATGATTGCAGGGCCCGTTTTTGTTGGTAAAGATACTCACGCACTCAGCGTTCCGGCTGAGACAAGTGTTCTAGAGGTATTAGCAGGTAACGGTGTTGATGCACTCATCGCCACCACCGATTACACACCAACTCCTGCCGTTTCAGTTGCCATCATTGATTTCAATCGCGAACTTCCTGTTGATTCGAGCTCTCGAGCAGACGGAATCATCATCACTCCAAGTCACAATCCACCAAAGGATGGTGGGATCAAATACAACCCGCCCCACGGTGGACCGAGTGATACAGATGCGACAAGTTGGATTGCGAATCGAGCAAATCAGCTCATGGCAAATCCCTCTGAAATAAAAAGGGCCAAGCCAAAACCCAAGCGATTTGACTATCGCACCAACTACATCAGCCAATTAAAAGACGTCCTTCATCTGGAGCTAATCAAATCTTCAGGCGTGAAGATTGGGGCGGATCCAATGGGTGGTGCATCGGTTGAATACTGGGGTGAAATTGCCGAAACTTATGGGCTTGACCTAACTGTGATTAACCCACTGGTTGATCCGCAGTTTGGTTTCATGACCTTGGATTGGGATGGAAACATCCGGATGGACTGCTCATCCGAGTACTCCATGGCCTCGGTCATTCAGAACAAGGCAAACTTTGACCTTTCAACTGGCAACGATGCGGATGCCGATAGGCATGGGATTGTGACCAGGGACGCGGGTCTAATGAACCCAAACCACTTCCTGGCTGTCGCAATCAGTTATCTATTTGAAAATCGTGATGGCTGGTCAGAAACTGCAGCCGTAGGGAAGACCATGGTCTCTTCATCAATGATTGATCGAGTTGTTGAGAGCTTGGGAAGAAAGCTGATTGAAGTTCCCGTGGGCTTCAAGTGGTTTGTTCCAGGTCTTGTGAATGGCACGGTTGGCTTTGGTGGTGAGGAGAGTGCGGGGGCTTCTTTCTTGCGCAAGAGCGGCACGGCTTGGTCAACTGATAAAGATGGATTGATCATGTGTCTGCTTGCCGCTGAAATCCAAGCTGCCAATGAAAAAAGTCCTTCTGCTATCTATGAGGATCTCGTGGATAGATTTGGTCGTCCTGCTTACCAAAGAGTCGATGCGCCAGCTAGCAAAGAGCAGAAGAGTAGGTTGTCAAAACTCTCCCAGGCCGATATCACCTCGACAACCCTCGCTGGAGAAACCATCACCGAGATTGAAACTGAGGCAAGCTCAGGGGGAAAGCTTGGTGGTGTGAAGGTAAAGACCATGAACGCATGGTTCGCGGCCAGACCCTCAGGAACAGAAGATGTCTACAAAATCTACGGTGAGTCGTTTAACGGGCCGGACCACTTAGAAAGTGTTTTGCAAGAGGCTCAGTCGTTAGTCGACTCTGCGATTGCTGGATAGTCGGGTGCTGGAGGAAGCTGCCAGAAATCTTCAAGAGTCTTGTAGTTTCCAGCGTTGTATTCTGCGGCTAGCTCTTTCCCGATAAACCTCAGGTGCCAGGGTTCATATGCGTAACCCGTGATATCGGTCGTTCCTCTTTCATAGCGAATGATGAAGCCGAATTGCCAGGCGTTGGCCGCTATCCACTTCCCTGCCTCTGTGTCACCGAAGCACTCCATGATTGCGCAGCCCTGTGAGGGAACCGAAACATCAACTGCCAAGCCGGTCTGATGCTCTGAGTATCCGGCCTTGGCACTTCTCAGTAGCGCGCCTTCCAACCCGTACTGTTTCGTCTTACTGACGAACAGCTCTGCTTGATATTGATAAGAGCGATATGCGGAATTGACAAACATTTTTCCAATTCCTTCAGCGCTCATCTTTTTTGCCATCTCCTCCAGTGCCGATGCGGCGACCGATCTGAGAGAAAGATTTCTGGAGTTATCCAAAGACGCAGAGGACTTGATTTCCCTAAGTTCCGGGGTGAACTTGGCAGGACTAAGTGGTCTGAATTTATTTACAACAACCCATTCACTTTCAGCAAAAGTCGTTGAAAGATTCGGATAGAGATAATCATTGACTCTTGGCTTTGGAACAACCCATCCCATTTCGGCTCTCGCCTGTTTTCTTTCTTTTAGAACATCGAATGAGGAAACAGCGGAAGAAGGCTGAATAATCATCAGAATGCCGACAATAAGTGCTGCCGCAGGCGGCAGAAACACGAAGGCTGCGCGCTTTTGCACGGGAGTAGACTGGGGCACCTATCAACCCTAAATCTTGGATAAGTATTGAGCTCTAAATCAAGGCGGGATGCCGCAAAACTAGCGGCAAGTTCCGGTCAAATGTCACACAGAGAAATCTGGATAGTGCTAATCGGTTTGATGTCAGGAATGTTCCTGGCCGCATTAGATCAATCAGTTGTCTCAGCCGCAATGCGGACAATTGCCGATGATCTGGGTGGTCTTTCGCTCCAGGGCTGGGCAACCACCGCCTACCTAATCACATCAACAGTAAGCACACCTATATATGGAAAGCTGGGCGACATCTTTGGTCGCAGACCTGTCTTTCTCACCGCCATCGCAATCTTCATCGTCGGTTCTGTGACTACCGGCTTTGCCAACACCATGTATGAGCTTGCGGCCTACCGCGCTCTTCAAGGAGTTGGTGCTGGTGGACTGTTCTCACTTGCATTGACAATCGTGGCTGATATCGTGCCACCAAGGGAAAGAGCCCGCTACCAGGGAATGTTCCTGGCAGTCTTTGGATCCTCTTCTCTGCTTGGTCCGGTTGTTGGTGGAACTCTGGCTGGGATAGATGAGTTCCTTTTCGTTGAAGGCTGGCGCTGGATATTCCTGATGAACCTGCCAATTGGAGCGGTGTCGCTCTTCATGGTGATTACATTCCTGCATGTTCCTCACACGCCAAGAAAGCAGAAGATTGACTGGTGGGGTGCAGCTGCAATCATCATGGCTACGGTTCCACTACTTCTACTTGCTGAACAAGGAAGAAGTTGGGGATGGACTTCCCCGTTATCAATCTCAATGGCTGTGACCGGAGTAGTTGGAATTGTTGTCTTTATCTTGATTGAGAAGAAAATGGGCGATAGCGCTCTGATCCCACTGTCCATATTCAAGTCCCAAACCTTTGCCAGAACTCAGGTTCTAGGTTTTCTAATTGGAATGGGGATGTTTGGCGGAATGATCATCATTCCGCTGATCATTCAGGTCGTCTACGGGGTCAGCCCGACACTTACTGGGTTAATGATGCTGCCAATGGTGCTGGGAATGATGACCGCAACCATTACTGCTGGTCGCGTAACTGCAAAGACTGGTAAGTATCGCTTTTTCTTCAACACTGGCACGGCAACACTGTTCTTTGGATACCTCTATATGGTTTTCTTCCTCGAAGCCGACATTCCTCTCTGGGTGGTGGCAATCGGCATGGTGCTGGTTGGTCTTGGATTAGGTCAGCTGATGCAGACCACGATGGTTGCGTCCCAAAATGCAGTTGAGGCAAAGGACATCGGCGTTGCCACATCCTCAGCAACCTTCTTCCGCCAGATGGGCGGAACGATGGGCGTTGCCATCTTCATGTCGATTCTCTTCAGCCAGGTGACCGACAAGATTACCGAGGCATTCAAGAAGCCAGAGGTGACAACAGGAATTGCATCGGCCCTCTCCGATCCTGAGGTGTTATCGAATCCAAACAACCAGGAGATTCTGCAGGTGTTTGAAGGTGGCCCATCTGCTGCTGGCAGTGTTGCTGAGGACAGCTCCTTCCTAATCGATGCCGATGAGCGGTTGACTCTCCCATTCCGAATGGGCTTTGTTGAGTCCTCGCTTTCAGTATTCCTGCTGGCCGCGATAGTGATCGGGGTTGGCTTTGTTATCTCCTGGTTTATCAAGGAGGTTCCGCTTCGCGAGAAGAGTGCTTCGCAGGAAACGGCCGAGCAGGCGGGAATGGGCCACTAGCTAAGCTGGTTTATAGATACAAACACGGGAGTTCGGTCAACCGGACTGAGAGGAAGACTACAGAGTCTTCGACCGTCGAACCTGATCTGGGTAATGCCAGCGCAAGGGAGACACCCGTGCCTAACTTAAGAAAGGCACGCAATTGAAAAAAGTAATTGCACTAACTACTGCAGCTCTTCTACTAGTGGGTTGCGCCGAAACACCAGGAACGGTCAGGCTTGCCACACACGACTCTTTCGCAATCAGTGATGATCTGATTGCCAAATTTGAAAGTGAGTCAGGATACGAGCTAGAAATTGTTCGACTGGGTGACACTGGCACGCTGACAAATCAACTTGCACTAACAAAGAATGCACCAATTGCAGATGTAGTTTTCGGAATTGACAACACCTTCAGTTCAAAAGCATTAGAGCAGGGATTCATTAGCGGTGAGCTTGTAGCCATTGACTACTCCGATGTCTGCTTCAACTATGACATTGCCTGGTTTGAAGAAAACGGATTAACTCCCCCGAGCACCTGGAGAGACCTAACTCAGGAGCAATACAAATCACTAACAGTTGTAACTAATCCAAGATTCTCTTCACCCGGACTTGCATTTCTGGCAACTACATTTGCTGGCTTTGAAACTAGTGCTGGGGTGTTTGAGTATTGGAGAAATCTGCGAGATAACGGTGTGAAGATAGCTGGAAGTTGGGAAGATGCATACTTCTCTGACTTCACCAGATATGGTGGAACTCGGCCAATAGTTCTGAGCTACGCCTCCTCCCCTGCTGCCGAAGTCAAGGACGGTGCTGCAGGAACCGCAGCTTTGCTCGATGAGTGCTTCCGTCAATATGAATATGCAGCCGTCATTCAAGGGACCAAAGTCAGGACTGGGGCTGAGAAGCTCATTGAATTTCTGACGAGCAACGAGTTCCAGGCATCGGTTGCTGAGTCGATGTATGTATATCCGGTGGTAGAGGGCGTTGAGGTTCCAGAGGAATGGGCGAAGTTCGCGCTTCCAGCTAGGTCCAACCTTGGGGATGCTGACATGGTTGCCAAGATGCGTGATCGATGGCTGAAGGATTGGGCAGACGTCTTTGACAACTAGCTTTGAATTGCTGGTGGTAACGGCACTGCTAGCAATTCTCAGTGCTGCTGGCTCTGCCGCTGTTGGCTACCCGATTGGTAACTGGTTGGCCAGTATCAATCGATTTAGAGGAATCATCTCGGCTGTTCTTCTGCTGCCATTCCTGCTGCCAGCATTTCTAATTGGATTAGTTGTCTTGCCCTTCCAGGGAGAGCTTGATCCGCTCCAGGGCTTTCTTTGGATTTTGGCCGCTCACATGCTGATGAATATTGGCTTTGTCGCCAGAGTCGTTGCAGCTAGCTCTGTTCCCAAGGATGTGTTGGAGGCTGCTCAGCTGGATGGGGCAAACAGGTGGAAGAGCCGATGGTTAGTTGAGCTTCCTCAGCAGCTTCCTGGCATTGCGTCGGCGTCACTGCTGATTGCTCTCTACTCCGCAACGTCCTACGGGTTGGTTGTGACGCTCGGCCGAGGAGAAGTTAGAACGCTTGAGACCGAGGTTGCTGAACTTGCTCTTCTCAAACTCGACCTTGTCAGTGCTGGATTCATCGCAGGTCTGCAGACATTTCTGACGATCATCTTCTTCTTGGCAGCTAGAAGAATTGGTGCTAATCCAACACCGCTGTTTGGTGATACTCACTCTGCAGGTAGCCGGATTGGTCTACTACTGGGTGTTGTCTATCTCTTCGCAATCGGCTGGATTATCGGAACTGTTGCATTACGCGCAGTGACACTCAATGGTGGGTTTGTAGCGAATTTCAACAATCTCGCTACGCGCGGTACCAGAGAAATACTTAACATCACTCTGCTAGAGGCGGCAGGAAATTCTCTGCGTAACTTGCTTGTGAGTTTGCTTATTGCAGTTCCGATCGCTTGGTTTGCATCAGGCAGGAAGAAGCCTTCGTTGGTAATACTTCTGCCAATTGGACTTTCTCCAGTTGTGATTGGGTTGCTATTCCTGGTTGGAGCGGGTTATCTGCCAGGGGCTTTAGGAAATTGGTGGTTGGTTCCACTTGCTCAATCGATGTTCCTAATTCCACTCGGCTATCAGATTCTGAGGCCCGCAAGATCAGCGATTGAACCTGAGATGTTGGAGGCAGCTCAGCTGGATGGGGCAGGAAAACTGCAAACTCTGGCACTGGTTGAAAGCCCTATCTTGGCAAGACCGATGGCCGCGGCGATTTCTTTCATGTCCCTTGGTTCCCTGGGTGAATTTGGTGCGGCGAGTTTTCTCGCCTACGGCTCCGAGGCAACCCTGCCGCTAGCCATGTTTAGATTGGCCAGCAGACCTGGTGAAGAGAACTTGGGAATGATGATGATGGCATCACTTGCCTTCATTATTCTTGCGCTGGTAGTTGTCTATTTCATTTCTCGTGAAAAGAAAACTGAACTTTCTGTTCGCTAAGTCGTTTTTGAATCACAGCAATCGCATCCTTTGACTGATCAATGACTATGAAGCGACGACCAAGTTCTGCCGCTGC
>CAYZRV010000013.1:0-19940 GCA_964480885.1 uncultured Aquiluna sp. | reverse complement strand
TACTTCTTTGAATTCTTGACATAGACCAGGATTGTGTCGTGCTTACTTGGCCAGCGACCCTTGCTCTTTCCCCCGTAGTCATAAGCCCAGATGATTTCATTCAGAAAGTTATCTCTGCCAAATAACCCGTCCAGCATCACTTTGGCATAGTGCGCTTCGCGGTAATCCAGGTGCAGATATAGGGTGCCGGTGGGTTTCAGGATTCTCTTTGCTTCAACAAGTCTTGGTAGAAGGAACTCCCAGTAGTCGGCGAAAACGTCATCATAGGAAATAATCTGCTGAACAATCTGCTGGTACTGCTTGCCAGCAAAGCCTGTTTTTCCAAGATCTGACTGCTGAGATTTTCTGGTTTTTCTCTCCTGGGTTTTACCAGTGTTGAAGGGAGGGTCGACATATATAAGGTCCACAGACTCATCTGCCAGAGTCTTTAGAATTGCTAGATTGTCAGCTAGGTAGACCTGATTCTCGCTCACGAAAGAGAGATTAACAGCATGAGTACCAATGTGGTTCACGACATTGAAAATCACCGATATGAGATTTATCTGGATGATCAAAGGGTCGGGCTGATGGATTACCAGCTGATGCCTGGTGAAATACACCTCGTCCACACCGAAGTTAACCCCGAGCACCAGGGAAAGAACCTGGCAGCAATTTTGCTGAGGGAATCACTAGCGGACATTAGAAGTAGGGGTAAGGAGAAAGTGGTTCCGGTCTGTTCCTACACCGTTCGATACATGGAAAAACACCCGGAAACCCAGGATCTTCTGCTCAACCCAATCGAAGAGGCGATAGCGGCTTGCCGCTGGTATAAGGAGTAACTACTCCCAGACGCTGGGTGCTGGCTCTTTGCCTTTGGGAAGCTGGCAGTCTTTTGCCCACTGCTCCACCCACTTTGGAAGAACTAATTGGTCCCCTGGCCAGCCACCGGATCCATCCATTACCTCTTTGGGAGTAAGAGTCCCCCAGGATCTCTTTAGAAATCTTCCACGCATGATTGCTCTTGCATAAATCTCGCCATCACGAACAAATCTCTGTTCCATGTAGTAGGCGATGTCGTCCCACCCGATCACCCTGGTTTCAATGGTGAACTTCTGCCAGGGAAGAAGTGCTTTGCGATAGGTGATTGTTGAATTAACAACAATTGGAAACCAGCCCTTCTTCTTCCACTGCTGCCAGAATCCTGTTCTAAGCCCCTGATCGAATCTTCCTATATCCATCAGGGTGAGAAAGATGCCGTTGTTCATGTGGTTATAGACGTCAAGGTCAGTAGGCCAAACACGTAAGGTGACTTTTGAAACTTCGTCAATTCTGACTTTTGGTCTTCTGCGCCAGGTCAAGATGACATAGAGCATGCGAAACCAAAGTTTCACCAAATCACCACGCGTTCTTTTTCATCCATCCACATGGCATCGCCTGGCTTCACACCAAAGGCCTCATGGAAGATGTCCAGGTTCTTAACAACCTGGTTCGCTCGGAACTCAGGTGGTGAGTGAGGATCGACAGCCAGTCGCTGAATGACAATCTCGTCTCTTCCCTTTGTCCTCCAGCACTGAGCCCAGGCCATGATGAATCGCTGCGCTGCAGTTAGCCCATCAATGACAGGTGGCTCTTTACCCTCGAGTGATAACAGATATGCCTTCCAGGCAATACCCAGTCCACCAAGGTCACCGATGTTTTCGCCGATGGTGAGTTCGCCATTGACCTTGTAGTTGTCATCTAGCTGCTCGGGGGTGAGGGCGGAGTACTGGTCAATCAGTGACTTGGTGCGCTTTTCGAAAGCTTCCCTGTCCTCCACTGTCCACCAGGAAACTAGCTTTCCATCACCGTCATACTTGGAGCCCTGGTCATCAAATCCATGACCAATTTCGTGACCGATAACCGCACCAATACCGCCAAAGTTAACGGCATCATCGGCCTCGGGTGAGAAGAATGGTGGCTGCAATATGGCAGCCGGGAAGACAATCTCATTCAACCCCGGGTTGTAGTAGGCGTTAACTTGTTGCGGAGTCATGTGCCACTCGTCGCGATCAATTGGAGATCCGATCTTGGCTGCGTGATAGTCAAACTGCCAGCGAGAGACATTCTTCACGTTCTGAATCAGATCATCTCTGGTGATCTTGATTGAGCTGTAGTCCTTCCACTTGACCGGGTAGCCGATCTTGGGGGTGAACTTCTTCAGCTTGATTAGAGCCTTTTCCTTGGTGGCATCAGTCATCCAGGGAAGATTCTTGATGCTCTGCTCATAGGCATCGATTAGATATCCGACCAGCTCATCCATGCGGTGTTTGGACGCTGGAGGAAAGTGCTTTTCAACATAGATCTGACCGATAGCCTCGCCGAGTGACCCCTCGACAAGTGTGACAGCTCTCTTCCAGCGAGGACGATTAACCGGCTGACCGGTCAGCTTCTTGCCATAGAAATCAAATCTCTCTGAAACGAAATCATCCGAAAGATATGGTGCATAGCTCTGAATAACATCAACAATCAGAGCGTTCTTCATAGCTTCAAGATTTTCTTCCTTGGCCAATGATGAAAGGCCTTCGAAGAAACTAGGCATCATGACAACATTGAAGTCAAAGAGGTTCTTGTGGTAGTTGATGCCGGTGATGTAGTCATCCCAAGCAATTCCAGGAGCTAGTTTCTTGAGCTGATCAAAAGAGTTTAGGTTGTAGGTCTTCTCTGCATCTCTACTGTCAACTCTGTTCCAGTGATGTCCCGCGAGCTTGTATTCAAAGTCATAAACGCTCTGAGCTCTTTGAGCAGCATCCTCAAAACCTGCAAGTGAAAGCATCTTCGTTAGATGAGGAACATATGCTTTGCGGATGTCTTCATACTTCTCATCGAAGTAGTAGTCACGGTCCGGAAGACCCAGGCCTCCCTGGTAGAAGTGAACAAGGTATCGCTCTGGATTACCCGGATCGTTATCTACGTAAGAGCCCCAGAAACCACCAACGGTTTCCCTTTCAAATTCACCGATTAGTTTGAACAGCTCGGCAATAGACGAAACTCTCGATACCTTGTCGATATCAGCCTTGAGAGGAGTTGCGCCCAGACTCTCAATTCTCTTCTCATCCAAAAAACTTGCATACAGATCTCCAATCTGCTGGCTGACTCCAGGTTTTGGACTTTTGCTCGCCTCCTCCAGAATCTCCTTCACCGCCAGTTCCGAGTCATCGGCCAGCATGTGGAAGGAGCCATATATTGCTTTGTCTTCTGGGATGTCGGTGGTGTCCAACCAACCGCCATTGACGTGCCTGAAAAGGTCGTCCTGTGGTCTAACTGCATTGTTATTGGATGCTCGATCGAGCCCTGGTTTCATTGCCATGGCCCCTAGTCTAGGCAATTGGCCCGGGGCTAAACTTGGCCTAATGGCCCTCAACAAGATCATCCTCTACTACGCCTTCGCCCCGGTTGAAGACCCTAAGGCGGTCATGCTGTGGCAGCGCTCCCTGGCCAGATCTCTGAACCTCAAGGGTCGAGTGTTGATCTCCAAGCACGGCATCAATGGCACTCTTGGTGGCGAAATGGAAAACCTCAAGAAGTATGTGAGGGAAACCCGTGAGTACCCAGGATTTGGCAAGACCGACTTCAAGTGGTCGGAGGGAACTGGAAACGACTTCCCAAGACTGAGCATCAAGGTGAGAAAAGAGCTGGTTGCTTTCACCACCCCCGATGAGATCAAGGTTGAAAAGTCTGGAATCGTCAACGGTGGAAAGCACCTAAAACCCAATGAGGTTCATGCCCTTGTTGAGGAAAAGGGTGATGAGGTTGTCTTCTTTGATGGCCGTAACGCCTTCGAGGCAAAAATTGGGAAATTCAAAAACGCAATTGTTCCCGATGTTCAAACCACCCACGACTTCATCGCCGAGTTAGAGAGTGGCAAGTATGACCACTTGAAAGACAAGCCCGTAGTCACCTACTGCACCGGCGGCATTCGTTGCGAAATACTCAGTGCGGTAATGATAAATCGTGGTTTCAAAGAGGTTTATCAGATGCAGGGTGGAATTGTTCGCTATGGCGAGCGCTATCGAGACAAAGGTCTCTGGGAGGGATCGCTATATGTTTTCGATGGTCGCATGAACATTAACTTCTCAAGTGAAGCAAAAACAATTGGAGAGTGTGAAGTCTGTTCAGAAAAAACTTCCACATTTAGAAACTGCTCCAACCTAGGATGCAGAGATCTGATTTTGCTCTGTGATGCATGTAACGAAAAGCCAGATAATCTTTCCTGCCAACCAAACCACACACGCGGTAAGAAATTACAAGAGGTTGGCTAACTAACTTTGCGAATCAAGCGCCCAATTCTCCTGGGGATATTGCTCCTACTTCTTGTGGGTCCCTTTCTAATCCCGATTAGCACAACGGGTATCTACACCAAGGAGCAGGCAGCTGAAAATCTGTGGGGCGGGAAAAGTAACTTCGTAGAGCTTGCCGGTCACGAGGTCCACTATGTGACCAGTGGAGATCCGGAATCCGAAAGACTCATTGTTCTCCTGCATGGCTTTGGGGCCTCAGCGTTCTCATATAAAGATGTAATAGAACCTCTTGGAGAACTTGGTTACGTGCTTGCCTATGACAGAGCAGCATTCGGTTTCACCGAAAGACCGACAAGTTGGGAAACAAGCCCCTACGGAATTGATGGTCAGCTGCAGGTTCTAGACGAGCTGATTGCGAAATTTGGCACCAATAAAGAGGTATTTGTCCTAGGGCACTCCGCTGGCGGCAACATTGCCGCTGCCTATGCGGTTGACAACCAGGAGAAGCTTGCGGGTGTAATCCTTTTTGCACCTGCGGTGCTGACAACCGGTGGAGCTCCTAGCTTTTTGAACTTTATCTTTGAGATCCCACAGTTCAATCACGTAGGTCCACTGCTGGTTTCCACAATCGCAACCAGCGGTCTCGATATTTTGTATGAGAGCTACTACGACCAGGATCTCATCACCGATGAGGTCCTCTCCGGCTACACCGCTCCCCTCAAAGTTGCCGGCTGGGAGAAAGCTTTCTGGGAATTCAACAAAGCTCCAAGAAACAGTGGGGTCGGTGCCAGGCTTGAGGAAATTAAGATTCCAACCTTGGTCATCACAGGAGATTCGGACACGATTGTCCCAACCTACGACTCGGTTATGGTTTCGGAAAGAATTGAGAATTCAAAGCTTGTAAAGATCTCCCGGACTGGTCACCTACCAAACGAGGAAAAGCCTGAGGAATTTGCGAGCGCCGTTATTCAATTCATAGAGGAGGTTGGTAACTGATGATTTATCGAAATACTCTGGGTCTTTTCAGACTGTTGCTAGGTGTCGCTCTTTTGGGAAGCGTAACCTGGCAGGTAGTAAATCGGATTGCGGCTGGATTGTTTCGTCCTGCCGAGTACTTCACTTTCTTCTCAATCACCACTTCGATTTTTGCCGGAGTAGTCGCGCTTTACGGAGCTTACGTTCTGTTTGCCAACAAGGCTGAAACAGAACGGCTGATGTCTCTGCGTCTAATCACCACAGTCAGCATGATTATTGTCGGTGTTGTCTATCACGCGCTTTTGACCGACTCCGCTATCGATCCGAGAGACATTGGCTATGAGTGGCCAGTGATTCCAAATCTTGTTATCCACACCTGGGCCCCAATCGCAATCGTTTTTGACTACCTGCTTTCCGTTAGAGGTCCTGTTCAAAAGTGGAGGAAGAGTCTTTGGGTGATTGCCTACCCACTCAGTTGGTTAGGTTTCTCAATCGTTCGAGGTCTAATTGATAACTGGTGGCCCTACTGGTTCATCAATCCCAACTCTGAGATTGGTGTCACTGGAGTAATCGGCTATGTCCTTGCCATATCTTTAGCCTTCATCGCCCTGGGGTTCATAGTCGCTGGAGCGCGAATCTCCGTGGTCAAGTTGTCCAAGCGGATTGGCCTCTTAAAGTAGTCCGAGCCTGAAATTTTCTAACGCTTTCCTGGTTATCTATCTTCATGCTCGAAACAGAAGTAGAACTAACCATGCTGGATGGGACCAAGCGCTCCACCAGCGAATTCAAAGGCCAGTTGGTAATGGTCGTCAATGTTGCCTCGAGGTGCGGGCTGAGTCCCCAGTACGAGGCTCTTGAGGCACTCCAGAAGAAATACGGATCCAGGGGCTTCACGGTCCTGGGTGTCCCATCGTCCTCTTTCAAGCAAGAGCTCAAGAGTGAAAATGCCATCAGCGAGTACTGCTCGACGACCTGGGGCGTCACCTTCCCGATGACAGCCAAGGCTGAGGTTAATGGCTTCAAGAGACACCCGCTCTATAAGCAGCTGGTGAAAGCCAAGGATTCCAAGGGTCTAGCAGGTCCGGTGATGTGGAATTTTGAAAAGTTTCTGGTTCTACCATCTGGTGAAATCAAGAGATTCAGACCAACTACTAAGCCAGACGATGAAGAGATTGTGACTGTGATCGAGGCGAACCTTCCTCGCTAGTCTTCTTTCATGACAAGAGTGGTTGCAGCAATCATTCAAGATGTGGAAGGCAACTTTCTCTGCGCTAAACGCGGTGACTGGAAGTTACTACCCGGTAAGTGGGAATTTCCCGGTGGCAAAGCTGAAGCTGAAGAAACCCTAGAGGATGCTCTCACACGAGAGATACTGGAAGAGCTTGGGGTTCAAATTAGGGTCATCCGCGAGTTTCATAGAAATCAGTTTGAAGATATTGAGCTGATCAGTTTTGTCTGTGAGTTGATATCGGACAAACCATCTTCCTCAACTGACCACAGCGAGCTGAGATGGGTGCCCGAGAAGGATTTACCTTTTCTGGATTGGGCTGATGCAGACATTCCAGTTGTGAAAAAGATAACTATTCCTTTTTGCTAAGAAAGGATTCGGAGAGGGAACTTTAAGTATTCACTCTTCCAAGAAAGCTCAGGATTCTTCCAAGCCAAATCATCTGCCAACTCTGCAAGGCATGCCCAAAAGAAAACTTGTGAAAGATCGATGGTCAGCTGAGAGATGGTGTCCTGCGGAAATGCTTTGCCAATAAATCTTCTGATCAGCATAGGCACCTCTCCCACCCCATGCTCACTGAGCTCAGACCAAACCTCCAGTTCAATCTCCCGGGCTCTTCTTGGATTCCAGGGGATTGCTGGGTTTGGGTAGTGGAGCAGTGAACTGATGACAAGTGCCTCTCGATACCTGACATCCTCCAGTCGATCAAAGAGCGGGACAAATCGATCCAGTTCATAACCGGCTTTGCGCAAATCCAAAATATCTGGATAAGCGAGAAATCGATAGAAGGGAACATGCGGTCGAACAGGCTGATAGGGAAGAGAGGTGAAGCTCGCGAGCAGTGGGTCTACACCGACTGCTGATGACCCCCAGGTGTTGAAAGCCTCGTCTGGATAGGGAATCTCATCCAGCTCTTGCCTAGGATCTTTCATCCTCTTATTGTCCCCTACCTCAGCTAGCTTTTTGACAGGAGGAATCTATGGAAATCATTGCCTTTTTACTGCTGATCTGGTTTTTCTCTCGAATATTTCGAGGGAAAAAACGTAAAGGACCCGAGGATAAGTGGGAGGCCTTTGAAGAGGCTGCTCGAAAGCAAGAAAAGCTGCAGGAGAGATATGACCGATACATGATGTCTCTTCCTGAACTTGCAGGAGATGGGTCGTATCCCCAACCACTCAGGGGCGAGTATGCCTACCGAGAGACACTTGAAAACTTTGCTCAGTGGCTTGATCGATACCACCCCGGTAAAGATGAAATCAACGCAATTGTTGAAGTGGTGAAGAGCAAAGACGGCAGTCAATCATCCGTAAGAGTTGAAGCTGGTGATGCGGTGATTGGATTCATTCCAAGAGAGATTGCTGGTGACTTTGCCCGAGAGCTTGAAGCACTCGGAGGGGTTGCCAGAGCTAGCGCTAAGTTCCACTGGTCTCGAGGTGATGGTCAGCACTCAATCAGTCTGGATGTGGTTAGGCCGCTCAGAATTCTTTAGAGCATGTCATGCAGCACGATGGTTGCGTTGCGCTCAGGTCCGACGCCGATGGCTGAAATCCTGGTTCCACTCAGCTTCTCCAAAACCTTCACGTAGCTCTGCGCATTTGCTGGCAGATCCGCGAAGGTCTTTGCCGAGGTTATGTCTTCGTCCCAACCAGGGAATGTCTCATAAACGGGCTTGGCGTGGTGGAAGTCAGTCTGAGATACGGGCACCTCTTCGACCCGCTTGCCATCAACTTCGTATGCAACACAAACTGGAATTTCTTTTACTCCAGTTAGGACATCTAGCTTTGTCAGGAAGATATCTGTGAGTCCGTTGATTCTCGTTGCATAACGGGCAATCGGTGCATCAAACCAACCGCATCTTCTCTCTCGCCCAGTGGTTGTTCCAAACTCCCCGCCTTGCTTTCGCAAGTACTCTCCGAATTCATCAAATAGTTCGGTTGGGAATGGTCCAGCTCCAACACGCGTAGTGTAAGCCTTCAAAATTCCAATCACACTCTTAATCTTTGTCGGACCGATTCCACTTCCCGTTGATGCTCCCCCTGCAATGGGATTTGATGATGTAACAAAAGGATAAGTTCCGTGATCCACATCCAGCAGGGTTCCCTGTCCGCCCTCAAGGAGCACAGTCTTTCCCGCTTCCAGTGCCTGGTTAAGAACAAATGATGTGTCAGCAACCATTGGCCTGAGCCTCTCAGCAAAACTAAGTAGGTGATCAACCACGTCTTTTGGCTTTATTGCTGCACGGTTATAGACCTTGACTAGCAGTTCATTCTTTTGCGTCAGTGCTCCTTCTACCTTCTGCGCAAGAATGCTGGGATCAAATAGGTCTTGAACACGAACACCTAATCGGCCGATCTTATCTCCGTAAGTAGGTCCGATTCCTCGGCCAGTCGTACCAATAGCCCTCTTCCCCAAGAACCTTTCCGAAACCTTGTCCACGGTCACGTGATAGGGAGTGATGATGTGGGCATTGGCCGAAATCAGCAGTTTGGAGGTGTCGACGCCCTTTTCGTTTAGGCCATCAATCTCTCTGAAGAGGACCTCTAGATCGACCACAACTCCATTGCCAATCACCGGAATACATCCAGGGGTGAGAATTCCTGATGGAAGTAGGTGCAGGGCAAACTTCTTGTCCCCAATTACTACGGTGTGACCGGCGTTGTTTCCACCCTGATACCTGACAACGTAATCAACCTTGTCGCCGAGAAGATCTGTGGCCTTGCCCTTACCTTCGTCACCCCACTGAGCTCCTACGAGCACTACTGCTGGCATGACTAACCCCTTTCAGATTGGGGAACTTGAGGCTTCAGCCCTAACAGAGTCTATCGAAAAACATGCTGCATCACCCAGTGGTGCATTGCTATTGCAGCAGCGGCTGAAGCATTAATTGAACGTGTGGAGCCAAACTGCGTGATCTCTAAAACCATGTCGGAGGCATCAAGTGCCTCCTGAGAGAGACCGGGTCCCTCTTGCCCAAATAGCAAAACACACTCCTTTGGCAATTCTGTGGTTTCGAGCTGTTTGCAGCCCGGGACATTGTCTATCGCAACGATTGGAATTTTTTGACCATTGCTTCCAGCTGTCTGAGCCCAGCTAATGAGGGATTGGATATCTGGATGATGTTCCACATGCTGGTATCGATCAGTTACCATTGCGCCTCTTTTGTTCCAACGCTTGTTGCCTACAATTTGCACAGACGATGCGAGGAAAGCGTTGGCGTTGCGAACAATTGATCCGATGTTTAGATCATGTTGCCAATTCTCAATAGCCACGTGAAAAGGATGTCTTTTAGTGTCAAGATCCTGGACTATCTCCTCCATCTTCCAGTAGCGATATTTATCAACTACATTTCTAGAGTCACCTGTTGTCAATAGATCGGGGTCGAACTTCTCGAAGTTAGGATCTGATCTGGGGTTTCCAACATAGGGACCGACTCCCCAGGTTGGTTGGCTTTTCACTTCATCTTCATCCACGAATACAGCGTAGAGCTAGGCTTTAGACATGGTTAATCGGTCCCACATAATCTCTTGGCTTACTGACATGGACGGGGTTCTCTGGCACGAGGGAAAGCCGATTGCTGGAGCTCAAGAGCTGATCAACAAGTGGTTAGCCAACGAAACTCCCTTTCTGGTGCTCACCAACAACTCGATCTACACGCCTCGAGACCTCTCCGCCAGGTTGCAGGCTGGAGGGTTGAATGTCGCCGAAGACAGGATCTACACATCTGCTATGGCAACGGCAGACTTTCTCAGGAGTCAGCAGCCAGGAGGCTCTGCCTATGTTCTTGGGGAAGCGGGGCTGACTACTGCAATGCATGAGGTCGGCTTCGTTATGACCGAGGTTAATCCCGACTTTGTGGTTCTTGGCGAGACTAGGAATCTTAATTTTGAGAGCCTGACCAAAGCCGTGAGATTGATTCACAAGGGCGCAAGATTTATTGCTACCAATCCAGACCCAACAGGACCATCGCCTGACGGACCGCTGCCGGCAACGGGATCGGTAGCGGCGCTGCTAACCAGGGCCACCGGAAAAGACCCCTACATAGTTGGAAAACCAAATCCAATGATGTTTAGAAGTGCAATGCGAAAAATCTCTGCCCACTCAATTTCAACAGCAATGATTGGGGACCGGATGGACACTGATGTCGTTGCGGGTATCGAAGCTGGGCTTCACACAATTCTGGTTAGAACCGGCATCTCTGACGATGCGGAAATCCTGAAATATCCCTTTAGACCAACTGAAGTTCTTGACTCGGTTGCAGACTTGCTCAACAACTAACGAGACAGATCTTTTATGTATTTGTTGAAAGAGACAAATACGCCCGCAGTTAATACGCCAAGCGCGAGCACGGTATAAACCGCACCCACGCCAAATGAGTCCACGGCAGAACCAACCGCCACCATTGAAATCAGTGGGCCTGCATTCCAGACAGTCATTTCAAGGGCAAACACTCTTCCCCTTTTGTCTGCAGGTATTCGCTCCTGGATCACAGTATTTAGAAGGGGAAGCAGCGGCCCCCAAGCGAGTCCTAGCGTGAAGAAAAAGGTAACCATGGCCCACTGTGGTGGCAGTGTGCTCATCGGAAGCATGGATAACCCAATGCCAAGAATTCCTACTCGCAAGATGTTTGCATAGCTTAGAAACTTGTGGATTTGCTCAAACCCTAAAGCACCAATCACAGATGCTAATGCCGCAGCAGAAATTGCAACCCCTAGACCCTCGGGATCACCAAGCGCGGTGTAGTAGGCAGGAAGAACTACCATCTCGGTTGGCAGATAAATTACAGCCAGCGCCATAATCGCAGCCATCATTATGAAGATTGCTGGGTTTGAAAACAGAACCTTAAAGCCCTGCATTGCAAACACGAATAAATTTCCCTGCTCTTCCCCATCTTCATCATGCTGTTCTTCAACGCGAATCAATGATGCAAAGAGGCCGCTCAATATTGCAAATCCTGCGACAACAAAGAAAGTGTTCGCTGATCCAATCGATGCAATAAGAAATGTTGCCAAGGCTGGTCCAACGGCAAAACCAGTGGCAAATAGCCCCTCGTGTATAGAGTTTGCTCGATCCAGAGTCATCCCCGCGGGTGCTGCAACGTCAGGAATCAAAGACTTCCTGGCAGTGCTTCCGCCGGGAGCAACAATTGCACGCAATATCCCAATTGCAATCAGCCAGGCAAGAGTCAATTCCCAAAGGCCTGAGACGAGCGGGATCAGCAGCGCTACAACGCCTGCAAGTATTTCAACCCAGACCGCTGTCCGCCTGCGCCCGAATTTATCGATGAAGGAACCCAGGAATGGGGCCATGAACAGGGTTGGGATGGCCGTGATGGCAACCACCAAACCAGCACTGGTTGCGGTTCCAGTCAATTCCAGAGCAATCCAAGGGATTGCGATAAACACCATTGACCCAGAGATGACGGAAGCCATCGATGCAAGCTGGGTGAAGACAAATGGCGCAAGCTTGCGCTGCACTTACACCTCGTTCGTTAGACCCAGGTCACTCAGCGAGATAGCAGAGTAATACCTGTAACCCTTCGATTCTATCGCTTCCTTAGCACCCGTATTTCTGTCTACCACTGTTGCAATAGCTAGGACATTTGCTCCACCATTTTTAAGAGCTTCTGCAGCAGCCAGTGGAGATGCGCCAGTTGTTGAAGTGTCTTCCAAGACAACAACGTTTTTACCCTTTACTTCTGGTCCTTCAACCTGCCTAGCCATTCCATGTGCCTTGGCTTGCTTTCGAACAACAAAAGCATCAATCGCTCTTCCCCTAAGAGCTGCCTGATGAAGAATCGCACCAGCAATCGGATCGGCTCCCATAGTGAGACCACCCACCGCATCAATGTGACCTAGGTTGGCTTCGTCAATTAAATCCAACATCACCCTTCCAATCAGGGGCGCTGCTTCATGATGGAGCGATGACCTGCGTAAATCGACGTAGTAGTTTGCCTCGATACCCGAGGACAGGGTCACCCTGCCATGAACAACCGATAGCTCTTTGATTAGCTCAACTAGCCTGGATTTGTCATCGGACTGAAAGGTCATGGTTAGAGTTTAGAAGTGCAAATAGCTACCTGGAACGTAAACTCCGCAAGAGCCAGAACTGAGCGGATTGTTCAGTTCCTTCAGCGCACCAAGGTTGATGTCTTAGCCATGCAGGAAATCAAATGCAAGCCTGAGCAGTTCCCTATTTCTCGCCTCGAAGAGATTGGCTACAAAGTCATTGCCCACGGACTAAACCAATGGAACGGTGTTGCCTTTGCCTATCGAGCAGATCTAGAGCCTGAAGATGTAGATGTCGAGTTTCCCTTCCAGCCCAGCTTTAAGGATGTAGTGGAAGCCAGAGCTCTGGGAGCAACGTTTGATGGAATAAGAATTTGGAGCCTCTATGTTCCTCACGGAAGAGCATTGGATGATCCCCACATGCAATACAAATTGGATTTCCTTGAGCGACTAGCTTCTCACGCAGATGAGTTAGTCAATGAGCATCCTGGCGGACAGGTGGCTCTAGTCGGAGACTTCAACATAGCTCCACTGGATAGTGACGTATTTGATGTTGCTTTCTTCGAAACTCATGTATCCCAACCGGAAAGAGATGCCTTTTCTGCCTTTGAGCAAATCGGTTATTCAGATCTGCACAGGGAGTTTGTTCCAGTCGGTTACACCTATTGGGATTATCAAGACCTTCGCTTTCCTCGAAATGAAGGCATGCGAATTGACTTTGTCCTTAGCTCACCATCGCTAAGCGAAAGAATTTCCGCAGGGACAATCGAGAGAGAGGAGCGCAAGGGTGAAACTCCTAGCGATCATGTTCCTGTGATTTCTAAGCTAGTTGACTGAGAATCTATTGGCTCTTGAGCTGCAGCCACTTTTTTCGCTCTTTATCGCTTAGTTTCTCTATTGAGTATCTGAGCATGGTTCGCGGCATAGTTGTCGCGTAAGAGCTGAGAAATTCGCGCAGTCCGTCTGTGTCTCGCATTCCAGCTTCCCTCAGCATCCAGCCAGCTGCCTTGTGAATCAAGTCATGTGGGTGGTCTAGGAATTCCCGAACAAATTCGAAAGCAATCCCTGGACTGTCGTTTCGAATGAACGGGAAAAGAAACATGATTGAAACCCTTTGTTTCCAAAGACTTTTGCTATTCGCCAGTTTCTTCAGATAATCCAATGGCTTTTTTGCTTCGAGCAAGTACTGGCCAATATAAGGCGCTGAGGCATCTATCAGGTCCCAGTTATTTACTAAGTCAGAATCAACTAGCTGGGCGTAGAAATCAAATAATTCTTTTCGATTTGAGGTGTTTTTTGATCTTTTGAACTTGTTGTTCAAAATTACGAGTGCAACAAATCTCTCCTCGTGAAAGTGGCTTTTTGCTAACTTTCTCAGCTCGGTCAAACTTAGTTCCGAGTAACCGGCCGCTACTCGACGTGAATCTGGAACTCGTATACCTAGGAACCTGTCCCCTTCACCATAACCGCCTTTTTGGGTTTGATAAAAGTCAAGTTGTTTTTCGGCCAAATGTGGATTTGCTAGCTTTGCTAGCTCTCTACTTACATCAAATGCTGTCGCCAAGGTTAGTTTCTATCGTAAGTGAATCTAGGTTTGCATCGACATCAACCCGAACAAATGAGCCATCTGCTACCTCTCCAGCCAGCAGCAGGTTGGCCAGTCGGTCATCAATTTCCCGCTGCATCAGTCTTCGCAATGGTCTAGCGCCATAAACCGGATCATATCCGTGCTCGGCTAGCCACAATCTCGCAGCTGGTGTAACACCCAAGGACAATCTGCGCTGTTCTAACCGCTCCATTAGCTTGTCGACCTGAAGGTCAACAATTGAACCGAGTTCCTCCATGGAAAGCGCATCAAAGAGAACTATGTCGTCCAGGCGATTTAGAAACTCGGGCTTGAAGGAGGCACGAACCATATCCAAAACTGCCTGTCTCTTCTCCTCCTGTGATAGGTCCTGGTCAATCAGGAATTGGGAACCGATGTTGGAAGTCATGATGAGAATCACATTTCTAAAATCAACAGTTCTGCCCTGACCATCAGTTAGGCGACCGTCATCTAGTACTTGCAACAAAATATCGAAAACTTCTGGGTGTGCCTTTTCAATTTCATCCAGTAGAACTACTGAGTATGGCCTGCGCCGAATGGCTTCCGTTAATTGCCCACCCTCGTCATAACCGACATAACCTGGAGGAGCTCCGATTAGCCTGCTAACGCTGTGCTTTTCTCCATACTCACTCATGTCGATGCGAACCATCGACTTCTCGTCATCAAAAAGGAAGTGCGCAAGGCTCTTAGCAAGCTCGGTCTTTCCGACTCCAGTTGGACCTAGGAACATAAATGAACCAGTCGGTCTGCCAGGATCAGAAATTCCTGCCTTTGATCGGCGAACCGCATCGCTTACTGCCTTGACTGCTCGCTTCTGACCAATTAGTCGCTTACCTAGTTCGCTCTCAAGGTGAAGAAGCTTCTGGCTTTCCCCGGCCAACAATCTTCCCGTTGGAATTCCTGTCCAGGCTGAAACAACTGCTGCAATCTCATCTTCGGAGACCATCTCTCCAACCATTCGATCGCGCTTTTCACCATCACTGCTTTCGGCTTCCTTGAGTTGCTTTTCAAGTTGAGGGATTTCTCCATAGAGAAGTCTTGATGCAAGCTCTAAGTTTGCTTCGCGCTGAGCCTTCTCAGCCTCAACTCGGGCAGCATCCAACTTGGTCTTCAGCTCACCAATTTTGTTCAGTTCACTTCTCTCGGCTTCCCAGCGTGATTGAAGTTCATTCAGATTCTTTTCTTTTTCGACAAGATCTTCTTGAAGTTTCTCAAGTCTTTGCTTGGAGGCATCGTCTTTTTCTTTTTTGAGGGCAAGCTCCTCGAGTTTTAGTCGATCAACTGATCTTCTCAATTCATCAATCTCAACTGGAGCTGAGTCGATCTCCATGCGCAATCTGGAAGCCGCTTCATCAACCAGGTCGATAGCCTTGTCAGGCAGTTGGCGCCCGGTGATGTAGCGGTTGGATAACTGGGCTGCCGCAACCAAAGCACTGTCAGCAATCGTGACCTTGTGGTGAGCCTCGTATCTTTCTTTCAGACCACGAAGGATTGCAACTGTGTCCTCAACACTTGGTTCACCGACAAACACCTGCTGAAAGCGTCTTTCAAGGGCACTGTCTTTTTCAATGCGCTCACGGTATTCATCCAAAGTGGTAGCGCCAATTAGTCTTAGCTCTCCCCTGGCAAGCATGGGCTTAAGCATGTTCGATGCATCCATCGATCCATCAGCAGCTCCAGCTCCAACCAATGTGTGAAGCTCATCAATGAAAGTAATTACTTTGCCCTCCGCATCCTGAATCTCCTTCAGGACAGCCTTGAGCCTCTCCTCAAATTCACCTCGAAACTTGCTTCCTGCAACCATTGCTCCAAGGTCCAATGAAATCAGGGTCTTGCCCTTAAGGCTTTCAGGCACGTCTCCGGCAACAATTCTTTGCGCCAAACCCTCAACCACCGCGGTCTTGCCAACGCCAGGTTCACCAATTAGAACCGGATTGTTTTTAGTTCTTCGAGAGAGCACCTGGCTGACCCTGCGAATCTCGGCGTCACGACCAATTACTGGATCGAGCTTTCCTGCTCTCGCTTGCGCTGTTAGGTCGATTCCAAAAGCCTCCAGGGCTTTTACCTGCTCCTGTTGTGGTTGCTGATTCACTTATCTTCTCCTCCAGAGCACTACCGACCCACTCTTCGCTGGTCTCTCACCTGGGTTCAGTCTGATTACTCCTTGCTCACCAGCCGCAAATACTCTGCCTCCTGGTTGTCTCATGAGCTGGTCGGCCAGCTCTCTTTCCAAATCTCTCACGCGAGCCTGCAGCATCACATTTTCGTTGACGAGTTCGAGTACACGTCTGATGCCCTCGAGCGAAACTCCTTCTGCACTAAGTCGTGCCACTTCCCTGAGCTTGGCGACATCCTGCATGGTGTAACGGCGTGATCTACCTTCCGTCCTAGTCGGTGAAACCAAGCCCATTCGGTCATATTGGCGAAGTGTTTGCGGATGCATTCCACACAGTTCAGCCGCAACTGAAATCACAAACAGTGGTGTGTTCTCATCAATCCGCATTCTTCACCTCCTAGAGAAGTCCTGCTTTACTCAAAAGATCTGCGCGCGGATCTTCATGAGGTAGTTCACTTTCAAACTTTTCAAGTAGATCCTTAGCCTTACCCGAGAGGTGAGCAGGAACAACCACCTCTAAAGTCGCAAGCAGGTCTCCCTGCTTGTTTCCAGACTGGACACCTTTGCCCTTGACTCTCAGTGTTCTTCCACTCGGAGTCCCAGGGGCAACCTTGAGCTTGACTGGTGAGCCTCCTAGAACAGGGACCGAAATGGTTGCACCCAAAGCAGCCTCGGTGAAGGTGACAGGAACTGTTACCCTCACGTCATTGCCATCTCTCGAGAAGATGGGGTGAGGTTTGACCTTTACGGTCACCACCAGATCCCCAGCAGGTCCTCCGTTAGGAGAGGGCTGGCCCTTACCCCTGACTTTTAGCTTTTGGCCATCCTTGATGCCAGCCGGGACCTTGACGCTCACACTTTCCCCACGAATATTCAGTTTGACCGTGGTGCCGTGTATGGAATCGATGAAGTTGACGCTCGCAGTTGTCAGTAGGTCTTGACCTGGTTGCGGTCCAAAGCCACCAAAACCACCGAACCCAGGAAAGCCACCCTGCGGGAAACCGCCTCCGAAAAGGTTAGAGAAGACATCTTCAAATCCACCCTGACCGCCGGCAGTGAAGCGAGCGCCACCGCCCATGGCCCGAATAGCGTCATACTCTTTTCGCTGCTCGACATCCGAGAGAACGTCATAGGCCTCAGAGATGTCCTTGAACCTTGCCTCAGCCTTCGCGTCCCCAGGATGTAGATCGGGGTGATTTTCTTTGGCAAGTTTTCTGTATGCCTTCTTTAGTTCTGCCTGTGACACATCTTTACTCACACCCAGAATCTTGTAGAAGTCTTTCTCGAGCCAGTCTTGGGATGCCATCGTTACTCCCTACTCCGAAACAAACACGGCGACCTTGGCAGGTCTAATCAACTTCTCGCCGAGTTTGTAGCCTTTTTCGACGACATCCGCAATGGTTGGCTCGGTGACAGTCTCTGAGACATTTTTAACCAGTGCTTCGTGAATCTCTGGGTCGAAAAGGTCACCTTTCTCACCAAAAGCAACCAGTCCCAATTTCTCCCCGGCTGCTCTGAGTTTCTGAGCAACCGCTGCCATCGGACTTCCATCCTGGAGGTCACCGTGTGCCTGGGCTCGATCGAGATCATCGAGTGCTGGGAGAAATGCACGAAGCGTGTCAGCAACAGCCAGCTGTCTCTCTAGCCCTCTGTCTCGCTCAACCCGAGCTTTGTAGTTCACAAAGTCAGCCTGCAGGCGCTGGAGATCCTGAAAGATCTCCAGCTCGCGGTCAATCTCATCAACCTCGACTGTCTCGGTCTCAGGTTGTGACTCGGTGACCTCTTCTGCTGGCTTGTCTGCTTCTTCCTGCATTACTTCTTATCCTCGTCGTCTTCATCAACAACCTCGGCATCAACCACATCTTCATTCGACGTTGTGGTTTCGGCTTGTGGCTCTTCTGACTTGGCGGAGTAGATTGCCTCTCCCAGCTTCTGAGAAGAGGCCATCAGCTTCTCCTGAGCTGACTTAACCTGCTCGATGTCATCACCGTTCAGAGCGCTCTTCAGGGCATCAACGTCATCCTGAACTTCCTTCTTTGTTTCCTCAGGAAGTTTGTCTTCGTTGTCCTTGATTAGCTTCTCGGTTGAGTAGGCAAGCTGCTCAGCGGCGTTCCTAACCTCAGCCTCTTCGCGACGTTTCTTGTCTTCGGCGGCATGGGCCTCGGCGTCCTTGACCATGCGCTCAATCTCTTCCTCAGATAGTGAGGAGCCGCCGGTGATGGTCATCGACTGTTCCTTGCCAGTGCCCTTGTCTTTGGCGGAGACGTGAACGATACCGTTGGCATCGATGTCGAATGTGACTTCGATCTGTGGGATGCCTCTGGGGGCCGGAGCGATACCTGTTAGCTCGAAGTTTCCAAGGCTCTTGTTGTCACGAGTAAATTCGCGCTCTCCCTGGAACACCTGAATCGATACCGATGGCTGGTTGTCGTCTGCGGTGGTGAAGGTTTCACTGCGCTTAGTTGGGATCGCAGTATTGCGCTCAATCAACTTGGTCATGATTCCACCCTTGGTTTCAATTCCAAGTGAAAGAGGTGTCACGTCAATCAGCAGTACGTCTTTGCGCTCACCCTTGATGACACCTGCCTGCAAAGCAGCGCCAACGGAGACAACCTCATCAGGATTTACACCCTTGTTAGGCTCCTGACCACCAGTCAGCTTCTTTACTAGTTCTGTAACAGCTGGCATACGCGTTGATCCACCAACCAAAACAACGTGGTTGATATCTGAAACCTTGATGCCTGCTTCGCGAATTACATCCTCAAATGGCTTGCGAGTTCTTTCCAGAAGATCTGAAGTCATGGACTCAAACTGAGCACGAGTCAGCGACTCATCAAGATTTGCTGGACCATTTTCAGTTAGTGAAAGATATGGGAGCTGAACCTGCGCGGTTGTTGCCTGGCTCAATTCCTTCTTGGCCTGCTCAGCTGCTTCCTTTAGTCTCTGAAGAGCAATCTTGTCCTTTGAAACATCAACACCGGATGTTTCCTTAAACTTCTTGACCAGGTGATCAACTACACGCTGATCCCAGTCATCTCCACCGAGTCTGTTATCTCCCGAAGTTGCACGAACCTGAATGGTTGAAAACTCATCATCCTTGCCAACCTCAAGGAGTGAAACGTCAAATGTTCCACCACCAAGGTCAAAGACCAGAATCAGTTCGTCTTCTTTTCCTTTGTCGAGACCATAGGCGAGTGCTGCAGCCGTTGGCTCGTTAATAATTCTCAGAACATTGAGTCCCGCAATCTCTCCGGCTTCCTTGGTTGCCTGACGCTCAGCGTCATTGAAGTAAGCGGGAACTGTGATGACGGCGTCGGTGACGCTCTCCCCCAGATAGGTTTCGGCGTCCCTCTTCAGCTTCATCAGAATGCGAGCTGAGATCTCCTGCGGGGTGTATTCCTTGTCATCCACCTTGAACTTCCAGGTGGTACCCATGTGGCGCTTGACTGAGGAAACGGTGCGGTCGACGTTGGTAACTGCCTGACGCTTAGCCGTCTCTCCAACCAGGATGTTGCCGTCCTTGGTGAAGGCCACCACCGAAGGGGTGGTTCTGAAGCCCTCCGCGTTCGCTATGACCTTTGGCTCCCCTGCCTCCAGCACGGTTACCGCGCTGTTGGTGGTTCCAAGGTCGATTCCTACTGCTCTACCCATCTATTTCTCCTATTTATTGAAGCTTTCGTGACCTAAGTTGAGTCACCTAGGCTCAAGTTTATTTATGTCAACCAGCTTGTCAAGCAGAAATTCCCAAACTTGA
>CAYZRV010000012.1:3227-31363 GCA_964480885.1 uncultured Aquiluna sp. | reverse complement strand
TCCAAGGTGGAGGTGCCAAGGCCCCCGAGGGTTCAGCGCAAGCCCCTTACTTATCAGAGAACTGCAGATGAGTTAGATCTCAAGCTCGACAACTGGGCAAAGGACCTTAGGCAGTCCCTTCGTGAAGTCAGAGCCGAAAGCCAGTGGCTGGTCGAGAAATACAAGGACGTTCCCCTCAAGAGGCCAAAACCTGAGGGAAAGGCGACTGTGGCTGAGAAGAAGCCAGTCAAGAAGAGCACCCGTTCAACAACGGGAAAGCCAATCAAGAAGACCGCCTCGACTAAGTCCACGAAGGCCAAGCCAAAAGCAGCAACAACCGCTAAAACTAAGGGCAAGACTGCCTCAACGAAGAAACCAAAAGGCAAGAAGTAGGTTTCCTTTTGACCCTTTATTCGACTAGCCTTTGATGCATGACTGAGCCAACAAAGAAAGTCTTCAGCACAGCTGTCGGAGGATATAGCCGCAGCGAGGTTGATGAATACATTGCCTGGCTCAGAAAGACTCTGACTGAACTCGAGCAATACAACGCTCTAGCCGTGAGAGAGCAAAACTCCCTGAGGGAGAGAGTGGTTCAACTCGAAGAGTCACTCAAACTTGCCAAGTCACCCGGGTATGCCCAGCTGGGTGCTCAGTTCGAGCAGACTCTGAGGCTTGCCGAATCTGAGGCAGCCAAGCTGGTTAACGATGCCGGCAAAGAAGCAGTTCGAATCAGGGACGTGGCGAAGGCAGAAGCCGAGCGAATTAAGTTTGAGGCCGAGGAAACTTCAAAGCCAATTGTTGACGGCGCTACGCGCGAGGCAAGAACCATGGTCATGGGCGCTCGCAAGCAGGCAGAGGAAATCTTAGAAAAAGCTGAGGACGAACTGCGAAAGGTCCAGGCCGAGCGAGCTCAGCTACAGAAGGAAGCAGCGGTTATTCGCTCCGATGCTGATAACTATGTTGCTCGAACCAAGGCAGAACTGCAGTCCGAAGTTGAGAGAATCCAGACCGAGAACGCAAGACTTCTCAAGCGCAATGCGGATATCGAATCTGAAATCCGAAACAAGATTGACGAGGGAGAGAAGCAAGCCCTAGATCTATTCCGCAAGATTCAGCGAGAGTCCGAGGAAATGCGAGAACAGGCAGAGCGTGAGCTTCGTGCTGCCACTGAAGAAGCATCCTCACTGGTTGAAAATGCAGAGTTGACTTTGGAGAATGCTCGCAAGGAAGCTGATCGCGTAGCACAGGAATCGCAGTCCATGGCAGCCGCACTTCTTGCCGATGCTCGTGCGAGAGCTGAGAAACTTGCAGTTCGCTCACTCGACATCACCCGTGAAGCAATCGCAGAGGCTGAATACAGACTTGCCAAACTCCCATCTCAGCAGAACTCAATCGAATCCTTCCTGGAAGAAACTCGTTCCATGCTCACACCTGAGCAGGAGGTAATCATTGCGAGAAGAAAGAGCCTTGAGCAGGCTTTCCAGCAACCGCTAGAGGCTGAGATTGTTGATGATCAGACACAGATTATTTCTGAGGCCGACGATAAGTAATTAGAGCAAATCACTAATTGAATTCATTGCTCCACCCATAACCGCTGGCATTCCCCCGCCTGGATGCACGGAAGCCCCAACTCGATAGAGCCATGGTCTAGATAGCGACCTGTAGCTGGGAGAGTGGAACGGACCGGATCTCCAAAGGGGATTCTTTCTTCCATAAATTGCACCCAGCGGGCCACCAACCGTTTCAAAGTATTCGGGATGAAGCACCTGGTAATCCTCGAATAACTCATCAATCCTTTGGCCAAGACCCATCACGTTGGAGATTCTTTCCAGCTCACTACTCACCCATGGGGTAGTTAGTGCTGCCCGAGACCCATCGGCTGCTGCTGTTAGAAGGACGGCCACGGTGGGCTTGGTGTTTTGGTAGATGTCCCCGGGAAGGTAGTAGTTCACAAAAGCCATAGTTTGCTTCGGCTGCTGGTTCCTCTTCAGGTTTTGATAGAGGTGCTCTGGCTCATCCGGCATCACTACCGAGTGGGTCACGGTGTCCTTTGGTAGGGGCTCTTTGAGAACGGCATAGATTGCAACTCCAGAGCAGGAGCGAGACGCAGCCGGCGTCGGCTTACGACCTGTCAGCAGCTCCTTGGTCTTCTCCTCATCTATTGCAGATATGACAATGTCGCAGTCGTAGCTTTTCTCAGCTGTGACCACAAGATTCTTTCTAATGGACATCACCTTGCTATTGAGAACAATTTCACACCCGGAATTAACAGCAAGCTGGGCGAGGTATTGAGGAAGTTCGTTTACGCCACCTCTTGGAACAGCGATCTGCTGTTCAGACATAATTGCCGTCACTGATGCATAGATGGGTAGTGTTTGATCGGGGGCAACTCCGGCATTCAGTGTGTGAATTGCAATTAAGTCTTTCAACCCTTGGGGCATCCAGCCTTGAGCATCCAGATACTTTTGGGTGTTGAGCTTTCCTCCATATACCTTTAGTAACTTGCCAAGCGAGCCAAGTGTCTTTGTGTCTAGTGGGTGTGAGGTTAGAAGATCTGCAATGGCATCAGCCAGTGGCGCATGTTCTTTGACAAATCGCTCCCAGGCACTGAACCAAGGATGGTCTTTTGGAATTGGAATGGTGATTTCTTCATTACGGAAGAAATACTTGCCAACTTCTGGCAAATGAAGAAACTGTGGTGAGTTTTCAACTTTCCCACCCAGGGCCTGGTAACTGTTGAGGACTTTTTCCCAAACCTCTGGGAATGTGACAAGCGATGGACCACTGTCTATGGTTTGACCAGCAATGGTAAATCTTCTGCTTTTGCCACCAATCCAGTCACCCTGCTCAAGCAGTGTCACGCGATATCCAGCTTGCGACAGTAGTGCCGCTGCCGTCAGCCCACCAAAGCCAGCGCCAATGATGACAATTGTCTTTTTCATGCTGGGTAGAAACCAAAGCTGATTCCAACCACTAGCTGAACACCAGCTACTGCTCCAGCGACATAGGGGAAGGCAATGGAGTATTTGTAGACGTCGTGAGCTTTTTCAGGAGTGGGTGTCTTCCAGACAGAGACAATCAGGTAGGAAGCAATTGCAAAGTTCACTATGGCAACAGGAATGTTTACCAGTGCGAACAAAATAGTTGATAGTAACCACCAGAATCCAGACCAGATAAGGGTTTTCTTCACTCCCAGATGGACAGCAGTTGTTCTTATTCCAGTGTCACTGTCCTGCGGGATATCTTGAATGGCGTCGTAGGCGTGCTTGGCAATTGACCAGAGCATCAAGCCAATTACTGCCAACCAGAGGGGTTCGTGGCCGAGCGCCAGGGGGACGAATGCCAACGGGAACGCGTAGTCGGTGTTGGAAAAACTATCCAGGTATGGTCGTGCCTTGAACCTGAGCGGTGGAGCTGAGTAGAAAGTAAAGAAGAGGCTGTAGGCGATCATCCACCAAACGGCGGCTGCCGGAAGAGTAAGGGCAAAGTAGATCAAGAAAGGGACGTTGGTCACAATGACCCCAATCCATATCGGCTTCACCTCATTCGGAAATATGTGGGCACCCTCGTACGAGCCTTTGCGAGCGTTGATGTTGTCAGTCTCTTGATCGAAGATGTCGTTGATTCCATATATAAGGAGATTGAAGGGAAAGGTGACCCAGATCAGAATGGGCAGTATCTCCCAGGTCCACAGAAAGCCGGCCAACCACATGCCCACCACCGTGGTGCCAATAGTGTTTACCCATAGGACGGGGCGGGAAATTTCGATTAGTCGGCGCAACACAGCTAAAGCCTAAGCGGTGCACAGAAATTCACTTATGTGAGGGTTTTCCAGTTGGCATTCACTTTCGTGAGCAACGATAATAAGCACATCCGCTCATCCCCAAGCACGTATGTGAAGGTACCAATGGCAACAATTACTCCCCTTATCCCGCCTGCTCAAGGAGCAGTGTCAGAGGACTTGGCTTCCGCCCAGGCTGCTCTGGAATCTCTGCTGGCCATTCGATTCTTCGAAGAGGCTGTCGATGGGATGTTTGCCAGAGGTCTGATGCACGGAACTATGCATCTTTCAATCGGACAAGAGGCTGTGGCCACTGGGGTGTGTGCGGCTCTAAGGCAAACCGACTACATCACTTCAACCCACCGAGGCCACTCCCACTGCATCGCCAAGGGTGCTGATCTAACCCGAATGATGGCTGAGCTCCTTGCGAAGCAAACCGGCTACTGCCGAGGTCGAGGGGGCAGCATGCACATTGCAGATGCAAAGACTGGCAATCTTGGTGCGAATGGAATTGTTGCCGGGGGTATCCCGATTGCAACTGGAGCGGCGCTCGCTCAAAAAATGCGAGGAACAGACAACGTCGTCGTGAGTTTCTTTGGCGACGGTGCAACAAATGAAGGCGCATTTCACGAAGCATTGAACCTAGCTTCAGTTTGGAATTTGCCAGTTATTTTTGTCTGTGAAAACAACAAGTACGGAATGAGTTTTTCAACGGCCAAGAGCATGAAGGTTGAGAAAATCTCAGAGCGAGCTGCAGCCTATGCCATGCCAGGAGTCACTGTCGATGGTAATGATGTCGACGAGGTTTTTGAGGCAACCAAGGTTGCGGTGAACAGAGCACGAACCGGTGGCGGACCAACGCTGATTGAGTGCGTCACCTATCGGCACAAGGGACACTCGAAGAGCGATAAAAACCTCTATCGCACCAAAGAGGAGATTGAGTTTTGGAAAACCAAAGATCCAGTTGGAAAATTTGAAACCAAACTGCTTGAAAAGGGAATGCTTAGTAAAGAGCAAGTTGATCACATTACTGAGAATGTTCGAAACGAAATCAGAAATGCAATTCAGGAAGCTTCCGCAGCTCCAGATTCAGATCCGGCTGAACTTCTAAGTTCAGTTTTTAGGCAGGTGGGCTAATGAGCTCGCGCATCATTACTTACGCTGAAGCAGTTCGTGAGGCAATCGGCCAGGCCATGGAGGCCGATTCAAGCGTCTTCATGCTCGGAGAAGACATTGGTGTTTACGGCGGTGCCTTTGGTGTCTCCGGTGATCTCTACCACCGCTTTGGTGACGAGCGCGTTCGAGATACGCCTATCTCAGAGATGGGAATAGTTGGAGCAGCCGTTGGAGCGGCCCTGGTGGGTATGAGGCCAATCGTTGAGATTCAGTTTTCAGACTTCACAGCGCACGCAATGGACCAGATAGTAAACCAAGCTGCCAAGATCCACTTCATGCTGGGCGGAGAACTTTCCGTACCAATGGTTCTCCGTGCACCCTCAGGATCCGGCACTGGTGCTGCCGCTCAGCACTCCCAGAGCCTTGAAGCCTGGTTCGCACACGTCCCTGGACTAAAGGTTGTACTCCCCAGCTCACCTAGAGATGCCAAGGGGCTGCTGCTGAGTGCGATTGATGACCCAAATCCAGTGATAGTCCTGGAACATAAGCTCCTCTATAAGACCTCGGGAGAAGTTCCAGAACAGATGTATCGGACACCAATCGGGGTAAGCGAAGTGGTTCGCCAAGGAAAAGACCTGACGATTGTCGCAACCGGCGTCATGGTCTCTCGCTCACTGGAAGCCGCATCCATCCTGGGGGAGCAGGGCATAGATGCAACTGTGATTGATCCCAGAACACTCTCGCCTCTGGACATGGAGACAATCAATGATTCCGTGTCAGATACTGGCCGTGTCATGCTGGTCCAAGAAGCTCCAAAGCACGTTGGATTTATGGCAGAGATTGCAGCACGAATAGCTGAAGGTCCCGCCATTTACTCCCTCACAGAGCCAGTGAAGAGAGTCTGCGGAATGGATGTTCCAGTTCCCTATGCACCCCAGCTTGAGAAGTCCGTAGTTCCTCAATTAAACGACATAGTTTCAGCTGCTCAAGATTTGATGCGAGGGGTCTGATGCCAAAAACCGCTGTTGTCATGCCGAAGATGAGCATGACCATGACCGAGGGAGAGGTTGTTGAAATAACTGTCAGCATCGGCCAACAAATCTCGCAGGGAGACGTTGTGGCAGTTGTGGGAACTGACAAAACCGACATGGAGGTCGAAAGTGACTTCACCGGAACCGTGGTCGAGGTGGTTGCCTCCCCAGGAGCAGTATTAGAGGTGGGTTCGCCGCTTTTGGTCTTGGAAACCGAAGGAGAGGATCTTCTTGCCGGGATGTTTGCACCAACTGAGCCAGTTGTTGCCCAACCACCCACTGCTGCAACAGTTGAAGAAATCGTTGTGGCACAACCAGCGGTTGCTAAAACCGAAGGGGTGCTTGCAATGCCCGGTGCAAGAAAGCTGGCTGCCGAGCATGGCATTAATCTTTCGACCATTGAGCCGAAGAGTCCTGCTGGCGTGATCAAGCAGTCTGACCTTGGGGTGGACTTAAAGCGCGCAGAGAAGGCAAGGTCTCACATCGCAACAGTGGTTCAGTCCGCAACGGAGATCCCTCAATTTTCAATTAGCGGAGAGCTAAAACTTAAAAGAGCGTTGCCAAAGAATTTTGAAGCGAGATTTGTGGTCCTAGCAAAGGCCTGGGTTAAGACTTTAGAAAAGCACACCAAACTCAATCAGCAATATCAAAGTGGAAGTTTTATTTCTGCCGAGACTCGAATCGCAGTTCTAGTGAGATCTCCCCTTGGCTTCGTTTCTCCCGTGCTCGGAGTGCAAGACATTGAAAGCGAAGACTGGCCAGTCGCTGCCTCCGATGTGTTAACCTCTGCCAGGGGAAACAAGATTGCCTTTGCTAATCTCGCTGGAGCGACAACAGCAATTACCGACCTCAGTGAGTTTGGCATTAGACAGGCAAATACCCTGCTGTTTCCTCCCCAAACCAGCGGCTTCAACATCGGTGCGGTAAGGGAAAAGAAGGGTAAATTCAGAGTTGATTTCACTCTGGTCGTTGATCATCGAATTGCTGATCCGGGGGATGCAGCGGAAGCGATGAAAACTTTCGAAATGGAATTGAATGGGGTGCTGATTGGCAACGGCTAGGGACAGAGCACTCATTGTCAAAGTTGCTCGCATGTATTACGAGCAAAACATGTCGCAGGATCAGATTGCCCGAGCACTCATAACCTCTAGATCGAATATTTCTCGAATACTCTCCGTCGCCAAGAAACGTGGAATTGTTGAAATCAAAATCAATGAGTCCACAAAACGTGAGACAGACATCGAAGAAATGCTAATTTCAAAGTTTGGGTTGCGAGCAGCACTTGTGGCTAAAGTGCCGAGGTCAACCAGCGACTACAAGGCTGTGGGACAGCTTGCAGTTCAGAGTTTTCTAAATCACCTCAAGCCAAGGGTCAGGGTCGCTATTTCCTGGGGACGTTCAATTCAGGCGATGGTGGATGCCCTTGAGCCAGAAACCCGACCCGACGTAACCTTCATTCCTCTAATGGGTGGAATGACTGCGATTCCCGCTGCATATTCTGGTGAAACACTAATCCGCTCATTAGCTGAAAAATTTAGTGCGGAGTACCAAGTTCTTCATGCTCCAACGATTGTCCAATCACCCGACATCAAGTTAGCTCTAACGAAAGAGCCCAGTGTCGCATCAGTCCTTGAATCAGCCAGAACTGCAGATGTTGCATTTGTTGGTATTGGCTCTAGAGGGGCGAATAGTTCTCTGCATATCCTTCAATCGGCTGGAATCAATGAAAAGGACAATCCAGATTTTTATGAGAAATGGGCGGGCGACTTAGCGGGACGATTCTTTGATCGCGAGGGCAAGGCTGTCAGTCGAGTCCTGGACGCTAGGACCGTAGGGTTGGAGCTAAATGAGATTGCCAAGATGAGACGCGTTGTTGGTGTCGCAGCTGGGGATGAGAAGACCGAGGGTATTCTTGCCGCACTCAGAGGAGGCTTGATCTCAGAGCTTGTCACCAGTTCGAACTGCGCACTCAAGCTGCTGGAAGCTGCCGAGAGCAAGAAGTTGAAGGAGTTGGTATAAAAATGGAAATCCTCATTTGGATATTGCTGCTGGTTGCTGTGATGTGGGTGTTTCAGCTTTACATGGCCGTGAAGCAGTCACAGCGATTCGCAGATGCCCTGCGTGAAATCAGGACTCCTGGGACAACGACCACCGTTGGCATGGGTGGTTATCGCTATCGCGGGGGCAGGGCCTTTGTGGCACTGGCTCAGAAAGACGGAGTGGTGACGGGAGCCAAAATTCTCACCGGATTGACGGTTTTTGCAAATGCAAAACCGTTCAATGAGCTTGTGGGCCGCCAACTTACTGACCTCTTGGAGGGTCGGGGCCTGGAGAGTCACAAGAAAAAGGTGCTTGAGGCCACAAAAATGGCGGCTAAGACCCTGCTTGACCAGAATGCACAAACGTGACAACCCAGTCACCAATTGGCTGGGGTTTTCTCCGCTAGCGTAACGAACAGCATGGCCGACGTAGGCCATGTTCGATCCAAAGGAGGGTTGATGAATATATTCACCAGCGCTGGGACGGTTGCCGAACCGACAGGCGTATGGGGAGCGATTGCCGGTGGAGCTGAATACTTCATTGGAATCTTCAACCGAGGTGGTGAGGTCTTCTTTGGCCTCATGGGAGGCATCCTGCCAACTCTGGTTGTTTTGTTAACTGCAGTTAACGCTCTCGTCCGACTAATTGGAACCGAGAGGATTGAGAACCTGGGCAGGAAAGCTGCTCAGCCCGGTCTTCAGTGGTATCCAGTCCGCTACATGGTCCTGCCTTTCTTGGCAGTGTTCTTCCTAACGAACCCAATGGCTTACACCATGGGTCGTTTTCTTCCCGAGCGTTTCAAGCCTGCTTTCTATGACTCAGCAGTGTCTTACGTTCACCCAATTACAGGTTTGTTCCCACACGCAAACCCAGGTGAGCTTTTCGTTTACCTAGGTATTGCTGCTGGTATCACTCAGCTTGGACTTGGTCTTGGTGACCTAGCCCTTCGCTACCTGCTAGTTGGTCTGGTAGTTATCTTCATCCGTGGAATTGTGACCGAGTGGATCACAGCCAGGATGCTAGCTAGGAAGGCGGCTGCATAATGGACGGTCTAAACAAAGTATTAGTTTCCATTGGTCGCGGTGTAGGTGGAGTGGTTGGAACCCTGTATCAAGCAGGTCGTGACACCATCGACACAATCATCCGCAACATTCTGCCTTTCATGGCATTCATCTCCTTCATTATCGGTCTAGTTCTAGTAACCGGTATTGGTGACTTGATTGCTAATGGAATTAAAGGTCTCGCTGGCAACATCGTCGGTCTTCTGATCGTCTCTGTTGTCTGTGCCATTCCTGTTCTCTCCCCACTTCTAGGTCCAGGTGCTGTTATCGCACAGGTCGTTGGAACCCTGCTCGGTGTGGAGATTGGTAAGGGAACTATCCCTCCACAGATGGCACTTCCAGCTCTATTCGCCATCAACCCACAGGTTGGTTGTGACTTCATTCCAGTGGGCCTAGCCCTTGGAGAAGCAGAGCCTGAGACCGTTGAGGTCGGAGTACCAGCCGTGCTGTTCTCCCGCCTCATCACCGGTCCGCTATCTGTCGTAATCGCTTACGTAGCTAGCTTCGGACTCTACAGCTAAGAAACAAAAACATCCTTTCGGGGGTTAAGTCAGAGGATGGGTCGAATTCGGCCCATCCTCTGACTACTAATCAGGGACTTATCTAGACCAAGGAGAAGAAAATGGCAGACTACAAGGCAGTAAAAATTGACAAGGGCCCAGGCGGCTGGGGTGGTCCACTAACAATCAAGCCAACCGACGCCCGTCCATACATCTACTCGGTCACTGGCGGTGGAATCCACCCATTGGCTCAAAAGATCGCCGACCTCACCGGTGGTATTGCTTTCGATGGATTTGCATCTTCGAAGAAGTTTGAAGAGATCGCCGTAGCAGTTATCGACTGCGGTGGAACTGCCCGCATCGGAGTCTACCCGATGAAGAAGGTGCCGACTGTTGATATCCACGCAACATCACCTGCTGGACCACTGGCAATGTTCATCACCGAAGACCTTCTGGTAACCGGTGTGAAGCTCGACAACATCAATCCAGTATAGGAATCAAAATGACCGTGCTTTACAAGAGCACAGTCACTGAAATAGGCGAGCTGGTCCCAACCTTTACTGCGGAGGGAATGCTGGTTTTTTTTGGTGAGACTGCGCCAGAAGAACTTAGAACCTTCTGCATCATTCACAGGGTTGAGCACCAAGAGGGGCACATCAAAGAAGGAGATGTTGTCTCAATCGATGGACACGAGTTTGAAATATTGTCGGTTGGCAACGTTGCCAATGACAATCTCTACAACTTAGGTCACCTAAACCTGAAAGCCAATGGCAACACAGAGGCTGACATGCCGGGGGATGTAAGCATCGCGCAGGTGACCCTGCCTGAAGTAAGTGTTGGGACAAAGATAGAGATAAGCAGGAGAAACTAATGCAATACCGCCACAAGCTTGCTGAGCTAGCAGTAAAGAACGGAAGACCCTTCCGAATCGCACTGGTTGGTGCCGGACAGATGGGAAGGGGATTCGCGGCTCAAGCTCACAGGCTGGGACTGGCGGTTGCTGCAGTTGCTGATATTGCGCCTGATCGAATTAATCAGGCATTTCATGATCTAGGCCACCCTGCCCCAACAATTTCTAATGACGCAGCGGATCTAAACAAGCGAATTGCAGCAGGACAACCGGTTGGAACGACCGATGCGTCAATCATTCCAATGTTGGATGTTGATGTTGTGGTTGAGGCAACCGGTGTTGCTGCAATTGGCGCAGAGATTATCTACAACTCCCTCAAGGCCAGCAAGCACGTCGCGACACTAAACGTCGAGGCTGATGTCACAGTCGGACCAATCCTTCACAAAACTGCAAAGGACCACGGGGTCTTGTATTCGGTTTGTAATGGGGATGAACCGACCGAGGCCAAAGAGCTGGTTGATTTTGCCCTCGATCTTTCGTTCGAAGTGATCATGGCTGGAAAAGGAAAGAACAATCCATTCGAGCCTCACTCCAACCCAGACACAGTTGCCGAGAGAGCAGCAAAGAAACACATGAACCCCAAGATGCTCGCCTCTTTCACCGATGGTTCTAAAACCATGATTGAGATGGCGGCATTGGCAAATGCAACTGGGCTGAAGCTAACTAAGCGCGGAATGATTGGACCTCACGCGACCCGCACCACCCTGCAGGATGTATTCAAGCCGAAGAGCGACGGTGGAGTTTTGGATGAGGTTGGAGTTGTCGACTACTGCACGGGTGATGTTGCGCCAGGAGTATTTGTTGTTGTCAAGACTGAAGCTCCTTACGTCGCCGAGGAGATGAGCTATCTGTCGATGGGACCTGGTCCTTACTTTGCTCTCTATCGCCCCTATCACTTAGCTTCAGTCGAAGCACCGCTAACCGTTGCCAAGATGCTGGTCGATGGCTACGAGTCATTGACCACAGACAAGAGAATGACTGAGGTTATTGCGAGCACCAAGAAGCCACACAAAGCTGGGGAGAAGTTTGACGGCATCGGTGAATATTCGGCCAGGGGTGTTGTCGACAAGGTCGAAGATGCCAAGCGGGAGAACCTTGTTCCAATTGGCATTCTGCAGCATGCGGTCGCCAAGAGAGATTTGCCAATAGATCACCTCGTCACCTATGACGATGTTGAGCTTGATCAAAACGCAACAATCTATAAGCTGCGTAAGATGCAGGATGAGCTAGGGCTCTAGGAAATTCATGGCAGATGAACCTCAGAAGTGTGGGTACTGCCGTTCAGACAAGCCCAGAGAAATCATCTACGTTGGGAAAATCGAATACGGTTCGAAGTGTGTGACGTGCGGGGCTACGACCCAGCGATCTGCCAGAGACCTAAGACTCGCCGCCAAGGACGTGACCCCTGGAGGATTTGAGTCAACACCTGTCGGTATTGTCAGCAAAATGCTCAAGGATCCTTACAAATTCTTCACGGGCAAGAAGCAAGAGCCGCCCAAAGAGAGCTAACTTTTCCACAGCCAAGTGAGTGGACTAACTGGACTAAGCTCTACCCTGTGGTCAAAACAGTCAACATGCATGAGGCAAAGACCCAATTCTCCAAGCTCGCCAAATTGGTTGAGCAGGGCGAGGAGGTGCTTATCGCCCGGAATGGAGAGGTGATTATGAAGCTGGTGCCCTACCAGTCAGAACTTTCAGAGCCCAGAGACTTCAGCAAGTTGAAGGGATTGACTCACAACTTCACGGATGAAGAATGGGTTGAGCTGGATAAACAGATTCTAGATTCGATTGTCTATTCAGATGATGATCTCTAGAGGGTACCTGTTAGATACCCACATCTTGATTTGGCTCGAACACAGTCCAAAACGTATTGGAAAGACGAG
Source organism: uncultured Aquiluna sp. (assembly GCA_964480885.1). Lineage (GTDB taxonomy): Bacteria > Actinomycetota > Actinomycetes > Actinomycetales > Microbacteriaceae > Aquiluna. The sequence continues at coordinate 19,062 of CAYZRV010000012.1, read as the reverse complement.
TCGAAGAATTCTCGAACGGGCAAACCTGTTCTACTCCTCGGTTTCGCTGCTTGAACTGGGACTCAAGAGCCAACTTCGCAATCTTGAGCTTCCGGTTGCTGCTCCTGACGGGTGGAATCAACTGGGAATTAGATCAATAAGCTTTGACGACTCAGCGGCTATTGCATTCGCGTCTATCTCGAGCACTTGGCTACCCGATCCGTTCGATCGACAAATTGTCGCGACGGCTATGGCAAACTCGCTCTGTCTCATAACAGCAGATCAGAAGATCTTAAATCTTGGCTATGACTGGATTATTGATGCAACCACATAGACTGCCACTGTGGAGAAGCAGGTAAAGCCCAAAACCGAGGGTTGGACTCAGGCCAAGGACAACACCGGCAAGCCTCTGCTTCAGTTCACTGATAAGCGACGGGGAAAGCCCCCCTCACACCTAGCCGATCTTCTTGGATCAGACAGGAAAAAGCTTTTTGAAGACTTGGGTGTTCCAGGCTTTCGAGCAAGTCAGATTTCTAATCATTACTTCTCCCACTACACATCAGATCCATCAGTTATGTCAGACCTTCCTAAAGCGGGAAGGGAAGAGCTGGTTGCCAAGGTTCTACCAAATCTTCTAACGGAAGTTAGAAGACTCAAGACTGATGATGGCAAGACGATTAAGTTCCTATGGAAACTATTCGATGGAGCTCTGGTCGAGTCAGTCTTGATGCGCTATCCAAATCGAATTACTTTGTGCATTTCATCCCAAGCTGGTTGCGGAATGAACTGTCCGTTTTGTGCAACTGGGCAGGCTGGTTTGACGAGAAATCTATCCGCCGCAGAGATTGTGGATCAGATTGTCAGAGCAAATGCTGCCATTAGAGCCGGTGAGCTTGGTTCGATGAAGCACTCGGATGAAAGAGTAAACAACATAGTTTTTATGGGCATGGGTGAACCACTCGCCAACTACAACCCAGTTATGCAAGCCATTAGGACGATGCTGGATGATCAGCCAAATGGTTTGGGAATGTCGGCAAGAAATATCACGGTATCAACCGTTGGTCTTGTTCCAGCAATTGAGAAACTCGCTGATGAGGAGCTGCCCATCACCTTTGCACTCTCTCTTCACGCTCCAGACGATGAACTGAGAGACGAGCTAGTTCCTGTTAATACACGGTGGAAGGTTGATGAGGCACTCGATGCCGCAAAGGCCTACTTCGACAAAACTGGTCGAAGAGTGTCCATCGAGTATGCATTGATAAAAGATATGAATGATCACAACTGGAGAGCGGAACTCCTGGCCAAGAAGCTGAACGCCAGGGGCAAGGGGTGGGTGCATGTGAACCCAATTCCCCTCAACCCCACACCAGGATCTGTTTGGACTGCCTCCACCAAGGAGCAGACCGCTTCGTTCCTAAAAATCCTCGAAGCCAATGGGATTCCAACCACCCTGCGGGACACCAGGGGCAAGGAAATCGATGGGGCTTGCGGGCAGTTGGCCGCCAGTTTGGAGAAATAGTCAAGTCCCCCTAGACTTACTGTCATGACGGCAATTGAATTTGGACTAGACACTTTTGGCGATATTTCTGTTTCTGACTCAGGTCAGTTGAAGCCCGCTGGACAGGTCATCCGAGACGTAGTTGAGCAAGCGAAGTTGGCTGACGAGCTGGGGCTAGCTGGATTTAATGTCGGCGAGCATCATCGAGACGACTACGCAGTCAGCGCTCCTGACACAGTTCTTGCTGGAATCGCCACCGTCACAAAAAACATCAGGCTAGGAACGGGTGTCACTGTTCTTTCCTCCGAAGATCCAGTCAGGGTTTATCAAAGATTTGCAACGATTGATGCGCTTTCGAACGGTCGTGCTGAGATTACGGCAGGTCGAGGATCATTCATCGAATCATTTCCACTCTTCGGCTATGACCTCAATGACTATCACGTTTTGTTTGAAGAGAAACTGGAGCTCTTAGTTCAGCTGCTTAGAGAAAAGGCAGTGACCTGGAGTGGAAGCACAAGGGCTTCACTTACTAATCAAGAGGTTTATCCAAAGACGGAACGCGGTCGCATTCCTTTGCGTGTTGGCGTTGGTGGCTCTCCAGAGTCTGTGCTTCGTGCTGCGCGTCTTGGAATCCCAATGGCGTTAGCAATTATTGGTGGCGATCCAGCGAGATTTGCACCCTATGCAAACCTCTATCGAGAAGCACTCGATAAAAGCGGACAGCCACAACTACCAATTTCTATTCACTCACCCGGGCACATTGCTGATACCGATGAGCAGGCGATTGAAGAGCAATGGCCGCATTATGAAACTGCTTTTGGTCGGATTGGCCGTGAGAGAGGTTGGGGACCAACCACAAAGATGCACTACATCTCAGAGGTTAATGGCGGATCGCTTTATGTTGGCTCGCCTGAGACTGTCGCTCGCAAAATTGCCTATGCAATTAGTTCACTGGGTGCATCAAGATTTGATCTGAAATATGCCAACGGCCCTATGCCTCACAGCAAGCAGATGAAAAGCATTGAACTGTATGCAACCAAGGTTGTGCCAATGGTTAATGAACTTCTGAGTGAAGTAAAGGTTTAGCTTTCCAAGACAGCCATAGCGGCATTGTGGCCGGCAATACCACTGACTGCGCCACCTCTTCTTGCGCTTGATCCGCAGAAGAAGATTTTGCTGTGACCGGTTGCGACGCCCCAGCGCTGAGCAGGTGTTGATAGAACTTCATCGTCTTCAGCGAACGGCCAACTTAAGGGCTCGTGAAATATGTTTCCCCCTGGGAGCTTCAATGCTTCCTCTAAGTCCCTAGTGGTCTTAGTTTCTAGGCACGGGTTGCCATCGGAGTCCAACAGGAGAAGATCTCTGATGTCCTCGGCAAGGACTGAATTCAGGGACTTGATAACCGCATCCTCAAGCTTCTGACGCATTACCTCATTGTCCTGATCTTGAACAAGTGAGTGTGGGACGTGAAGGGCAAACACGGTTAACGTCTGCACACCTGCTTCTCTCAGTTCCCTGGAGAGAATGCTTGGGTCGGTTAGGGAGTGGCAGTAAATCTCGCAAGGGAGGGGATTGGGAATCTCTCCCTGGCTGGCTTGTTCATAGGCTTTTTGCAACTGAGAGTAGTTTTCGTTTATGTGGAATGTCCCTCCAAAAGCTGCCTCAGGCTCTAGACCCTCCTTGAGTCTAGGCAATCTCTTCAGCAGCATATTTACTTTTACCTGAGCACCCTGCACAAATTCAGCAGGCTCTCCCATCAGCCTTCTCAGTTCCGCTCTGGCTGCATTTATCAAAATGAAGTCAGCAGAGATGTCAAATTGTTCCTGATTGATTGAGTAACTAACTATTCCGTCTTCGGTGATCTGGGTTACTTCAGCTCCGCTAATCAGTTCAGCACCAAATCTCTCGGCAGACTTCTTCATCGAATTTGTAACAGCACCCATTCCACCAACTGGAATATTCCAATCACCGGTTTCTCCACCTATCACGTGATAGAGAAAGCACTTGTTAGCTTGCATTGTTGAATCAACATTTGGCGCAAAGGTACCGATTAGTGCATCCGTAAGGACGACACCTCTGACTAGATCAGAGGAGAAAGACTCTTCGATAACTCTTCCGATCGGTTCATCGATAAATTTCTTTAGCTCACCCAACTTCAAAAGCACTTCAGACCTCTTCTTGAGTGGTTCTGTGACAGTTGGAAAAAGCAGTTGTGCCATTTCTGTCGTTTGACCGTAAAACTTTTGCCACGAGTCATAGTCATTACTTTGAACAGATTCGAACGATTCCTTGGTTCTTTGGTGATCTTGCCGGTCTATCAGCAGACCGCCACTTCCCATGGGGTTAGGCGTGTAGGAGGAGTAACGTCTCGGAGCCAGTTCAACTTCGAGTTCCAGGTCTTCGATTATTTGCCTCGGTAACAGGCTGACTAAATATGAGTATCGAGAAAGTCTTGCTTTGACACCTGCAAAAGCTTCAATTGAGGTGGCAGCACCCCCGAAATAGTCGAGTCTTTCGAGGACCACCACTTTCTTCCCAGCTTTGGCCAGGTAGGCAGCGGCGACCAGGCCGTTGTGGCCACCGCCAACCACCACCACATCCGCGTGTTTACTGGGCATGCAAGGAGTCTAGGGTGGAAAAAATGTTCTGACTTGTCTCCTATTGTTCGTTCTTGTTCGTTTGTGATTATTTTGTTATGAAATCCGCCAAGAACGGCTAGTTCGCGGGGATACGCTTTAGGCAAGAGTCCAAATAGGAGGTTCAATGCTGAACAAAATCTCGAACCACGAAGTAGATCGTCGCCTTCTCCTAAAGGGTGCGGCTGCTGGTGGTCTCGGAATCGCGGGTGCAACAATGCTCGCAGGCTGTGCTCCAGCAAGCACAGGCCCAGTCTCTTTCGGTGCACGTACCGTTGACGAAAACCCAACCAAGCAGCTGCAGGCACTAGTTGCCGCATACACTGCGAAGACAGGTAACGAAGTCACCTACAACGCAACCGAATCAAACGCTTTCCAGAACAACCTTTCTCAGTACCTGCAGGGAACACCAGACGACTGCTTCCAGTGGATGGCCGGTTTCCGTATGCAGTTCTTTGCTGCCCAGGGTCTTCTGGTCGACGTATCCGATGTCTGGAATTCGATCGGAAGCCAGTACAACGAGAGCTACAAGATTGCTTCCACCGGTCTAGATGGCAAGCAGTACTTCGTTCCACAGAGCTGGTACCCATGGGGTCTTCACTTCCGCAAGTCAATGATGGCTGAAGTTGGATTGAACCCAGACGACGTTTACAACTGGGATGACTTCATGGGAGCTCTCAAGGAGCTCAAGGCCAAGGGTCTGATTGGTTTCATCGGCACCGACAAGGGTGGCTGGGAAGCAATGGGAACCTTTGACATCCTAAACGCACGTATCAATGGTTACCAGTTCCACGTCGACCTACTTGCAGGTCGCGAGAAGTGGACTGATGACCGAGTGAAGGAAGTATTCCGTCACTGGGAGATGCTGCTTCCATACATGAACACCAACGTTCTTGACCTTGAGTGGGATGGTGGACGCGACATTCTGCTATCACGCCAGGGCGGATTCTTCATGATGGGTTCATGGTTCGGAGCTGACTTTAAGTCCGTCAGCGATGAGGACTACGAGGACCTTTGGGTAATTCCATTCCCAGAGATCAACCCAGACAACGCTCGCGACACAATTGACGCTCCAATTGATGGATTCTGTGTTGCAGCTAACGGATCTAACAACGCAGGTGGTAAGGACCTAATCAAGTTCGCAGGTGACATGGAAGGTGTTCAGGCAATGCTAGACACCGGTGTTCCAATGACCTCTGCTAACAACGGACAGGACACCAGCACCTACGATGCATTCCAGACCCAGCAGTTGGCTGTCATGAACGAGGCTAAGTACATTACTCAGTTCCTCGACCGTGACACCAGACCTGACTTTGCAGGTCCAACTGTTGGTCCTGCTCTGCAGGGCTGGTTCAAGGACCCATCGAGCACCAACTCAATGCTCGAGTCGCTACAGTCACAGTGGGACGCTCTGCCTCCACTGGCATAAGTTAAGAAGCATGACGATTGAAACGGCGGCGCTGAGGAAGACTTCTCGGCGCCGCCGATTCTTTTCGAAATCTGACCGAGTCACTCTCGGTTTCTTCATCGGTGTTCCCACATTTCTTCACATCGCCCTGGTCTGGTTTCCGGCGATTGCCACCATCTATCTCTCCTTCACCTATTGGACAGGCATAAGGATTGAGGACATTAAGTGGGCGGGGCTCGCCAACTATGAAAACATCTTTTTCAACACACCAATCTTTTATGACGCTCTGAGAGTCAACACAGTTTGGCTCCTTTGGTTTTTCTTCATTGCCACACCACTTGGTGTATTGCTGGCCTACCAGATAGACCGGGAGATTCGCGGTCACAAGTTCTACCAATCCGCCTACTACCTGCCGGTAGTGCTGTCGCTTGCGGTAACGGGTATCATTTGGAACTTTTTGCTGAGGCCAGACGGATTCGTCAATGGCCTTTTGGGAATCCCAACCGCTCAGGCCATTTCCTTCTTTGGTGATGATCGCTACAACATCTGGGTCATCATGATCATGGCCTCTTGGCGTCACATCGGCTACATAATGCTGCTCTATTTAGCAGGGCTAAAGGCGATTGACGCAGCACTCAGAGAAGCGGCAACTATTGACGGCGCAACTGAGTGGCAGACTTTCCGCAAGGTCATTTTCCCCGCGATGCGACCTGTCAACATCATCGTCTTGGTCATCACCATCATTGAATCCCTCAGGGCCTTTGACATGGTCTACATCATCTATGGCTCTTCAGGGGGATTGCCCATTTTGGGTGTCTTGGTTTTCAACAACATTGCTGGCGAAGGAGCGTCAATGAAGGGTGCCGCATATGCGGTGATCCTGTTCCTTTTGTCTATCGTCCCAATCATCACCTACCTCCAGCAGCAATTTAAGGAGGATGTGAAGTGACCAGCGCGCCGGTTGCCAAGAAGAAGTCGAAGAAGCTATACGCACAGGAAATTAAAGATCGCCTGATTTCAATCCTCATTGGCATCTTTGCTATTTTGTGGATCTTCCCAATCCTTTGGACGCTCTGGTCGTCCTTCCGTCCATACACGGAAATCATGAAAAACGGCGTGCTGTCAGTCCCTGAAGAGCTTGGATTCTTCAACTACGAAGAGGCAATCTCCCGCATGGAGCTTCCGACCTACTTCCTCAATTCCGCTCTGATTACGATTCCAGCCGTATTCCTCACGCTTTTGTTTGGTTCGCTCATTGCATTCGTTGTAACCAGGTACTCATTCAAGTTCAACGTGGCGATGCTGCTGCTGTTTACGGCAGGAAACCTCTTACCAGCCCAATTGGTCTTCATCCCCGTTTTCAAGATGTACTTAGCTCTTGGTGATTTGGTTGGTGACCGAAGATTTCTCTATGACAATCACTGGGGAGTTGTCTTAATTCACGTTGCTTTCCAAATGGGATTTGCCACGTTTGTGCTTTCTTCTTACATGAAGACAATTCCCAAAGAGATATCTGAGTCGGCCATGGTGGACGGAGCAAATGTCTTTACTCACTACTTCCGAGTGATGCTGCCACTACTTCGTCCGCCCCTGGCATCCCTGGCAGTGCTCATGACAACCTGGATCTATAACGACTTCTTCTGGGCACTGGTGTTAATGTCGACTGATAAGAAGAGGCCTATAACTTCCGCGCTTGGTCGATTACAGGGTGAATTCACGACTGATTACAACCTGCTAGCAGCAGGAGCAATGATTGCTGTGATACCAACTCTCATAGTCTTCTTCGTTATGCGAAAACAGTTTGTCTCTGGTCTCACCCTGGGTTCAACCAAGGGCTAGGCCCTGACCAGCACCTTCTCATAACCCCTTAGAACAAACGTTGGCCTTCTGATTGGATCTTCAGCAAGCTCTAAGTTGGGGAATTTCTTGATCAGCGAAGGAAGTGAAATGTGCATTTCTTGACGAGCCAGGGGAGCTCCAATGCAGAAGTGGATGCCAGCACCAAACCCGATGTGTGGGTTTGGTGACCGCGCTAGATCAAGTTCATCTGCATTCTCAAAGATTTCTTCGTCGCGATTCGCACTTCCTAAAAGCGCTGCAATCTTCTGACCCCGCTTGATGAATATCCCGCCAATTTCAGTTTCCTCAGTGGCAGTTCTTTCAAACAGGTGCAGGGGAGCATCAAATCTAAGGAACTCATCGACTGCTGTTTCAGTGAGGCCTTCAATGTTTGAATTCAAAAGCTTCCACTGCTCTTCATTTTTGAGTGCAGCGACTAAACCGTTTCCGAAGCCATTTACGCTTGCCTCATGGCCTGCATTCAGCAGTAGAACACAGGTTGCGATTAGTTCTTTTGCGGAAAGCTTTTCACCCTGCTCCTCGACAATAGATAATTCGGATATCAGATCCGCCCCTGGATTTTTCTGTCTCTCGACCATTAGGTTGTGAACATAGGCGGCAAACTCATTGCTCGCTTGTCTAGCTTCGAGCTTGTGTTGCTCGCTGGGCGATGTCTCATACATCTTGACGATTGCTTGTGACCAGGGGCGGAGCAGGTACTCATCTTCTTCCGGGAATCCAAGAAGTTCAGCAATAACCATTACTGGAAGCGGCTCGGCAAAATCAGCAATTAAGTCAAACTGTCCGGTTTCTGAAACTTTCCTCTCAAGTTTCTGAAGAAGCTGATTCGTAATTCTTTCAATGTCAGGTCTTAGCTCTTCGATTCGCTTTGGATTAAAGGCCTTCATGACTAGTGAGCGAAGTCTTGTATGTTTAGGCGGCTCTGAGTCCAAAATGGAATCTGCATGAAGATAGTTGAAAGTCTCCCAATCAGATTCGGGCTCTCGAGGTGAAAAAATTCTTCCCAAAGATCTATTTCTGAGCACAGCGTTAGCATCTTTGTACCTAGCGGCCAGAAACATGCCCGTTTCCTCGTGCCAGATTGGTTTTCCATGTTTCCTCAGTGCAGCAAGCTGAGGGTAGGGATTGGCGATGAACTCGGGATTGGTAAGACTAAGCATTCTTCAGCTTGATTTCCTCAATTGAGATTCTTTCAGCCTGAAAACTATTCACCTTGTCATCGGACGGATATCCAATCGCGATTCCACAGAGGAGTTTGTAACCCTTAGGTATGTTGAACTCCTTGCGGATCGGGTCAGCCCATAGGGCAACAGCACCCTGGGCGCAGCTACCGAGACCGCGAGCGTGTGCTCCGAGCATTAGGTTTTGCATGAACAAACCAGCATCTGACACCGAATATTCACCTAGCCCTGAGTGTGTAAAGATGAACAGCTCGACTGGAGCTCCAAAGAACTCGTAGTTTCTAGCCCATTGTCTTTGACGAGCAACGTGGTCATCCCGCTTGATCCCGAGAAGTCCATATAGTTCTGAACCTACTCGCTGCTGCCTGGGGACTAGTTCTTTCGGATAGGGGCGATAGACCTTGTAGTCGCTAGTCGGAAGGCCATATCTGGTTAGCAGCAGCTTTGCCTTTCCAAGTAATCCACCGCGGAGGGCCTTGCCTGCGGCTTCCCAGCGGCTCAGAAGTTCTTTACTAATTCGATCGCGTTTTTCTCCCCTAGCGATTCCCACCAGGTATGGCCTGGTGTTAGACCAGGAAGGAGCGGTCATTGCATCTGTCAGTAGCTCATCAATTAGTGAGTCAGGAACGTCCTTGGGGAGAAAGTCTCTTGTGGTGCGCCGGGATGCAACAAATTCTTTCCATTGCTCCGCGCTGAAATTGGCCACGAGATGAGGTTACTAGTAATTGGTTAAAAACATAAAACCCCGGATTGCTCCGGGGTTTTATGTTTAGGACGACTTAGTCCTTGAACTCAGTCTTTGCAAACTCTGCGTCATCCTCAGCACTCTTGATACGAGCGATTGAGAAGATAACCAGACCGAACAAACACTTTGCCAGGATGTCAGCAATGGTGTAGCCAGTCTCACGCAGTACGAAGCCGGCTTCTTCGAAGCCAGTTGCGTTCATGTTTGCGATGAAAGCGATTGGGTATACACCCCAGGTCGCTAGAAGAAGCAGTCTCAGTTCCTTGATTCTTCTAACAACTGCTGCGCTCTGACGCTCGAGAGACTTACCAAGCTCGATGAACAGAACGTAGAGGATGTAGAGGAATGGGATTGTTGACAGCAGACCCCACACTGATGGAGCTAGGCCCCACAGGTCGAGCTGAGCGTCACCTGGGTAACCAAGTGCGATCATCAATGCTGCAGCAGGCACCAGACGAACTAGTAGTGATCGCTGTGCTGCGCGAGCAAGCGATAGAACTGCAACGGTCTCAACCAGTAGCAGTGGCACAGTTAGGAACCAGTCAACGTAGCGGTAACCGACGTTGTAGGTAGCTCCTTCAATTGCACCAGGTCCGAATGCGTGGACAAAGCTGTCAAACATTCTGAAGTAGTGGTAAGCAGCGATCGCGGTAACAGTCGCGGAAACCATGACTGCCATGCGGTAACGAGGAAGTACTCGCTCGCGTGCTACCAGGAGGAAGGTTGTAGTGAACAACATGCTCGCAATTCCAAGCGAGAGCATGTTGAATACCACCGAATAACCGGCTTCACTCATTTGTATTTTTTTCCTTTCGGCCTAATTAGGCGTAGACCGAGAGGGCTCATCGAGGTCGTCGAAAGCCCCATTGCTCGACCTACATCCATTAACAACCTAGCCCTATTCTGTGAAAATCCTGATAAGAGTAACGTTTTGGTAACGGCTAGAACCCTAGGAACAGCCTCAGACCCTCTAATTCACGGGGATTTCCCGAGAAAAAGAATTTTACGAATTGTGGGCCTTGATCGGTGAGTCGGAGGCTGGTTCGCATGCCTTCAACCAAAGCCCCATCCTTAGTTCTGACCTGAGCCCAGACTTCTCTTTCACCCACCAGTCGGCCCGAGTTGATAACCCTGATTTTTACCTCGGTTCCGTATTCAGTTTCCGTTATCTCGGCAACCGGGTTTATTTTCAAGCCGGCAAGTTTTTCTATTCGATCACAGGCTTCAAGCTCGCAGTAGGTAATCGCTTTCGGGTCAAGTTGAGAAATGCTTTGTCTCTCTTGTTCAATTGCAAATTGCATAAGCACCGGAGCAATAGCTGCGATAGAGACCGCGAATACCAAGACCGCACTGACACGCATGCCAAGGGGACTCAAGAGCCACGGGCGCTTAGCCAAGAGAAAACCTCACGCAATAATCATGGCCTATTTTCTTGAAGCTTAGAATTAGCAGCAGCTAGAAAGGGAAATTTTGCCCAAGTCTCTTAGGATTCTCATTGCCTTTTCGGTAATTCTTTTTGCCTCAGGATGCGTGGCTCAGCCCGAAGCGCCTGCTAAGGAGTCGAATCCCTACCTGCAACAGGCGGTCATATATGAAGTAAACCTGAGGCAATTCAATCAGCAAGGTGGTTTCAAGGCGGTTGAAGAACACCTTCCAAGACTAAGTCAATTGGGAGTGGACATTCTCTGGTTAATGCCTATCCATCCAATCTCTGAGCTCAAGCGAAAAGGAAGTTTGGGTAGTCCTTACTCGGTTGCGGACTACTACGGTGTCAATCCTGAGTACGGAACAGAGCAGGACTTGCGAGATTTGATTGAGGCAGCTCACGACCAAAACATGCTGGTGATCCTTGACTGGGTTGCTAATCACACCGGATGGGATCACCCCTGGATCACTGAACACCCAGAGTGGTATACCCAGGTTGAAGGAAAGATTATTCACCCTCCGGGAACTGATTGGACAGACGTTGCGGATTTGAACTTCACCAATTGGGAGATGCGCATGGCAATGATTGATGCCATGAAGTATTGGGTTGAGGAATTTGATGTTGATGGTTTCAGGGCTGATGTTGCTCACTCCGTGCCTGTTGATTTCTGGAATTTGGCGAGCGAGAAACTTCACGAAATAAAAGATGTATTCATGCTTGCTGAGGATGGCGGTGACATGGCCCTACTCAAGTCAGCCTTCGACACCAACTATGCCTGGCCACTAAAGGACATATTCAACAGGTTGGGAAAGAACCTCTCTGATGCTGGTGACTTCCGAAGGAATCTAAAGTCCACCGCCACCCAATACAAAGACGGCAAATACCAGATGGTCTTCATCGATAATCATGATGAGAATTCGTGGAATGGAACTGTGTTCGAGAGACTTGGCGAGAATGTGAAGAACCTTGCGGTCATTAGCTTCACAGTTCCTGGCATGCCTCTGATTTACTCAGGACAAGAGATTGGCATAGATCGCAGACTGAAGTTTTTCGAGAAAGATCCAATTGTTTGGCCAGAAAAGGATGATTGGGGAACAACCGATTGGGAAATCTTCTATCAGAAGCTTGTAGCACTCAAGACAGAGAACCCAGCCCTCTGGACGGCTGGTGCTGGAGGACCAATCAAGGCACTTCACCTCGACAACTCAGACGTAATTGCCTTTGCCAGAAGCTATCAGGGTAATGATGTTGTTGTCTTAGTGAATCTAGCTCCAGAACGACAAAGCCAAGTTCTAGAAATGGGTGAATTGGCTGGTTCTTACACCGACTGGTTCTCTGGCGATGAGGTAACTCTGAGCGAAGGAATAAATGTTGAGTTGGAAGCGAATAGCTTCTTGATCCTGACTAGAAGTCAGGAGTAGTTCGTTTGTCCAAGGATTCATAAACCTGATCTCGGCGCCCAATTGAGATTACAAGAATCTTCCCCTGATCAGAGAGCGCATAGACAGCCCTGTAACCAGAAACTCTGAGTCTGATCTTGTAGAAATTCTGTAGAGGTGGCCTCAAGGAAGTGTGACGTGCTGACTCCTTATTTTTTGCTATAAGAAGCTTTGAGAGCTTTCTCCTAATGTCTCCGTCTAGCTTTGACCACTCTTTTGCTGCTTTCGGGTGGAATTCAATCCACTTGTTCAATCTTTGTCATTGAGCAGAATCTTCACCGGCCTAGCCGTATCACTTGATCTTTTTAGAATCTCGGGAGCAATGTTTCTTTCCCAGAGCGACTCGAGCATCTCGTCTAGCAGCTGTGGTGTTAGAACATAAAACGTAGGTTTATTGTTGGTCAAAACTGCAAACGGCTTGCCGTTAGCTTTTGCGACCTCTTGATTTGGGTTCTTTTTGAATTCAGAAATAGTGGTGCTCAGTTCAGTAAGAATCTCCTGCAACGTTGCCTCCGGATAGCTCAAAAAATCGCTCAAAGTTTGATACGAATAAGGCATAAACTATCACCTCCCTTCCTCTGGCTCAATGGGCTTCGATGATACGAAGTCCGAAGTCGGTGGGCTTTTGGTTGTCCACAGCTTCGCTAGCCTTTAGTCGTGAAGAGCTTAGGAATAGACCTCTCTCCCAATGTCAGCAAAGCCCTATCGGAGGGCAAGCCAATCGCTGCCTTGGAGTCCACGATTATTTCCCACGGACTACCCAGACCACGCAACCTCCAGGCAGCCAAAGACTTTGAAGAGATTTTGATTTCTCAGGGAGTTGTTCCCGCGACAGTTGCGGTCATTGAGGGAAGGCCGACGGTGGGTCTCACCGACGATCAACTGGAACTGATTGCCAACACCGACATCCCTAAGGCTTCAGTTAGAGATTTGCCAATCCTGGAAGCAAAGAAACTTAGTGGTGCGACAACTGTTGCTGCCACAGCGCATCTTGCTGCTCGCGCCGGGGTGAAGGTTTTTGCAACTGGAGGCCTTGGAGGTGTGCACAGGGGAGCGAACGAAACATTCGATGAGTCCGCTGACATCACTACTTTGGCAAACACGCCAATTGTTGTTGTCAGTGCCGGCGTGAAGAGTGTCTTAGATATCGCCGCCACTTTAGAGAGGCTAGAGACTCTGAGTATTCCAGTGGTTGGCTATAAGACAAATATTTTCCCAAGCTTCTGGCTACCAGACTCAGCCTTCTCGCTGGACTGGAGCGTTCGGGGAGCAGAAGAGATTGCGGCTATCTATAGAGCGCAGAGGTCAGCAAATTCAGAAGCAGCCCTAGTGGTTGCCAATCCAGTGCCGTCAGATAAAGCCTGGGATCGAGTCGAACACGACAGAGTGCTATCCAAAGCATTTGCTGCAGCTGATGAGGCTGGAGTTAGAGGAAAAGAAGTCACGCCCTTCCTTCTTCAATACATAGTCCAGGAGTCTGGTGGTAAGTCTCTTGAGGTGAACCTAGAGCTTGCTAAAAACAATGTTCGTCTTGCTGCAGAAATTGCAAAGGCTTTAGCTTGAGCAAGGTGATGGTAATCGGTGATGTCATCGAAGACATCATTGTTATTTCCAACCAGGAAAGAAATAAGAACACTGACAACGCCTCAAAAATAACGGCATCCCCAGGAGGATCGGGAGCAAACTTTGCAGTTTGGCTCGCCTCCCTAGGCGTTAGCACGGAGTTGACCGCCAGGGTAGGGAGCAAGGATTTATCTAGACTCGCCCTTTACTTCAACGGTGTCGGAGTAGCGCCTAATTTGCAAGTAGATGATGCCTTAGAAACAGGCCGAATAGTCGTTCTTGTTGAAGGAAACAGCCGAACCTTTTTCACAGATCGTGGCGCAAACAAGAAACTGGAAGTTTCAAACCTTTCGCTTTCCAATCTTGATGTCCTTTACGTCTCTGGCTATTCGATTGTTTCGCTAGGAGTAAGTAAGACCAGGGCGCTAATCCAGGCAGCAAACGCCTCAGGTGTTCTGGTTGCAATTGACCCGGGCACTACATCCTTTATTACTGAGTTTGGGGTCAATGAGTTTTTAGATTCAATCGAAGGCGCTGACATGATTTTTCCTAATCTTGAAGAGCATGAATTGCTTAGCTCCTCTAAGAATCTTCCGGAGATGTTCCCCGAGGTAGTTGTAACCAAGGGGGAGCTTGGCGCTGAGGTATTGGGAGTAGCGAGCGAACCGGCTATTCCGGTCGAAGTAGTTGATCCAACGGGAGCTGGGGATGCCTTTGCAGCCAAGTACCTTGCCGAAAGGCTTGCTGGACAATCATCAGAAGTTGCGCTCAAGAGTGCTAATCAATTTGCTGCTCTCGCCGTTACAAAAGTTGGTGCCCAACCCTAGTGACCCTTTGGATGCCAGACCGTCTTGACTTCCATCAGATCGAGAATGTGCTGAAGAGTGCCGGTCGATCCTTCTCTAGCGTATGTTGCCGGTCTGATTACACGCTTTAGATTTTCAGCTGCCAGGAGCTCAAGCTCGGCTGCATTGGCACTGCCCTCAAGGTCAATTGCATTGACGTCCATGTGAGAAGCGACCCAGCTTCCTAATTCTTTGGCAGATCCTGTCAGGATGTTCACCACACCACCGGGCAAATCAGAGGTTTCTAATACCTCAGCCAGTGTGATTGCGGAGAGCGGCAGTTTCTCGCTTGTGACAACCACGATGCTGTTTCCAGAAACAATCGCAGGGGCGATGGTGTTCACCAAACCAACGAGGGGACTGTTTTGTGGAGCAAAAGCAGCAACTACGCCGGTTGGTTGATTGGTTGAGATGTTGAAGAATGGGCCAGCAACTGGGTTCATACTTCCGGCAACCGAATCAATCTTGTCTGACCACCCCGCGTGCCAAACCCAAGAGTCAATGGCAGCATCAACTTCTTTGTTAGCCGCAATCGCAGTCTTGCCAGTGAGCATCCGGATTTCGCTTACAAACTGCTCTCTTCTACCCTCAAGCATTTCTGCGATGCGGTAGAGAATCTGACCTCGGTTATATGCCGTTGCAGACTCCCATCCAGGCAGTGCCGTGCGAGCAGCAACGACAGCATCCCTTACATCCTTGCGAGATGCCCAAGCAACGTTGGCGACATGATTTCCCTTGGAATCTAGAACTTCATAGGATCTTCCCGATTCACTTCTGGGAAACTTTCCACCAATGAAGAGCTTGTAGGTCTTCTTCACATCCAGTCTCACTTGGCACCTCCCTTCAGGTAAGCAAGAAGGCCGTGACGACCACCCTCTCTTCCATAACCTGACTCCTTGAATCCACCGAACGGGCTGGTTGGATCAAATTGATTGAAAGTGTTTGCCCAGACAACTCCAGCGTTTAGTTGATCGGCAAGTTTGAGAATCCTTGAGCCTTTCTCGGTCCAGATCCCCGCACTGAGTCCATAGGGAGTGTTGTTGGCTTTGGTTACGGCTTCTGCAGGCGTGCGGAATGTCATCACGCTCAGAACAGGTCCGAAGATTTCTTCTCTGGCTACTGTGTTGGCGGGTGAGACACCGGTGATGATGGTTGGAACATACCAGAAACCGTTCTTAGGAAGTTTGCACTGCGGAGCCCAAGCGGTGCCACCTTCCTTGACTCCCTGCTTCACGAGTCTGTCAATTTTCTTGAG
>CAYZRV010000012.1:0-3127 GCA_964480885.1 uncultured Aquiluna sp. | reverse complement strand
TTCTTGGTGCTCTTGACGAACTTGCCACCGATGTAGTGACCGTAGGAATCTTGGAACTTGACTATCGATTTGGCCTCAGGGGCTGGTGAATACTCAAACATTTTTCTCCTAGTCCACACTCACATAGTCACTACCGGAATAGTTTCCAGTTTTTAGCTTCTTACGCTGCATCAAAACATCATTCAGCAAACTTGATGCTCCAAATCTGAATAGATCCGGTGTCAGCCACTCTTCTCCCGCTGTTTCCTTCACAACCACCAGATACTTCATGGCATCCTTAGCTGTTCTAATGCCACCGGCGGGCTTCACGCCTATCTTCACTCCGGTTTCCTCATACCAATCTCTAACCGCCTGCAGCATAAGCAGGGTGATTGGGAGTGTTGCATTGACGCTTACTTTTCCAGTTGAGGTCTTAATGAAGTCTGCTCCTGCAAGCATCGCGAGGTAGCTGGCCCTGCGAATGTTGTCATAGGTCTGCAGCTCTCCTGTTTCCAGAATCACCTTCAGGTGTGCTGCTTTTCCAAGCGGTCGTTTGCAAGCTTCTTTAACCTGCTGAATCTGCTTGAAGACCTCTAGGTAATTACCCGCTAGGAATGCCCCACGATCAATCACCATGTCAATCTCATCGGCACCAGCCTGCACAGCTTCCTTGGTGTCAAGCAGCTTGACTTTCAGACTTGCTCTGCCGGAGGGGAAGGCGGTTGCGACAGCTGCGACATAGATGCCCGATTTACCAAGTGCTTCTTTGGCGTGCTTGACCATATCGCCATAGACACAGATGGCAGCAGGGGATGGGCAGTCCAAATCGTCTGGGTCGGGGGTGATTGCTTTCAGGCAAAGTGATCTGACTCGTTGAGGCGTGTCCATGCCCTCAAGGGTTGTTAGATCCATCATCTTAATTGCGGCATCCAGTGCCCAGGCCTTGGAGTCTGTCTTGATGGAACGGGTGGAAAGTGAGGCGGCCCTTTGCTCAAGCCCAACTTTGTCCACCCCCGGAAGAGAGTGGAGCCAGCGTTTTAGGCTCTGGTTCGTAATCTTCGAACCGACAATTTCTTCGGGTTGCAAGTGATTTCTCCTAGGTAATCAAAGCCTACCTCTAGGGCTGAAACTCGCCTCCAGTGAGCTCCTCACTGATTTCCCAAAGCCGCTTCATCACCTCTAAGTTCCTGGAGTGCTTGCTGCCTGCAATCATCTTTGGCGCACCCCAGGCCTCAAACCTAGGTCCGATGAATTCACCGCCATATAGAGATGTATCCGTGGCGGCAATGATCTGACTTCTGGCACCAACGTCCGCCTTCTGGGCCAGAAAGTCAAAGGTGTTGGGGTAGTTCTGCTGCAATCCCGTCAGAGCCCAACCTGGGTGAGCGGCAATCGATAAAACCTTTGAACCTGCCTGCTTGCTTCGATGATCAAGCTCCCTTGCAAACATTAGGCATGCAAGCTTGCTGTCGGCATATCTTGCCCAGCGGTCATACTTGCCACTTCCTCTAATTTCATCAACGCTCTGAGCTTGAAGCTTTGATCTTCTGTGAACCACAGAGCTGATTGAAACCACGCGCCCTTCTGCTTCTTGCAGGTTCTTCCACAGTAGAGAGGTGAGTAGGAAGTGACCCAGGTGATTAGTAGCCATCTGCGATTCGATGCCTTCGGGACTGAGGGAAAAGTCAGGGCCCATCAGGCCGGCATTATTCATCAGTACGTGGATTGGAGTGTTTAGATCTTTCGCAAACTCTCTCACCTGGTCTTGATTGGCGATATCTAGGAATCTGGGGGTGATGTTGATGCTTGGGTATTTCTTGGCAAGGCTTTCAGCTGTGTCCATTAGACGCTTTTCACCGCGCGCTAAGAGGATCAGGTCAAATCCTTTTTTCGCGAGGGTATCGGCGCTCGCCAGACCAAGACCGGAGCTTCCACCTGTAATCAGAGCTGTTCTATTCATTTATATATGCAGCAGTCTTTCTATGTCTCCGAATACTTCCATGCCGCTGGAGGTAGCGGTGGCTTTGAGGAGGCTTCTTCCATTTAGTGTGTGGTGAACCTCAACCACGCCATCCATGGTCTCTTCCACTCTCTGGTGCATTGCCTCTCGAAGTGGTGCGTGGAGGAGACCGCCTCTTTTTCTCTCTGCCTTGAGCTCTAGTTCTCCGGAAGGCCCAGAGACTTTCCAGTGGATGTGACTGTCATCAACTTGGAGACGTTCTTCTTTTGATCCGTTATAGGTGGTCCAGGAATGCAGCTTTCCTGAGTGATGCAGGCCAAGAATGAAACCTCTGAATGGTTTTCCCAACCAGGGGATGATGGCAGCCGATGCAATTAGTGATGCCTCCGGATTGCTATCTAAGTGGTTGCTGTGTAGCCAGATGTATCCGCTGGGAAAGTTTCTTCCCCAGTCCTTTTCTATATATCCCCTACCACCTGCAAAACTCTCCTCCTTGCCTTCAACTAAGAGAGTTCCGTTTAGCGAGTGACCAAAGGAGACGATTCCATGGAAGCACTCCATGAAGGGAACCAGTCCATACCAACCCATGATGCCCGGGCTAGCCAGGGTCACCGGCCAGGGGTTGAAGGGGCTGGTTATTGCTATCTCACCTTTTAGCTGAGGCAGGTTGAGCGATGCTCCGCTTTTAGAGAAGTGATTGTCACCAACTCTGACCTCGAAGCTAGTTTCACTGGCTTGAAATTCACTCACTGGATAAACGTGATACCAGCTTCTACCAGTTGAGCCATCGAGAACCTGGACGAAGGCCTCGTCTCTGCTCGAACCACCAAGGCCTCGGAAAATACCTGGGATTATTGCCCACTTTTGCTTTTGATCTTCTGAGACAATCTTGAAATACCAACCCTCAAAGAAGTTGCGCTCTCTGCCCTTGCCATGAAAGCCCTCTGGGTGCTTTATGCCATTTAAATAAGAGGTAATTGAGCGCATGAAATAGAGGCTAAGCCAAGAACTAGACTTTAGCCAGTTCGAGCCGAGGTGATAGTTGCAAGCTGGCACCAGACTCACAATTCGCCTAGGAATCACTCAGATAATCAGCTGGGGATCTGGTTTTTATATTCCGGCTGTTCTAGCAGTGCCTATTTCCTTGTCGATTGGCATCACCACCGAGCTTTTCTTCTGGGCCTTCAC
>CAYZRV010000011.1:30453-35186 GCA_964480885.1 uncultured Aquiluna sp. | reverse complement strand
GCTCCAAACTGGGTGTTTGCTGGTGCGATTTATCTGATTGCTGGAATTGGAAATGCTGGGGTAAACATATTTGCCATCGGTCAGATCCAGCGCCGAGCTAAAGAGGAGGTCAGGGGTCGAATTATGGCCGCTGTTCAAGGCACCGTGACTTCCGCAAATGCGCTGTCTCTAGGTATGGGCGGTCTCTTGATTGGCTTTTTTGGAGTTAGGGAAGTTTTCTTTGCAGCAGGAATACTTGCGCTCTCCGCACTGGCAATCTTTGGTCCGAAGTTGCTTCGCGCAAGCAAGAATTAAAAAGAAAACCCGCCCTCAAAGGGCGGGGTATTTCTCTAAATCATTACCAAGAGGACTTGGTCACACCAGGAAGCTCTCCCTTGTGTGCCATCTCGCGGAAGCGAACACGGCTAACACCGAACTTGGAAAGAACTCCGCGTGGTCTTCCATCTACTAGATCACGTGAGCGAACACGTACTGGGCTTGCGTTGCGAGGAAGCTTCTGCAGACCAATGCGAGCCTCTTCGCGCTGTTCTGCAGTTGCTGTTGGGTCAACCAGCTGCTTCTTTAGCTGCGCGCGCTTTGCTGCGTAGCGCTCAACGACAACCTTGCGCTGTTCGTTGCGTGCAATCTTGCTCTTCTTTGCCATTTAGCGCTCCTCGCGGAATTCAACGTGCTTGCGAACTACAGGGTCATACTTCTTAAGTGCGATGCGGTCTGGGTCATTGCGGCGGTTCTTCTTAGTCACGTAGGTGTAACCGGTGCCTGCAGTTGACTTCAACTTGATGATTGGACGAATGTCCTTGTCTTTTGCCATCGCTCTTCCTAGATCTTCTCGCCACGAGCAACTAGCTCGGCGATAACAGAATCAATGCCGCGGGCATCAATAACCTTCATGCCACGGGTTGAAACATTGAGGGTGACCTTACGGCCAAGGGATGGGACGAAGTATGTCTTTGACTGAATGTTCGGGTCAAAACGACGCTTGGTCTTGTTCTGGGCGTGCGAAACCTTGTGACCGAATTGCGGTCCAGTCTGCGTCACCTGGCAGTAGGCTGCCATTTTTCCTCCTTGGGCGCGTTTACCCTAAGTCTTGATTTGGGGATTGTTTCAAGGGCCAGGCCCGAGCAACCCCCCAAGTTTAGGCAATATGGCAGGCCCAAAGCAAGTCCCAGCTAGCGGCAGCGGGGGCAGACTCCGTGCAGTTCAACCTGGTGGGAAATGCCCGAAAACCCATGTTTCTTGCCGATTTTCTCGACCTGCTCCTCAAATCCAGGCAGGTCAAACTCAACAGTCCTTCCGCAAACGCTGCAGGTCAGGTGGTGGTGGTGTTCAGGTTGGCAGATCCGGTACCTGGCCTCGCCATCGGCAAGCAGCAGGCTATCTGCCACGCCTTGCTCAACCATTTCAGTCAAGGCTCGATAAACCGTGGTCAGTCCTAGCTTCTTACCTTGAGCAGCAATTCTCTGGTGCAGCTGCTGAGCTGAAACAAATTCTTCACTCGTCCCAAGCTGATCAAGTACAGCCTGCTTCTGCCAGGTGTTCCTCTTCTGGGTCATGCTTTCACCCGGACCTTAGCAACAACCCTGGCGATCAAGTAAATGAGGAAGGAGATAGTTGTCACATATGGACTGATTGGCAGAGTACCGCCAAGAGCCAACAGTGTTCCACCAATCATCGAAACCATTGCAAATAGCACACTGAGGATTGGAACTAGGACCTGCGAGCTACTCAATCGAAGAGCAGCAGCAGCGGGAGTGACTAGAAGAGATAAAACTAAAAGCGCCCCAACAATCTGAACAGCTGCTGCTACTGCAAGTCCCAAAAGCATTATGAAAATAATTCCAAGCAGTCGTGCATTAACACCTCTGGCCACTGCCACTTCCGAGTCCAACGAGGCAAAGCTCAATGGTCTCCAAATTGCAAATAGGACAGAAATAACAATCAGCGAGATTGTAATCATTGCGGTCAGCTTGGGATCATCGATGGCAACTATTTGTCCAGTAAGTAATCCGAACTTGTTCGCCGCTCTTCCCGGATAGAGAGCGAGGGCGAGTATTCCGATACCAAGACCGAAAGGCATCAGCACAGCAACTATCGAGTTTCTATCCCGAGCACGCTCCCCAAGAAAAGCAATGATTGCTGCAGCAAGGAAAGATCCAAAGACTGAACCAAGAACAACATCAAGCCCAATTAGCAGAAAAACCGCTGCCCCAGCAAATGAAAGTTCAGATATTCCATGAACTGCAAAGGAAAGTTCTCGGTGCATAACAAAAACGCCTACAAGCCCACCGATGAGAGCTAGTAGTGCTCCAGCCCAAAGTGAGTTTGCCACCAGAGGAATTAGCTGGTTGTAATTATCAAAATTGATGATGTCGGAGAAGTCGATCAATGCCACTCCTCCTCGTCGTGGTGCTGATGATCGTGAGTTCCCAGAACAACAATTCGTCCCTGGTTTCTCACAACATCAATTTCAGTTCCGTAGAGCTTCGACAAAACATCTGATCGCATAACCTCGTCCGTCTTGCCAATCGAGTGTTTACCCTGCGCCAGATAAACAACCCGATCCACATACTCAATAATCGGATTTAGGTCATGGGTGACAAAGATGACCGCGGAGTCGAGCCGCTTTCGCTGATTGTTGATTAGCTCACTGACCCTCTGCTGGTGGTTGAGATCCAATGCGCTAAGTGGCTCATCCGCGAGTAACAGCTTGGGCTGAGAGATGACAGCTTGAGCGACCCTGACTCTCTGCATCTCTCCACCAGACAGTGCCCCAATCGGCTTCTTTGCAAGGTGTGAGGCATCAACTTCAGCGAGCGCCGCATCAACTAGTGCTTGCGCCGACTTAGTTCTCGAGAATCCAAATTTGTGGCCATCCAGTCCAAAGCGGACAGCATCCCTCACTCGCAGTGGCAATTCTTGGTCGCTAGCTCTGTGCTGAGGGACATAACCAAGCTGGTCGTTGTTCTCTCCTGGGTCTGCCCCCAAGAAACTAATGCTTCCCGAAGAAAGTTTTTGGCTTCCGATAATGCTCTTCAGCAGCATGGACTTTCCCGATCCGTTCGCGCCAATAAGTGCTATGAATTCACCGGCTGCAACAGAGAGATTTATGTTGCTCCAAAGCACCCGCTCCCCGAAGGAGAGGGAAGCGTTCTGAATCTCAAGCAGTGACACTAATAAACAGCCTCTTGGATCAGGTCAAGGTTGTTGGCCATCCAATCCAGATAGTCCCATTCAGGATTGGTAATCATTTCGCTAAAGCGAATGACAGGCAATCCCTCTTCTCTGGCCAGCTTCTCAAGCTGCTCGGTCACTGGATCAATTACCTGCTCATTGATTACCAGGAAGGAGATAACTCCGCCCTTGATTAGATCCTGTGCTCTTTTCAGAGCAGCTGGTGGGACTTCGGTTTCTTCTTCAATGGCGTTTGCGAGTTCCTCTGGGGTCTCATCAACAAATCCAGAATCCTCTAGCAAAAGATTTCCAACTCCCTCGGTTGCGAGAAAACCTACACAGGTTGTCTTGCCGCAGGTTGCCTCAACTCGAAGCTCTAGATTGGAAAGTTCGGTTACAAAAAAGTCATAGTTCTTGTTGACATCATCAAAGCTCTCTGGGCGCAGTTCAACTATTGCTTCCACGATGTGTTCGGCGGCTGTAACAACTTCTACAAAGTCATACCAGATGTGTTCATTGCCGTGGTCGTGGCCTTCTTCGGAATGTTCTTCGTCTGCGTGCTCGTCAGAATGACTAGCAGCTTCGTCGGCATGGATGTGCTCACCCTCAACAAGTTTTAGAAAGACTCTGTCTCCCTCGCTTGCACTGACCAGTTGCTCAAGAAATTCGTCATAACCACCGCCGTTAGCAATCACCAGCTCTGCCTGATTGACTGCAAGCTGGTCTCGAGCACTTGCCTCATAGGAGTGTGGGTCTTGCAGTGGGTCTTCTACAATCGACTTGACCTCAACCCAATCACCGCCGAGGATTTCGGTTATTGAGCCCCAGACATTGGTTGAGGTGACGACCTGAATTTTTCCAGTTTCACCCTCCCTGGTCAGCGTTGGGTTGGGATTGGATGTCTCTCCGTTACCCGTGAGGTTGATATAGACGGTGAAGAGCCCGGCGGCCATAAAGGCAACAACTAGAGCGGCACCGATTGACTTGATCCATGAGCGCATGGATCAATTCTAGGTCTTATTGAAAATGATTGTCAATACCAATTAGTCAAGAAGCAGGGCTGGTTCCTCAATGACGCTGGCCACATCCTGGACGAACCGGGAGGCAACATCCCCGTCGACAACCCTGTGATCAAAGGTTGCACCAATGGTGGTGACATGCCTGACCACGATTTCATCATCGACAACCCAAGGCTTCTTCCTAATCGACCCCAGGGCAACGATGGAAACCTCACCTGGATTCAGGATTGGGGTTCCGGTGTCAACACCGAAGACACCGATGTTGGTGATGGTAATGGTTCCGTTGCTCATGTCTTCCGGAGTGGTCTTGCCTTCGCGAGCCGTTGCTGCAAGTTGTTCAATAGCCTGAGCTAGCTCAAGCATGTTCATGGCATCCGCATCCTTGATGTTGGGAACAATTAAGCCTCTTGGCGTTGCAGCAGCGATACCAAGATTGACAAAGTTGTGAACGATGATTTCCGAGTCGGTCCAGGTGGAATTAACCATGCGGTTTCTTCTAACGGCCCAGATCATTGCTTTGGCCATTATCAAAAGTGGTGTGAC
>CAYZRV010000011.1:0-30353 GCA_964480885.1 uncultured Aquiluna sp. | reverse complement strand
GGTTTCTTCTAACGGCCCAGATCATTGCTTTGGCCATTATCAAAAGTGGTGTGACTTTGATTCCGGCAAAATCCACAGAGTTCTTTAATCGCTTGACATACTCCATGGTTCTAGTTGCATCGACATCAACAAAGATGCTGACGTGAGGGGCAGCAAAGGCACTTTTCACCATTGCTGTTGCAATTGCTTTGCGCACTCCCTTGACTGGAATTCTTTCTTCACGCTCAGTCGGTTGCGCAGGTGTTGTTAGATTCTTAAAGACTGAGGCTTGCGATGCTGCACCAATGACATCTTCGCGAGTGATTTCACCGCTGAGACCTGTGCCCACAACTTGATTGAGATCAACACCAAGTTCTTTAGCAAGTTTTCTAATTGGTGGTTTCGCCATTCCGCCCTGCGCAGCAACTGATGCCTGAACCATTGAAACTGGAATTGCGGTTGAGATTGGTGCAACCTTCACAGCTCTTCTTCTAGTTTTTGCCTCTCCAGTGTCGCCATATCCAACCAGCGTTGGAAGCTTGTATTCAGCTCCAGTGTCCTGCTCTTGTTCAACTTCTTTGACCAAAGTCGGTGCCGAGCCTTGAACGTTGACAGCAATGATTGGTGTTCCAACCTCAACCGTGTCACCTTCTTGCACCAGAAGTTCTGAAACTTCTCCAGCAAAGGGGCAGGGGAGCTCAACGACGCTCTTGGCTGTTTCTATTTCACAAATCGTTTGATTCACGCTCACCTGATCGCCAGGGGAAACCTTCCACGAAACAATTTCCGCTTCGGTCAGACCTTCTCCGACATCCGGCAGTGGGAACTTGGCGATAGTCATAGATTTACCCTAGTAAGCCATCACTCGATCGACTGCCTCGAGGATGCGATCGGCGTCAGGAAGATATTCTTCCTCCAGCTTGGCTGGGGGATAGGGGGTGTCGAAACCGCCGACTCTGATGACCGGTGCCTCCAGGTGATAGAAGGCCTGCTCGGCTATTCGAGAGGCTATTTCACTAGAGATGCTGACATTGGTTGGGGCTTCGTGGGCAACGATGACTCTTCCTGTCTTCTGAGCAGATGCAATCAAAGTCGGGTAGTCGATTGGAGAGAGGGATCTAACGTCCAACACCTCGATGCTGAAGCCCTCTTCCTGACCAATCTCTGCGGCCTGCAGCGCGGTTGAGACCATCGGTCCGTAGGCAATCACCGTGACCTGAGTTCCTTCTCTGAGCAATCGAGCGCTGTGCAGGGGCATGGGTGGAATATCTAGATTCACAGGGCCCTTCTGCCAATACCTTCTCTTTGGCTCCAAGAAGATCACGGGGTCGTTGGATTCGATTGACTGCTGAATCATCCAGTAGGCATCGTTGGGGTTCGATGGGGTCACGACTCTGAGCCCTGCGGTGTGAGCAAAGTAGGCCTCGGGGCTTTCCGAGTGATGCTCAACAGCACCAATTCCTCCGCCGTAAGGAATTCGAATCACAATCGGCATCGATAAGAATCCCTCTGAGCGATAAGTCAGCTTTGCAAGCTGCGAGGTGATTTGATCAAAAGCTGGATAAACAAAACCATCAAACTGAATCTCTGCGACAGAACGATAACCTCGCATTGCTAGTCCGATGGCCGTGCCAACAATTCCAGATTCTGCAATAGGTGAATTGAATATTCTCTTGGGACCAAACTCTGAAAGCAGCCCCTCTGTCACACGAAACACTCCACCGAGCTCTGCAACATCTTCACCAAACACCAAGACCTTGGAGTCCTTCTGCATTGCTCTCTGCAAGCCAGCATTAATTGCCTTGGCAATAGATAGTTCGCGATAGTTACTCATGCGACCCCATCTGATCCTCATAGGCTCTCAACCATGCTCTTTGCTTATCAATCTCAGGGTGGGGATCGGAGTAGACGTTGTCAAAGATGTGCTCAAGTGGAGGAATGCCTAGAGCAAATGTCTGCTCACGAATATCTTTTGCCAGCTCGTCACCAGCAACTGCAACCTCTTCAAAGAAGCTGTCCTCGACACCCTGCCTGCGCAGAAAGATTTCATAGCGGCTGATTGGATCTTTCGCTCTCCACTGATCAACCTCATCTTCAGATCTGTACTTGGTTGGGTCATCGGAGGTGGTGTGAGCACCGATGCGGTAGGTGAGGGCTTCGAGGAGGAATGGTCCTTCGCCCGAACGAATCTGATCCATGTGGAATTTGGTTGCTGCGTAACAGGCAAGAACGTCGTTGCCATCAATTCTTAGACCAGGAACGCCGAAGCCCTCGCCTCTTTTATATAAAGGTACTTTCGTTTGTGAAGCGATGTTCGAAGAAATGGCCCACTGGTTGTTCTGAATGAAGAACATGATTGGAGCATCATTGATGGCTGCGAATAGCAGTGCCTCCGAAACATCACCCTCGGCGGTTGCTCCATCGCCGAAGTAGGAGATGACGGCTAGGTCTTCCTCTGGGTTTCCGGTTCCAACTTTTCCGTCTAACTGCACGCCCATCGCATAACCAACGGCATGCAAAACCTGGGTGCCGAGAACAATTGCATATAAATGGAATCTTGTTTCTTCTGGATTCCACCCCCCGTGATTCACCCCACGCATCATCTTCAGGATCGACATCAGCTCAACGCCGTGAGTTATCGCAACCCCGTGCTCTCGATAGCTGGGGAAGATGTGGTCGTTTTTTCCCACCGCATATCCAGATCCGATCTGGGCAGCCTCCTGACCAATGGCTGGAACCCAAAGACCCAGTTGCCCCTGCCTCTGCAGGGCAATGGCCTCCTGGTCGAATCTTCTGATTCGAGCCATGTCTTTATAGAGGGTCTTTAGTTGGGTTTCAGAAAGTGAATCGATGATTTGGCCATAGCGGGAGAACTCCTTCTCGACGCTGTAAACGCCCTCTGGGCTCAGCAGCTGGAGCATTGGTTCGCCAGTTTTGGGATTCACGAAGGCTAATCTAGCGAGTGGCTGAAAGAATTGGTTTATGTTGCGTTTTCTGATTACCTCGATAGTCAATGCCGTCGGTTTGTTTGTGGCAACCTCACTAATTCCACAGGTGAAAGTTGTGCCTTACGGAGGGGATGGGCTCTGGGAGACCATCGCCACCTTCCTTCTGTTGGGTGCTCTGTTTGGAATCGTGAACGCAGTCATTGCTCCAGTGATTAAGGTTCTGGCCTTCCCCCTCTACATCATCACATTCGGTCTGATCGCCTTTGTAATTAATGGTGCGATGCTGCTACTTGCTGCTTGGCTGAGCAGGCTAATTGGTGTTGAGGTGTTGAGTATCGATGGCTTCACTCAAGAAGGTCTGGCAATCGAGAGCCTCGGGTGGGCGATCCTTGCTGCCATCGTGATGGCGATAGCCAGCTTCCTAACCAGATTCATCTTGAAGATCCTGAGGATTCGCTAGTAAGAGAAGGGGTAAAGCTCTTTAGTTAGGGCAAAATGAACCCGTGAGCAATCTTTCTCCGCAACCTCTCAGCCCCCTTGATGGTCGCTATCGCGCAACTGTCCAGCCACTGGCTGACTACTTCTCTGAGGCAGCACTCAATCGGGTGAGGATTCTGATTGAGGTTGAGTGGCTGATCTGGCTGGTTGAGAAAGATTTGTTGGGAACAGGAAAGAGCCTAAGTGAAGCAGAAAAACTATCTCTGAGAAAGCTCACCCAGGACTTTGATGACACAACCATTTCCAAGCTGCAGCAGCTGGAGAAGAAGACTCGTCACGATGTCAAGGCGATTGAATACTTCATCAGAGAAAAGCTTGCCGAGCTTGGTCGCACAGACATTGCGGAGCTGGTTCACTTTGCCCTCACCTCCGAGGATGTCAACAACCTCAGCTATGCGCTGAACATCAGAGACGGATTTGAAAACGTTTGGATTCCGGCTGCCAAGTCCTTAGTCGAAGCGCTTCGCGCCATGGCCAAAGAAAATGCAGACGTTGCCATGCTCAGCCGAACTCATGGACAACCCGCAACTCCAACCACCCTCGGCAAGGAGCTCGCGGTCTTTGTTCATCGACTCGACAGACAGCTAAGAAGAATCGACTCCCAACCGCTGCTTGGAAAGTTTTCTGGTGCAACGGGAACATTTGCAGCCCATCACGCAGCTGCTCGAGAAGTTGACTGGCTGAAAGAAGCAGGGGAATTTCTCAAGAGTTTAGGTCTTGAGCTGAACCAATACACAACTCAGATTGAATCTCACGACTGGCAATCCGAACTTTTCCAAAAGGTCTCACACTTCAACAGAATCCTTCACAATCTTGCGACAGATATTTGGACATATATATCTCTGGGTTACTTCAAGCAAACCCCGACAGCAGGTTCCACCGGATCTTCAACCATGCCTCACAAAATCAATCCAATCCGATTTGAAAATGCTGAGGCAAACCTTGAACTTGCAAATGCAGTTCTTGATTCTTTAGCAACAACCCTCACCACCTCCCGCATGCAAAGAGATCTGACCGATTCCTCCGCGCAAAGAAACATTGGTGTTGGTGTTGGTCACTCGCTGCTGGCGATAGAAAACATCAAGGCTGGCCTGACTGAGCTGGCGGTGAATGAGGCTGCGCTGACAACAGATTTACTCGATAACTGGGAGGTTCTGGCTGAGGCAATCCAGACCGTCGTTAGAGCCGAGGTTGTCAGAGGCAATTCGAAGATAGAAGATCCCTACGCACTGCTCAAAGAGCTAACCAGAGGAAAGAAGGTCGGCCAGGAGGAGCTGCTGGCATTTGTAAACAATTTAGATATTTCTCAAGAGGCTAAAGACAATCTGATGAAGCTGAAGCCTCAAACCTATGTCGGCATTTCATACCGACTAGCTAAAGATATTTAGCGAAGCCTTGGTCTGTTTGGATCTTGCTCGTCCGGCTTATAGCTCAGATCCAGGGTTGCAACAATAACTATTGAAACAATGAATGCGATTAGAGCGCCGATAATGGCGTGTTCCAAAATCCTCGTTCCAAATGCAACCAGAACGCCAACAAACACCGCAGCCAGTAGAGAGAAGCCAAGGTAGGCCTTGAGGTTTGCAAATCGACGCATTTGACCAGCCTACTTCTTCCCCTCACCGAAGGCAGCGATGCCCCAGTGAACCCCAAGCAGAATCAGATACGCACCAAAGAAACCAACAGCGCTAACCACATCGGGGGAAACCAAGAGAAACAGCGCACCTAGTGCAGCTGAAAAGATTCCACTGATCAAGAAGTCTCTGCCGCCTCTTTCAGAGAATCCCTCTCGACTTGCCAGGTAAATCTCAATGGCAGAAGTGACTAGAGCCCAACCAGCAACCAAAACCAAAAAGCTAGATAGCTGACTCTGGGCACTGGAAAACTCAGATCCAGACAGGGGAGCGTATGCCATCCAGCCTTCCTGCAGAGCACCAGTTTGAATGATTGCAGTCACTGCAAAAACCCCCGCAATCAAACTGACGAGGGAAAGAGAGTTGAGTTTCTTTTCACCTATCTTCCTTCCAACCAAAAAGGTGAGGATGGAGGAGAGGATGGTGAAGCCTAGGAAAACCAGCAGGCCGATAACTGCAGCATGGGACTGGCTGAAGGTGATGAAGAGTCCACCAGCTAGAGCGAAGATTGCCCTCGGAAAATGGATTAGACGCACGTAGCTAGCTTGGCATATTCACAAAGCGCGAGTACTGACCCTGGAAGGCAACCGTGACAGTTCCTGTTGGTCCATTTCTCTGCTTTGCCAAAATCAAATCTGCTTCACCGGCTCGTGGGTGATCTTTTTCGAAGAGGCCTTCGCGGTGAAGAAGAATGACGACGTCGGCATCCTGTTCCAAAGATCCCGATTCACGAAGGTGAGAGAGCTCAGGCTTCTTGTCCTTGGTCTGTTCTGGCTGACGGTTTAGCTGAGACAGAGCTACGACTGGAACACCGAGCTCCTTCGAGAGCAGCTTCAGGGCTCTGGAGAACTCTGAGACTTCCTGCTGTCTTGACTCAACTTTCTTTCCACTCGACATCAGCTGGATGTAGTCGATGACGACCATCTTGAGATCTACCTGCTGTGCAAGCCTTCTGCACTTCGCTCGGATTTCAACTAGAGACATGTTTGGAGAATCGTCGATGTAGAGCGGAGCATCATTAATCTTTCCGCGGACAGCTGCTAGTTTCGCCCAGTCGCCCTCGGTTAGTGTTCCCTTACGCATGCTTTGCAAATAGATACCGCTCTCTGCGCTCAACATTCTCATTGCAATTTCTGAGCGACCCATTTCAAGTGAGAAGAAGATTGTTGCCTGGTTGTTTTTGATGGCGGCGTTTCTTGCGATGTCAAGAGCAAAGGTTGACTTACCAACCGATGGACGGGCAGCAACAATCACCAGCTGACCGGAGTGAAGACCGTGGGTGTAGGTATCGAGGTTTGTGAAACCGGTTGGAATTCCAGTCAGTGCACCACCACGGTTTTGCGCCATTTCAATGTCGCGAATTGCGAAGTCAATGGATTCGCTCAGGCCAACGTAGTCATCCTTTGCAGTTTGACTTACAACAGCGAAGACTTCGGACTGGGCTTGGTTAACCAGATCCTCAACTTCTCCTTGGCTCTCATAGCCAGACTGAGCAATTCTTGTTCCAGCGTGAATTAATCTGCGCAGGATTGCTTTGTCAGAAACAATCTTTGCGTAGTAGCCAGCACTCGCTGCGGTGGGGACAAAACTGGAAAGGGAGTGAAGATAATCTGCACCGCCAGCCTTAAGTAGATTTCCCTGCTTGTTTAGATGATCGGTGACGGCAATCACGTCGGTTGGCTCACCGCGACCAAATAGATGAATGATTGCGTTAAAAATTAATTCGTGCTTCGGAATATAAAAGTCTGACCCTGAAACAACTTCCAAAACATCAGCGACAGCTTCTTGACTGAGAAGCATTCCACCGATTGCTGACTGTTCGGCTTCGATGTTGTGCGGGACTACCCTGGCCTCACCACTTGATACGGGTGCCAACATCGACATTCTTTGCCCTCCAGATTGCTCAGAACGTGTATAGCTTGGGACTCTGACAATTAACTTTCAAATTAGCTTGTGGAAAACTGTGGATAACTCTGTGAAAACACGCCGATAGCCTCTGTGGATAACCTGTGGATAACTATCCAAAACCCCCTAGAACCCTTGATTTATAAGGCTTTTTCGTGTGAGTAAATTTTCGTGGAAAACTCTCAAGATAGACCTGAGGGTTGTGGATAAGTGGGTCTGAGTAGCAAAAAAGCCGACCTGCCCTTGGGCGTGTCGGCCTTCTTGCTTAACCCTGTATTTACTTGGCGCTAACCACCTGAATAGCGGCCTTGGCCACGATTTCTGGGGTCAGGCGGATGGTCACGTCATAGCGACCGATGGTACGGATGGTGGTTCCAAGCTCAATCTTACGCTTGTCCAACTCTCCAAATCCGAGTGCAGAGACTGCAGCAACAACGTCTCCGGTCTTCACGGCACCGAAAAGACGCCCGTTGATTCCCGACTTCATTGTGATCTTGATTGGAGCCTGCTCCAACTTAGCCTTTAGGGCTTTGGCCTCTTCTTCGCTAGCGATCGCTCGAGCTTCGCGAGCTGCGCGAATGGAGGATACCTGCTTCTCGCCACCCTTGGTCCAGGCAACGGCTAGGCCGTTTGGGATGAGGTAGTTGCGTGCGTAGCCGTCCTTCACCTCAACCACATCGCCTGCGCTTCCGAGACCGGAGACTTCGTTAGTCAGAATTAGTTTTGACATTTATTTCTCCTTAGCGTCCTGCGCCTGCGTATGGCAGAAGCGCCATCTCGCGTGCATTCTTAATCGCCTTTGCAATCTTGCGCTGATCCTGAACCGTTGCACCAGTGATGCGACGAGCACGGATCTTGCCTCGATCGGAGACGAACTTTCTTAGGGTCGCGACGTCTTTGTAGTCGATGACCTCAATCTTGATTGTTTTAACCGGAGCAAGCTTCAGGTTCTTAGCCATCATCTTCTTGCGGCGGTCTTGTCCTTTTCCAGCCATTTCTTTCTTTCTCCTAAATCTTTAGAACGGTGCTTCGTCCACTGCTGCTTCTGCTGGGTTGGCCCAAGCATCGGCAGGATTGCTGCTGGCCTTTTCGCCAGCCCATGGTGATTCAACTGCAGCTGATTCGCGTGCACGACGAGTGACGGCAGCCGTTGCATATCTCAGGCTTGGTCCAATCTCATCGATCTCCAGCTCGAGTGATGCTCTTGCTTCACCCTGTGCTGTTTGATATGCGCTAGGTGCCTTGAGGCGACCTGTGACAACTACACGAGTTCCCTTGCTCAGTGACTGGGCAATGTTCTCTGCTGCCTCTCTCCATGCGGTGCAGCGGACCCATACGGTTTCACCATCCACCCACTCGTTGGTTGAGCGGTTGAATGTGCGAGGAGTTGATCCGACTCTTACCGAAACAACTGCAATTCCATTTTGGGTGTAGCGAAGTTCTGGATCATCGGCAAGGTTGCCAACAATCGTGATGTTAACTTCGCCGGCCATTACTTGCTCCTGGAAGGACGCTTGCCGCCTGGACGTGGAGCACGTGGTGCTCTGGTATCAGGAGTGAACTCAACTGGATTGATGCTGAAGACCGCATCTTCCAATCTGAGGACTTTGGTGCGAAGCACTGACTCAGAAAGCTTTAGCTGGCGGTCAAGCTCGACCACTGCCTCGTGTCCACTGGTGACATTGATCACCGCGTAGATGCCCTCTGCGTGCTTCTTGATTTCGAATGTCATTCGACGACGGCCCCAGATGTCAACCTTGTCCACGGTTCCACCAGCTTGGGTGATCACCTTCAGATAGTTGTTGATGCTGGAAGCTACTGTCTTTTCCTCTACTGAGGGGTCGAAAATGACCATCAGTTCATAGGCTTGCATAGCTAACCCACCTCCTTCGGACTAAACGGTCACGGCCTTTCCGTGACAGGAGGGTAAATGCAAATGTTGTCGATTAGGACAACCGCACTACTTTAGCGAGACTGCCACCACTGAAGCAAGCGTTCTTTGGCGGCCGCGGGGCCGATTTCCCCCTCTTCGAGCCTCAGCTCCAGCAGGAACTCATAGGCAAGGCCCACATCTTTCGATGGCCCAATTCCTAAAAATTCCATGATCTGATTTCCATCGAGCTCAGGCCTGATTGAATCCAGTTCTTCTTTCTCTCTGAGTTCAGCAATTCTTCGCTCAAGATCGTCATAGGCATGGGCAAGTCGATCTGCCTTCTTCTGGTTCCTGGTTGTGACATCAGCTCGAGTGAGGATATGTAGCCGGTCGAGTTCTTCCCCGGCGTCCCGGACATATCTTCTGACTGCTGAATCCGTCCACTGCGAATCTGAGTATCCAAAGAATCTGAGGTGAAGTTCGATGAGTCTGGCAACCGAATCAATTAGATCGTTGGGGAACCTAAGTTCACTAAGTCTCTTCTTGGCAAGCTTTGCACCAACAACATCGTGATGATAGAAGGTCACCAGATTGCCATCTAGTTTTCGAGTTGCTGGTTTTCCAATGTCGTGAAACAAGGCAGCAAGCCGAACAACCAAATCTTTTTCAAGGTTGTAGTTCTTTTCATATCCGATGGCCTGCATCAAAACAGTAAGGGTGTGTTGATAAACATCCTTGTGTCGCATGTGCTCATCAGTTTCTAATTTCAACGCGGTTAGCTCAGGAAGAATGATTGCCGCTAGGCCGGAGTCAACCAGTAGTTCAAGTCCGATAACTGGATTGTCTGTCAGAAGTAGTTTGCTAAGTTCGTCACGGATTCTCTCTTGAGAAATAATTCGGATGCGATCTTTGAGTTCAACCATGGCATCAAAAGCTTGCGGGTCAATCACTAGATCAAGCTGTGAGGAAAATCTTGCGGCCCTTAGCATGCGAAGTGGGTCGTCAGAAAAACTTACTTCGGCTTCACCTGGTGTTCGCAGAGTATTGAGTTGAAGATCTCTAAGTCCGCCATGAGGATCAACAAATACCCGCTCAGGTAATCTCAGGGCCATTGAATTAATGGTGAAATCTCTTCTCTTGAGATCATCTTCGAGATTGTCGCCGAACTCTACGGTTGGTTTTCTCGTTGTTGGGTCATAGGAATCAGCCCGGTAAGTCGTGATCTCTACCCGCTCTGAATCAATCTCGGCAGCGATTGTTCCGAACTCTCGACCAACATCCCAGATTGCGGTGGCTAGAGGTTTAACAACCTTGAGAATTTCGTCAGCTTTAGCGCTGGTGGTGAAGTCAAGGTCAAAAGATCTTTTGCCCAGCAGGGCATCACGAACCGGACCTCCGACCAAAGCCAGTTCGTATCCGGCTTTTGAGAATGCTTCGGCGAGCAGATTTACAACCGGTTGCTGGGTATTGTCGGCAAGGTTGGAAAGTGCTTTTGCCACCTCTTGCATGGAATTAGCTTGCCACAGCCCAAATCATCAGCCCAAGTAGAGTTGGGGTATGAATCCGGGTCGGATCAGAACTCAAACAGAGATTTCGGCGGGGGGACTAGTTATCTCCGCCGATGACCCAGGCCTGGTCGCCCTAATCAGTCATCGAAACCGCGGGGGCGGTGAGGACTGGGTGATACCAAAGGGTCATCAGGAAAATGGTGAAGACCTGCACGCAACGGCTCTGCGTGAAGTTGGTGAAGAGACTGGACTTGAGGCAGAAATACTTCAGAAAATCGGAGAAATTACCTACTCATTCCGCCTGGGAACCATCCGGATCAAAAAGACAGTTCACCACTTTCTTATGAAACAGATTGGTGGCTCACTTAGTCATGAGATGGACCCTGCGGGTGAAGTTATCAGGGTCTCCTGGTTTCCCCTCACTCAATTGGACGAGGTCTTAGCTCATGAGAATGAAAGAAAAGTAGCTCAGCGAGCTCTGGAGCTATTTCCGTGAAAAAGATCATTGCCGCCCTTCTTCTCCTACTAGTTCCACTTCCTGCGCATGCCGCACCCGAGATTGTTCCTGGATCAACCATCAACCTCGTGGCAAGAGATGCCAACATTCCAATTACTATCTCCAACCAGGATTCGCAGGCAGTCCAGGTTGTTCTGAAAGCTGAGAGCACGAGCTTTCGCTTGGAGGTTGTTGAGGAGCTTTCAATTTTGGTACCAGCTCAGAGCACACAGATTGCGGAGCTGCCAGTCAGGGCAATTGCCAACGGGCCGGTAGAGATAAGGGTCTGGCTCGAGGTTGGTGGCGAGAAAGTTTCTGCGGAACAGCTGATAAGTATCAATGTCAATTACGACGTCGAGCTATTTCTCCTGGTTAGCTTTGGTGTTGCAATGTTTGCACTAATGATTGTTGGAATTATTCGAACGGCCATGAAGCTAAGGCGGAGAAATATTGAGTGATCTGAATCCTTCTGTAACAAGAAGTTCGTTCATCATGGCCAGCGGAACGATTGTTTCTCGCATTCTTGGTTTTGCTCGTGCTGTTTTGCTCGCAGTAGCGATCGGTGTCACCACGGATGCCGCTGATGCTTTTGGTGTTGCTAATCAACTTCCAAACTCCGTCTACGCAATTATTGTCGGCGGTGTTTTGAATGCGGTCATGGTTCCAACTCTGGTTAAGGCGAGAGCGGCCAGTGATGGAGGTAAGGGTTATGTTGATCGATTTGTCACATTGGCAATCACAGTATTTTTCTTCACAACGCTGCTCTTCACACTCGCCTCCCCATTTTTGGTAAGGATCTACACCTCCGGTTGGAGCGAAGAGCAGTTGGCACTTGCAACTGCCTTTGCCTACTGGTGTCTCCCTCAGCTTTTCTTCTATGGTCTCTACTCGATACTGGGAGAGGTGCTCAACTCTAGAAAAGCCTTCGGGCCGTTTATGTGGGCACCGGTATTAAACAATGTGGTTTCCCTTGCCGGGTTAGCAGCTTTCATTTTGATTTTTGCTGCTGACCCCACTGGAGCCAGAAGCATCAGTGAGTGGGGACCGGAACAGATTGCCCTGCTGGCGGGAAGTGCGACAGCTGGTGTTGCTGCTCAGGCACTGATTCTTCTTGTGAGTTGGAAAAGAATTGGATTGAAACTAAATCTCAATTTCCAATGGCGCGGGTTTGGGCTTGGTCCTGCACTCAAAGCAGCATCGTGGTCGCTGGCCATGGTTGTTGTTTCGCAGATTGGTGGTTTGGTTCAAACAGCTGTTGCTTCCACCGCTGCTGTTGACAGAGGTTCTGGTGTTGCCGTGGCGTCGGTGGCTGCGGCGGCGATTGCCTGGTTAATTTTTATGCTGCCGCACTCGGTGGTAACAGTTTCAATTGCGACCGCTTACTTCACGCGGATGGCCGAGCACCAGCAGGCTGGAAAGATGACTGAGTTTAAGCAGGACCTAACAACTGCACTGCGCGTCATAGCGATGGTGAGTGTGATTGCGAGCGCCGTGCTGATTGTTCTTAGCTATCCGGTGGCGAGAGTATTTGTCGGCGAGTATCCAGCCACCGCAGCTCTTGGCAATGTCATTGCTGCGTTCATGATTGGTCTATTGCCATTTAGTTTTGTCTACATGATGCAAAGAGCATTCTTTGCACTGGAAGACACAAGAACTCCTTTTATATTCACCTCTATTCAAATTGGAATCCACATCACCGGCTCAATCACTCTTGGCTTTGTGATGCCAAAGGAGTTTCTGGTGGTTTCAATTGCACTACTAACCGCGTTTTCAATTTGCGTTCAGGGATTTATTGCCTACGCAATGCTGAAGAACAAGATTGGTGGATTGAATGGCTTTGGTGTAAGCAGATCCGTTGTGAAGTTTGTGCTTGCGGCTATTCCTGCCGCTGGTGTTGGAATTGGTGTGCTGGCTCTGCTTGGAGGAATTGGCAAGAACTCATTTGCTCTTGCGGGAGTGATTGGGGCAATCAGCTCTTCGATTCTGGTCGGATCACTAATGGCAATTACTTATCTGCTGCTGCTTTGGTTACTAAAGGCTAAAGAGTTAGATGAATTGTTGGTGGCCACGGGCGGTAGATTTGGTAGGCGAAACTCAGCCAGCTAGGCTGAAGCTAGAAATAAATAGATAGTCATCTATGTTTAGTCTCTTAAAGGATTGACATGCGCGAAGTAATAATCATCGGATCTGGGCCAGCTGGCTACACGGCTGCCATCTATGCAGCCAGAGCTCAACTCAACCCTCTGATGATTGCCTCCAGTGTTGAGCCTGGTGGTGAGCTAATGAAGACTACCGAGGTCGAGAACTTCCCAGGCTTTCCCGAGGGTCTAATGGGACCCGAACTGATGGCTAACTTTCAGGCCCAGGCCGAGCGTTTCGGCACCGAAATTCTCTTTGACGACGTGGTAGAGGTTGATCTCAAGGGTGATGTTAAGAAGGTAAAGACAGGTGGTGGTCAAGAATTCGAGGCAAAGGCAGTAATTATTGCCACCGGAGCTGCCTACCGCGAGCTAGGACTTCCAAAGGAGAAGGAACTTAGCGGCCACGGCGTGAGCTGGTGTGCAACCTGCGATGGCTTCTTCTTCAGAGACAAGGTGATTGCGGTGGTCGGTGGGGGTGACTCCGCCATGGAGGAGGCCAACTTCCTGACCAAATTTGCCTCCAAGGTCTATGTGATTCACCGCAGGGACAGCCTGAAGGCATCGAAGATTATGCAGAAGAGATCTTTTGACAACCCCAAGATTGAGTTCATTTGGAACTCGGCTGTCGCTGAACTGAAGGGTGATGCCAAGCTCAACGGCCTGGTGCTGGAAAACACCCAGACTGGGGAGAAAAGTGAGCTCGAAGTCGAGGGACTATTTATAGCCATCGGAAATGACCCGAGGGTTTGGCTGGTTGAGAATCAAGTAGAGCTAACCGAAGAGCGCTTTATCAAGGTTGAGGGAAGATCATCCAAGACCTCGCTGCCAGGAGTGTTTGCCTGCGGCGATGTGATTGACCCCACCTACAGACAGGCGATTACCGCGGCTGGCTCAGGTTGTGTGGCGGCATTGGATGCCGAACACTACCTAAGTTCTAAATAGGAGTAGTTATGCCAATCGACACCACGAGTGCGAATTTTGAGGCTGACGTTTTAAAAAGCGACAAGCCAGTAATCGTTGATTTCTGGGCCGAGTGGTGCGGGCCTTGCCGCATGATCTCCCCTGTGCTAGCTGAGATAGCCGAGGAGTATCGAGACAAAGTGACTGTGGCCAAAGTCAATGTTGATCACGAACCAGATCTGGCCATGAAATACAACGTGACCGGCATTCCGCTGCTGGGTGTATTCAAGAACGGCGAGATGGTGAAGCAGCTGGTTGGGGCAAGACCAAAGGCTGCCCTGGTCAGCGAACTGGCTGAATTTCTTAGCTAGGGGGAAATAAAGCCCTAGACTTTGCGCTAACCCCAAAGGAGCGCATGCTGGTGCCCTCACGCCTGGAACAGGGCTTTGATTTATTCAAAGACTCTTATGCCCAAAGAGCCGAGAATCTCTCGGTCAGTGAGGTGCGCGCACTCTTCGCAACAGTCTCTAGGCCAGAAGTTGTATCGCTAGCCGGTGGGATGCCGGATGTCTCGGCCCTGAACAATCAGCTGATTAGAGATGCGTTTGATTCTCTGATGAAAAACCGCTCCCAATTCGCTCTTCAATATGGACCAGGTCAAGGCGATGCTCGATTGCGCGAACAAATTCTTGAGATCATGGCACTGGAGGGGATTCAGGGCAAAGTCGAAAACCTGATGATCACAACCGGCAGCCAGCACGCTCTGGAGCTAATTGCTGATTTGTTCTTAGATCAGGGCGATGTCGCCTTGGTTGAGTCCCCGAGCTACGTCGGGGCGGTTGGAATATTTAGGCACAAGGAAGCACACATCGAGCACGTCTACACAGACAGCGATGGAATATCTCCTGAGGCTGTTGCGGAAGCAGCCGACCGCATGGTTGCTGATGGCAAAAAGGTGAAGCTTCTGTATCTGGTTACCAACTTTGCCAACCCTTCGGGTGTCACCCTTTCGGAGGAAAGGCGTGACAAATTAATTCAGGTTTGCAAAGAGCGCGGAATTCTAATTGTCGAAGACAACCCCTACGGACTTCTCTACTTTGATGCACCTCCCCCGAATGCGCTTCGAGCAAGGGATGCCGACAGTGTTATTTATCTTGGCTCTTTTTCGAAGATACTTTCGCCAGGACTCAGGGTTGGATACGTCCTAGCTCCTCCTGCCATCAAAGACAAATTGATCCTTGCCAACGAGTCAGCAGTTTTGTCACCAGCAACTTTTGCTCAAATGTTAATTTCCGAATATCTTTCAATCTGCGATTGGCAACAGCAAATAGCAGAATACAGATCTCTCTATAAAACAAAGAGAGATGCTGCGATCTGGGCTCTCTCTGAATATCTTCCTGGAGTCCAAACAACAAAACCCACGGGTGGTTTCTTTTTGTGGGTAAGCCTTCCAGACGGAATTGATGGCAAGAAGATGTTGCCAATTGCTGTCGAGGAGCTGGTTGCATACACGCCAGGAACAGCGTTCTACGGAGATGGTCGTGGCAAAGAATTTATTCGAGTTTGCTATTCACATCCAACTGCAGAGAATGTGAAGGTTGGTATTCAGAGACTTGCCAAGGCCATCGAGAGATCTAGATAACTAAGACTTAATCTCGTCTGCGATTCTTCTTAGGTCTGCAACGGAACCAAACTCAATCACGATCTGGCCCTTTTGACGACCAAGCTTGATCTTCACAACAGTGTTGAGGCGGTCGCCAAGCTCCTGAGCTAACTCGCTGAGCATCTCTGTTTTTCCACCTGGCTTGATCGTTGGCTTCTTTTGCTTGCCGCCGCCAGATGCAATTAGTTCTTCAAGTCCCCTGACCGAAAGCCCTTCGCGAATCACTCGACCTGCCAGCTCGCGCATCATCTCCTCGGATGATGCACCTAGCAGTGCGCGGGCATGTCCTGCAGTGAGAACTCCTGCGACCAGCTTCTGTTGAACGTCAATCGGAAGCCTGAGTAGTCGTAGGGTGTTTGTTATTTGTGGACGCGATCTTCCGAGTCGATCAGCTAACTGCTCCTGAGTGATTCCGAAATCTTCAAGAAGCTGTTTATAGGCACTGGCTTCTTCCATTGGGTTTAGATCTGCTCGGTGAAGATTTTCCAGCAGTGCATCGCGCAACATGTTTTCATCAGTGGTGTCTCTGATAACCGCAGGGATAGCGGTGAGTCCTGCTTCTTTCGCTGCGCGAAACCTTCGCTCACCCATAATCAACTCAAAGTCGTCCTGTCGTGGTCTGACGACAATCGGCTGAAGAACTCCAAACTCTTTGACCGAGTGAACTAGTTCTGCGAGAGCTTCTGGCTCGAAAACTTTTCTGGGCTGCTGGGGATTGGGAATTATGCGACTAAGTTCCAAATATGCGAGCTTTGCTCCTGGCACAGCAACCAAGCTCTGACTATCGGAGCTGAAGAACACATCGACAGCATCACGCTGACCTGCCGGAATCAATGATCCGATTCCACGACCCAGTCCGCCTCGCTTTTTGTCATCCGCCATGATCATGCTCCTCGATTTGCTAGTTCGATCGCTGCCTCTTGATAAGCAAGAGATCCCGCGTTCTTCGGGTCGTACTTAATTGCAGTCTGTCCAAAACTAGGTGCTTCTGAAATGCGCACTGATCTTGGAATTACAGCCTGCAGGGTCTGCTGGGGGAAATAATTCTTCACTTCCGCTGCGACATCCGAGCTCAGCTTGGTTCGTGAGTCATACATGGTTAGCAGAATCGAAGATATGACTAAGGAGGGATTGAGTGCTTGCTTGATTCTCTCGATGTTAGAAATTAGCTGAGTCACTCCTTCCAACGCGTAGTACTCACACTGAATGGGAACCATGACCTCGGTTGCAGCAACCAAGGCATTGACTGTGAGGAGCCCGAGTGATGGTGGAGAGTCAATAAATACGTAGTCCTGAGGGTGGGTGATCAAAAACCTCGACAGGGCACTGGCGAGAATGCGCTCGCGATTTTGAGTATTAACTAGGTCGATTTCCGCGCCAGCCAGATCGATGGTGGCTGGCAGGCATAAGAGGTTTGGGTGCTCGGTGCTCTGCTGGACAGCATCGGCAATATTGGCCTCCCCAACCATGACCTCATAGCTACTCATAGTTCCGGTGTGGTGCGGGGCACCAAGGGCAGTTGAAGCATTGCCTTGCGGGTCAAGATCAATGACTAAGACCTTCATACCTTTATGAGCCAGGGCGGCGGCAAGATTCACGGCCGTTGTCGTCTTGCCAACACCGCCTTTTTGGTTAGAGATTGTGATGATTCGGGTCTTCCAGGGAGGAGTGAGGACAGCCTGGGCCACTCGCTTAGCTCGCTCATTGTTGAGCGTCATTTCATGGAGAATTGGCGTTGCTTCGCGCTCAGTCGCCATCTTTTGTCTCCGATGTTTCACGTGAAACATGCTCAACTTCGCCTAGTTGCAAGCCTTGCCAACCTATCGGCGTGGGGCTGACTTCTTTTCTATCGTTGGGATAGCCCATCCCCTGGACCACGGTGGGTTTGGTGATTGAGGTCTCGTCAGCAGGTTGATTCATGGTGTCTCCATCATTTCAGGGAAATGCGGACAACCGTGGCAGTTTCTGGTGCTTTGTTCAAACCCAGGGTGATTATTTCTGGTTGTGCATAACCCAGCTGCTCGATTCTCTTGGCCGCCTCATCAATCTCTTCTTGGGCCTTGGAGCCCTTCATAGCAATGATGGTCTTTTGCTTGGAATCCTTGATCAGTGGCGTCAGCATCTTCAACAGCTTGTCCAGGGCCGCCACGGCTCTTGCGGTGGCCAGGTCAAAGTCGGTCTCGGCAATATCTTCCGCCCTAGCCCGCAGAACTCTCACATTGTTGATGCCGAGATCCTGGACAACCTGGTTCAACCAGTTTGCCCTTCTTTCCATTGGCTCAACCAGGGTGAACTCGGCCTGGGGTTGAGCAATGGCCATTGGAATGCCGGGGAGCCCAGCACCGCTGCCGACATCGACAACCTTGCTGCCATCTGGCACCAGCTCGGCCAACAATCCACTGTTAATTACGTGTCTGGACCAGATTCTGGGTAATTCCCTTGGCCCTAGCAGGCCGAAAGTTTCCGAATCCTTAGCCAATCTCTGGGCAAATCCCCGGGCAAGCTTGATTTGGTCGCCAAATAGCTCGGCTGCATAAGCTGGTTCTTTTTCCAGGTCATCCATCTGAGTCCCCATGTTTCACGTGAAACATTAGGGCTTGCTGATGACAATGTGGCGATCTCTGCCCTGTCCCTCAGATTCTGAGGACAATCCGGCTTCCGAGACCATATCGTGGACCAACTTCCGGTCATAGCTGCT
Source organism: uncultured Aquiluna sp. (assembly GCA_964480885.1). Taxonomy (GTDB): domain Bacteria; phylum Actinomycetota; class Actinomycetes; order Actinomycetales; family Microbacteriaceae; genus Aquiluna. The sequence goes on along the minus strand of CAYZRV010000011.1, from coordinate 12,110 downwards.
CATGGGCTTTAGGTGCTGAGATTCGCCAGATTCGTTAACCTTCTTAACCATCTTCTCGACTAACTTCTTGAGCTGGTCGGTCTTGTTGGCTCTGGACCCGCCAATATCAAGGATTAGACGGCTGGGTTCGCCGGTCTTGGCCTGGACTGCTAGGCGGGTAATCTCCTGGATAGCCTGGGCAACATCGGGATCGGAAACCTTGCCTAAGTTCGAGTCTCCCTCGCTGGCAACAGTTAAATAGACCCTTTCCTGCCTGAGCTCTATCTCTAGGTCTCCATCAAGGTCGGCTAAATCTAGAAATTCTTCGATGAAATCGGCTGCGATCTCACCCTCTTTTTCCAATTGGTTCTCTTCGGTCATTTCTTCTTCTTTTTCTTGGCACGATTCTTGCTCACCGGCTGGTTGCGCTGGCCGGATTCGGTCGATTCCTCTTCGGCTTCAGCTTCTGGCTTGGCCACTGGCTCAGCCTCGGTGAGCTTGCCCTTCTTCTTGAGGCGTTCCTGGCGAGCGTGGAAGGCGGGGGACCCTGGCTGAGGCATGTTTCTGATGACAAAGAACTGCTGTCCCATCGTCCAGAAGTTCGAAACCAGCCAGTAAGTCATGACTCCGAGGGGGAAAGTTAGGCCTGAAATCAAGAAAACCAGGGGTAGAACATAAAGCAGGATCTTCTGAGTCTGCATGAACTGGCTGTTCGCAATCTCAGGGTTCTGATTCTTGGTCATAATCTGCTTTTGGGTGATGAACTGGCTGGCAGACATCAGGACAATCATGACTCCGGCAATGATTTTGACGTTCAGTTCTGGGCTTCCAAAGAAGGTGTCGGAGAGCTTAGCGCCCCACATTTCCGCCTGGGAAAAGGACTCGGCCAGGGCCGCATCAAGTGGTCCAACACCCTTTTTATTGGACTGAGCGTCATTAAGTACGAAGAAAAGGCCCATAAATATAGGCATCTGGAGAAGCAAGGGGAGGCAGGAACTGAAGGGGTTGGAGCCGGTTCTCTTATAGAGGTCCATCTGCTCGCGGGCCATCTTTTCCCGTGATTCCCGGTCCGTCTTGCCCTTGTATTTCTTCTGGAGCTTCAGAAGTTCTGGCTGGGCCAGCATCATGTTTCGTTGGCTCCGGATCTGCTTCACAAATACTGGGATTAGGGCCGCTCGGACCACTAGAACTAGACCAACAATGGCCAAAACCCAAGAAATGCCTGAGTCAAAGCCGAGCCCAATTGAGCTGAAACCTGAGTGGAAAGTCACCAAAATTAGTTCGATGAGCCACTTAATTGGCCATAACAGATCCACTAGCTACCTCGCCTTGATAAACCTGGACTTACAAATCCTAGTGTGCCGATGGCAATCCAATCGGGGCCTTCCGGAACATCATCCACACCACCCTTAGACCAGGGATTACAGCGGATTATCCTCCATGCGGTCATTGGGACACCCCTCAATATTCCAAACCTCTGAACAGCGGCCAATCCGTAGGTTGAACAACTGGGGTAATAGCGACAGACATTCCCATAAAGGGGAGATATGGCCTTGCGCCAGAGCAATATGGGTGCAATCAGAAGATTTCGAGGCAATAACCAGAGATACATCAGAAATCTCACTGGATTTTCCCCAATAACTCACTGATTTCCAGGCCTAGGTCTTCAAATGAGGTTTGATCGGCCCCTGGTCTCACCCGAATTACCCCTGAAATTTCAGGCTTTTGGGATAAGTGGGAGGAAAGAATGGCTCGAATCCGCCTTTTTACATGGTTTCTGGTGACAGCCCCGCCTACGGCCTTGGAAACGACAACAGCAAACCTGTTGATCTCGCCGGGTAGGTGGTGGAGAGTGATGGACTTTGAAGAGAAACGCTTGCCCTTGGCTACGACTTCGCGAATTTCATCGCTTGAACGCAAGCGATTTACGCGGGGGAGCAACTTGCCCCTAGGCGCTGAGCTCTGAGCGACCCTTGCGACGGCGGGCAGCCAGAATGGCTCGACCGGCACGGGTGCGCATGCGAGCACGGAAGCCGTGGGTCTTCGCACGGCGGCGGTTGTTGGGTTGGAAAGTGCGCTTGGTCACTTCATTACTCCTGAAAATTACGGGCAACTGCCCTAGACAACCTCAACAATTTACGCGGTCTGGCGCTGTTAGTCAAGACAGAAAATAATCTGTGGAAAAACCGATATTTTCCTTCTAAATCAACCGACACGCCGACCCGATTTGATATCTGTTGTCCACAGGGGTTGAATGTTGCAGTCAAAAGCCGTGGGGACTTTATCCACAAGTTTTCCACAGCACTCTAAACCTTCTCCACAGGTAGAAGGTCCTGTGCAAAACTCTGTGGATAACTTTTGAGAGGAGTTGGGATGGCCGATGCGGCTCTAGCGACCTCTTGGAAGGGGTTGGTAGCCAAAGTTGCAGCCGACCCTAACGTAACCCCCCACCTCAAAGGCCATCTAGACCTGGCGGTTCCCAAGGGTGTGCTGGATGACACTCTCTATATCGAAGTTCCGAATGAAGTAACTAGGTCGATGCTCCAGGGTCGGCTTCGTGATCAGATTCTTGATGCGCTCTCTGAGCTTGCTGAGGTTGGCGGCCCAAAAAGTTTTGTCGCCATCACTAATGAAGATTTACAAACAGCGATCAAGGTTGATCTGGTTCAGGAAACAGAAATTAAATGGCCAGAGCCAGAAATATATATTCCACCGACATCTTCAACAGTCTCAGGATTAAATCCGAAATATAGCTTTGACAGTTTTGTCACTGGTGGATCTAATCGCTTCGCTCACGCAGCAGCATTCGCAGTTGCAGAAGCACCGGCCGAGGCATACAACCCGTTGTTCATTTATGGTTCCAGTGGTTTGGGAAAAACACACTTGCTCCACGCCATTGGTCACTACGCTCTGACGCTTAAGCCAAGACTAAAAGTTAGATATGTTTCTTCGGAAGAGTTCACAAACGATTTCATCAACGCAATTCAGAACAACAAAACTGCCGAATTTCAGGCTCAATACAGGGATGTGGACATTCTCCTGGTTGACGACATTCAGTTCCTTCAGGGCAAAGACCAAACGCAAGAAGCCTTCTTCCACACTTTCAATACTCTTCACGATCACAACAAGCAGGTTGTGATCACGTCAGATCTTCGACCCAAGCAGCTCGCCGGTTTCGAGGAGAGGATGCTTTCTCGTTTCGAGTGGGGATTAATCACGGATATTCAAGCTCCAGAATTTGAGACGCGTGTTGCGATTCTTCGCAAGAAAGCGGCCATGGAAAAGATTCTTGTGCCAGACGACGTTATCGAATACATGGCAGCGAGAATTTCTTCAAATATTAGAGAGCTGGAAGGCACGCTGATTCGCGTCACCGCCTTCGCAAATCTCAATCGACAACCAATTGACATGGACCTGATTCAGATTGTCTTGAAAGACACTTTGTCTTTCGCCGGTGACAGCAATGTCTCGCCGATGGCAATAATTTCCGCAACAGCTGAGTACTACAAACTGAGCCCCGATGACATTACGGGTAGTGGGCGTCAGCAGGCAGTCGCGCTAGCTAGACAGATTGCTATGCACATTTGCCGAGAGCTCACCGAGCTCTCCCTGCCCAAAATCGGTATGTATTTTGGGAACCGAGACCACACGACGGTTATGTACGCAACCAAGAAGATCAGTGAGCAGATGCGGGAACGCCGCTATATCTACAACCAGGTTTCTGAGATTATTCAGAAAATCAAGGACAATAACCGTTAATCCTGTGGATAAGTAAGCTGATTTCTGTGGATAAGTATTCATATTTTGTCCACAAACACCCTTTCTACCCCAATTAACATGTGGGTTTCCACAGCTACCCCAGTTATCCACAGACTTATCCCCAGCTTGATTGACATCTTACAAACTTGTAGTTTTTAGGTTTTTCGCGGGCAGCCGCGACTTATCCCCTATTTCACAGGTGCTTATTGTTGTTATTACTAGGAAATTAAATAGTTGGGGGTTGTGGGGAGAGCAGAGCTTTGTGAAGAGTCGCCCGGTTATGCCAAGATAAGAGGCCCAAATGAGGATGAATTATGAAGTTTCAAGCTGATCGTGATGTTCTTACCGAGGCAATTTCATTTGTTGTGCGCCTTGTCTCACCAAGACCTCAGTTACCTCAACTTTCAGGGGTTGTTATTGAAGCAATCAATAACGAAGTAATTTTCTCGGTTTTCGACTACGAGGTTTCAGCAAGAGCTTCAATTACTGCAAACGTTGAGAAGCCAGGAAAATCCCTAGTTCAAGCCCGGCTTTTATCGGACATTATTTCCAAACTTCCATCTGAAAGCGTTTCTGTGGAGCATACAGATTCGCGAGTTCAAATTAATTCTGGATCTAGCAAGTTTTCTCTTTCCGCCATGAGCATGTCGGAATATCCTTCGAGTCCTGCAACACCAGCAGGCTCAGGAAAAGTTTCTGGAGACATATTTGCCGAGGCAATAAACCAAGTCTCGGTCGCAGCTTCGAGAGAAGAAGTCACACCTGTTCTAACAGCGGTCATGATTTCCGCAAACAACAAAGAACTTTCTCTCATTGCTACCGACAGGTTCCGAGTTTCAACACGGACAATCCCCTGGTCTGGCGGTGCAGGTGAAAGAGAACTTCTTGTTCCCGCCCGCGTTGTTGGGGAAATTGCTAAAACCTTTTCTCACGAAAAAGAAATCGAGATTGGTTTCGCCGATGGTGATAAAGAATTGATCAGCTTCTCTTCTGCAAACAAATCGGTAACAACCTCCACCATCAAGGGAAAGTATCCAGCGGTACTAAGCCTGTTCCCCACAGAGACACCTCATTTTGCGGTTCTAAACACCCAAGACCTAATTGATGCAACCAGACGAGTCGGCTTGGTCGTGGATAGAGACAAACCACTTAGATATAAATTCACGTCCAATGAAGTATCACTAGAGTCACTCGGTTCGGATGTAGCGGATGCCAGCGAACAAGTTAGCTGCTCGCTCACCGGGGAGGAAAACACCGTTTCTCTAAAACCTCAGTATTTGATTGATGCTCTCAGTGGTGTTGAAACAGAAATGGTTTCTTTGGGCTTCACATCCAACCCAAACAACCCCAACAAGCCAGGCCCTGTTCTAATAACGCCAGTTGGATCTAATAACCACTACAGGTATCTCCTGCAACCAAACCTCCTAGTTTCTTAAGGAGCTTGAGTTGTGGGTCAGCGAAATTCAGCTTGCTGATTTCAGAAACTATTCATCAATAAATCTCTCATTGACCAAAGGAACAACCCTGTTCCATGGTCCAAATGGCGAGGGCAAAACCAATCTGGTTGAAGCCCTCGTTTTCCTAAGCCAGCTGTCTTCTCATCGACACGGGGGCCAGAAGCCCTTGGTCATGGAGGGCAAAGACAGGGCACTAATCTCAGCGACAGCCAACAACTCAAACAGGAAAGTGGTTGTTGCAGCTGAAATCAACCGAGACGAAACCAATCGCTACTTCATCAACGCGACCCAGCAAAAAAGGACCAGTGACTTTTTGGGAAACCTTCCAGCTGTTCTCTTCGCGCCCGAGGATCTTGACATCGTCAGACGCGACCCAGAGGACCGCAGGCACTTTCTTGACTCAACCCTTGCTCTTCTAAGGCCGAGAATGGCTCAACTGAAACTCGACTACGACAGAGCGTTGAAGCAAAGAAACGCACTACTCAAGAGCGCCAAGCTAGCTAAAAACCCAGACCTATCAACCCTGGACATCTGGGATGAACAGATTGTTCAGCTCGGTAGCAAGCTAACGGCTGCAAGACTAGAGCTGATATCACTACTGTCGCCGCTACTGCAGGATTTCTACAACAAGCTTTCCAATTCGCAAGAGAAAATAAGCATGCGACTAGTTTCTCTATCCAGTAGCGATGATCCTGAAGAGATATCTCAAGATGACATCTCAACAATTCTCAGAGAAAAAATAGGCCAGCTTCGTTCTGCTGAGCTAGAACGAGGCATAACTTTGGTGGGTCCCCACAGGGATGATTTGCTTATCGAAAAAGATTCATTGGCGGCCAGATCCCATGCCTCTCAAGGAGAAGCCTGGTCAATTGCTTTGGGACTCAAGCTCGCACTCGCTCAACTAACCCGTGAGGGACCACTGGGAGATCCTGTTGTAATTCTTGATGATGTCTTTTCAGTTTTAGATCCAGGCCGAAGAAACAGAATGCTGGAATTTGTTTTGAACTTCGAACAGGTTCTGATAACAGCGGCGGATATAACTCTTTCCCCTCAGATAGAGTGGGCGGCATCTTTCTCGGTTTCAGGAGGGCAGTTAGTTGGAGATTAATTTTGAAATCGCTGATCGCTTCTTCAAACAAACCCTTCAATCAATCGGCAGAAAAACCAAAGATCAGAGAAGAAGAGAAGAGAAACAAGAAAGAGGCTCGAAGCCATTCGAAAAGGGCAGAGACCCCATATCGGCTGGCGAAGGCATCGAACAACTCTTAGGTGAATTTGATTGGCAGAAAAGAGTGGATAAAGAATCCCTCTTTCTCGATTGGGAGCGACTAGTCGGACCTGAAAACGCAGCCGCCTCAACCCCCCAGGAAATCAGAAACGGGACGCTGAGTATTGGTTGTCGCTCAACAGCTTGGGCAACCCAGCTCAGACTCCTTAAGGACCAGATTCTGGCCCGGATTCAGGAGCAGTATCCAGAGCTTGCCATCAAGGACCTAGTGTTTTTAGGGCCCGCCGCACCCAGTTGGAAAAAGGGTCCAAGGAGCGTCCCTGGTCGTGGTCCAAGAGACACATATGGGTAGTTTTGCCCAGTAAATACGCGGATTTGGACTAAGATTGAGGGGTTAGCCAACCCGAATATTAGTCATCCCTAGGGCTGCTTTTCTGTGGTGCTAACCCAAGCGGGAAGCAACTAAATATGTCTGAAGCAAAGAAAAAATATGACGCCGGGGCGATTCAGGTCCTGGAGGGGCTGGAAGCGGTTCGCAAGCGCCCCGGAATGTATATCGGCTCTACTGGCCCCAGGGGTCTCCACCACCTGGTCTATGAAATTGTGGATAACTCCGTTGACGAGGCCCTAGCTGGCTATTGCGACAACATCGAGGTGACCATCACCAAGGCCGGAGACATCAAGGTCAGCGATAACGGTCGAGGCATTCCCGTTGATCTTCACCCAGTCGAGAAAAAACCCGCCGTTGAGGTTGTGCTGACGGTTCTACACGCAGGTGGAAAGTTTGGCGGTGGCGGCTACGCGGTCTCCGGCGGACTTCACGGAGTGGGTGCTTCGGTAGTTAACGCTCTTAGCAGCAAACTCTCGGTCGAGGTAAATAGAGATGGATTTGTTTGGACACAGTCTTACAGCATCGGCGTACCCGACCACCCATTGAAAAAAGGTGCCAAGACAACCAAGACTGGCACAACCATAAAGTTCACACCCTCGAAAGATATTTTCGAGACCGTTGTCTTTGAATACGAGACCCTTCGTCAGAGATTCCAGCAAATGTGTTTCTTGAACAAGGGACTAAAGATCACGCTACTTGATGAGCGAACTGGTGCTAGCGACTCATATAAATACGACCGTGGACTTATCGACTATGTCGAATACCTAAACTCAGCTAAAAGAGTTGAGGTTGTTCACGACGAGATCATCTCGATTGAATCCGAAACCAAAGACAAGAAGATGTCGGTTGAGGTTGCAATGCAGTGGACCACTGGTTATAACGAAGGCGTCCACACCTACGCAAACACCATCAATACCCACGAGGGTGGAACCCACGAGGAAGGCTTCCGATCGGCAATCACGTCTCTGCTTAATAAATACGCTCGTGACAAGGGGCTACTAAAGGAGAAAGACGAAAACCTCACTGGTGACGATGTCAGAGAGGGCCTCACGGCAGTTGTCTCAGTGAAACTTTCCGAACCTCAGTTTGAGGGACAGACCAAAACAAAATTGGGAAACACCGAGGCGAAGACATTCGTCCAAAAGGCCGTCGGAGATCAGCTCGGAGATTGGTTCGAGAGAAACCCTGGGCAAGCTAAGGAAGTTGTTCGCAAAGCAATTCAGGCAGCAGCAGCAAGACTCGCTGCTCGCAAAGCGCGCGAAGCAACCAGAAGAAAGAGTCTTCTGGAATCTGGTGGTATGCCAGGAAAACTTCGCGACTGCTCATCCAGAGATCCAAAAGTTTCCGAGATCTATATCGTCGAGGGAGATTCAGCGGGAGGCTCTGCTGTTAGAGGCAGAGATCCTGAAACCCAAGCAATCCTGCCGCTTCGAGGAAAGATTCTTAATGTCGAGAAGGCAAGGCTTGACAGGGCACTAGCCAACACCGAAGTCCAATCACTCATCACCGCATTCGGAACGGGAATCGGGGAGGACTTTGATGTTGAAAAGATCAGGTATCACAAGTGCATCCTGATGGCCGATGCTGATGTTGATGGTCAGCACATCCGAACTCTTTTATTGACCCTGCTTTTCAGATACATGAGACCACTGATCGAGCACGGCTATGTCTACATGGCTCAGCCGCCTCTCTATCGAATTAAGTGGTCTAACTCGGAACACGAGTATGCATTTTCTGATGCAGAGCGTGATTCGAAGATTGCTAAGGGAAACAAGGACGGCAAGAAGCTTCCCAAGGAAAACTCAATCCAGCGCTACAAAGGCCTTGGAGAGATGGACTACGACGAGCTTTGGCAAACCACCATGAATCCCGCCACCCGAACCCTGTTGCAGGTGACATTGGATGATGCGGCGCTCGCCGACGAAATCTTCTCAACCCTGATGGGAGAGGACGTTGATTCACGAAGAAGCTTTATTCAGAAGAACGCCAAAGACGTTCGATTCTTGGACATCTAGGAGATAACAGTGTCAGATCAAATAGACAAGATCGAACAGGTCGACCTACAGGTCGAGATGCAGCGAAGTTATCTCGACTACGCGATGAGCGTGATTGTCGGAAGAGCACTTCCTGACGTGAGGGACGGACTTAAGCCGGTTCACCGACGTGTTCTCTACGCGATGTATGACGGTGGCTACAGACCAGACAAACAATTCTCAAAGTGCTCAAGAGTCGTTGGCGATGTCATGGGTCAGTATCACCCACACGGTGATGCAGCGATCTACGACACATTGGTTCGCTTAGTTCAAGACTGGAACATGCGCTACCCATTGGTTTGGGGACAGGGCAACTTCGGATCTCCCGGTAACGACCCCGCAGCTGCGCCTAGATATACCGAGTGCAAGATGGCACCTCTGGCCATGGAGATGGTTAGAGACATTGACGAAGAGACAGTTAATTTCCAAGATAACTACGACGGAAGAACACAAGAACCAACCATTCTTCCCTCACGCTTTCCAAATCTTTTGGTTAATGGATCAATTGGTATTGCGGTTGGTATGGCTACCAACATCCCTCCCCACAACCTCAAAGAAATTTCTGAGGCAGCAAAGTATGCCCTTCTAAATCCCGACAAAAAGGGAGCCAAACTTCTCAGCGAACTGATGAAGATCGTCAAAGGCCCAGACTTCCCAACCGGTGCTCAGATACTCGGCAGAAGCGGAATCGAAGAGGCCTACCGCACAGGTCGTGGCTCGATCACGATGCGAGCAGTTGTTAACGTCGAAGAAATTCACGGAAGAGTCTGCCTGGTTGTCACCGAGCTTCCCTACCAGGTCAACCCAGACAACCTTGCCCTGCGCATCGCAGAGCTGGTTAAGGACGGAAAACTAACCGGAATCGCCGACATCAGAGACGAGACCTCGGGTCGCACAGGCCAAAGGCTAGTGATTGTCCTGAAGAAGGACGCGGTTGCCAGGGTTGTTCTAAACAACCTCTTCAAGTACACGCAGCTTCAGGAGAACTTCGGTGCCAACATGCTGGCCCTGGTTGATGGTGTGCCAAGAACCCTTTCCCTAGATGGCTTCATCACTGCCTGGATTGACCACCAGATCGAAATTATTCTTCGTCGCACTCAGTTCAGGCTGAAGAAGGCAGAGGAGAGAGCCCACATCCTGCGGGGATATCTCAAAGCCCTCGATGCTCTAGATGCCGTCATCAAGTTGATTCGCAAGAGTCAGACAGTTGACGATGCAAGAGATGGATTGATGAAGCTTCTGCAGATTGATGATTTGCAGGCACGTGCAATTTTGAATATGCAGCTGAGACAGCTTGCGGCCTTGGAACGACAAAAAATTATTGACGAGGCAGCCCAGCTGGAAGCCGAGATAAAGGGCTACAAGAAGATCATCAAGGATGAGTCTCTTCAGCGAAAGATTGTTATTGAAGAGCTAGATGAAATCACCGAAAAGTTTGGGGACGACAGAAAGACGACAATCACTTTAGGATCCGACGGAGATGTTTCCGTTGAGGACCTCATCAAGGAAGAGGAGATGGTTGTCACCCTCACCGCCGGTGGCTACATCAAGCGAACAAGAAGCTCCAGCTATCGAGTTCAGCACCGCGGTGGTAGGGGAGTGAAGGGAGCAAGCCTAAGAGCAGACGACGTTGTTCAAAACTTCATCGTTTCCACCACTCACCACTGGCTGATGTTCTTCACCAACAAAGGTCGCGTATATCGAGCGAAGGTGCATGAGGTGCAGGAAGCAAGTCGTGAGGCTAAAGGCCAACACGTTGCAAACCTGCTAGCCCTGCAACCAGACGAGCGAGTGGTTGAGGTGTTGGATCTCAAGGACTACCAGCAAGCCCCGTATCTAGTCATTGCAACTAAGAACGGGCTTGTGAAGAAGACCGAGCTTGAGCTTTATGACACTGCGCGCTCCGGTGGAATTATTGCCATCAAGCTTCGTCAGGATGACGAGGTTGTCAATGCGATGTTGGTTGAAGAAGACAACCACCTTTTGCTGGTCAGCAAGAAGGGAATGTCTATCTGCTTCTCGGCTGATAACGAGAGCCTTAGACCAATGGGTAGAGACACCTCCGGTGTCACTGGAATGAAATTCCGCAAGGGCGATGAACTTCTCTCAGCTTCCGTAATTGGAAGTGCAGGGTATGTATTTGTTGTCACCGAAGGCGGCTATGCCAAGCGAACCCATGTTGATCAGTACCGCGTGCAGAACCGCGGTGGCCTAGGAATCAAGGTCGCGAAGCTTGATGAGAAGCGCGGAGATCTGGTTGGTTCACAAATTGTTGACGAAACCGACGAGGTGCTAGTTGTATTGGCATCAGGAAAAGTAATGCGAACAGCGGCCAGCGAGGTACCGGCGAAGGGCCGCGACACCATGGGTGTAGTGTTTGCTAGGTTCGAAGAAGGGGATGCAGTTTTGTCCCTGGCTAAGAACAAAGAGCGCAACTTAGACAGCGAAGAGGTGGCTTAGATTGGCAAAGCTTTTTGAACGCAGCTCTCAACCAAAAGAGCCACGCAAACAGATTCGACTAAAGCTCAGAACTATTGATATTTGGTCCGCCACCAAAGTCGGCTTCTTTGTTGCACTAGCTGCCGCAATCGGAATCATTGTCGGAGCCCTTTTGCTCTGGGCTGTCTTAGCCAACTCTGGCGCTCTGTCCTCCATCGGAGGGCTCCTCAGCAGCGTCCTTGGTGATGGCTCTGGATTCAACCTCGAGAGCGAATTCTCCTTCGCCAATGTCATGACTACGGCCGTGACCCTGGCGCTGCTAAACCTAGTTCTAACCACCTCACTGGCCGCGGTCTACGCGGCGATCTTCAACCTGATTGCCAAGCTGGTTGGCGGTATTTCGCTGACCTTTACCAACAATTAGGTAGGGGTTTGTTAGAGCGAACAATCTCTAGTAAGGTTTTGTTTGCTCTACGGGCCTATAGCTCAGGTGGTTAGAGCGCTTCACTGATAATGAAGAGGTCGGAGGTTCAAGTCCTCCTAGGCCCACGGTGAGCTCTTCCACTAAACGGGAGCACACCTATCGGGGACTTAGCTCAGCTGGTAGAGCACCTGCTTTGCAAGCAGGGGGTCAGGGGTTCGATCCCCCTAGTCTCCACAAGACCCGCCAGAAATGGCGGGTCTTTTTTCATTTCCCTCTAAGAGTGTTCCCTATTGTTGTCACATGTCAGAAATAGCTGATCTAGTGAGACTCTTCTATCAGCAGCTCTGGAATCAAAGAGATTTTGGCGTTGCCAATCAGATTTTGCATGAACAGGTTAGTT
>CAYZRV010000010.1:0-36104 GCA_964480885.1 uncultured Aquiluna sp. | reverse complement strand
TGTTGTAGGCAGTGCAGAACTCCATGATGTTTACACCATGCTGACCTAGCGCAGGTCCAATAGGTGGTGCTGGGTTAGCAGCGCCTGCCTGGATCTGAAGCTTAATCAGTCCGGTGACTTTCTTCTTGGGTGCCATTTCCTTTTCTTTCCTTAGTTCAGTGGGCCGACCTGGTCAAAGGACAGTTCCACTGGTGTCTCTCGCTCAAAGAGCGAAACCAATACGGTGACCTTGCCCGATTCGGGCTTGATCTCCGAGATAGTGCCGGGGAGGCCTGCGAAGGAACCATCCTTGATGAGGATGCTCTCGCCAACCTGGAAGTCAATCTTGACTGGAATTGATTTGGCCTTGGCACTGCCGCTGGACTTACTACCTGCCTTGACCTGAGCAATCTCTTCGCTCTCGGCAGGGGTGAATAGTGGCTTCAGCATTTCGAAAGCTTCGTTTGGTCGAAGCGGAGTTGGTGCCTGTGCATTTCCAACAAATCCCGTGACGGCTGGAGTGTGACGAACGAGAGCCCAGCTCTCCTCAGTCATGTCCATGCGAACTAGAACATATCCTGGAATGCGTACCTTAGTGACAAGCTTTCTCTGACCGTTCTTGATCTCGATGGACTCCTCCATTGGAACTTCGATCTGATAGACCTCGTCACCACCGGCAAGAGATTGCTTTCTCACTTCGATGTTTTGCTTGACTCTTCTTTCGTAACCCGCGTATGAGTGCACCACATACCACTTACCTGGTTGCTTGCGAAGTTCTTCTCGGAAGGCACGGTAGGGGTCATCGCTTTCGACCTGAGGAGCAACTTCCTCAACGACTACTGGCTCTTCGATCTGGTAGCCATCAAGCTCGTGCTCTGCCTCATCTTCAGCAGCCAAGAGATCCTGAGCGTCTAGGTCAACGTTTTCGTCGACCGCTGGCTCTGCGATCTCTAGTGGCTCGCCTACTGGAGCATCACTGAAATTTAGTTCTGACACCTATTTACCTCTTAGTCTGAAAATACGAAGGTCACTACCTGAAGAAAAACCCAGTCGAGCAGAGAGATGATGACCATCACGACTGCTACGAAGGCAAGAACAACACCGGTGAACTTAACCAGTTCTGCTCTGGTTGGCTTGGTAACTTTTCCAAGCTCAGCCAATACCTGTCTGATGAACAGGGAAACTCGCTGAATCGGGTTCTTTACCTTGGCACTATCTGCCTTGGCCTTTTCAACCAGATCCTCTGCGGCTCTTTCGTTCTCTTCTGCCACTTCTGACCTTTCTTTAGTCGCAGGGCGGACAGGACTCGAACCTGCAACTTGCGGTTTTGGAGACCGCTGCTCTACCAATTGAACTACCGCCCTAAAGTTGCCATCGCCATCAACCAAGAACTGGCTCGAGGCTTGGTTTCAAGAGCCACTGGCGCAAGACACACTTCTAGTATGTTTTCTAGGATTGTGATTTTTGCCAGATTAGTTTTCGGCAGATGTCAACTGGTCAAATTTTAGGCCAATTAGGCCCCTGGCGCAATGCCGCCAGCCCCCACTGACCCCATTTCACAAGTATTCTGGCTGTATGCCGCATTCCCGGATTTCTTCTCGAATCTCAGCCATTGCCGAGAGCGCCACGCTCAAGGTCGATGCCAAGGCCAAGGCCCTAATTGCCCAGGGCAGGCCGGTCATCACATATGCGGCTGGAGAGCCTGACTTTCCGACCCCAGAGCACATAGTTGAAGCGGCAATCAAGGCAGCCAAAGACCCAAAGAATCACCGCTACACCCAGGCGATTGGTCTTCCTGAGCTAAGGGAGGCAATTGTTCAGAAGACTTTGCAAGATTCGGGAACCAAAGTCGATGCATCGCAGGTGATTGTGACCAACGGGGGCAAACAGGCCGTCTACCAGGCATTCGCAGTGATAGTAGATCAAGGCGATGAGGTTTTAGTTCCAGCCCCATACTGGACCACCTATCCCGAAGCCATCAAGTTAGCCGGCGGAAAGCAAGTCGATGTATTTGCTGGTAGTGATCAAAACTACAAGGTCACAGTTGAACAACTAGAAGCAAAGTACACAGATAAAACTAAAGCTCTTCTTCTTTGCTCGCCATCGAATCCAACTGGTGCGGTTTATTCGAAAGAAGAAATCGAAGCAATTGGTAAATGGGTCTTATCCAAAGAAAACCTCTGGGTTGTGACCGATGAGATTTATCAGAATCTTGTCTACGACGGAATTAAAGCCTACTCAATCACCGAGGTTGTTCCAGAACTTGTTGATCGAACGATCATGATCAATGGTGTTGCGAAGAGCTATGCCATGACTGGTTGGAGATTGGGTTGGATGATTGCTCCTGCCGATGCAGCCAAAGCTGCTGCTAATTTGCAGTCACATCTGACTTCGAATGTCTCCAATATTTCGCAGCGCGCTGCTATCGCAGCTCTGACCGGTGATCAGGAGCCAGTCAGAAAGATGCGTGAAGCATTTGATAGACGCAGAAAACTTGCAGTGTCTGAACTAAACAAAATTTCTGGGATGGTTACTCCTACGCCCGAGGGTGCGTTTTATGTCTACGCCGATGTCACAGGTTTATTTGGCAAAGAGTTCAATGGAAGAAAGTTTGGAAGCTCCCTAGAGCTTGCAGACTTTGCTCTTGAGTTCGCAGAGGTTGCGCTCGTTCCAGGTGAGGCGTTTGGTCCATCTGGATTCTTTAGACTCTCTTACGCTCTTGGCGACGATCAGTTACTTGAAGGAATACAAAGACTGCAAAAACTCTTTTCCTAAAAACCAATTAGGTTTGGCTCAGGAATGAGATTTAATCCCCAACGGGCAGCAACTCTTTCTTGAACATACCTGGCAAGTTCTAAAATTTCTTTACTTGTTGCTCCGCCAGTATTCGTGATAGCCAGAGCATGCTTTTTCGAAATGGCGGCTTTGGAAAAAGGTAAGGAAAAGCCCTTTTCAATTCCCGCTCCCTCAATTAACCAAGCGGCTGATAGCTTGAAATCGCCATTTTCCATTTCCCATTTCTGCATTTCACTTGGAAACTCCAGAGACTTTGCATGGGATACAACAGGGTTGGTGAAGAAGCTTCCACAGGAGACCGAGTCTGGATCATCTTCCCTAACCACCATCCCTTTGGAGGTTCGAAGCTCAAGCACAGTTTCTCGGACAACCTTTAGCGGTAATTGCGAACCATACTCTGCACCCAGGTGATTGGTGATTTGACCAGAGGCCATTGGAACTGATAGCCCCCCTAGCTTCTGCAGTCGAAAATCTACAAAACCAATTACGCCCTTGAGCCCATGCTTGAGGGCGCTATCGCGATATGAGAATTCAAAGAAACTTGCAGGCTTCAATTCAACCTTGCCTGTATTTAGGTCAAGGAATTCAGCGGCGGTAATGGTCTGTGACACCTCTTGACCATACGCGCCGACATTCTGAACGGGAGTTGCACCGACGCTTCCAGGGATTCCACTCATTGCCTCTATGCCTGAGTATTGTTTTTCAATACACCAAGAAACAAAGTCGTCCCAGTCCTCACCCGCTTGAACTCGGATGCTCACGTCTGACTCTGTTTCTCGCAGAATTTCAATTCCTCGATTGGCAACAAGAATCACGTTCAAGTTAGAGACGTCATCTGCGAAGACAGTGTTTGAACCTCCAGCAAGTATCTGGAATTCTTCGCCGCTATTTGATGCCTCGAGAACGGCTGTGTAGAGCTGCTCCGCACTCTCGCACTTAGTGAGAGTTTTTGGCACACCCCCAACTTTCATAGTCGTCAAGTCGGCTAACGCTGGGATGTTAGTCAAAGCTGCACCCAGGCCTGTGCTTTACCCAGCACATTGTTTCCTTCAAAACTTGTAATCAAATCAACTCTGGCTTGCTTCTTCTCAAGATCAATGACTCCGATGGTGGCAGTTACTTTCACTTCGGCAGCCTTATCTGCTGGCACAACCACTGGCTTGGTGAAACGAACTGAATAATCAACAATCGCCCACGAGCTTCCTGCCCAATTGATGACCGGAGTGATCGATAAACCCATCGTCAGCATTCCGTGGGCCAAAACACCCGGCAACCCAACGGACTTAGCAACATCGTCTCGATAGTGAATTGGATTGAAATCTCCAGATGCCCCTGCATAGCGAACCAGAGAGTCTCTGGAGATCTGAAAGGTTTGCTCTGCTATCTGTTGACCAACCACTAACTCTGAAATGTTAGGCATCCTGACCCCTAACTACCAAGGTTGATATCGCGGTGCAGACAAGCCTGTCTTGAACATCAAAGATTTCAGTATTGAAGGTGATGAGATGGTTACCAGCCAGAGTCTTAACGCTCGCGACTGTCAGCTGACTGGTTAGCTCATCGCCATCAACAATTGGTCTTTCGAATACAAATCTTTGGTCTCCATGGACAACCCTAGAAAAGTCCAGCTTTGCCTCTGGGTCAGAAAGTACAAGCTTCAGGCTCTGCTCTTGAATTACAACTGGAAAGGTTGGGGGAGCTACATCGTCAGTCAGATTTGTCTCGAGAAAAGTGGCCTTGGCAAATTCCCTGATCTTTTCAATGCCCACAACGTAGGTTGGGGTTCGAGGGTATTTCTTTCCCTCGATTGCTGGATTCACCATAGGTAAAGGGTAATCTCTTCCTAAGCAAAGGGGGAACTTTGAAGGCTTTCACACCGGAATCCTTTGAATTCATTACCGGCTATGAGGCCGTTCGAAATGCTGCCAAAGACTATGAGACATTCTCTAGCAATCTTCAGGGCGACAGAGATGTTCGCGATTACAGACAGATTCCGCTAGAAGTTGATCCTCCAAAGCACACCGAATATCGTCATGCCGTTCAATCGGTCTTCCTCAGACCAAAACTCGAAGCACTGAGGCCTGGTTTTGAGCTAGTTGCTCGAGACATTTTCAAGGAATTAATTAACCAGGAGAAAGACTTTGATGTCTACAAAGACTTGGGCCTACCCTTTGTCGTTGGTTGCCTGAGTCTGATTTACAACAGACCTCAGGACAGAGAAGAGTGGATTTCATGGGGGCCTGATGTATGGACGGCTGCCGGTCCCGAGAGAAACGGAACGACTCTCCACAATTACCTTGATCGCGTTTTTGCCGAGGACTCTGAAGATGAAGACATCTGGAGTGTGCTGAGAGCGCTGCGCCCTTCGGGAAAAGAGCTAACTGAACAAGAGTTCAAGGGTTATGCCGGGGTGCTTCTAGCTGGCGGCAGAGACACAGTAATCAAACTAGTGTCCGGACTCTTTTGGCATCTCCTAAATGTCGAATCGGACGCACAAAGACTTGAGCGCGAACCTGAGATTGAGAGAAACCTAATCAACGAAATGCTCAGGTTTTTGTCCCCGTTGCCGGCTATTGAGAGAATTCGCAGTGAGGACATTGGCAAGAATTCTCCGACCTATCTCAGACTTCATTTTGCGTCTGCCAACTATGACCCGTCCGAGTGGGAACAGCCACAAGAGATAAATCTTGATAGAGGACGAAAGCCTCACTTAGCTTTTGGATATGGGCCGCACACGTGTCTTGGAATGAATTTAGCCGAATTTGAAGCAAAGGCCTTCTTGAAAGAGTTTTTGCCATTGCGAGAGAAGTTTTCTTTGAAAAACTTTGAGCTTGAATATGCAGAGGTTGAGGGAATCAAATATCTAGAGAGCCTAAACAATCTTCAGGCCTGTATTCTGACGTAGCGGGGGCGGGGATCGAACCCGCGACCTCACGATTATGAGCCGTGCGCTCTGACCACCTGAGCTACCCCGCCAGATCTAATCGATCGAGCCCCGAGACAGGATTGAACTGTCGACCCCTTCCTTACCATGGAAGTGCTCTACCACTGAGCTATCGGGGCGGTGTAACCGAGACAGATTAGCACTAGCGAACTGCGCTAGGCAAACGCCATATCTGCACATCCAGCGGCCTAGCTTCATAAGAAACCTTGCCTGCTGAAACTTTTAGCTTGGCTCCCCCGTAGAGGTTTTCCGCTCTCTCGGGGAAGGAAATTGCGGAACGTGAGAATTCAACCTTCTTATCTCTGCGGCGAGAAACACAAACCAGGATTGACTCTGTCTTTCCTTCGCGGATAAAAACCATCGCTTCTTTAGATGCGTAAAGGAAACGAAGAGATCCGTCAGATAGAACTTTGTGTTTCTTTCGAATCTGAGCAAACTTTGAATAGGTTTCAATCATGCTCGAGTCGTGTTTGCGCTCGCCATTCCAAGGAATTGGTGTTCTGGAGTTTTCGCCATTAGTTCCGTCGAGGCCAAACTCATCTCCAGCAAAAATCATTGGGATACCAGGAAAAGTAAATTGCATGGCGGCGGCCACTTTTTGTGAACCTGGAATAGTGAAGGTCTTGAACCTTCCAGTGTCATGGGTGTCTAGGGCGTTCAGGTTATGCATCCGAATGTGCCAGGGGAAAATTCCAGCAAATCTGTTGTGTAACTGCACGAACTGATCAGCCCCAATTCCCTTCCTACCCACGCCGACCTGACCTTCTTCTCTCTTCTCAGAAGGATTCCACATCCATCTCCAAAGGGGTTTGGTGAAGTTGGCATAGGTCATGGTGGACTGATAGTTGTCACCTTCAACGTGATTAGCCGCATCAGATGTGAATTCACCAATCAAGAAAGTGTCCTCAGAAACTTCATCCATGGTCTTTCTAATCAGGTTTGAAATTTCTCGGTTGAAATTATCATCTCGAATCAAGCCAGCCATGTTGGCGACATCAATTCGCCAACCGTCTAGGTTGTAGGGGGACTTTAGCCATTTAGCAACCACTGAGTTCTTTCCCTGAATAAATCTCCTTCTAAGCTCCTGCGAATTCCAGTTGAACTTGGGAAGCGATGGCACACCCCACCAGGCGTCATACTTTTTATTGTCATCACTGAAGTAGAAAAATGCGCTTTCTGGTGCCGAGGGGTTTTTGTATGCAGCGACAAACCATTCGTGAGAATCACCGGCGTGATTGGCTGTTAGGTCACCCATAACCTTCAGGCCCATTGAGTGAGCTTTCTCAACCAAGCTCTTGAGTGCCTCATTTCCACCCAGCAACGGATCGACTTCATCAAAACTGGCAGCGTCATAGCGGTGGTTTGATCTTGCCGGGAAGAAAGGTGTCATATACAAAATGGTTGCGCCGACCATCTTCAGGTGATCGAGGTGTTCCTCAATTCCCTTGAGATCACCGCCAAAAAACTGCTCAGCGGTCCCAGGGCCTTTGGCAATAACCGGATCGGACCATTTCTTGGGAAGTGTCCACTTCGGAAGCTTGCGGTCTTCCGCATCGGAACTTTTTGCAAACCGATCTGGAAACACCTGATACAAAACTGCACCAGTTGCCCACTTGGGAATTCGATTGTAGGTGTTGATTTTGAAGTCATCTCGATCTGGTTGGTCTAGCTCATGCAGTCCAACAGCATTCAGCCAATAGCTCTCTTTGCTCTTTAGCTCTATGAAGAAACGGTAGTGAACCTCAGGATTGAATATGTTGATTGTTCCCTCATACCAATTCCACCCGTGCCTCTTGGCAAAAACCTTGAGTTTGGGTGTGAGGAACCCCTCTCCCGAATCACTCTGCCTGATAAGAACCTGATTAATTGAGCCAAAGGAATCGTGAATTCTAATTCTGAGCTTTACTTTGTCCCCAAGCTGAGGCTTCTGGTTTGGAACATAGAGCGAGGATCCATCGTGATGCGGATGAAGTGCTAGTTCTAGTCTCAACTGCCTTAGCCCTTAACCGCACCGCCGGTGAGACCGGAAACTATGTATTTCTGCAGGTATAGGAAGAGTGCAACGATTGGGATAGCTGCCAGAACAGCCCCCGCAGCAAATACCGTCCAGCGCTGACCAAACTGATCCGATACATACATATACAGACCAACAGCCAGGGTCTTTGACTCAGGCTTAGTCAGAATGATGTTAGCCAGGATGAAATCAGAGCTGGTGCCGATGAAGGCAAGCAATCCGATAACAGCCAGGATTGGCGCAGCGAGGCGCAGGATGATTCCGTAGAAGATCTGAGTGTGTGTAGCACCATCGATCTTTGCGGCCTCGTCTAACTCCTTCGGAATGGTATTGAAAAACCCGTACATAAGGTACGTATTCGCCCCAAGCGCACCGCCGAGATAAACCATGATCAACGCAAGTTGAGAGCCAATGCCTAGGAATGGGAATACGTTACCGATGTTGACCAGCAGCGCGTAGATTGCAACGAGGGCCAACAACTGTGGGAACATTTGGACAAGAATTAACGTCAGAAGTCCGGCTCTTCGTCCGGTAAAACGAAGTCTTGAGAAGGCATATGCCGCTAGAGCTGACAGGAAGACAGAGCCTAATGCCGCAGTCCCGGAGATGAAGATTGTATTTACGAACCAGTTTCCAAAAGGCCTGTATGGATCTTCGAACAGTTCCGTGTAGTTATCCAGCGTGAAAGATGTGAAAAGGGTGGATGTGAACTGTGTAGCGTCAGCAAACGAGCCCGAGAGCACATAAACGAGAGGGAAGACTGAATAAACAACCATTACCCACCCGACCAAGTGACGCCAGCCCTTTTTTCTAAGCCACCCACCAAAAGTCAGCTTGCGCTCGTCAGTTAACTTGGTTCTTGCCTCTTTGTAGGCTTTGATGTCTTCCCTGGTTAATTCCCTTTCCATCAGTTCACATCCTCGAGGGTTCTGGTTCGTCTGAAGGAGAAGTAAGAAATTGTTCCAACAATGAAGAATATGAGAATTGAAAATGCGCTAGCAAGTCCGAAGTCTCTACCTTCACCTGTTGAAAAGGCAATCTTGTAGACCATGGAAATCAAAATGTCGCTATGGCCCACATTTATGCTGGCATCGAAGTCCTTGGGTCCACCACCCGAAAGAAGGTAAATCAAAGAGAAGTTATTAAAGTTGAAGGCAAACGACGTTATGAGCAATGGTGCGACGGACACGAGAAGCAGGGGAAGCTTTATGAGTCGCAATTGCTGCCAGGCACTCGCCCCATCAATTCGTGCTGACTCAAGTAAGTCTCCAGGGATAGATTGGAGTGCACCGGTTGTGATGAGGAACATGTACGGAAAGCCGAGCCACAGATTCACGAGCAAAATCGAGACCTTCACAAGGAATTCATCGGTCAGCCAGGGGATGTCAGCTCCCCCGAAAAGGACAACATTTATAAAGCCGTAGTCCTCGTTGTATAGAGCTCTCCATACAAAAGCAGATAGGAACCCTGGGAACGCATAAGGCAAAATCATTGCGACGCGATACCACCGCTGGCCCCGCAGCTTAGCCTCGTTGAACAAAAGAGCCAGCCCAAGACCGAGCACAAAAGTCGACAACACTGAAATAATGGCAAACGCAAAAGTCCAAATTGACACGCGAATCAATGGTTCTCTAATTCCCGCGTCGGTAACGGCTCGCTCAAAATTGAGCAGACCCACCTCTACACGCCAGCCTGGCTGCAATTCTTCACCGTCAGCGGCTCTATAAGAACCCTCACCCGAGTCGGAGAACACTTTCCCATCTTCCACGCGGGTCATGGTGTCCGCAATGGGATCAAAATCCAATCGTGGCCCGTAGACAACAGCCTGGGCTGCATCCGCGGTCATGAGGAAATAGGAATCTACATCTTTGGAGAGGAAGACCTTAAACTTCACAACCTCGGCTTGCCTGGCCACTACATCCTTGAAGGGCAGCTCGGTATAACCTTCGGCAGCAGTAGCAACTCCTTTGCTATTGAACTCTGTCGGTGTGACCGTCTCCAGAACTTCGCCATCTCCACCAACCTTGACCTGCTGAGCACCAGACTCATCAGTCAATGTCACCAGGAAGTTCAGCTCACCTGCTCCGTCTGTCACCACGGTCAGGGGATAGACAGGTTCACCCTGAATTCTGGTTTGACTATTGAGAAGAAGCGCATTGACAGCGTCATCCTTGTCGCTGTTATGCATTGTGCCGTAGTTGGTGAATGCGATATAGGCCGAATAACCAACTACGTAAACTTGAAAAACTGCCATGAAAATTAGGCCAGGGACTAAATACTTAGCTGGCAGATTTCCTCTGCGCAAGTAAACCCAATTCACCAAAACGGTGACCACGGCAACGATGCCCGCGAATAGGTAATCCTCGTTACCAATCAGCACCATGATTGCGAAGAGCATTGCGGCCGAAATAAGGCCAAGGAAAATTATTTTGATGATGATTCCGTAGAGCGATGGTGTTCCACCATCGTTCAGCGACTTGTTGCGCTTCTGGCGTCCCTTGGGAAGCTGCCAGGTTGGTCCCCGAGTTTCAGTCGACATCAGCTCTATCTTCCATCAAATTGAGGAAAAAGGGGGCGCCCACATATGGACGCCCCCTCCCTCTAACTAACTAGTCGTTAAGAGCCGGCGATGGCAGCGTTGATCTCGTCGATCATCTTCTGCCAGCCTTCTCTTGCGCCGATCTTGCCCTGCATGATGGCAGCTTCGGTGGCACCCCATGAGGCCCACACGCTACCCATTTCAGGAATCGATGGCATTGGAACTGCGTTGACACCAGCTGCACCGAAGCCAGCGGTGATCTTGTCACCGGAAGCAGCTTCGAAAGCGGCCTTGTGAGCAGGAATACGTCCACCAATTTCGTAAATCTCGGTCTGTACTTCTGCGCTACCGATGTACTCAACAAGGAACTTGTTTACGTACAGTGGGTCGTCAGTCTGTGTGGACACGTAGAATCCGCGTGCACCAAGGAACTGGCTTGGGGTCTGGCCACCAACTGAAGGTAGTGAGTAGATGGCGTAGCCATCTTCACCCAATCCCTCAGCAATTGATGGAGCAGCCCAGGGACCAGTGATCCAGCAAGCTAGATCTCCAGACTTAACCTCAGCCTCAACGGTTCCGTAGTCCTTGAAAGAGAATAGGTCGCCATTAGCAGCTAGCCAGTCGGCGAAGGCGAAGCCGCCCTCATTACCCATGGCTAGGGTGCTGTTGTAAGAGCCATCTGCGTTCTGTTCGAATACTGGAGCACCAAACGAGGTCTGAATGTAGTACATGTGGTACGGGTCACCAGAGTCTGGTCCCATTGCGATCTCCACACCGGCTTCAACAACTTCATCCCAGGTTGCAGGCTGTGATGGGACCTTGGCACTGTTGCATACCAAGGCAATGTTCTCGACGCCGAATGGCATGCCGTAGAGGGCACCGTCATAGGAGAAGGCAGCAATTGCATTCTCGCGGAAGTCCCCGAGTGCTGCTCCTAGTTCAAGTGGAGCGGCCACACCAGCTGCCACTAGCTGACCAGTCCAGTCGTGGGCACCAGCATAGATATCTGGCCCTTCGCCAGTTGGAATCGCGGTGATCGTCTCATCGCGAAGTGCGCCAAAATCCTTGATGACAAGCTCAACAGCGATGCCTGTGTCGGCCTCGAACTGAGCGGCAACGCCCTCAAGTGACTTGGCAACCATGTCATCGACCCAAACGGTCAAAGTGTCAATAGTTGGAGCTGCTTCTGTTTCAGTTTCGGTTGCGGTTGGCTCAGCTGCTTCTTCAGCTGCACAACCGGATAGAACTAGCGCTGAAGCTGCGGCGAGAGCGCCAACAGCAAACAGGCTGCGCTTAGTGGTTTTCAATAGAGCACCTTTCAGTACCTAAACGTTTAGGAATGTTTGCCTGCTATGGCAAGCGGTATAAGTTCACTCCGTAACCCGTTTGGTTGCAAACTTGTAAACGCTTGCATAAGTAACAAGTGAATAACATGGGCGATAATGTTCTAAAGAGTGCCCGTAATGTGTAAGCGTTTACGTGCAGGTAAATCAACAGAAAAGACCCATCATGCAAAGAATCAAGCCAAATTCGAAGGCTCTCTGGTCTTGCATCCGACCCCTAAAATTTGGCTCATGTCAGTAAATACCTCCCCAGCTCTAGCCGGCGCTGACTGGTGGCGCCACGCAGTTATCTATCAGATCTACCCTCGCTCCTTTGCCGATGGCAATGGTGACGGAATGGGTGATTTGCAGGGGGTGCTGGCGAGACTTGATTCACTCAAGGAGCTGGGAATCGATGCCATTTGGTTCTCTCCGTTTTTCCGCTCTCCTCAAAAAGATGCCGGATATGACGTCTCTGACTACACAGACATTGATCCACTTTTTGGCAGTCTCGATGACTTCGATTCGGTTTTGAAGAAAGCTCACTCTTTAGGTATTCGTATCATCATCGACTTGGTCCCCAACCACTCATCTGATCAGCACCCGTTATTTCAAGCTGCGTTAAAGGCGGGTAAGGGTTCTGCTGAAAGAGACTTCTATCTCTTCAAGGATGGAAAAGATGCGAACACACCACCAAACAACTGGCAGTCAGTTTTTGGCGGTCCTGCATGGACACAGGTGGAAGATGGCCAATGGTATTTACACCTCTTCGACTCATCTCAACCTGACTTAAATTGGGATAATCCAAAGGTCATCGAGTTCTTCCACTCTGTCTTGCGCTTCTGGTTCGATCGTGGAGTAGATGGTTTCCGCGTTGATGTTGCTCACTCACTCATCAAGGAGCCTGGACTTCCAGACATTGAAGTCGTTTCGTCTTCGATGACCGGTTCAGACTCTCAGCCAAAGGAAGACAAGCCACACCCTCACTGGGGACAAGAGGGTGTTCATGAAATCATTCGTGGATTCCGCAGAGTCTCAAATGAGTATCAGGACCGCGCAATGTGCGCAGAGGCTTGGATTCTTCCGCTCAGCAAAATGGCCAAGTGGGTCAGGCCGGATGAATATCACCAGACCTTTAATTTTGCTTATCTTGAAACACCTTGGAACCCTGGGCGACTAAGAGATGTGGTTGATGAGTCTCTGCGTGAGTTTGGTGCAGTTGGAGCACCCAGCACCTGGGTTCTTTCTAACCACGACGTGATTCGCCACGTTACCCGTATGTCATATGACAAGGTCCCGAAGCAGGGCGATGGAATCGGTCCGGATTATCCACAACCCGATGAGCCTAAGGGATTGAGAATTGGACGAGCAGCTACCGCATTCATGCTTGGCCTTCCTGGAAGTTCATACCTCTATCAAGGTGAAGAGCTTGGTCTTCCTGAGCACACCACATTGGATTCGAAGTTCCGTGAGGATCCAACATTCTTCCGAACCAAGGGAGAGAGAGTTGGTCGTGATGGCTGCCGGGTACCCATCCCATGGGAGGCTGACGCTCCAGCATTTGGATTCAGCTCAACAGGAAAGAGCTGGCTTCCGCAACCAGAGAATTACCGACGCTACGCCAGAAGCGCTCAGAAAGGCATTCCTGGTTCGACCCTTGAGCTCTACCGTCAACTGCTAAAGATTAGAAAAGAGTATGGTCTTGGTATTGGCAAGCTCGAGTGGGTAGAAGACCTCTGCGATGACACCACCTTGGCATTCGACAATTCAGGCGTGAGGGTCGTTGCAAACTTCGGAAGTGCAATCAACCTTCCAGCTGGCCAATTGCTCGTTACCACTCAGCACGATCTAACAGTCGAGGGTGTGCTCGAGCACGACCAGGTCGCCTGGATTCGTCTCTAGATCATGCTGCATAAGCCAACAGCTGGTGATCAGTGGTGGCGCAGCGGAGTCATCTATCAGATATATCCAAGATCATTTCTGGATTCCAATTTCGATGGCATCGGTGATTTAGCCGGGATATCTTCCGGACTACATCTTCTGGCAGAGCTTGGTGTCGATGCAATCTGGTTATCTCCGTTTTATAAATCACCGCAAAAAGATGGCGGATATGACGTTTCTGATTACTGCGATGTCGATCCCCTGTTTGGTTCATTGGAAGACTTTGACGAACTTCTTCGCGACGCTCATGCACTCGGCCTGAAGGTGATGATTGATCTTGTTCCAAATCACACATCTGATCAACACCCTTGGTTTCAACGGGCAATTAACTCGCCCATCGGATCCAGGGAGAGAGAGTTTTATCATTTTCGAAATGGCGGAGAGGAGCCTCCCAATAACTGGGTTTCGATGTTTGGAGGCCCTGCTTGGACAAGACTGAGCGATGGCTCCTGGTATCTGCATCTATTTGATTCATCACAGCCCGATTTGAATTGGGATAACCCCGAGGTTAGAAAAGAATTCGAGACGATCCTTCGCTTCTGGCTCGACAGAGGTGTTGATGGCTTCAGGGTTGACCAACCTCACGCAATGGTTAAGGCTAAAGGATTGCCGGATCATCCATATGTTTCTGAAGCAGGCGCTGGCTTTATTGAGGGAAGAGAGTCTCCGCCGATGTGGTTTCAGGATGAGGTTCATGAAATCTTCAGATCATGGCGAAAAATTCTTGATTCCTATTCGCCTGATCGGGCGATGTGTGGTGAAGCGTATGTACTCCCGCTTAGTTTCATGGCTAAGTGGGTCAGACGTGATGAGTTTCACCAGACCTTTAACTTCAGATTCCTAGATGCCGACTGGTCTCTAGGGCCAATCAAATCTGCAATCGATGAAAGCTTCATGGCCTTTGATGAAGTTGGGGCACCCAGCACCTGGGTGCTCAACAATCACGATGTGATTCGGCATGTCTCCCGCTTTGGTGGGGAGTATGGCAGGGCTACTGCATCAGATGGAATTGGAGCAAGCTCCCCCCAGCCTGACAACGTTCTCGGTCTGCGAAGAGCCAGGGCTGCGACCTTGTTCATGCTCGCTCTTCCAGGAACTAGTTATCTATTCCAGGGAGAAGAGCTCGGGCTTCCAGAACACACAACCCTGGATGATTCCAAGCGTCAGGATCCGACATTTTTTAGAACCAATGGCAAGAGAGTAGGAAGGGATGGCTGCCGAGTTCCTCTGCCTTGGAATTTGAGCCAGCCCTCCCTTGGCTTTTCTGCTGGCGAACCTTGGCTCCCCCAACCTGAATCCTTCAGGAAGCTCGCTCGCAGCGAGCAGACCGACAATGACAGCACTCTTGCCCTCTACAAAAGGGCATTGAAACTTCGCAAACAATTTCAGCTAGGTAGTGGAAGCTTCGAGTGGATAGAGACGGAGAACTACCTTTGCTTTAGAAATAGAGACGTGACTGTAATTCACAACTTTTCTCAAGAGGATGTAGCCATCCAGGGGGACGTCCTAATTTCCTCAAGAGAAATATTTGACGGAAAGCTCCAACCAAACGACACGGTCTGGATTAGAAGTTAGTCTGCAAACTCTTTCCTGGGCCACCAGAACTTCTTGCCAGCAAGAAACGCGATAGCGGGAACAATCACAGTTCTCACAAGAAGTGTGTCAAGCAGAACACCAATTCCAACGATTGTTCCAACCTGAGCAAGCGCAATCAATGGCAAGACACCCAAGACAGTGAACACTGCGGCCAGCAAGATTCCAGCCGAGGTAATCACTCCACCTGTCGCTCCCAGTGCCTTCTTCATTCCCTCACGAGTTCCAAGCTCTTTCGCTTCTTCTTGCGCTCTGGTGACCAGGAAGATGCTGTAGTCAACACCCAAGGCAACGAGGAATAGAAACGCCAGGATTAGCACGGTTAGGTCAAGAGCTGGGAATCCAAAAATGTATTGGAATACTAGCCAGCTCGCTCCGACGGCAGAGAAGAATGATCCAACCACTGCAATCATTAAGAAGATAGGTGCAGCTAGAGACCTGAGTAAAAGAATCAAAATGAGAAATACGGAAAGAAGAATTAACGGAACCAGTAGAGCCTGATCTCTATTTGTTGCGTCGGTAACATCCAGTGTCGTTGCATCCTGACCGCCGACCAGAGCAACGGCCTCAGCCGGTAGTCCATCAAGTTCTGTTCTGAGGTCTCTAATCAACTGCAGTGCCTCGGCGGACTCTGGTTCAGCATCAAGAATCAAACGGAACTCTGTGTACTCTTCGCTAGTCGCCCCGTCAGTAATCTCAGCGACACCGTCAATCTCGACAAGATCTCTTGCCTGAGCGGCATGTTCATTGCTCACAATTACGTAGGTCGGGGCTGCGCTTCCAGCTGGGAAAGCCTTTGCCAGGACTTCTTGACCTAGGACAGCCTCAGGCTTTTGGATAAAGATTTCAGTTGCGCTTAGGCCATTCTTGATTCCAAGACCGCCGGAGGCAAGCCCCGCAAGAACGGCAACACCAATGGCAGCAACGGCCAAAGGTCGCTTGGAGACCCCCCTGCCGAGCTTGGTCCAGATGGACTTCTCATAGGGATTCTTACCCCCAACCTTTGGGACAAAAGGCCAGAAAATCCAACGACCAAAAACCACCAGTGCACTTGGGAGAACCAGCAGACCAGCAATCATCGCAACGACAATTCCAACGGCAGAAACCAACCCAAGAACCTGGCGACCTTCAATTTCTGCGAGAAGCAGCAGTGCTAGTGCGACTGCAACGGTGGAACCTGATGCCAAGATTGCAGGGCCCGCTCCTCGAATAGCACTGCGCATTGCCTCACGACGATCTGCAAAGGTAAGCAGTTCTTCGCGATAGCGACTAATTAGCAGCAGGGCGTAGTTTGTTGCCGCACCAAAAACCAACACCGAAAGAATTCCAGTCACCGATGCGTCTGGGTTGAAACCTAAGGCATCGGCCACTCGACGAGCCAAGATGCCAGCCATTCCATCAGCCGTTCCAACCACCGCAAGTGGTATGAGCCATAAAACCGGTGAGCGATACGTAATGAGGAGCAGAACAGCAACAACACCAGCTGTGAATGCTAAGAGAAGAAAATCGGCTCCCTCGAAAATTGAACCAACATCCTTGAGGAATGCCTCTGGCCCGGTCACATAAACATTGACACCGGCGGGCATATCTTCTGGCGCTAATTCACGCATTTTCTCAACGCGCTCTGTTGTCACTTCGAAATTATCAGTCTCATCCAGTGGAACTGTAATGAGTGCAGTGGTTCCATCTTCAGAAATAACGGCAGGTGGAACAAAGGCTTCCCCCATAACTTCAGCGTTGGTGAATTCCAAAAACTTTTCATTAGCGCCACCGGTCGGCATCATTGCCTGTGGATCAAAGGCGCCCTGAACCCACTCCAGCTGCTCATCAGTGAACTTGGTGTCCGAGTAGTAAACAATGAAGGCTGCAGAACCTTCGGTGACCACAAACTCCTCACGAAGCTTGGAGGCAACAACACTCTCGGTTTCCTCGGGTAAACCAACCCCAGGCGTCGTCTCGTTTGCTGGAAGTTGCAGACCAACAAAAGCGAAAATGGCAAAGCCCAGCGCAACCAACATGTTGAGGGGTGCTGTGGCCTTGCCCGTCAGATATTTGAGCAGGGCGTTCATGGTTTCTCCAGTTCTACGAGGAAAAGAACCTGGGAAAAATGAAAATTAGTCCCAAATTCAACCCCTCAGGGGGTCAAAAATGGTGGCAAGTGAGGGATTCGAACCCCCGAAGGCTCACGCCGGCTGATTTACAGTCAGATCCCTTTGGCCACTTGGGTAACTTGCCGCGCCTAAGGCGACGCTCAAGAATACCTGATTTTCCGCCCAACTAGCCAAGTACCCAATATCCCTTTACAGTTTTTGCATGGTCGGGATCTTCGAGGTGGCTCAGAGAGCTGGTGTTTCAACTGCAACCGTATCCAGGGCCCTAAACGGCAAATCTCACGTTTCAGCCAGGGCGAGAGAACGCGTCCTGAAAGCGGCGCAGGAGCTTGGCTATGTTGCCTCATCTTCTGCTTACACTCTCGCCACAGGCAAGTCACGAAATATCGGAGTAGTTCTCCCCTTCATTGATCGCTGGTTTTTCTCCGCAGTATTGGAGGGCATTATCAATGCTTTGGTAAGCAGGGGATATGACATTACTCTCTACAGTCTCTCCGGCGGTGCCAGTCACCGCGAACGTGTCTTTGAAGACCTGGTTCTGAGAAAACGAGTGGATGGGGTGCTGACCGTCGCATTAAAACTGTCTGACAGAGAGTTAGACAAACTCACTGCACTGAGAAAGCCAATTGTTGGAATTGGTGGTCCAATTCCTGGAGCTCGCTCTCTTTCAATTGATGACGAAGGAGCTGGAAGACTTGCCACTCAACATTTAATTTCTCTTGGTCACACAGAAATAGGAATGATTGCCGGCAACCCAGCCAGTGAAATGGACTTCCACCAGCCCTACCTTCGAAAGACTGGTTACCACGAAGCATTGTTAGATGCGAATCTTGACTTCAAGAATCAATGGATGGCAGAGGCGGATTTCACTGTAGGTGGTGGATATCATGCAGCAAAGCAGATGCTGGGTGATCCAAGGAGTAAACCAACCGCAATCTTCTGTGCATCCGATGAGATGGGTTTTGGTGCGATTCAGGCAGCAAGAGATTTAGGACTGCGGGTGCCGCAAGATATATCTGTGATTGGTTTGGACGGTCACCCGCTAGGCATGTTCTACGGACTGTCCACCATAAATCAAAGAACTAAAGAGCAAGGCGAGCACGGGGCTAACTGGATTGTTGACATATTAGAAAGTGGCGATGATAGACAGTTGGCAAACTTTGAACAGCTCAACACCTGGCCCATAGATCTTGAAGTTAGATCTTCAACAGCAAAAAGAGCAAAGGAGTAGTAGTGGCCGATTCATCTTTTGACATTGTCAGTAAGGTCGACGAGCAAGAAGCAGACAACGCCCTAAATCAGGCCGCCAAAGAAATAGCTCAGCGATATGACTTCAAGGGCACTGGGGCAGACATTGCGTGGAGTGGTGAGGCCATCGTGATCAAGGCAAATTCTGAAGAGAGAGTCAAAGCTATCCTCGACGTTTTTCAGTCCAAGTTGATTAAGCGCGGCATATCTCTCAAGAGCCTCGATGCCTCAGAGCCTCAGGCCAGCGGAAAGGAATACCGCATCAACTGCAAGATGAAAAATGGAATCAGCTCAGAACACGCAAAGGAAATTTCAAAGCTGATTCGAGATGAGGGGCCCAAGAGCGTCAAGGCACAAATCCAAGGCGATGAACTTAGGGTTTCATCAAAGAGTAGAGATGACCTTCAGGAGACAATCGCTCTTCTAAAGAGCAAAGATTTGCCGGTTGATCTGCAGTTCGTGAACTACCGCTAACCAAGCGCTAGATAGCCGGTACCACTGCCCAGAACAGAGAAATAATTGGCTGCTTCAAAGTAGCAAACCTCTCCCCTTCTCAGGGAAAGAGTCTCCTCTTTTGATGTTGAGACAGTTATTTCTCCGGCTACGCAAGCAAGGATTGCCTTGCCAGGCAATCGAAGATCAACGAGCATGTTAGTTCCGCTGGGCTCGACTCGATAAACCTTGAAATCTTGCGCATCGGTTTGATACTCAACAAGGCCATTCACCAAGAGTTTCTCCGAAGCAAGCGGGTTACGCAATTCCCTAAAGTCAGTGATGGCGATTAGTTCGTCTTTATCTATAGGTTTAGTGGTTAGTCCGGCCCTGAGCACATTGTCAGAAGCTGCCATCACTTCAACACCGAGACCAGAGAGATAGGCGTGTATGTTTCCAGCTGGCAGATATAGAGCTTGACCCGGCTTTAGCTCCACGTAATTCAAAAGCAGGCTAACTAGAAGGCCAACGTCGTGTCGGAAATGCTCGTTGATCTCTTCAATCAATGGCCCTCTGGAAGTTGCGGTTGAGGCAGAAACAAACCTTTTTACCAGATCCTCGTTTTGACTCAACGCCCAACGAGTAGCACCGCGCAATCCATCTTTGGCAAGCTCATCCAACCAGGGTGTGAAGGTATTGTCGGCTTCAGAAAGACTACTTATGTCCGCAGCTAACTCTTGAAGGGAACGAAAACCACAAAGAGCCCGAAAATCACTGACGGCGACAATTAGCTCCGGTTTGTGATTTGAATCGGTGTATCCCGGATAGCCCTCTGCAAATCTTTTCTCCGCCCACTCTCTGCTCGGATGAGCTTGAATCGAGAGTGGCTTTGCGGCAGCAAGAAACTTGACCAAATATCCAAGACTTCCGACCCTCGAAGAGAGTGTTCCGTTTGTTTGATCTAAAACCTTGGCTTCTGATGAAGGATGGGTGCCGAACCAAACCTCCGCTTGTGGCGTTCCGTCAGGTTCTTTACCAAGAAGGTCGGGAATCAGATTGAGCGAACCCCATGCGTAATCTCTTGGGGTATTGACGATCTGAAGCAGGGTCATACCAGAAGACTATCGACCCTCATCATTCGGAGGAATGATGGAGATTGGGCCGGTTGGCGGAGCTGCACTTTCCAGATCCGCACGCTTGGCCTGCTTGGCAAACTGTTCGGCAATTATCGCCGCAATGATTGCGAGGACAACTGGAAAGAAGAAGGCGTAGGCAAGACCGACGCCCTCGACCAGGGCCCCCATAAAGGCCTTGGCAAATATGGCAACACTCGAGTTGAAAAGACTAAGTCTGCTAACAGCCCACGCCGTTGACACTCCAGGTATTTGGCCTCCAGCTGAGAAGAATGCTGGTGAAGCTGGTGCCAAGCCCAAGCCAGCTAGACCCCAGAGCAGTGATCCGAAAATCAAACCGAGAGTTGAATCAGCATCCGCAACTGGTCCAGCGAACAAAGCTGCAAGAGCCAACGTGACAGCGGCAAGCATTGCCCCCTTCGAGGCAAGGGTGTGCGGGTGATATTTTTCTGCGAGCCGAGTCATGGACAGTCTGCCGATGATCATTCCAATCATGAAGACTCCGAAGGGCAACGAGCGAAGAGCTAACTCGGCATTCAGAACATCCCTTGCGAAAACAGCGGCCCAATCGATAACTGCTACCTCTGGATAGATTGCAGCAACCAGACCAAATGCAAGCAACCAAAGCTGGGATGGCATTTGATAAAACTTGCGCTTCACCACTCCAGCCTTTTCCTCGATGTGCCCATCTTCTTGAGGGCTTAGAAGCCAGCGAAGGGTGAATTCAAAGATGATTACCGTTCCAATTGCAACCAGCAGCAAGAAGAGCTCAAGAGTTATAAAGACTGTCGAGACAGCTCCAGTGATAGCTGCGGCAACAGCACCCAGTGACCAGCCTGCATGCATTCTTCCGATGATGTTTTTGGTGATGTGTTTCTGCAAAAGGACGGCAGCTGAATTCACTGACACGCCTAGAAGCGACATAAAGAAGTTGAAAAAGATATTTAGAAACATCCAAAGTGCGGGGTTGTTGGTCCACGCTAATGAGACGAGCATGACCATGCCGCCGTAATTAGCGAAGCGAATTATTGGTCTCGCACCAAATCGCATAATCAGACGCGAGGCAAATAGCAAAGGCGTTATGGAGCCAATGACACTGAAGCCAATAATGGTTCCCCAGGTGACGAAAGAAACGTCCAATCGATCGATAAATTCAGGGACCCAAGCTACTGAAGCAAGTGCTGCGTGACCGAGGAGAATGAAAATCGCTAGCGTCGCTATCTGAGCTTTTCTCAAACGGGCACCTGGAAGTTTCTGCACTAGCTTCCCTTTGAGATTTCTAGCATCTGTTTTCTATTGTGAAGTTTTAGGCGTTCTCTGCCCCTTGCTTCTCCCTGCGATTTCTCTTCAGCATCGACTCTTAGCCATTGCTTCCAATCCATGAAGTCGATGCCTCTACTGTTGAGAGCATCCACAATCTCCTGCTCACCAGGTCTAGATGGATTCCACCAGGTTGACTTGTCAGATATGAGATGTCCGATGGTTTCGATCGCATCAGCTTTGGTGTGTCCAATGAGCCCAACGGGACCTCGCTTAATCCAACCTGTGCAGTAAACACCTGGAATATGTTTGCCAGTTTCATCCAGGACTCTGCCTTCTTCGTTTCTAATAACGCCATATTTGGAATCAAACGGAATCTCATCCAGCTCGCTTCCGAAATACCCGACTGCACGATAAACAGCCTGGACCGGATATTCAACTTTTTCTCCAGTGGTGACTACATTTCCCGTGCCATCTAGTTTGGTTTTTTCAAACCTTATTCCTGAAACCTTTCCAGCAGTACCGAGAACCTCAAGTGGTGAGTGGAAGAAGTGAAGATGAAGTCTGCGCTCTTGAGCGGGTTGTGGGTTCTCGCGAAGATCCTGAAGTGTCTTGACCATGACTCTAATCTGATTATTCGAGTCAAGGGCTTGCTGGGAACCTTCATCGAATTGGAAGTCTTCGTCATAAACAATTGCCTGAACACCATTCACATGCAAAGCCTCACGAAGCTCGAGCGGCGAAAACTTAACTTGAGCTGGACCCCGTCTACCAAATACGTGCACGTCAGTCACTGGTGATGACTTCAATCCTTCATACACATGCTCTGGGATGTCAGTGCTTAGCAAGTCTTCTGGCAGCTTGATTAGCATTCGAGCAACATCAAGTGCTACGTTGCCATTACCGATAACGGCAATCTCTTTGGCATTCAGAGGCCAGGTCAGGGGAAAGTCTGGGTGAGCGTCATACCAGTTGACAAAGTCGGCCGCTCCGTAGCTTCCATCAAGGTCAATACCTGGAATATTTAGATCTGCATCTTTGATTGCACCCGTTGCGAAAATGACGGCGTTGTAGTGGTTCTTTAGATCCTCAAGCTTGATATCAATTCCATACCTGACATTTCCAAAGAATCGAATGTCTCCCCTGTCCAACACCTCGTATAGAGCACGAATGATTCCCTTGATTCTTGGGTGATCTGGGGCCACACCATATCTAACAAGGCCGTATGGCGCTGGTAGTAGATCAAACAAATCAATTGAGACATCAAAGTCTCTCTGGGCTTTGATAATCAGATCGGATGCATAAATTCCAGCTGGTCCAGCACCAACAACAGCAAGACGAAGCTTGGACATGCTTGTAGAAATTATCCTTTGCGATCAACCATCGCCCGGGCGAAGGCTTCTAGGGCGGATTTCACGCTACCAGTTGGAAGGGAGTCAATTGCATCAATGGCCCTGTCTGCCCACTGATTAGTGAATTCTTCTGAATCCTTCATGACTGGATGCTTCCTCAAGCTCTCCAAAATAGAGGCAATAGAAGAGGTGTCGGCCGCCTTGATTTGCTCGAGGAGCTCTTTGGATTCAGCATCCTCATAGCGTCCGAGCAGGATGACTGGAAGGGTGGGAACACCAGCAAGGATGTCTGTTCCCGCTTCCTTGCCCGAATCCGCTGAGGTAGAGCGAACATCGATTAGGTCATCTGAGAGCTGAAAAGCGATTCCCATTAGTTCGCCATACTTTGCTAGCGGTTCTTGGTACTTTTCATCCGCTTCTGAAAGCAGGGCCCCTAGCTGAGCAGAGAGGGCAATGAGAGATCCGGTTTTATCACGAATCACCTGCAGATAGTGCTCCATTAGATCCTGATCCTCAGAGCCGATAGTTTCGTGAAGCTGTCCTAGCACCAATTGCTCGAATACCTTAGCCTGCATCTTCAAAGCTCTCTCGCCTAATGTGCTGACAATGTTTGAGGCTCTTGCAAATAGAAGATCCCCGGTGAGAATCGCAAGATTGTTTCCCCATATTTTTTGTGCAGCTGTTACGCCTCTTCGTGTTTCCGCTTGATCCATCACATCGTCGTGATAAAGCGTTGCTAGGTGAGTTATCTCCATAACCACTGCAGCATCCAGAACGTCATCTTTATCGGGATCGCCTAGGTGGGCAGCAAGTATCAGGAGTGCAGGACGAAGTCTTTTCCCTCCAGCTTTCGCAAGGTGATTAGACATTGAGTCAATTACATCTTCTGTGTGCTGGGTGGCTTTTTGAATTCTTTGCTCAACCTCAGAGAGCTTTTCCTCCAATGACTTAAGAAGTTTCTTGTCGTCTATCCCTTGAAAATACTTTGGAAGTGACATCAGCGCTTTCCAATGTGCAGGGCGACCACGCCAAATGATAAGTTTTTGAAGCTCACGTCTTTAAATCCCAATTCTTCGATGTCGCTTTTCAGTTGCTCCTGATTGGGCCACGCCTCTATAGATTCGGAGAGGTAGCTGTAAGCAGCTGGATTGCTGCTTACTAATCGAGCGACCAAGGGCAAGATCTTTCTCAAGTAGAAGCGATAGAGGCCACCAAGTATTCCTCTAACTGACGAGAATTCACAGACCACAAGCTTTCCTCCGGGCTTCAACACTCGGTAGAACTCGCTCAATGCCTTCTTATGGTCTTGAACATTTCTCAGGCCAAATGAAATGGTCACGGCATCAAATTCGGCGTCTTTGAATGGCAAATTCATGGCATCGGCATATACAAAGTCGATGTCTGGGTAGCGTCTTTTACCCTCTTCGAGCATTCCCTTTGAGAAATCAGCTGCAACGACTTTTGCCCCCGAAACCATCAGCGCCATAGAAGAGGTGCCGGTTCCAGCGGCAACATCCAGAATCCTCATTCCGGCGCTTGGGGAAACAACTTTTTTTAGCGCTTTGCGCCACAGGCGGGATTGGTAAAAGGAGAGCAAGTCGTTGGTTTTGTCGTAATTCTTAGCGACCTGATCAAACATGGCCGACACTTCTTGCGGAGTTTTGGTTAGGTCGGCCTTAGTCACTTGCCTAGTCTAATCGCGAAGATTCTCGCCTAGATTGGCTGGCAAGAGTAAAGACAACCAGGCCCACTGAGCCCAGCATCAGCGCTACCAATAGCGGGGTTGTTGCACTAATAAATTCATCAGCAGGAGTTTTGGTAGTGATTTCAATTTCACTCACATTTAACGGTTCTGTCCCATCCGGATCTATTTGATCCTCGACAACCGCTGGCGGTATTACCTGCTCGGTTTCATCTGAGCCATTCTCAAGTTCTTCAGCATAAGAGGGCGTTAGTAGGCAGCAAAAGGCGATGGTCGCCACAGCCAGTTTTCTCAACTGCTCTCCTTGCACCTAAAATTCCTCTGGTAAGCCTAGAAGAATATCCTCTTGGCTGTTAAACCTCTCAGGGAACTTATAGCAAGGGCACCAATGACCATAACTGCTCGAATCGAGCGCATTGACCCGCCTGAGCTTAACCTCAGTGGCAAGCAAGTCTTTCTTCATCGGGATCGTCAGGTCATAGCCTCAGGTGAGGCTCTTCGTATAACCAGTAGCGGTTCACATCGAATATCTGAGCTTTCCAAGGCTTGGAGGGAACTAATTTCAAATGCCGAGATTACTAATAACTCTAGGAATGCCGACGCTGGTCTAATTGCACTAACAAGCATCAGTTTTGATGAAATGAGCAGTTTTGAATCAGTACTAATCATTCCGCAGCGAACAGTAGTGATTGAGGGAGAAAAAGCATTTGAAGTCATTGTTGGTGACTCTGAGGCGGAACCACTACATCCAACCAATGGAATCTTTCATCCAGGTCAACAATCTGATGCCAAATTCCTAAACTCTGTTGAGGCAGCACTGAGGGCAATCGAGAGCAATCAAATTGAAAAAGTTGTCCTTGCAAAAGACTTGCTAATGACAATTGATGGAAAGCCAGATCTAGGTACTCCCCTTGGACGACTCTTTGAACGATACCCGGAATGCTGGACTTACAAAATTGACAGAGTCTTCGGTGCCTCTCCCGAACTTCTGCTCAAGGCAGAAGCGGGAAAAGTATCGGCCAGAGTCCTTGCCGGGACCGCAGGCAGGGGAACTGATCCAGATGTTGATAAGGCTATCGCCGATGGTCTTGCCCACTCTCTAAAAAACAAGCACGAACATCTCTATGCGGTGCAGTCAATGGTGAATGAACTAAGGCCCTTCTGCTCAGAGATCAGTTTTGACGAAGAGCCTTTCTCACTAGCACTTCCTGATCTATGGCATCTTGCAACCGATGTTACGGGGACGCTTTTGCCGCAGTTCACGATATTGGATGTCATTGCTCAGCTTCACCCAACAGCTGCCGTTGCTGGAACACCAAGAAATGCGGCAATGAAACTGATTCGCGAGCTGGAGCCATTTGACCGCGGGGGTTATGCGGGTCCTGTCGGCTGGCTCAGTTCAAATGGTTCAGGCGAGATTGCAA
This sequence comes from uncultured Aquiluna sp., assembly GCA_964480885.1. Taxonomy (GTDB): domain Bacteria; phylum Actinomycetota; class Actinomycetes; order Actinomycetales; family Microbacteriaceae; genus Aquiluna. Next base: position 10,314 of record CAYZRV010000010.1, on the reverse strand, counting down.
TTGCTCTTAGAGGCGGGGTAATAGAAGACAATCAGATTCGCGCATTGGCTGGTTGCGGAATTGTGAGCGAATCGGTCCCGCTAGCTGAACTTGATGAAACGGAACTTAAGTTCAAAGCGGTGCGTTGGGCATTTCAGTCGGTCAACTGAAAATCAATAATTACTCTCCCCTGGATCGACCAAGCATCTGCAAGATCACTGACTGATCCGCAAGCTATGTATTTCCAGCCATAGGCAGAAGCTAATTTTTCGATATCCACTTTCTGTGGGGTTTTGAAGAGTCTTTCAAAAGAATCTTCATCAATCTGTTGTGCTATCTCTAGCCGGGAGAAAATGTGTCCTCCGTAATCGTTACCGACAACTAACCGCAGGTTGAAATCAGGCAGGTCAGTGAGATTCAAACCTCCAGAATCGTGCAGCAGTGTCAGGTCCCCGATTAGAGCCGTTGCATCGCCCGTTGCAATTGCGATTCCAATCGCTGTTGAGACTGTTCCATCAATGCCAGATAATCCTCGGTTTGAATAAACCTCGATTTCGCGTGGAATAGCCGTTGAATCAAGCACGCGAATCAAATCTGAGGCCCCCAGGACCAGGCGCGCGCTTTTTTCCCAAACAAGGTTCACAAACTCTTCCCGATTGCCAAGTTCTTTGTCGACTCTCCAGCTCGCAAGCCAGGTATCGTCTGCAACACCATCGGGTATAAGTAGGGGTGCACTAGCTATGACGTTTGCAAACGGGTCAAAAGTTCCATGCGTCTTACTTCGCTCAACATAAACACTTGTTTCAGAAATGAGTTTTTGAACTGCCCTTGAAAGGGTCGGCTTACCAAAAACAACTACCTTTCTGATTTCTGAGCGATTGCTCTCGAGCGCAGCAAGATAATTTTCAATCGCGCAAGGACCACTCCTTGCACCTGAGCTGGGTTCGGCCAAGAGTGGCAGATTTGCTCTTTCAGCAAACTCTCTCGCTCCAGCGCCACCAGCGCCAGCTATCACCACCGTGTGATTATCGACGGGAACCGCCAGGCTCTCCTGGGAAGCATCTGTAATTTCAAATCGCTTAGAGCTTGCGACAAGCTTGCTGGAATCTGGTTCGGAATTGCTCAGTGGCACATCAAACTGAACATTAATCTGAACAGGTCTGCTGCTTTCGATTGCCTTGCGCAGAGCTACACGAGCAGTTTCTTCGGCGTCTGAATCTGTGGCATCAGTTGGAATATCAAAGGAAGCGGCAGCAAAACCAAAGATGTCTTCCTGGATGGTTGTCTGATTCGCTCCCTTTCCTCGAAGTCGCGATGGACGATCGGCGGTTAGAAGAACTAATGGAATTCCAGAGTGATATGCCTCAAGGACTGCTGGAAAGAGATTGGCAACTGCTGTACCTGAAGTAACAATGAGAGCTACGGGTCTTTTAGTTGCCTGCGATATGCCCAAGCCAGTAAAAGCCATGCTGCGCTCATCAAGACGCACTGTTAGGCGTGCTAAGCCTGCTTTTTCAAGTTGCAGCGCAGCCACCGCCAACGCTTGAGATCTAGAGCCGGGTGAGAGCAGGAAGTCAGCTACACCATTGGCGTTGAGACTTGCCAGCAAGCGTGCGGCGATTGACTGAGAACTCACTTCTCTTCGTCTTTGTCTTCGTCTTTCTTCCGCAGCTTCTTGCCAATATCGCGAAGGAAATTTGGATCATCATCTGGGGCAACGGTCTTGCCTCGTCCCCCAAGCCCTCCACTGTCACCCCGGCGCAGCGGCCTACCAACCATTAGGTATAACAGCCCACCGAAGAAAGGCACTAGCAGGCAGATCAACACCCAGAGCCATTTCGGTAGGGCTCGAACCTCATATTTATTTGCACTGGCTGCAAATACGGTTGTAAAAACTGTCCAGATCAGCCAGAAAGCGATGGTAATAATGGCAGCTCTCGTCATACCTTCAACCCTAGTTCACTTATCTTGCTCTTAGACTGGGGATGTGAAAAACCCCTGGCTGATGTACACACTCATTCGATTGGGCATGTTCTTTGGCCTGTTCTTCATTATGTTCGCTCTGGGCTTTGACCCATTTTTCGCCGCGATAGTTGCCGCTGCCATTTCCTTTGCAGTCTCCCTGCTGGTTCTGGATAAACAGCGCGATTCCATGAGCCAGGAAGTCTCCAAGAAGCTAGCCCGCGATGACCAAGGCAAATACCTGGACGAACAGGGCAGCATCGAGGATTCCATAATCGAATCAAAAGAAGTTGACCAGGTAGATCCCGAGTCCAACCAGGGTGGCAAATCCTAAGCCAGCGAAGCTGGTGAGCTTCAGGGCTGTGATTAGTTCGCCCGGGTTTCTACTCTCCATGACAATCAGTGTTATTGGCAACAGCAGTAGCAAATTCAGCATCCCGAGCAAAGTTGCAGGATAGACAAAGAACAGCAAAAGATTTACCCCAACCGGCACCCAGATCATTAGTAAAAATAGAGACTTGCTCACTTTTCTACCCAGTATTACGGCGAGAGTTTTCTTGCCAGCTTTACTGTCTGTCTCAATATCACGAATGTTATTCACCATCAAAACCGCAGATGCATAGAGGCCGAAGGTCCCGCCGAGTAATACTGCGAGTGGATCAATCACCAGTGTTTGAATGTAACTAGTACCGACAGTTGCAATCAGCCCAAAAAAGACAAAGACGGCCAACTCACCTAAACCGTGGTAGCCGTATGGTTGCTTGCCACCTGTGTAAAACCAAGCTGCAATCACACAAGCAGCGCCAATAGCAATTAACCACCACTGTTGGGTGAGAAAAACAATTGCCAAACCTGCCAGCATGGCTAAACCAAAGGAGATTAACGCCGCACGCTTAACTTCGACAGGCTTGGCCAAGCCTCCGGCTGTTAATCGCTGAGGTCCGACCCGATGAGCATCAGTCCCCCTGACGCCATCAGAGTAATCATTCGCATAATTAACACCAATTTGAAGTAGCAGGGCCACTGCAAGCGCTAAGAAGGCGAGTGGAAGATTGAATCGATCAAGAGTCGATGCAGTCGCGCTTCCCAAAATAATCGGAGCGACCGCAAGCGGCAGGGTCCTAACCCTTGCTCCCGTTATCCAAGTCCTAATTGGCATCGTCAAAGACTAATCGGAGATGAGCCGTTGGCATTCCAGCAGATCGGGTTTGCCGCTTGAAATTCTCGGCAAGCTATCAAGTCGCATCACCTTTTCAGGCTTAGCTCCAACCGAGACACTTTCAGAAAGGGAAGAGAATTCAACCTCGGGACTACCCACGTAAAGAAGCCCGACCGATTGCCCCCACTTGCTATCGACAGCTACCGCCACAGCTTCCTCAACACCCGGAATTAGCTGAGCCGCTTCCTCTACTCTTTCTAGTGAAATCTTTATTCCACCAGAAACAATCACTCGATCCGCTCTGCCAAGAAATTGGAGCTTGCCACTAACTTCAGCACCCAGATCACTCGTTTGATACCAAGAACCTAGACCGTTGGCCAATACTGGCCCAGCGATTGAGATTCGACCGTCATCGAGCTTGTAGCTGATTCCATCAAGTGGAACCCCGTCATAGATGCAGCCACCACAAGTTTCAGTCATTCCATAACTGACCACGATGTTGATTCCCTTTGAACGAAGATGTTCAACATCTGACCAGTTTGGCTGCTGACCCCCAACAACAATGGCATCAAATTTTCTAAGCATTGAAAAGACAAACGCATCCTGCTCGGCAGCCTCCGCCAACTTGGAAAGTTGATAAGGGACAAGTGATGTGTACTTTCGCTTACCCTCCATTAGCGAAGCACCTCTTACAAACGCCTCGGTTGTGAATGGAAGTCTGGTGTTCAGGATTACTGGTTGAGTGTCAGAGACGACAGATCGAATCAAAACATTCGCTCCAGCAATAAAGTGCGTGGGTAATGCCAGAAGCCACTGGCCCTCTCCACCTAATCTTTTCAAAGACATTTCGGCGGAGTAACGAAGAGCAGAAACGGCTAGCTCTACCTTCTTGGGTCGACCTGTTGAGCCGGAGCTTTCGACAATTAACCCAACGCTCTCATCTACTTCTTCAGCAAAGGGCTCTGGATTTTCTTCACTTGATATGAGGCCTGCAACCTCATCGTCCAAGACCTGCACCACTAGCTGAAGTGCAGCAAAGGTATCGTGTGAGCTAACAGTACGAAGTGGCTTCATTTAGAAATGCCAGGGGAATCCCGACCAGTCAGGATTGCGTTTTTGTAAGAAAGAATCTCGACCCTCTTTTGCCTCAGCTGTTCCATAGGCAAGTCGAGTTGCTTCGCCAGCAAAAAGTTGCTGGCCGACTAGACCATCATCGGGAAGGTTGAATGCATATTTAAGCATTCGGATGGCGGTTGGTGATTTAGCGAGAATCTTTTTTGCCATTTCAAGACCCGCCTCTTCCAGTTCGGCGTGAGGAACAACTTTGTTCACAACACCAATCTCAAAGGCGCGCTCTGCGCTGTATTCATCCCCCAAGAAGAAAATCTCTCTGGCAAATTTTTGACCAACCTGCCTTGCCAACAGCGCTGAGCCATAGCCTGCATCAAATGAGCCGACATCAGCATCAGTTTGCTTGAATCGCGCATGCTCCTTGGACGCAATCGAAAGATCACAAACAACGTTGAGTGAGTGACCTCCCCCGGCAGTCCAACCCGAAACCAGAGCAATCACTACCTTCGGCATGAACCTGATCAGCCTCTGGACCTCGAGGATGTGAAGCCTTCCAGCCTGTCCAGGCTCGTACTCGTATCCGCTTTCGCCACGAACCCGCTGGTCGCCCCCAGAGCAAAAAGCCCAAACACCATCCTTTGGAGATGGCCCATTGCCCGTGAGCAGAACGACCCCAACATCTGAACTCATGCGAGCGTGATCAAGGGCCGAATAAAGCTCGTCGACAGTCTGGGGCCGAAAGGCATTTCTCACCTCGGGCCTAGAAAAACCAATTCGCACAACGCCCAGTTCCTTGTGCCGGTGGTAGCTAATGTCAGCTAAATCCTCAAAGCCAGGAACCTCTGACCACTTTGCAGCGTCAAAAGGCGCAGAAGGTTGAAATTTCATGCTCCTAGACTAATCAAGTGGCGCTAGCGAATATCACCGAAATCTCAATCCTGGCGCTGCCAATGAGGACCAGATTTCGCGGAATTGAGACCCGAGAAATTGCCCTACTTAGAGGTCAAAGATGGAGTGAGTTCTCCCCTTTCCTTGAATACACCGACTCAGAGGCTGCAACCTGGCTTCACTCGGCCCTCAGCTTCGCGAACAGCCCACTCCCTGAAATTAAGCGCAGCAGAATACCAATCAATGCAACCTTGCCCGCAGTCCTGCCAGAGAAAATCGAAGAGACGCTCTCCCCATTTGGAACCTTCAAGACCGTCAAGGTCAAGGTGGCTGAACCTACTACCGAAATCAAAGATGACCTGATACGGATTCAAGAACTAAGAAGACTTTATCCCGACGCCAAGATCAGAATTGATGCCAATGGTGGATTCAAAATCGAAGAAGCACTCGGACTAATCAAGAAACTTGAACACTCGGCCATCGAATACTTTGAGCAACCCGTAAGCACAATCGCTGAGCTGAAGCAATTACGAAAGCAGCTGATAGCCGAGGGAATCAATCTCAAGATTGCCGCAGATGAATCAATCCGAAAGGTAGATGACCCTCTTCTGGTTGCCAAAGAGGAAGCGGCAGACATTGCGGTACTGAAAGCACAGCCTCTCGGTGGCATAGCCAAAGCACTTGAGATCGCGAGTCAGATTGAAATGGAAGTGGTGGTCAGCTCAGCACTTGAGAGTTCTGTGGGATTAATGCAGGGTCTCCACCTGGCAGCTTCACTGCCCGAACTCAATTACGCCTGCGGACTCGGGACAGCAGCCCTGCTCGCAGGGGATGTTGTTTCAGATCCTCTACTCCCAAGTGATGGATACCTAGACATTCGAAATCTAAGCCCAGATCCTGAACTGCTTGAAAGATACTCAGCCTCGATAGAGCGCAGAGACTGGTGGCTTAGAAGAATTGAGCGTTGCGAAAAACTCTTAGAGGCCTGAGTAAACGTGAAGACCTTTGAAGAAAAGATTCACAACCACAAAGTTGAATATCACTGCTGCAAATCCAACTAGACCCAACCAAGCGGCTCTTCGACCCGTCCAGCCTCTGGTAGCCATCGCGTGTAGATAACCTGCATAGAGAACCCAAATGATGAAGGTCCAGACTTCTTTAGTGTCCCAGCCCCAGTAGCGATGCCAGGCCCGCTCCGCCCAGATTGCTCCTGCTATCAGTGTGAAGCTCCAGGCAACAAAACCAACCATGTTGAATCGATAGGCGATTCTCTCAAGCTGCTTTAGCTCTGGAAAGCGCTCCATAATTGCCTGAGCCCAACCGGCGGACTTAATCAGATAGAAAATGTGGAAACCTGCGGCTATCGCAAAGAAACCAACCGCCATGATCGCTACCACCACGTGAATCACAAGCCAGTAGCTCTGCAGAGCAGGCATCAATGTCTTTACCTCGACATAAAAAAGGCTGACAGCTGCAAAGAGCGTCACAAGAGTGAAACCTGAGATGAAAGTTGCAACATATCTAAGGTCTCTAACCCTTAGTGATATCAAGTAGATGGTGAGAATCATTAGAGCTCCAGAGATGGAGAACTCATACATATTCGCCCAAGGCACGCGATTAGCTGCGACTCCTCGGAGGAAAACTCCTATGCCAAGGACAACTGTGGCAATACCAAGAATCCAAAATCCAAATTTTTCAAACTTGTTACTAGCAGAATCATCCTTCAGTTTTGCTAGCTGAAAAGAAAATAGAAGCAGAGCAACTGCGAGAAACCCCATAGCTGCCGAGACAAAGAGCAGTGAGACCTGGGATAGTGGCTCATTCAAGACAACGCCCATTAGCTCACCTTCTCAATCTCTTCCTTGATTTCCAGGACAATTTGTTCGAGCTGGGCATCGTCGCCTCTTGCCAGTCCTGCGTATTCAATTCTCTCATCTTCAACTCTGACCCAAACCCTTCTACGCATAACGCTCAGGGAAATCACAATTGCAATCAGTGCGATAAACGAGAAAATCAAAACCCAGATTCCTCCTGGATTAAAGGCAATGTCGAGCGAGGCATATCTGAGCAGGCCGTCAAAAGAAATGCTCCCCAGGCCATCTGGTAGCTGGACAAGCTCACCCACGCGCAACTCAAGAGGTGGGTTTGGGCCTTCTCTTCCAGCAATCAGTTCCATATTTGTGATGTCCAAGGCATACACATTCCTGGGGATACCAGAATCCAGACCCAAGTCGCCGGTGTAAACATTCAGTGTCAGCAGGGGGTCGATTGGATCTGGATATAGAGATGTATAAGCACCACTCTCCAACTCAGTCACGGTCGGGTAGAAAAAGCTAATCATTCCTATCTGCTCGGGCTGAGCGTCAGGAACCTTTATTACCCCAAGCGAAGTCATGTTGCCATCCTGGGGGAGAAAGACAACTGGCCCAGAGAATGCAATGTTTCCATCCCCATCACGAACAGTCACAACCGGGGCAAAGCCGTTTCCGGTGAGGTATACATTTGCCCCTGGAACCGGAAGTGGGTGATTGACCCTTACCTCCTGAGCCTGAGAAGTCTCACCAGCGGTCAGTGTGACATTGGCAATGAAATCAATCGGCTGACCAAGGTTGGCGGGATTCTGCAAATCATAGACAACGTTGAATTTATCGAGCCTCATGCTAAATGGCTGCAGCTCTTGCTCAAAGAAAAGTGGACCAGGAGCAAATGAATCGTAACTTGCAAGATTGTTGACGAAGGTGTCGCCCTCAACTAAAACTCTTTGTCCGCTGTAACTAAATCCCCCACCAACACCAACTGCAATTAGGACTGCCAGCAGTGAGTAGTGAAAGACGAGGTTTCCTGTTTCCTTAAGGTAGCCCTTCTCCGCAGATACTGAACTTCCCTGAATAGCAACTCTGAATCCCTTAGCTCTCAAGATCTCCGCTGCATTTTCTAGAGAAACCCTCTTCTCTCCAACCGCGTAGGCAGGCATCCTGGATAGGTTTTCCGGAGTCTTGACTGGCTTCGCTCGAAGAGCATTCAGGTGAACCTTGGTTCTTGGAACCACACAACCAACCAACGAGACAAAAAGAAGAATGTAAATGGCAGAGAACCAGATGGATGTATAGACATCAAACAGTTGCAGTGAATCCAGGAACTGAGCAAGTTCGGGTTGTTGACTGAAGTAGAGCCTGACACCGTTGGGATCTGCACTTCTTTGCGGATAGACCGAACCAGGGACCGCAGCCAGTGCTAGCAGTAATAGCAGAAAGAGCGCTGTTCTCATGGAGGTTAGCTGCCTCCAGAACCAACGCAGCCAGAAGATTGGACTAAAGCGGGAGGATGAAGCCACTGTTCACCACCTGCAACCAATTGGTGAACTGCAACCACAGTCCACTGGCAATCAAGACTCCCAGAGCAATCAGAACCACCCCACCAAAGATATTGATTGCTCTTATGTGTTTCTTCACAAACTCGATGCTCCTTGCGGCAAAACCGAAACCAGCAGCAATCAAGAGAAAAGGAATGCCAATTCCCAAGGAGTAGACGGTCGCCAGGATTCCTCCCCTTAGCGGATCGCCTGCATCGCTAGCGAGAACCAATACCGCAGAGAGCGTTGGACCAATGCAAGGTGTCCAGCCGAGCGCAAAAACAATGCCCAGTAACGGCGCTCCAGCCAAACCGACTTTTGGATTGGGAAGCTTTATTGACTTTTGCAAAAAACCAACCGATCCCAACATCGCAATCCCAAACAGAACAACCAATAATCCCAAGAAGAATTGAACAAGTGGCTCTCTCACCCAGAACACCAGTCCCGCCGATCCAGCTAGAACTCCAAGTGAGACAAATACCACGGTGAAGCCAAGAACAAACAGCACCGTTCCAAGAACAACTTTGGATTTGACATTGGCCGAGACGAACCCGAGATAGCCGGGGACAAGGGGAAGCACACATGGGCTAACAAAGGTGATGATGCCTGCGAGCAGTGCAATGGGAATAGCGACCAGCATAGATCCGGAGAGAACTAATTCACCGGGGCTCATTTTTCTATCACCGTTTCAATTAGCTCTCTAAGAATGGACTTATCAATCCTTCCCAGAATCCTGGAAGCGACCTTGCCCTCTCGCGTAATTACCAGGGTGGTTGGAACAGCCTGAGGGCTCACAACACCTGAGAAGGCGAGTGAAACTGTTCCGGTTTGCTGATCCATGACGGAGGGAAAGGTGATTCCAAATCGTCTATCAAAAGCTAGGGCTGTCTCAGCAGTGTCTCGAACATTAACCCCAACGAACTGAACACCCTGGTCTTTAAACTCTTCACTCAGTGCAGCAAGATCTGGTGCCTCTGCTCGACAGGGTGCGCATGCTGCATACCACCAGTTCATTACAACGACAAAACCTTCCAGAGCTGACGAATCTAGCTGTGCACCACTCTCGGTGACACCGCTCCAATCGGCAAAGGTGGGTCGGCTATCAACTGCAAACTCAGTAACGGTGCCATCTCCTGCGATGTAGTTTTTGTTATCTCCCGCCCGAAACTGCTCGGCGAGGGGGTCAGAGGCGCAACCGGTGAGAATAAGAACAGTGACAGCTAGAGCTGCCAGCCTTTTCACGCGCTCTCCTTTAAAACTGCCATTCCAGGTTCGCGATAGTCGACCGGGATTAGCTTTCCGTTTTCAACATCAAAGGAGGTGATTGAGGAAAGACTGCAACGTCTGGATCTTGGGTTGTGAGGAAGACTTAGTCCGTTTGCAGCCAGGTAGGTCATCCAGATTGGTAGCTGATGTGAAACAAAGACAACATCCGCCCCCTGAGACTGCTCCCAGCCGCTCAAAGCTGCCTCACCCATCCGCTGAGCAATCTCCGCATATGGTTCACCCCAGCTAGGTTTCATCGGGTTATAAAGATGTATGGCGAGCGCCGGTTTTGCCATCAGGCCCTTGGCTCCCATGGGATAGCCGCGAAGCTTGTTCCAGGGCTCAATGATTCTTTCTTCAATCTTTAGCGGCAGTGAGAACTGCTCGGCGATGGGTGCAGCTGACTGCCTGGTTCTCTCCAAGGGAGAGACGTAAAGACTTCCGATGTCCCTGCCCATCCCAGCTAGTTCTTTGGCTGCTGCCTCGGCCATTTGGTGACCTCGGTCACTAAGGGGAAAGCCCTCCAGCCTTTCATAGAGAAGACCCTTGGGATTAAAGACCTCACCATGGCGAACGAAGTGAAGGCGGGCTGGCATAGCCCAAGTTTACCTTCGCTAAACTTTCCTAATCACCGCTT
>CAYZRV010000009.1:34148-36274 GCA_964480885.1 uncultured Aquiluna sp. | reverse complement strand
GCCATGCAGATCAACCTCACCAGACTGCACGACTTAGTTGCTGAGGTGAGAAGAAATCTAAAGCCCCTTGGAAGACAGGCAGAGGTTGCAAAGCAGGCCAAAGAAATTGCCGCCAGCGCAAGGGAACTAAAAGGAAAGTTACTTGCCCTTCAACTCAGAAACCTCAGGCTTCAGCTAGACACTGTGAGTAAAGACGAGGGGGAGCGCAAGGCTCAGACCTCGTACGCTCAAGCGCAACTTGAGAGCGCTAGAACTGGGATTAGAGAGATAGAGAACTCTTTTGATTCAGGCGAGCTAGACGCTGCAAGATCAAACCTCTATGCACTTGAAGCACTAGAAACCAGAATTCGCAACCTGACCAATCTCGCCAATCAAAAGAAGACGCTTTTGCTAGGAGACAGTTCCTCAACTTCCGCAAGTGACCTAACCGAACTGAAAGAGCAGCTCGCTTCCTTGGGCAGTGAAACTCAGCAAATCGACTCAGAACTTAGGTCAATTGAGCTAGAGCTTCAGCAAGCTGAAACCATTCGAGAACAATTAGCAGCGGAGCTGGCAGCGCGTGAAAGTGAACTTGAGCGAGCCAGAGAATTAGCTGAGTCAAGGCGCAGTGAAAAGAACCAACTGGCATCACAAATTGAAAATCTAGATTCACGCCTTCAAGAAAATAATGCCTCTGAAAATTCCCTCAGGGCAAGCCTTAGCGAGGTCAGGGTCAAACTCGCCTCTCTTGAGCAGGAGCGAGCCATATTGGACCCAACAGGTCAAGCCGTGTCGGATGATGCTCTGAGGCGTGGCTATGAGCAAGCACAAGCCGGGGAGCGTGAATCTCGCAGAAAACTTGATGCGGCTCGAGAAGAACTTCACCTAGCCGAGAGAGAAAGGGATTCCCTTGCAGCAAGGCACGCTGCTCTTGGTCTACTCCTCGATCAAGAGGACGGCGCTAAGAACATCCGCAAATCGGGTCTCAGCGGAGTCGGCGAACTCCTTGCTGATTCGATAAGTGTTGATCAAGGCTGGGAAGCCGCTGTTGCAACTGCCCTTGGAACAATTGCAGACTCTGTTTTGGTTGAGAGCAAAGAGCAGGCACTATCGGCACTTCGCTACCTCAAGAGAGAGAACCTTGGTCGCGCTGAGTTTGTCGTAATCGATGGTGGAAGAAATCGCCGAACCTCATCTGGGGGTGTTCTCAAGCGTGCATCTGAAGTCGTGGAAGCACCAGAGGGAGTTCTGACAATTCTTGATGGTTTCTTCATAGTTGAGTCATTGGAGATGGCAGAACAGCAATCAAATTTTGAAAAACCCATCATCACCAAAGATGGTGACTACATCTCTCAATCCCTAATCAGAGGTGGAAGCAGTAAGCAGCCATCCAAGCTTGAGTTAGCGGCTGAACGAGACAGAGCATCTCAGGAGCTCCAAAGGTATGCCAGAGATATTGAACAGCTTTCTGCCAATCTCGAGCAGGCAAAACTTTCCCTTTCCTCGGCAACCAGGCAAAGCGAGCAGGCTCTAGCTGACCTGCAAAAACACGACAGCGAATTAGCCAAGAAAGCTGAGAGCCTGGGCAGGGTTATTGCCCAGATTGATTCCTCCGCAGCTGAAATTGAAAGACTTCAGAAATCAATTGAAGAGATTGAATCCTCAAATAGTGACATTGCCACCAAGAAGTCTCAGCTGGAAGGTCAACTTAACTCTCAACAAGAGCAAGGAGACTTAGATCTTTCGGTCAGGGACATCGCCCTTGCGAAACTGGATCAGGCAAGAACAACAGAGCTAGATATTCGCGTGAAACTGAGTGCCCTGCAAGAGAGAAAAGCAGGTCTGGGTAGGGAGCAACTTCTCATCGAACAAAGAATTGCTGAAGCCCACCAAGCAGAGATTGCCAGGGACAATCTCTTGCAACAGCGTAAACAAGAGCTAGTCAGCGCCGAGAACATCATCGCGTTTGCTCCAAATTTGCTAGCGAAAATCGAAATCCTCATCTCTAGAGCTCGCACCAGCGCTAGAGAGCTTGAAGCAGAGCGAACCCAAAAAATGCAGAGACTGCAGCAGCTGCGTGGGCAAACCCAACAGCTGGAGACACAGCTTTCTTCTTTGACCCAGGGGGTCCAAGAGGTTGAAATGCG
>CAYZRV010000009.1:0-34048 GCA_964480885.1 uncultured Aquiluna sp. | reverse complement strand
TTCCCAATGCTCTTCCCGGGTGGTTCGGGTTCCCTTTCTCTAATTGAAGAAACCGCTGGTGAGCCGGGTGTAGAAGTTTCGGTTAAACCTGTCGGAAAGCGCATCGAAAGAATGTCCCTGCTATCTGGTGGTGAAAGATCTTTGGCAGCGGTCGCCCTGCTCGTGGCGATATTCAAAGCCAGGCCAAGTCCCTTCTATGTTCTCGATGAGGTCGAGGCTGCGCTTGATGATTCAAACCTTGGTCGATTACTTTCCGTGATTGAGGGCCTTCGAGACACGTCCCAGTTGATAATCGTCACTCACCAAAAGAGAACGATGGAAATTGCCGATGCCCTCTATGGCGTTAGCATGCGTCAGGATGGCATCACCCAGGTGGTTGGGCAGAAGCTCGATAAGGCCAGCTAGTGTTCGAGCTGTTCCGCCGCAATCGACAGAGCAACAAAACTGAAAAGGCAGAGCTTCCCAAAAGATCAATAACCAGTTCCATCCGCTCGCTTTTCAGCTCACCTATTAACCTAAGCGACCTAGAAGAAATTCTGATCAGAGCAGACTTTGGAGTAGATGCTGCAGAGGAAATCAGTGCCGAAGTCAATAAAAGAGCAGCCGAAATTGGTGCGACAAGTGATGCCGAGCTGAGGCTGCTACTAAAGGACCTGCTCATCAAAAAGCTCACCAGGGACGATGTGTCATTGAATCTTGCTGGAGAAAATCTGCCCTATGTAATTGTGGTTGTAGGTGTGAATGGAGCAGGCAAGACTACGACCATTGGAAAGCTGGCCAAATGGCTAACCGATGGTGACTGGAAGGTTTATCTGGGTGCGGCTGACACCTTCCGAGCGGCAGCGGTTGATCAATTGGCAACTTGGGCAGACAGGGCTAATGCCTCTTTGGTAAGACCTCAGAATGAGGGACAAGATCCAGCTGCGGTTGCATTCATTGCGACTGAACAGGCGATTAGTAATCAGGCCGATGTCGTGATCATCGACACGGCTGGAAGGCTCCAAAACAAGCAGGACCTCATGGATGAACTTAGGAAAATCACCAGGGCCATAGAGAAGCAAAAACCAATCAGTGAGGTTTTGCTAGTCCTCGATGCCACGATGGGCCAAAATGCAATCTCCCAGGCAAAAGCCTTCACCGAGGCGGCAAAGGTGACAGGAATTGTCCTCACCAAGCTGGACGGGAGCGCCAAGGGCGGAATCGTCTATTCGATTCAGCAACAGCTGAATCTTCCAGTTAAGCTCGTGGGGGTTGGTGAATCAGCCAATGACTTTGCCTTCTTCTCACCTGAGGAGTTTGCAGCAGGTCTTGTGGCATCTAAGGAGTAGGTATGTTTCAGAATCTGTCTGAGCGCTTCTCCGATGTCTTTAAATCCCTTCGAGGCAAGGGACGACTATCCGCGGCAGACATCGATGAGACCCTTCGGGAAATCAGAAAATCACTTCTTGATGCAGATGTCGCTCTCGAGGTTGTTAAGAGCTTTGTTGGTCGCATTCGAGAGAGGGCTTTGGGCGATGAGGTCTCGAAAGCTCTGAATCCTGCTCAACAGGTCGTGCAGATAGTTAACAGCGAACTTGTTCAGATACTGGGTGGAGAAACTCGAAAGCTCCAACTGGCGAAAACCCCGCCGACAGTAATCATGCTCGCAGGTCTCCAGGGTTCGGGTAAGACGACTTTTGCTGCGAAATTAGCACGGCTTCTAAAAAGCGAAAGTCAGACTCCATTGCTTGTTGCCTGTGATCTGCAGAGGCCCAATGCAGTTGAGCAACTCAAGGTGCTAGGTGAAAAAGTCTCGGTTCCTGTCTTTGCTCCTGAACCAGGAAGCGGAGTTGGCGACCCGGTTAAGGTTGCCCAGGCAGCCATAGAAAAAGCGAAAAAAGAACAGCACTCCATAGTCATCATTGACACCGCGGGTCGAACTGGTGTTGATCAGGAAATGATGCAGCAGGCGATTTCGATTAGAGATGCAACTGAACCAGACGAGATTATTTTTGTAATCGACTCGATGCTGGGTCAGGACGCGGTGAACGTTGCTAAAGCATTCAAGGATGGCGTCGGACTATCTGCCGTTGCTCTTACCAAGCTTGATGGTGATGCTAGGGGAGGGGCAGCACTATCAGTTGCGACCATCACAGGTTGTCCAATTCTCTATAGCTCAACCGGTGAATCAGTCGAAGCACTCGAAGTTTTCCATCCGGATCGGATGGCAAGTCGCATTCTGAACATGGGTGACATTCTCACCCTGATTGAGCAGGCTCAAAAAACTTTTGACCAAGAGGAGAGTAAGAAGCTTGCCGAAAAGATTGCCTCCGAACAGTTCACCCTGCAGGACTTCCTTGAGCAGCTGCAACAGGTTAGGAAGCTAGGAAACCTCAAGGGAATCATGGGGATGATGCCAGGGGTCGGAAAACTAAAGCAGCAGATAGATAATTTTGACGAAAAGCAAATTGATCGAACTGAGGCAATCATTCAGTCGATGACACCGCTTGAACGATCTCAACCACGAGTTCTCAATGGCTCTCGGAGAATGAGGATTGCTAAAGGCTCCGGATCCTCCGTCACTGAGGTCAATCAGCTGATGCAAAGATTTGAGCAGGCAGCCAAGATGATGAAGACCATGTCCAAAGGCGGTCAAGTTCCGGGGATGGCACTGCCAGTTCCAGCGAAGAAGTCCAATAAGCCAGAGAAGAAAAAAGGCTCGAAGAGTGGCAATCCTGCCAAGAGGGCTGCAGAGAACCAGGGCCTTGTCTACCAAAGAGAGCAGAAGGGCAGCTCCTTTGGGCTTGGAAACTAGCGCTGGAGGCGTTTTTCTGGCACAATTTCCAAGGCATCTCGACCCTCTATCTGGATGCCAAACCCCAAAGAGATGACTGCCGAGTGTGCCCCCACGCTCACGGTGGAACTCGCCCCCTAACTCAAACAGGAGAAAAGTGGCTGCAAAGATCCGCCTTAAGCGCATCGGAAAGACGCGCAACCCTCACTACCGCATCGTGGTAGCTGATTCAAAAACACACCGTGACGGAAGGGTCATAGAGGAGATTGGCCGCTACGTGCCAACTACCGACCCATCCATCATTGAAGTCAACTCAGAGCGAGCTCAGTACTGGCTGTCAGTTGGTGCTCAACCAACCGAGCCAGCTGCCGCGATCCTTCGCCTAACTGGAGACATGGCAAATGAGAAGGGCGAGAAGAAGAACACCGTGAAGCCTCAGGGCACCAAGGCAGCCTTCTCACCTGACACCGCCAAGAAGTCTGTTCTTCTTCCAAAGGAAGAGAAGAAGGCAAAGCCTGCCGAAGAGGCTCCAGCTGCAGAAGCTCCAGCAGAGCCAGTAGCGGAAGCTCCAGCTGCTGAAGTTAGCGAAGCCCCTGCTGAGGTTGCTGAGCAAGTTGCTGAAGTTGCAGAACCAGCCGAAGAAGCAGCTGCCGAAGCTGAAGCACCTGCCGAAGCAGAAGCTAGCGAAGAGCCAAAGAGCGAATAACTGATTTATGTTGGCAGCAACTCTCAAGCACCTGGTGCGGGCAATCGTAGACAACCCTGATGAAGTTTCGGTTGAACTGCGTAGCATCGGCAAAAGCGATTTGCTTGAAATAAGAGTCCATCCCGATGATCTCGGAAGAGTGATCGGAAAGGGTGGCAAGACTGCCACAGCTCTCAGAACAATTGTGAATGCCCTTGCCGATGGCAAGCGAATCCGTGTTGACGTGGTGGACACCGATTACTAACACCACGTCGCTTCGGGTAGGCCGCCTGCTCAAAGCACACGGCCTAAAAGGCGCAATCAAGCTGGAGCTCTACACCGACTCACCAAATGAACGCTTTGCTCCTGGTCGCACCTTGCAGCTCCAAGTGCCCGAAACCTCGCAGTGGTTTGGTAAGACGGTTACGGTTCGAGAACTTCGCTGGTACAACAACTCACCAGTTGTTTTCCTAGAGGGTGTTGATGATCGCACCGCTGCCGAAAGCTTGGTGAAAGCAATTCTGTTGGTCGAACAGGAAACCAATCAGCTTCCACAGGAGCCCGATGCCTGGTATGACCATCAGCTGGTCGGTCTCAAGGTGATCAGAGAATCGAAAGAGGTTGGAACGGTTACTAGAGTCGACCACCTTCCAGCTCAGGATCTTCTCGTGATCAACACGGGCGAAAGAGAGGTCTTACTTCCATTTGTGAAGGCCTTTGTTCCGAGTGTCGATGTCGAAAAGGGTCAATTAGAAGTCACTCCACCGGGTGGACTGTTCGAGGAGTTGGAGGAAGCAGATGCGAATTGATGCAATTTCAATCTTTCCCGACTTCTTTTCCGTTCTCGATCTCTCGCTCCTAGGTAAGGCAAAAGATTCTGGACTGATTCAATTCCAGGCACACGATTTGCGTGACTACACTCACGATCGTCATCGCACCGTTGATGACACCCCCTATGGCGGCGGAGCCGGAATGGTCATGAAACCAGAGCCTTGGGGCGAAGCATTTGATGAAATTCTTCAGCCCGATTCAACAGTTATCTTCACGACTCCTGCCGGACAGCTCTTCAATCAGGGGATTGCCCAAGAATTGTCTGAGAAGAAGAACCTTGTCTTTGCCTGCGGAAGATACGAGGGTATAGATCAGCGAGTGGTTGAGTATGCGGCAACCAAGGCTGAAGTCATGGAGCTATCCATCGGTGACTACGTTCTAAACGGAGGTGAGGTCGCAGCTGTGGTCATGATTGAAGCAGTCTGCAGGCTAGTCCCTGGCGTTATAGGCAATAAAGATTCCCTCTCGGAGGAATCACACACTGAGGGACTTTTGGAATATCCCAGCTATACCAAACCTCAGAACTGGAGGGGTTTAGAGGTTCCCGAGGTGCTTCTATCTGGTCACCATGCCGAGATTGCGGCGTGGCGGGCCAAGACATCCCTAGAAAGAACCAAGCAGAATCGACCTGATCTGCTCTAGCGGTTGCTCTCAGGGTCCTGCTGTGGCAGAATTTAGCGCTGTGCCCAGGGTCTCTGCCGCAGGGGAGCAAAGAGCACAAAACCAACTAGTTACTCGTTTAGTCCTGCGTGCTAACGGAAAGAGCAGACAATGCACATTCTCGATTCAGTCGACTCCAAGACCCTAAAGACCGACGTTCCAGATTTCAGAGCTGGAGACACCGTTAAGGTTCACGTAAACATCGTTGAAGGTAACAGAAGCCGTATTCAGGTCTTCCAGGGAATCGTCATTTCTCGCTCGGGTAGTGGTGTTCGCGAAACCTTCACCGTTCGCAAGATTTCTTTCCAGGTAGGCGTTGAGAGAACTTTCCCAGTTCACAGCCCATCGATTGACAAGATTGAGCTAGTTTCAAAGGGTGATGTGAAGAGAGCGAAGCTCTACTTCCTAAGGGACCTAAGCGGTAAAGCTGCAAAGATCCGCGAAAAGCGCGATAACCAAGAGGACTAATTTAGACTAGGCCCATGTCCCAGTCTGGGGAAAGACCCCGCAATCAATCTCCGCTTGCCAGTCTCCGCCGGCGCGTTAGAAAAGCCAGAAAGAACTGGCTTCTTTCTTTTCTGATTGATTTTGTAGTGATTGTTGGAACCGCAATGGTTCTCTCGGTCGCTATCAAGGCGTTTTTGATTCGCTCCTTCTATATCCCCTCTGGTTCAATGCTTGAGACTTTGCAGATTAACGATCGAATCATCGTCAATGTCACATCTCCAGAGCTAACTCCAATTAATCGCGGAGATATTATTGTTTTCCGCGATCCAGGTGGCTGGTTAGGCGCAATTCCAAAATCACCGAAGGAACCAATCCAAGAGCTCAGTGACTTTGTTTTAGGAACCTTTGGTATCACCGCTCCTGACTCGGCCGAACATCTGGTGAAGAGAGTGATCGGGCTTCCTGGCGATAGCGTCGTTTGCTGCGATAGTGATGGAAAGTTGACCATCAATGGTCAGCCCATTGAGGAGCCCTACATCGGCAGCAACAAGCCCTCTGAGCTTGAGTTTTCCGTGACTGTTCCAGAGGGCCACTACTGGGTCATGGGAGATAACCGACCTAACTCAACCGATTCTCGATATCACATCGATCTGCCAACCGGTGGCTTTGTTCCCTCATCGGTTGTGGTCGGAACAGCATTTGTAATCAGCTGGCCATTGGAAAATTGGACCTGGCTGGGTAGCTTCCCGGAAGTCTTCGTTGACGTTCCCAACCCTTGAGCTGGAAAGAGAGCTTCTAAAGAAGCACTCTGCTGTCATTGGCATTGATGAGGTAGGACGTGGAAGCCTGGCAGGTCCAATTGCCGTAGGGGCTTTTGTCTTGACCAAAGAGCAGCTAGAGAATCAACCTGAATCACTTCAGGATTCAAAGCTAATTCGAGAAAACAAACGCGAGGCTGTGGCCGAACTAGCCCTTGCCTGGGGGAGAAATTCTGTCGGATTCGTAGAGGCTGATTTGATTGATGAGCATGGAATAGTCCATGCACTAAAAACTGCTGGCCTAATCTCGCTATCTAACCTTGAGATTGAGGATTCGGTAATTCTCCTGGATGGAAATCAGAACTGGCTAGAAAAGCAGAATGTAATCATTAGGACCAAGGCAGATCGTGACTGCGCTTCCGTTGCAGCAGCATCTGTCATTGCCAAGGTATCTAGAGATCGACGAATGACTGAACTGGCAATTAGCTATCCCCAATATGGCTTCGAATCCAACAAGGGCTATAGCTCTCCAAGTCACATCCAAGCACTCAGAGAGTTTGGTCCGTGCGAGATCCACAGAAAAACTTGGCTAACAAATATTCTCTCGGACGGTCTTTTCTAGCCGCTGGCTAGCGAGCCAATTTCCATCAGCTCAATACCTCGTTCGAGACTTTCATCAAGCGGCTTTTCCTGCAGCTTCTTTGCCAATTCCCTGGAGTGTTCGATCAACTCAGCATCCTTTGTGACTCTGAGTAGCTTTAGCTGACTTCTAGTTCCCGATTGGTTTTCGCCTAGGACATCGCCCTCGCCACGAAGTTCGAGATCTAGCTCACTGAGCTTGAAGCCATCCGAGGTTTCAACCAGAGCGTTGAGTCGCTGCCAAGCAACAGAGTCCTCACTGCTTCCCGATACCATGAGGCAAATTCCTGGGTGAGCGCCTCTACCCACGCGACCTCTTAGCTGGTGCAGCTGAGAGATACCAAATCGATCAGCATCCAAAATCACCATGGCGGTTGCATTGGGAATATTCACTCCGACTTCAATAACTGTGGTGGCAACAAGAACATCAATTTCCCCGGCAGTAAAGCTGAGCATCACCTCCTGCTTCTGTTCGGTATCCAACCTTCCGTGAATAAGACCAAGTCTCACGCCACTGAGAGCTGGATTTTTCTTGAGGGATTCAAAGACTTCGGTGACTGCCGCTGGAGCAACCTCGGTCTCGAAAGTCACCTGTTCTTCGTAGTCTTTTCCACTTATTCGCGGACAAACCACGAAGGCCTGTCTTCCAGCACTCACTTCCTCGGCAATTCGCTGCCAAACCCTCGAAACCAGGGCTGGGTTATTCAGAGACACCAGGAATGTCTCAATGGGCTTGCGCTCCTTGGGAAGCTCTCGAAGGGTTGAGACGTCGAGATCGCCGAAGGCAGTGATGGCTATGGTCCGGGGTATGGGGGTCGCGGTCATGGTCAGGACGTGTGGCGAAGTCTTGCCCTTACCCTTGATGGCCTCTCGCTGCATAACACCAAAGCGATGCTGTTCATCAATCACCACCATGGCCAAATCTGCAAACTGAACCTTTTCCGCAAAAAGCGCATGGGTTCCAATCGCCAGCAGACACTTACCGCTTGCTATGTCAAGCAAAGCCTTCTTGCGATCGGCCTGACTCATGCTTCCCGTTAGCAGCCTGACCCCGAGCTCTGAGCTGAGCTCAGGCCCCAGGGTTTTTTTGATTGACTGAAAGTGCTGCTCCGCTAAGACTTCCGTAGGGGCGAGCAGGGATGACTGAAATTTGCTAGCAGCCGCCAACATGATTGACCTCAGAGCAATAACTGTCTTTCCCGAACCAACCTCGCCCTGCAGAAGCCGGTGCATTGGCTTGCCACTTGCCAGGTCTCGCTCGATTTCCCCAATCACTTGGATTTGAGATTCGGTGAAACTAAATTCAAGGTGTTTTTCAAACTCAAGCGCTCTACTGAGGTCACTGAGAACTGGAGCCGACTGATCCTGATAGCTGCTTCTTCTCTTTAGAAGTGATAGCTGCAGAAGCAGTGCTTCGTGGAATTTCAAGCTCTTTCGAGCCTCTAGAAAGTCTCTGTCGCTGGCTGGTCGGTGAATCTTTTCAATTGCTGAGCGCAAGGAAATTAGTTTTTCTTTTTCGAGGATTTCTTTCGGAACGAGCTCGTGAATTACGGCAATTGAGAGTGCTTGTTGAATGGCCTTGTGGATACGCCAGCTAGGCAGGGTCGCAGTTGCCGGATAGACGGGGATTGGTAACTCGGCCCAGGCCTTGGCATCTTCTTCGGCTAGATCTTCGAATAGCTCATAGTCAGGATGGGTGAGTTGGAGCTTTCCCGAGAAAAGACCGACCTTGCCGCTAAACAAACCCCTCTTTCCCTTGACGAGCTGCTCACCTCGCCAGGCTTGACCAAAGAAGGCAAGGCTCATGAGTGATGTTCCATCGGTGATAGTTGCTTCGAGAATGTGGCCTCCGCGACCCTTTGTGTAGCGGGAGGAAACAGAAACGATTTCCCCAACAACCGTGGCAACATCACCCACTGGGAGCTCCGCCATCTTGCTCAGCTCGCCGCGCTTTAGATATCTGCGGGGATAGTGCTGAAGCAGCTCACCTACGTAATTAATTCCAAGCTGCTTAGAAAAGGCGCGAGCAGTCTTCTCTCCTAGAAGACCAAGCTTTTCTCCGTTTTCCAGCACCTAACAATCTTGGAGGTTTCCTCCGACTGTTATGGCTAGGCTCACCTTATGAGCAGGATTATCTCCGGTTTGGCTGGGTCTCTAAGACTTGCTGGTGCGGCTAAGGAGACTAGACCAACCTCAGACAGGGTCAAGGAAAGCGTCTTTGCCTCCTTGGAATCGCTGGATGCCGTAAGTGGCTCCAAAGTCCTAGATCTATTTGCTGGCACCGGAGCACTTGGCCTCGAGGCACTCTCCAGAGGTGCAAAGAGTTTGGTTTTGGTTGAGAAGGCTCGCGGGGCGATTGATGTCTGTCAAAAGAATCTAGACCTGGTCCTATCTTCACTTCAGAGGCAGGGACTTAGTCCCGAAGTTATCTTGAAGAACTCTGATGCCCTTGCATTCTTAAAAGCAACCAAAGAGAGCTTTGACATCGTTTTCATTGACCCGCCCTACGAGTATTCAAATCAAAAGCTGATTGAGCTGATGGAGGAGCTTCAGCAAGTGATGATGGATGGCCTGGTCGTTTTAGAAAGATCGAGTAGAAGCGAAAAGCTAAGTTTCGAAGGGTTCGAGCTGGAGTCTGAAAAGACCTACGGTGATACTTCCGTTTTCTTCCTTAGACCGATCGCTCACTAGGACCGATGTAAACCTGCTGGGGCCGACCGATTCTGGTGTGTGAGTCCTTCATCATTTCACGCCAGTGGGCAATCCAACCCGGAAGTCTGCCAATGGCAAAGAGTGGGGTGAACATCTTTGGCGGGAAGCCCATGGCTTTGTAGATGACGCCAGTGTAGAAGTCAACATTCGGATAGAGCTTTCTCTCCGCGAAGTACTCATCGGCAAGAGCTGCAGCTTCCAGCTCCTTGGCGATGTCAAGCAGTGGGTCATTCACACCCAGTTCTTTGAGGACTCGATCAGCTGTTGCTTTGACAATCTTGGCTCTTGGGTCAAAGGACTTGTAGACGCGGTGACCGAAGCCCATAAGGCGAATGCCGTCCTCCTTGTTCTTCACCCGCTCCACATATCTCTTCACGCCCTCGCCTGAATCCTGAATGAACTGAAGCATCTCCAACACAGCTTCGTTCGCACCACCATGCAGCGGACCGAAGAGTGCATTGACTCCAGCCGAAACAGAGGCAAATAGGTTTGCCTGCGAAGATCCAACCAGTCTCACGGTTGAGGTTGAGCAGTTTTGCTCGTGATCTGCGTGAAGAAGAAGAAGGGTGTCCAGGGCCTTGGTGACAACTGGGTTTTGAATGTAATCCTCAGCCATGTTTCCAAATGTCATTCTTAGGAAGTTCTCAACCATGTTCAGTGAGTTATCCGGATACATCAGTGCCTGGCCGATAGAGGTCTTGTGGGCATAGGCGGCCAAAACCGGGACCTTGGCGAGCAATCGGATTGTGGAAAGCTCAACCTGCTCTTGGTTTTTTGGATCTAGCGAATCTGGGTAAAAGGTCGAGAGGGCTGATATGCCTGCCGAGATAACAGTCATTGGGTGCGCGGACTGCGGGAAGGAGCGGAAGAAGTCCTTCAAATCCTCGTGCAGCAGGGTGTGACGACGAATCTTTTGGTCAAACTCGCTCAGCTCATCCTTGGTTGGAAGTTCTCCGTAAATCAGGAGGTAGGCAACATCCAGGAAGGTCTTCTTCTCGGCTAACTGCTCAATTGGGTATCCGCGATAGCGAAGGATTCCGTTATCACCATCTATGTAGGTGATAGCGCTCTTGGTTGAGGCGGTGTTGACGAATCCCTGGTCGAAGGTCGCAAGCCCGGTGGCTGCCATCAAGTTGGAAATGTCAATGCCGCTATGACCTTCGGTCGCCGAAACCACCGATAATTCGGTCTCTTTTTCGCCCACCCGAACCGTTACTTTTGGTGTCTTATCAGCGGTCAAAACAGCCCAACCTTCCTAACAAATCCCTAGCCTAGAGCAGATTTGCTGCTGCCCTAAATCTGTTCACATGGCTGTAACAGAGCTTTGTTGAGACCCCAAAATCTTTCCAGCTTCGGAGGGTTAGACTGACCGCCATGGACGAGGAATTCGAAGACTACGACCGGGATGCCGAGGTCTCCCTCTATAAGGAATACCGCGATGTGGTGAAGATGTTCCGCTACGTGGTAGAGACAGAGCGAAGGTTCTACCTCTGCAACGAGGTCGAGCTAAAGAGAATCGAAACTACAACCGACTTCTACTTCGAGATCACCATGCAGGATGTCTGGGTTTGGGACATCTATAGAACAGACCGCTTCGTCAAGCAGGTCAAGGTCATGACCTTTAAGGACGTGAACCTTGAGGAGATTGGCAAGAGGGACATCGAAATTCCTGAAGAGCTAGCAGTCGGCGATAAGCCCTAGTTATCCACAGATTCCAAAATCTCCTAACACAGAACTTAGGTTTTTCTGCAACATCTTCCAAAAGGAAGATTTATGCAGACCACTTTCGAACAAGAGCAGCTAATTCTCTGGTCGCTACTTCATGAACCAGGTGATGCATTAGCTAGGAAAATATTTGTTGCAAGGGGAATTCAAGCTCTTGAGGATTTTAGGTCCGGTGAAGCCAAGATTCTTTGGCCGCAGTTAGTAACCGAGGAATACGCATCACAGATACCTGAGCTCATCGAGAGAATTCAGCTTAGACTTCCTCGCCGCAATGTCGTTGCCCTTATCGAGCGTGGCATTCGTTGGAATGCAAGACCTGTCTTTCCAGAAGATGCACCAGGCTTATTTGGAAAACTTGCTGACCTGAGTCCCCATGAGCCGTATCTGCTTTGGGTTGCAGGTGACATCTCTTTTCTAGAGGGCGAGTGTGCAGCTGTGGTAGGAACCAGAAAGCCATCTGCAACGGGACTAACAAACACCGAGAAGCTTGTGAAAAAACTTCGCCTACCGATTATTTCTGGAGGAGCACTCGGCATTGATTCCAGGGCTCACCAGACTGCGCTAAAGATGGGAGTGAAAACTGCAGCATTCATGGCCGGAGGATTGGATCGTGCCTATCCGCAGATTAACTGGGAGCTATTTCATTCAATTGTTCAGGGAGGTGGAGCAATGATTAGTGAAATGGCTTGCGGCACTGCACCAACCAGTTTTCGGTTTCTGCAGCGAAACAGATTGATCGCTGCCGCCAGCTCGGAAACCTATGTGGTTGAAGCTGGCTTTCGATCGGGATCAAAAAACACCGCAGGCCATGCAAGACAACTGGGCAGAGGTGTCTACGCCGTCGCAGGTCCAATTGGATCATCGGCTGCTGGTTGCAATGCGCTGATTGCCAGCGGGCTCGCCGATCCCATCTGGCTTGGCACGCAACCGATTCACCCGAGTCAGCTCAAGCGCCGAGTTGATGACGCAATCTTGAATGGAGCTAAAACCATTGAGGAAATTGCCATTGAGTCCGGGGTGAGCCTTCGAGATGTCCGAGGAATATTGGCTCGCTAGCCTAATCTGGCTTTGTGGAGAAGTTGCTTCATCTATTTCTTGACTCCCTAAAGGCACGGGGGATGAGTGATAACACCTTAAAGGCGTATCGCGCAGACCTAAGCGACCTTATTGAATTTCTAAAGGACACTGCTCAGGAACTTTCTCTCAATGCTCTCCGGGATTGGATGTGGCGGCAGTCAGAGGCTGGTGCGACCAAAAGTACCCTCGCTAGAAAAACATCCAGTGCGAAAACTTTCACCGAGTTTCTATTTCAAAGAGGCCTGATTGACTTCGACCCAGGGTTGAGACTCAAGGCTCCAAAACTGGAGAGAACTCTTCCAAAGGTTGCTAGCGAAAGATCCCTTTCAGAAGTATTTGAAAGACTTTCCAAACTTGCCACGGAGGACAACCCTTCTGCACTAAGAGATATGTGTGCCTTCGAGCTGCTCTATGCAACGGGTATGCGAGTAAGCGAACTAGCTAGCTTGAACATTTCCGATATTGATTTCTCTAGAAAACTTCTCAAGGTGACCGGAAAGGGCAATAAGCAGCGAATGCTTCCCTACGGAGAAGCAGCCGCCAAGGCAATAGACCTCTGGATTCGAAAAGGAAGACCCAAGTTTCAAATTGAATCTTCACCAGAGTCACTGCTTCTAACTTCTCGAGGTAAGAGGGTTGGGGTTCGTCAGCTCTACTCACTGGTTGCGAACCAACTTGCGCAGACCCCAACGGGTGCCGCAGGTCCCCATACTCTTCGTCACTCGGCTGCCACTCACCTTTTGGATCATGGAGCGGACCTCAGGGCCGTGCAGGAGATTCTCGGCCATGCTTCCCTCGCCACCACCCAGATCTACACACACGTCTCCGTCGAGAGGCTCAGGGATGCCTTCGAGCAGGCACATCCACGTGCCTAAGTAATAACAACACTTGGCTTTACGCTCGAAACAAAAAGCAACGGATTTAGATAGCCGTATTCGCTTCTAACTGAAAAGTGAAGACAGTTCTCGCAATGCTCCGAATAGTCAGGGTCACCTTGGCAGAAATAACCAATCACTTCGCCCTGTGAAATCAATGCATCCTGCTCTAGATCACTGCAGACAGGTTCAAAACTGGCGAGCAAACCGCCACTACTTCTCAGAGTGATGAGGCTGCGATTGACAACTTTCCCAACAAAGTGCACCCTGCCATCAAAGGGGGAGTGGAGAGCCTCTCCATCTTTCATTTGCAGGTCAATTCCCCGGTGTCCTTTACCCCACTTTTCAGCGGGCAAGAAGTAGTTGGAATAGTGCCTGTCTCTAAAGTCGGGTATGGGTGTAGCCCATATTTCTGGTGGCCTCACAGGTTGATTGAGGATGGAGATAAATAGCGTGAATATGGCAATGATTTTTAGCATTTAGCAACCCTGCCCCCTTAAATAGCGGCAACGCCCAGTCGCAAAGGTTTTGGTGGATAAGGCCTCGATTCGCTGTTATGCTGGCAACACGCCTTCCGCAAGGAAGGCGAATTCGCGTAAGACCAACAAAACCCTGATAGCTCGGTCCCTCACGGGGGTTCTATCGGTAGGTCTTGCCAGGGGCTGATTCAACCGTTTCAGCCAGAAACTGAGTGGACACTTTTGTGTCCAAAGGAGTGCCTTATGGCCAGCGTAACCATGCGCCAGCTGCTCGATGCAGGTGTCCACTTCGGACACCAGACTCGCAGATGGAATCCAAAAATGAAGCGGCATATTCTCACCGACCGCTCCGGCATCTACATCATTGACCTACAGCAGTCAGTTGATTACATCGACAAGGCATACAACTTTGTCCGTGATCTGGTTGCCAACGGTGGATCAATCATGTTCGTCGGAACTAAGAAGCAGGCCCAGGAGGCTATTGCCTCTGAAGCACTGCGGGTTGGTCAGCCATACATCAACCAGAGATGGCTAGGTGGATTGCTAACTAACTTCTCAACTGTTGCCAAGCGCATTCAGCGCCTAAAGGAGCTTGAGACCTATGACTTTGAAGACCCAACCAAGTCGGGACTAACCAAGAAGGAACTTCTCATGCTTCAGCGTGAGAAGGAGAAACTTGAGAAGTCACTCGGTGGTATTCGCAACGTTCACAAAACCCCGAGCGCAATCTGGGTGGTTGACACCAACAAGGAACACCTTGCTGTCACCGAAGCTCGCAAGCTAGGCATCCCAGTCATTGCAATTCTTGACACCAACTGCGACCCAGATGAGGTCACCATTGGTATCCCAGGAAACGATGACGCAATTCGTTCAATCGAACTTCTCACCAAGGTGATTGCTGACGCAGCTGCCGACGGCATGATTGCTCGTCACAACAAGGGTGGCGAAGAGGCTGAGCCTCTGGCCGAGTGGGAGCGCGAGCTTCTTGAGGGCCAGGCAAAGGCTGAAGAAAAGACCGAAGAGAAGGCGGCTGAGTAATGGCTAACTACACAGCGGCAGATGTAAAGGCGCTTCGCGAAAAGAGCGGCGCTGGAATGATGGACTGCAAGAGCGCACTTGATGAAGCTAACGGCGACATTGAAAAAGCTTTTGAAGTTCTCAGACTTAAGGGCCTCAAGGGTGTTTCCAAGCGCGAGGGCCGTGCAACTTCCAACGGTTTGGTCGTCGCCAGAACCGCAGCCGGCAAGGCAATGCTTCTCGAGCTTGCCTGCGAGACCGACTTCGTTGCCAAGGCAGAGAACTTTGTTTCTCTGGCCGAGCAGATTGCCGATGCTGCTTTTGCATCCGGTGCCAAGGATGTAGCAACAGCGCTTGCCTCCTCAACCGGTGGCAAGAGCGTTGCCGATGCGATCACCGATCAGGCTGCAATCATGGGAGAAAAGGTCGAGCTGAGACGAATTGATGTCATTGAGGCACCAGCTGTTGATGCCTACCTTCACCGAACCAGTCGTGATCTTCCTCCACAGGTTGGAGTCCTGCTCGGATACGAGGGATCTAACGCCGAAACGGCTCACGACATCGCCGTCCACATCGCAGCCTTCAGCCCGCAGTATCTGACCAGGGACGAGGTTCCTGCCGATGTTGTGGCCAAGGAGCGAGAGATCGCAGCTGAGACCGCGAAGAACGAAGGTAAGCCAGAGGCGGCACTGCCAAAGATTGTTGAAGGCAGAGTCAATGGCTTCTTCAAGGAGACCTGTCTAGTTGATCAGGACTTTGCCAAGGACAACAAGTCCTCGGTTGGCAAGGTTGCTGAGCAGGCTGGGCTGAAGCTGACCGGTTTTGTTCGCTACCGCGTCGGAGCCTAAGCCACCAAATTGCTTTCCAAAGGGGCCTAGCTGGCAAGCTGGGCCCCTTTAGCTTTCCCCCTAGGATTGACCTCGGGATTGGCTCTTGGAGGTTGCACGGTGGCAAAAAAGCGCAGGGTATTACTAAAACTCTCCGGTGAATCCTTTGGTGGGGGATCCTTAGGGGTTAACCCCGATGTCGTATCTGAGATTGCTAAAGACATAGCCGCAGCTGCCAAAGACGTTGAGATAGCGATTGTGGTTGGCGGAGGAAACTTCTTCCGCGGAGCCGAGCTTTCCAACCGAGGCATGGACAGAGGTCGAGCCGATTACATGGGAATGCTCGGCACCGTCATGAATGCCCTTGCCCTGCAGGATTTCATGGAGCAGGCTGGTGCTTCGGTGAGAGTGCAGACTGCAATCTCGATGGCACAGGTTGCCGAACCATACCTCCCACTTCGTGCGATAAGACACTTAGAAAAGGGAAGAGTAGTCATTTTTGGTGCAGGAGCGGGTCTGCCTTACTTTTCTACCGATACCGTTGCCGCGCAGCGGGCACTCGAGATTCATGCTGATGAGGTTTTGGTTGCAAAGAACGGTGTTGATGCCGTCTACACTGCAGATCCTAAACGTGACCCAAATGCCACCAGGCTGAGTGAAATAAGTTATCAGGAAGCACTGATTCAGGGACTTAGGGTGGTTGATGCCACAGCATTTTCTCTCTGCATGGATAACAAGATGCCGATGAGAGTTTTTGGAATGAAGGATGTTGCCGCAGCACTGCTTGGTAAGCAGGTCGGCACCTACGTCAAACCATAGGAAGCAAGGACAAGGAAAATGATCTCTGAGATTTTGGCTGAGACCAAAGACAAAATGGACAAGGCCGTTGAGGCGACCAAGGAAGACTTTGCTTCGATCAGAACTGGCCGAGCGAACCCAGCGATGTTCCAGAAGGTCATGGTTGATTACTACGGAACACCAACTCCACTTTCTCAGCTTGCTGGCATTCAAAATCCTGAGGCCAGATCAATCCTGATCACCCCCTATGACAAGGGAGCACTTTCGGGCATTGAAAAGGCACTGCTTGCCATGCCAAATCTTGGAGCACAACCAAACAGCGACGGCAACATTATCCGCATCAATCTCCCCGAACTCACTGAAGAAAGACGCAAGGAATACGTCAAGCTCACTCGCGACAAAGCTGAGCACGGGAGAGTTTCAGTCAGGAACATCAGACGCAAGTCCAAAGAGGATCTAGAGGCTTTGAAGAAAGATGGTGGTGCAGGTGAGGATGAAATCGAACGTGCCGAAAAGGAGCTCGAGGCCATCACCAAAGCCCACGTCGACAAGATTGATGATGCTCTGAAAAACAAAGAGGCCGAACTTCTCGAGGTTTAGGTGGAAAGCTCAAAGACCCGCACCCTTGGCCCCCGGCTGATTGTCGGGTTCAGCCTTGGCGGCGTCTTTCTCATTTCACTCCTTCACCCACTTGCCTTTACCGCCTGGGTCGCATTCGCATCCCTAATGGCATCTCGGGAACTAACCAAGGTGCTAAGGATTTCTGGCTGGTCGGTTCCAAAAATTACTCCACTGGCAGCTTTGGTAATAGTTTTTTCGACCTACTTTTTTGGAACTATTGGCCAGTGGTATTCACTGATTGGATCGGTGGCAGTCCTAGTTGCAATCAGAACATTTGAGCTTTTTGCACTCAGGCAGTTTGTCTCACCTAAGTTTGCTCTGAGAGATTTTGGAGCAATTGCCTTTCAGCTTGTATATGTCCCCTTTTTGATTAGCTATGCGGTGCTGCTGATCAATCGGGAGGATGGAACAGTCTGGGTCTTTTCGCTGGTGATTACGGTTGTCATGATTGACAGCTTCGGCTATCTGGTCGGCAGATTCTTTGGCAGAACCAAGCTGATTCCCACTATCTCGCCTAAGAAGACCTGGGAGGGATTCTTGGCATCGGTGGTTGGGGCCTTTGCCGGAGGCTTCCTCACGGGGTATTTAACTTCTTCGTCACTTTGGTTTGGTCTACTATTCGCAGTAGCGATATTGATTAGCTCGGTGCTCGGAGATCTCTCCGAATCGCTAATCAAGCGAGATCTGAATGTGAAAGATATGGGGGATGTCTTGCCAGGGCACGGAGGATTCATGGATCGATTGGATTCGATGCTTCCCTCCAGCTTTGTCGCCTATCTACTCTCTCTCGTGGCATTCTGATGAGCATCCAAAAGGTCACCGGCAAGCTGCTCGGCTATGACCCGGAGCAGGTTGATGCTCTGCTGGATCGAGTCAGAAGACAGTATGAAAATCCGCAGAGTCGGATTGTCACCCCCTCGATGCTGTCGGTGGCAAAGTTTGATTTAGTGCCCGCTGGCTATCGAATAGATCAGGTTGACTTCGCCCTGGCAAAGGTTGCTGATGATTTTGAGGTTAGGGAACTCACCGAGCGCCTGGGTCGAATTGGCAAGACAGAGATGAGGCGGGAGAACAGACGACTAATTGGCATGATTTCCGAGGTCATCTCGAGAGACCCAAAGGATCGCTTCTCTCAGGCTAGAAGCGGCTATCGACCAAAGCAGGTCAATCAGCTGCTGGATCTAATCCGAGTGCAGGAGGGTGTCCTTTTAGGCCCGGAGCCCATGGAGCTTAGGACCAGGGAGCTTGGTCGAGGTAAAGGTGGGCCGAATAAGACTGAGGTGAATGAGTTTTTAGCCATGACGGTTACCGCCCTCCATGCCCAGCGTTTGCTGGGGTAATTGCCTATCAATCCCAGCCAAACTAGGCTTTAAGCCTCTAGCTGGAGGATTGTGGGAAAACACGCCCTTTCAAAATCACGCCCAAGGCGACACCTAGCCGTCCTGGGCTACTTTTTTGCATCCTCCCTTGTGATGGTCACCGTGGTCGATCCCTATTCCGGAACCATGGCCAGTGCCAACACCATGCAGACTTTCCCAGCTCCCGATGTTGAGTATCAAACCCTGACCATAAGACCGGTCGAGGGGGAAGATTTCTCCCGGGCCGACTTCGAGGTTTTGACAGGACAGGCTGCCAGGGGAATCACCGTTCGGACGGCTCCCTATCCAGAAACGGGAAGCGTTAAGGCCTTTGCTCTAGGTGAGGTGAGTAAGCGTGGCTGGGACTTCAACCAGTACTCCTGTCTTGTGAAGCTTTGGGAGCGGGAGAGCAACTGGAGATGGAATGCCACCAACCGCTCCTCGGGGGCATATGGAATTCCGCAGTCATTACCGGCCAGCAAGATGGCATCAGCCGGAGCCGATTGGAGAACCAACCCCGAAACTCAGGTTCGCTGGGGTCTTGGATATATCGATGGCCGCTACGGTTCTCCGTGTGCAGCGCTGGTTCACTCCGATAAACACAACTGGTACTGATGGCCAGAGGCAAAAGAAGGCGCGGAGCACCAAAGAGGGAGTATCAGGAGCTCGATGTCTCGCGACTCTGGACTTCCATTCCACACATCGAGAACAAGCGTGGCATTGAATTTGAAGTTTCACAGACATCAGGAAATAACGCCGAAGAGGGTAAGAGTTGGGTCTGTCCTGTCTGTGTGGTTCTGATAACACCTGGAATAGTTCACACGGTCGCGTGGGACACTCATCGCGGCGTGCAATCAAGAAGACACTTCCATAATCACTGCTGGAAGATCTTTGATGGGATTCTTCCTTGATTGAAATCACCTCCAACACCGAGCTTCCAAGCATCCGGGAAGAAATCGAACTCCAAACTGACGATGGTGAAATCTTGGTCGGTGAACTAGCTCTCCCCAAAGACAAACCAGTAAAGGTCACACTAGTCACTCTTCACCCACTACCAACTCACGGTGGATTCATGGATTCACACCTTCTGCGCAAGATGGCCAATCGATTACCCGAGCTCATTTCCGCCGCAGTGCTTCGCTTTAACACCAGAGGAACCGAGTCACCCAGGGGGAAATCCTCTGGAACCTTTGGTGATGCCATTAGAGAAGAACTAGATGTGAAAGCTGCGATTAATTTCTGCAGGGAAAGAGGACTCCCCAGACCCTGGCTAGTGGGCTGGTCCTTTGGAACAGAGTTAGCAATAAAGTACGGACCAGATCACGACATAGCTGGAGCGATTCTCCTCTCTCCTCCTCTCAGGAGGGCTGGTGAAGAGGATTTGAAGCGTTGGGAGAACTATCCAGCACCGTTGATTGCACTTGTTCCCGAACTGGATGAGTTTCTCAATCCTGAGCAGGCCAGAGAGAAGTTTGCGGTTCTTCAAAAGACTAAGCTCTTGGCCTTTGATGGGGAGAAGCATTTGTGGGTGGGGGAGAGCGCAACCAGAAGAGTGCTTAATGCGATAGCGGAAGAGGTTTCACCTGGCAGCACACCGCTGCCGACCACCTACTAGCGAGCCTGTTGGCGAGGCATCCATACCTCGCGAACTATCAACAAGATTGCAGCTGCTACAGGAATTGCCACAAGAGCACCAAGGACTCCTAGAAGGGTTCCTCCAACCAGTGCGGCTATTACAACCACGGCCGCTGGGATGGATACCGCTTTCTGCATGACTCTCGGTCCAATGATGTAGGCCTCAATCTGCAAGTAGACCAGGTAGTAGATCAAAACAATAAGAGCAAATGGTGTCCCGGATAGATACGTCACGCCGACCACAATCACTCCGGCGCTCGCAGGTCCAATCAGAGGAATCAGTGCCAGGAGAAAGGCTGCGAGACTGAGCAAGAGAGCAAAGGGGGAGCCCAGGATGCTTAGCAGTCCAAAGACTAGAACTGAGTGCAACAGAGCAATCGATGCCTGACCCATCACCCAGCGGCCAACCGAAAGAGCAATCTGATCCGTTAGCTTTCTGAAGCTCTCCCGCTTGCTCCTGGCGACCAGAAGACCAAGGTAATCCTTAAGTGATTCCAGAGAAACCATGAAATAGATGCTCAAGATCACAACGATTACAAAACCAACGACACCGCTTAGAACCCCAAAACCTATTTGGAAGACACCGCCTAGCAGCTGCGGCCAGTTGCTTGAGTCTGAGACAAAGTTGATTGAGTTTTCAGCTGCTCTACTGATTGCACCGCCAAACTGAGCGTCATAGGTTGCAATCAGGCGATTGTCGACAATGTTCTGAATGATGGTGGGAACTCGGCTAAGGAGCCTGCCTGCCTCATTGACGGCCGTAGGCAAGATTGCCCAGAGCAACAGTGCTACCAGCGCAAGAAACCCAACAATGACGATGATGACAGCTAATGGACGGGGCAGCTTCGCTTTGATCATCATCCTGACCATTGGGTCCATGCCCAGGGCGATGAACGCAGCCAGACCGACGTAGGTGAGGATGGTTGCCAGCTGACCGATTGCAGCACCTAGGAAAATTGCCGCTAGAACACCCAGACCACCCAGGAAGCCAATTTGAAAAGCATTGGTAATCCTTGCTCTTTCCAATTAGTCCTCCAGGTCTTTAATCTCTGAGATTACTCTGCCAAGGTTTTTCAAATATGTCTTACTGGAGAGCACAGCATTTTCTAAACTCGCAAGCTGTGCTTTTGCATTTCTCACAAGCCTGTTTGCTTCATCTTGTGCGGCGGAGTTGATAGCCACAGCCTCAAGTTCAGCGGAGTGAACCAGCGCCTCAGCTCTCTCCCTTGCCTCCTGCAGCATTCTCGCCTGAGTCTTGGAAGTTTCCATTTCCAGGGTCTGAACTTCCAGTCTCAGCTTTGCAGCAACATTCTTGAGTTCAGAGATATCGTGCTGAGCAGATTCCAAATACTGCTGAGTTTGTCGAACGGCTTCCTGATGTTTTTCTAGGTATTCATTCTCTGCGTCTTTTCGGCGCTGAGTTATCTGAGCTTCAAGTTCGGCAAGTACCTGTTCCCTAGCTCTTTGGTCGACCGGTATTTCGGTTGCAAGAAGGAACTTCTTGGAGGCGTATTGAGACTCCAGTTCTGCTTTCCTTTGCTCCAGTTCTCTGCGAGCGCTCGAGCGCAGCGAGGCAATCTCTGTTGCGACTTGACCACGTATTCTTCCTGCCTCGGCAATCGCCTCGAGGGTTAATTGATCGGCCTTAGCTTGTGCTTGCTTAATCAGGTGTTCAGCTTCGAGGTTGGCGGCCGAGATTCGACGTGAGCTTCTTCTCTCAGCTGAGGCTAACTGCTCCTCATAGCGTTGCTCGAGACCGGCCAGTCTTTCAGCCAACTGGCTCTCAGTTCTTGCAATCAGCTCATCGGCCTGGTCCTTGGCATCCTGGGAGAGCTTTAGAGAAATCTCCTCGGCATTGGAAAGCAGGTTGGCGGCCTTGGTTCCCAGAGCCGAATAGCTTGGCTGGGTCCTTAGTCCTATCTCCTGCTCGGCCTCGGCAAGTTTTTGACTGAGGGTCTTGATCTGTTCAGAAAGTTCGGAGCTGTTCTCCTGCAATCTCACAATCTCAGCACCGAGAACCTTGATTTCTCGGTCAACTGACTGGGGGTCATAGCCGCGTCGAACCATCTCGAAGCGTGAATCTGCGGCCAAGAGCCCCTACCTCTGCGACTAAACTTTGTGAGCTAGCAAAGTCTACTCGGAGCTAATCACATGCGCTTTTGGATCGCCCTCGTGCTGTTTGTGGGCGGCCTGGTGGCAGGCAGCATCGGGGTGGTGAACCAGCTACAGAATCAGCCACTGGATCGAATCACGGCGATTTCTAACCTGACAGAACCCACCACCTATCTATATCTCCCCTCCACCCTCCTCAGCTCCTATCCGGCCGAGGTCTCGGTGGAGGCCTTAGGGCCAAAAGTTTTTGTGGCCGAGGCTAGAGACGGAGACATCATTGGCTGGCTGGGCGATAGCCCTTATGTTGAGCTGAGGCTTCGGGTCAACACCCTGGACCAAACGGCTGAGCTTTTGGAAATCAGACGGGGCGAGGATGGAGCACTGGCTGATCCGAGTGGTTCTGATTTATGGCGAGCAGAATTCCTGGGCGATGGAATGGCCAGGTCAATACCTGAACTGGATGGTGAGACGGGCCTGCTGATTGCATCGAACGGCATTGAGGGAGCACCCAGATCAATCAACCTGACCTGGGATCTGACAGATCAGCCAGTTCCCATTGCTCCAATTACTTTTATAGGGCTTGCTCTAATAGCAATTGGTGCTCTCCTTGGAGGCCTAGAGGCAATCATCTATTGGCGAAAGTATCGCCGAAGAAGAGTGGGTCCTAGGCCGCCCCGGAGAAGAACTCCGAGACGAGCTATCAGCCAAGCCGGTACACCTAGACGAGGACGCAGGGCTCGCATGGCGAACATGGCCGCTACATCCTTGGCGATATCAATGCTGGCCGGATGTGTGCCGGACTACGAGAATCCGCTACTTTCTCCATCTTCAATTCCAGCACCCGAGGTTCTCACCCCGGCCGTCACCAGGGTTCAGGCAGAAAGAATTTTGGAAGAGGTCTTGGCTGTCGTTAGTTCCTCAGATGAGACACTCAACCGAGAATCATTAGAGGTGAGAGTCTCTGGCCCGGCACTGCAGGTCAGAAGATTTGACTACAACCTCGTTAGAAGATTCACAGAAACCGAACGCTTCCCTGCGCCGATTCAGTCGTCACCGATTCAGCTCTTCCTGCCTCCTGCCACTGACACCTGGCCCAGAAGCATGGTGTTTGTGACGGGCGAGGAGAATCTGCAACTGATTGTCCTCAGGCAGGAAAGCCCAAGAGACAAATACAACCTTTATCACTACTCAAACCTGCTACCTGGCATCAGTTTCCCAGAGGTGGCATCAGAGTTGGCCGGTGCTAACCAATTGAAGCCTGACAACAAGTTCCTGAAAGTTTCTCCAGATGTCTTGGTTGAGGCAGTGGGCGATCTATTGAACTCGGGAGCAGATTCAACTTGGTCATTAATACTTGATCCCGAGAATGATTACATCGAGGATGTCTCGGCGGTTCAAAGAGGTTTTGTAGAGACTCTTACCAATGCAAATCTGGAATTCGATCACCAGCTTTCAAACTTTGATCCAGTGCTTCTGACTACTGTGGACGGAGGAGCGCTGGTTGCCCTCTATATGGTCGACACCTACACCATCATTCCCAAGCAACCTGGTGACGCTGTTGCCATTTCTGGCGATGAGGCAGTCCTGCTCGGCAGCGGTGGTTCGGCCACTGGAATCGAGACTCGCTACGGAGCGATGCTGGTCTTCCATGTTCCTGCCGCCGGCAGTGAATCCCGCGTCAGCTTGCTGGGGGCCACCCAGCAGCTGCTAACTGCAATAGCCTTGGGTCAATGAATAATTTTGGTGGTGCGATGGATCTCTCATCGCTGGGCACAGATGCTGACGCCCTGACTGTCTCCAGCTGGCTGGTTCAGGCTGATCAAAACACACTGCGTGAATATCTCTCAATCAGCGAGAAGGTTCCTGTGCTGATGCTGATCAGCGATGAGACCGAAGAGTCTAAAGATCTT
Organism: uncultured Aquiluna sp.; assembly: GCA_964480885.1. Lineage (GTDB taxonomy): Bacteria > Actinomycetota > Actinomycetes > Actinomycetales > Microbacteriaceae > Aquiluna. Next base: position 10,109 of record CAYZRV010000009.1, on the reverse strand, counting down.
CGGGCTGTCCTAGAGAAAATTCTTGTTGCGAGCGAAGGCAAGTTTGTGGCAATTGAAGTAAGCCTCAGTAAATCTCCCCAGCTTGCTAAAGCAGTTGGTGTTAGCCAAGCACCTGCCATGCTGGCGATCCTCTCTGGTCAACCTGCTCCACTTTTCCAAGGCGCAATTCCCCAGCAGCAGCTTTTGCAAGTCTTGTCACAGGTTTTGCAACTGGCCCAACAAAATGGCATCACTGGGAAGGCCAAGGTTGGCAAGAAGGAAGCTTCTAAGCCGCTGAGTAAAGACCACCAGGATGCAATTGCAGCCATCGAGTCAGGAAAACTCGAAGACGCTAAAAGACTCTTCCAGAAGATACTCATCGAATACCCCAATGATCTTGATGCCCAGGCTGGCCTTGCCCAGGTTGAACTCATGCTGAGGCTGCAGGGAAAGAACCTGGATGAGTTGGATCAACTGATGCTCGGTGCAGATCAATTGCTGGCATCACGCAATGCTCCAGCCGCCTTCAATCTGCTCTTGGATCTGTTTGCTGAAAGAGTCGATGACAGGGAGCGAATTAGATCTCGTCTGATTCAGCTATTCAGTCTTCTTGGTGACTCAGATGCTTCTGTGCTTGATGCCAGAAGGCGCTTAGCATCGCTTATGTTCTAGCTCTTTTGAAGAACTAGCAGGGCCAGTGGCGGGATGCTAAGGGATATTGAATAGGGCAGTGAGTGAGACTCAATCATCTCGCTTTGGATAGCTGTGTTCTTGACATCGCTGCCGCCGTATTTACTGAGATCACTGTTCATTACTTCGCTATAGTTACCCGACTCAGCTACTCCCAGTCGAAAATCGAAGTAAGCCTGGTTTGAGAAGTTCACGATCACCAGCAGTTGGTTGCCAGCTTTATCGAACCGCAGGAAACTGAGCAGGTTCTGATCAGCATTACCGGCATCTATCCACCTGAACCCCTCGGAGAAATGATCGAGCTGCCAGAGGGCAGGGTTTTGCGCGTATAGCTGGTTGAGTTCGCTGACGTATAGCTGGAGTCCACGGTGCGGATCGTGATCTGTTAGATACCAGTCAAGAGTTCGGGCTTCACTCCACTCGGAATACTGACCAAACTCACTACCCATGAATAAAAGCTTCTTACCGGGGTGGGTCCACATAAAACCGAGGTAGGCCCTGACACCAGCTAGCTTCTGCCAGCTGTCTCCTGGCATTTTGCTGATAAGGGAACCCTTCCCATGCACCACTTCGTCGTGACTTATGGGAAGGACAAACTTCTCGTCATAGGCGTATAGCATCGAGAAGGTTATTTCACCGTGGTGATACTTGCGATGAATTGGTTCCCTCTTGATGTATTCCAAAGAGTCATGCATCCAACCCATGTTCCACTTAAATCCAAATCCGAGACCACCGGTGTCGGTTGGTGCACTCACTCCTGCGAAGGCAGTGGACTCCTCAGCAATCATCATGATGCCTGGATAGCGCCGGTAGACGGTGGCATTAGTTTCCTGCAAGAACCTGATGGCATCTAGGTTTTCCCTACCGCCGTGCACGTTCGGAAGCCACTCGCCATCTTTGCGCGAATAATCCAAATACAGCATCGATGCCACGGCATCCACTCTCAGTCCATCGATATGGAATTCCTCAAACCAGTAATTGGCATTGGCAACTAGGAAGTTTCTCACCTCGGTTCTTCCAAAGTTAAATACGAAGGTTCCCCAGTCGGGATGCTCGCCGCGTCTTGGATCAGCATCTTCATAGAGGGCTTCGCCATCGAACCTTGCCAATGCCCAGTCATCCTTGGGGAAGTGGGCTGGGACCCAATCCAGAATCACACCAATTCCAGCTTTGTGTAGCTCATCGATCAGGTATCGAAAATCATCGGGAGAACCAAACCTTGAAGTCGGTGCGTAGTAACCAGTTACCTGATAGCCCCAGCTGCCTCCAAAGGGATGCTCGGCTAAGGGCATGAATTCAACGTGAGTGAAACCAAGGTATTTCACGTGACCAATGAGGTCACTTGCTAGCTCCCGATAGTTCTTCACGCCTCGCCAGGAACCCAAGTGAACCTCATAGATACTCATTGGTGAAGAAAGTGGATCTCGAGACTCTCGCTGTTTCATCCAATTGGAGTCTTGCCACTTATAGCTTGAGACTTCGACTACGGAGGATGTGGCGGGGGGATGCTCAAAGCTTCTTCCCATCGGGTCAATCTTGGTGATCCAGTGACCTGACCTGGTTCTAATCTGAAACTTATAGAGATCACCAGGTCTTATTCCAGGAACAAATAGCTCCCAGACACCTGAGCCACCCATCGAACGCATCTGATGGGCAATCCCATTCCAGCCGTTGAAATCTCCAACCACCCTCACCGCAGAAGCATTTGGTGCCCAAACCTTGAAGCTGACGCCATCAACCTGGCCCAGAGAATCCTTGAATGAATTCTGATGAGCACCGAGTGCTCTCCAGAGCTCCTCGTGCCTTCCTTCAGTAATCAGATAAAGATCCAGCTCGCCGATGGTGGCAGAGAAGTTGTATGAATCGGCAGTCAACCAATCTGGACCGTTTTGATACTCAGCTCTGATACGGTAGTCAAATTTCTGACCTTTGCCCCTAAGCTCCCAGACTCCTCCTTGCAGATGAGCCATTTCCTTCTCACCTTCTGCGGTGATTATTAAAACCTTTTTTGCAAGTGGTCTAAGCGTTCTAATTACAAAAGTTTCGCCAGTTGAGTGAAAACCAAGTAGGGAGTGAGGGTTGTAGTGTCTGCCCTCGGCTATCTCCGAGAGCTCGTGGTCCAGGGTCATCTAATAACTCTCAGAATCAGAGCTGGCTCAGTAAATGAATCAAGCCTCACGGGGTTGTGCTCAGTCCACTCCATCTTTTCCCCGCTGATGAGATCTTCGACCTGGAATGTGTGGGGGAGACCTAGAACATCCATGCGCAGATGAACCATAGTGTCTCGAACTGAATGGGGATCGGTATTCACGACCACAATTACCGTGTTGTCTACACCTTGGTTGAATTCAGCTGCCAATTGCTTAGAAAAAACCAGAATGCTGGAGTCATCGGAGTAGTGAGTCTCTAAATTGCGAAGGTATTGAAGAGCTGGATTCTTGTCTCTGATTTCGTTCAGCAGTCTGATCCATGGCGCAAGGGAGGCATCACGCTTTAGTGCCTGGGCAAAATCCCTAGCCTTGTATTCATACTTCTCATTGTCGATGTTCTCTTCACTGCCTGGTCTGGCGACAGACTCATAGAGCTCAAAGCCCGCATACATTCCCCAGCTGGCTCCCCCTAGTGAGGCAATGGTTGCTCTGATCTTGAAGGCCGGCTTGCCACCGAACTGGAGATATTCGGTGAGGATGTCGGGGGTGTTAACCCAGAGATTTGGCCTAAAGAAATCTGCCGACTGATAGGCAAGCTCATTTAGGTAACTAACCAGTTCATCCTTGGTATTGCGCCAGGTGAAGTAGCTGTAGGACTGTTGGAAACCAATCTTGCCCAGTGTGTGCATCATGGCTGGCTTTGTGAATGCTTCGGCTAGGAATATGACCTCAGGATATTTTTCATTCACACGAGCAATTAACCTCTGCCAAAATTCGACTGTCTTAGTGTGTGGATTATCAACTCGGTAAATCTTCACACCAAGTGAAATCCACTTCATAAGGATTCGATAGACCTCGTCCAGGATTCCCTCAAGGTCATTGTCAAAGTTGATTGGATAAATATCCTGATATTTCTTCGGGGGATTCTCGGCATAGGCGATTGTGCCATCGGCACGAAGACTGAACCACTGGGGGTGGCTCTTCACCCAGGGGTGGTCAGGGCTGGCCTGTAGAGCAAGGTCCATCGCCACCTCAATACCGAGCTTGTTAGCTGCTGCCACAAACTTCTGGAAGTCCTTTTCATCACCCAGGTCTGGATGAATCGCATCGTGACCACCTGAAGCATCACCAATAGCCCAGGGGGAACCTGGGTCCTGAGGGCTTGCGTTCAGGGTGTTGTTTTTTCCTTTGCGGAAATTTCTACCAATCGGATGTATGGGTGGCAGATATAAAACGTCGAAGCCCATTTCACTGACTCGATCAAGGCTCGCAATGGCGGTCTTGAAATTTCCCGACACCCAGCTGCCATCGGGGTTCTGCTTAGCACCCTCGCTGCGGGGAAAGAATTCATACCACTTGCCACTTCCAGCAAGTTTTCTCTCACACCTAATCCACACTTTTCTCGAAAGAGTCTCGCGGTTTCTAAGTGGATTACTTCGGGCGAGATCAGTCAGCTCTTTTTCTACTTTGGCAAGACGCTCTTTTGGTGAAAGCTTTTGCTTCGCTAGCTCTTTGGCGAAGCTTGAAAACCTGTTTGACTCTGCTTGTTTGGCAAACTGTTCGAGAAGCTTGATCCCCTCCAGCATCATCAGCTCTTCATCCTGGGAGGCAGCAAGTTTCACATGGGTTGTGTGAAGCCAGGTTGCATACTCATCATCCCAGGCTGAAATCTGATAGCTATAGCTTCCGATCTCTGTCAGCTGAGCCTTGGTCTGCCAGAGATCGAGTCCAGGGTTTACCAAAGTCATGGCTTGGCGCAGTTTCTTGCCCGTCGGGCTTTCCAGAATCAGCTCTGCGGCCAGCTTGTCATGACCTTCCCTGATGCAGGTTGCCTGAAAGGTTATGACCTCACCCTCGAAGGCTTTGACTGGGTATTTACCACCGTCAACCTCAGGGGAAAGAGCAACGATTGGGAATCTTCCCACCTGCTCTTGAGGATTGCTCACAGGGCAAATTTACTGAGGAATTCCCGCTTTTGGTTATTGGACCTCAAATAGCTGCATGCTGGTCTGAGTCAACAGGATTTCACTGCCTGGAAGCACCAGGTGAGTGTCAGTGGGGGGTGTTTCCAGGGCCGAGTCCCACTTCAGAATTAGTCCACCGCCGATAGGAAGCCTCGGGAGCGTGATGGGCTTCTGAACCTCAGTGCCGTTGATGATGAGCAGAAGCCCTTGCGGCTTTCCCTCTCGAATGCTGTAGGTCAGGCGCTGCAGAGTTCTGCGCTCTGTGTTATGCCAATCATCCAGAGTCATCTCATCGCCGCGCACGGAGAACCAAAGAGTCTGATCATGGCTAGAGGAAGGCGGTGTCAGCTGCGTGAAAGCGTCAGAGCGTAGTGATGGATATTTCTTTCTCAGTTCTATCAGGTAGCGGGTCGTTTCATAAAAGTTTTCAACCACCTCTGTGCTTTCCCAGCTAAGCCAGCTGAGCTGATTGTCCTGGCAGTAGGCGTTATTGTTTCCGGCTTGGGTCTTAAGTCTTTCGTCGCCGGAAGTGATCATGGGAACCCCGGGCGAGAGTAGGAGTGTGCCCATGAGATTTCTTGCCGATTTGCGACGTTGAAAATTTATCTCTTCGTCTTTAGTCTCGCCTTCGATGCCGTGATTGAAGCTGAGATTGTTGGAAGATCCATCACGATTGTTTTCACGGTTTTCTGAATTGTGCTTTTCGTTATAGCTAACAAGATCCCAAAGTGTGAAGCCATCATGAGCAGTTATGAAGTTGATGGTCCCAAGGGGGGTGCCATCGTTCATTACATCCTGCGAGCCGGTTATTCGGTAGGCGAGTTCTCTAACCCCGTTATTGTGGCTTGCGTGAACTCTGTGGTTTTGGATATCTGCCAGCCAAAACTTTCTGACTGAATCACGGAAGCGGTCGTTCCACTCGGGAAATTCTTGGGGGAAGTTCCCCGTCTGCCAACCCCCTAGTCCAACATCCCAGGGCTCGACTATTCTCTTCACCTTTGATATGACCGGGTCCAACTGCATCGCCTTCAATACCGGATGGCTTTGGTCAAACACATTGTTTTCATCTCTTGCCAATGTGGTGGCAAGGTCAAAGCGGAATCCATCAATCTGCAGCTCTTCAATCCAGTAGCGAAGGCTATCCAGCATCAGCCTCTGCACCATTGGCTCACCAAAGTTGAGTGAGTTGCCGCATCCGGTCGTATCGTCGTAGTTTCCCTGATCGTCCTGTCGATAGTAGGAGGAGTTATCCAGACCTCTATATGAGTAGGTGAGACCTCTCTGTCCACCCTCGGCCGTGTGGTTATAGACAACATCGAGAATAACTTCAATGCCTGCTCTGTGTAATTCTCTGATTGCACTCTTCAGCTCGGTGAGCATGGCCTCGGGGCCTTCAGCTCTTGCCTTTTCTGATGCGTATCTCATGTGCGGGGTGAAGAAGTTGATGGTGTTATAGCCCCAGTAATTAATCAGTCCTAGATTCACAAGTCTCGGTTCAGAGATAATGGCCTGGATGGGCAAAAGTTCCAGGGCCGTGATGCCAAGTTTCTTTAGGTAGTCGATGGTGGCTGGGTGAGCAAGGGCTGCGTAGCTTCCTCGGATGTCCTCTGGAATCTGAGGGTTTATGCGGCTGAGCCCTCTCACGTGAGCCTCATAGATGATGGTCTGATCCAAATAGGTACCAGGCTTGCCAACACCCTGCCAGTCAAACTCGTGCTCAATTGCAACGCAGTGATAATCCTTGGGGTTTTCGCGAACTAAGCCACGGGCATAAGGGTCAAGCAGATTGCGCTGCGGTTGAAAGGCATGGCGGGGTCCCTCAGGTCCATTTGCTCTGAGAACATACTTAATCCCTCTTTGCAGCCTGTCATCGCCAACTGTCCAGATTCCGCCATCGGCTCTTTCCAAGGGGAGGGTGTGGAGGATTTCGGAGGTGTCTTCCGGGTTGAGGATTAGAAGATCAAGTGAGGTTGCGGATTGGGACCAAACACCAAACACCCCTCCGCCATCGAGAAGATGCATTCCCAGCGGGGCCAGATCTTGTTTTTCAGTAATCACTTGGTTTCCTACCTGCCCAAGGCTAGTAAGAAAAGAGGGTAACTGCGGGAGATTAGGCTTAACGCAATGCCAATCTTTCTTGACCACGCTGCCACCACGCCCATCCGTAAGGTGGCCAAAGATGCTCTCGATAGAGCACTCAATGCGCTTGGCAATCCATCATCTGTCCACTCGCATGGTCAAACCACTAGAGAAATTTTGGAGGAGGCCAGAGATCAGGTGGCGGCGGCTGTTGGCTGTGACAAGTCAGAAGTCATTTTTCTTTCCGGAGGAACCGAAGCAAACAACCAGGCCATCAAAGGTATGTGGTGGTCAAGAAAGCCGGGCACATCTGTAATCATTTCCTCTGCGACTGAACACAAAGCCCTGCTTGATCCGCTGGACTGGGTAGTGAAGCACGAAGGCGCTGAGCTAATTGAAATTCGCGTAAACAAAGCTGGAGCACTGGATCTAAATCATCTCGAGCAAGTTCTAAACGATCGAGCAGCAGATGTTGCACTGATTTCTCTGATGTGGGTAAATAACGAAACCGGAGTAATCACTGACATGTCAAAAGTCTGTGAACTTGCCAATAAGTATCAGATCCCTGTTCATTCTGATGCGGTCCAGGCCATTGGGAATATTCCAGTCAGCTTTTCTAAATCTGGACTGACAGCCATGACAACCTCTGGTCACAAACTCGGGTCTCCCATTGGAATTGGCGCGCTGATCGTAAAACGAAACGCTAAGCCAGAGAGCCTGATTCACGGAGGTGGACAGGAGAGAGGTCTACGCTCCGGCACCATGAACTATCCACTAGCTTCATCTCTAGCTGCAGCCATCTCAGAGGCTGTGTCAGAAATGAGCTCTCGCACGGCAAGACTGCAGGAAATCAGAGATTGGCTCGAGGCTGAGGTTAGGAAAATAGTTCCTGAGGTAATTGTTACGGCCGAAAATGCGAAGCGCATACCTCACAATGCCCACTTCATCTTTCCTGGTGTAAACAACGACTCCCTGCTGTTTCTGCTCGATCAGAGTGGAGTGAGTGTTTCGGCAGGAAGTGCCTGTCAGGCTGGAGTGCTCGGTCCATCCCATGTGCTGGTTGCCATGGGCTATAGCGACCAGGACGCCTCATCCTGTTTGCGGGTGACTTTAGGCCACACGACCACCTGGGAGGACGCCAAGGTCTTTATTGAAGCCTTGGAGAGGGCCTATCCCAAGGCTCTCAGCGCCTCTCGAACAAGTCAGTAAGCCAATTTAGACTTCTATCATGCGAGTGCTAGCGGCAATGAGTGGTGGCGTTGATTCGGCCGTTGCCGCTGCCAGGGCGGTAGAGGCAGGTCACGAGGTGGTCGGTGTCCACCTGGCCCTTTCCAGAATGCCCGGAACCCTCAGAACTGGATCGCGTGGTTGCTGCACCATCGAGGACTCGATGGATGCCCAGCGAGCAGCCAAGAAGCTGGGGATTCCTTTTTATGTCTGGGACTTCTCGGAGAGATTCAAGCAGGATGTGGTTGACGACTTTGTCAGCGAATACCAGGCGGGTAGGACTCCGAATCCCTGCATGCGCTGCAACGAGCGAATTAAGTTTGCGGCCCTATTGGAAAGAGCCTTAGCTCTCGGCTTTGATGCCCTCTGCACGGGTCACTATGCAACCGTTACTCAAGATAGCGACGGAAACTACGAGCTTCACAGATCTCTAGCCATGGCTAAGGATCAGAGCTATGTGCTTGGTGTTCTGACCCAGGAGCAGCTCAAGCACTCCTTCTTCCCACTTGGTGCCACCGCATCCAAAGACCTGGTCAGAAAAGAGGCAGCCGACAGAGGGCTGACGGTTGCCAACAAGCCAGACTCCTATGACATCTGCTTTATTCCAGAGGGTGACACCAGGGAGTGGCTGAGGGAATTCATTCCAAGTGAGCCTGGCAAAATAATCGATCAGTCAGGTCAGGTTGTTGGAGAGCATGACGGACACGTCGGATTTACCATCGGTCAAAGAAAAGGTTTGAGGCTGGGCAGACCAGCCAAGGATGGAAGACCCAGGTATGTCCTGGAGATTAGACCAAAGACTAAAGAGGTTGTGGTTGGTCCCGAAGAGGCACTAGAGATAACTGAACTATTCGGCGCTCGCTACTCGTGGTGCGGAAAAGCACCTGAGAATCTGAGCGAATTCTTTCACTGCGAGGTTCAGGTCAGAGCTCATGCCGATTCGGTTCCTGCTCAAGCTGCAGTTGTGGATGGAGAACTTGCAATCAGGGTGTTGGAACCACTCTATGGCGTAGCACCTGGACAAACTGCAGTTTTATATCAGGGAAGTCGTGTCCTTGGCCAAACCACAATTGATAGAACCTCCAGCAAGGCAACTGTAAATGTCTGATGCCGAGCGAATTGAAGAGCTCCGCACACTGATTGCTCGCTATAAAGACGCTTACTACCAGCACGACGAATCGCTAGTCTCCGACAAGGAGTATGACGAACTAGAAAAAGAGCTCAAGAACTTAGAAAAGCAGCACCCAGAGCTCCTTTCTGATTCACCGGCTGAAAAGATCGGAGCTTCTGCCAGCGAACTCTTTGCCCCGCACACCCACCTTGAGAAAATGCTCAGCTTAGATAACGCATTCAGCGAAGAAGAATTCGAAGCCTGGAGCCAAAGAGTCGGTGGCGGACCTTTTCTTTGTGAACCAAAGATTGATGGCTTGGCAGTTTCTCTGACTTATAAAAATGGAAAGCTGGTAGCAGCTGCCACCAGAGGAGATGGTGAGGTGGGGGAGGACGTGACCGCCAATGTCATGACCATTGAATCCATTCCCCACACGCTCCAGGGCAAAAATCACCCAGCTGTGATTGAGGTTAGAGGCGAGGTGTTTTTTGCCCTAAAGGACTTTGAGAAGTTAAACGCCAATATTGTGAAGCAGGGCGGAAAGCCATTTGCCAACCCGAGAAACTCTGCTTCTGGTTCTCTTCGCCAAAAAGACCCCCAGGTGACGGCATCGAGACCACTGCGAATGCTGGTTCATGGCTTCGGTGCTTTCGCAGCTGATCTAAAAAGCCAGAGCGAAGTTTATGAACTTCTTTCCTCTTGGGGACTTCCAACAACTTCTCGGTACGAGGTTTTAGCCGATAGCAAGAAGGCTTACAAATACATCTCAACTCTTGAGCAAAAGCGTCACTCAATTGAGCACGAGATTGACGGTGTCGTGATCAAGGTCGATGACCTTTCCAGGCAGCGGGAGCTTGGAACTACCTCGCGAGCCCCACGCTGGGCGATTGCCTATAAATATCCGCCCGA
>CAYZRV010000008.1:0-37517 GCA_964480885.1 uncultured Aquiluna sp. | reverse complement strand
CCAGTCGCTGTGTGAGGCAAGGGGTGTCCCAGTTCTAAGAATCGGAGTCACTGACAAAGAGTCTCATGCAGTAGATATACAAGGTGTAGCAAAGCTAGAACTTGCAGATATCAGAAAAGCTTGGTCTGGCTCTGTCCCCGAAATTGTTCAGTGAGCCTCGGGCTAGCCTTTGTCTTCAACCGAGAAGTTCAGCTTTGCCCCTATTGCCAGAGCATAGGCAAGCACAGTCTCCACGTGTGGCATAGAGTTCAGCTTTTCAAATTGCGACACTGCTGGCTGAGAAATACCCAGTAACTTGGCAACCTCTGCCTGGGTTATTCCCTTAGCAATTCGCAGATCAATCAAATCGCAATGGAAGTCGATCCAATTGCCAACGTTGTGACGCCCTACAGACTTAATCTTGGTATCTACTTTTGACATAAGTTCCATATTATGTTCTATTTTCACAGTTAACCACCCTCTACTGACGATTTGTGCCTTTTTGCAAGATCAATGGCTCGGCTAATGTCAATGTTTTGCAATTGAGTGGTCTCTGCCGGTGAAGCTCCGACCACCTTCTGCCTAAAACAAAGCCCGACGAGACAAGCTACCTCAAAGTCAACATAGGCATAAAGCCTGAGATTTAGCCCTCGGTCAATTTGACCGGGGGACCAACGCAACTCAACCAGAGAGTGTTCTTCCCCAATAGCCTGGGCAATATTTCCAACCGGAATCCAGCTTTTCTGAACTAGTTTCCATAGCTTTCATCGCTCTTTTATGAGAGCGCTGGGAAAATGGAGAAGCTTTTTGGAATCAGTTATGGCGTCTGCCCCTATGTGGGTTAGTCACTAAAAAAAGAATCCCGTCTTTAATCAGTCTCGGGAATTCACTACTTCTTTTCGCTCAATACCCAGCTCGCAATCAAAGCTGTAAGAGTTGAGAACAGTGCGATTCCAACAAAAATCAGAAAACTGCCTACTGTTCGTCCTTCTTGCGTAACCGGGTAGATGTCACCGAATCCAACCGTCGTCACTGTGACTAAACTCCACCAAACAGCATCGGAGAAGTCTTGAATGTTGGCCTCAGAGTTGCCCCTTTCGGCTTCGAGAACAGACAGACTTGCGGTGTAGATCACTAATGGCAATGCGATCCCAACATAGAAACCAATTTTTGAAACTCGCGAAGATATGAATGGTGCGATGCCGCGCAAAACAACCAATACTCGCAAAATTGCTAGAGATCTGAGCATCGGCGCTAACAAAGCAAGTATGCCTAACCAGTTACCTCTCAAATATTTGATCCATCCGGCAAACGAAACTAGATCCCTTCTGGAAAGTATGAACCTAAGGGCCACATCAGCAGCAAAAATCACAAAGATCAGCTGAGAGGCAACACTAATGACTTGGGAAGTTGTAGTGCTGGGAGACCCTAAAACTTCAAACGAATAAATTCCAAGATAGACAAAGCCCAGAATCATCAAGCTAATGTCTAGGTACTTCATCCTGATTGACGCAGACGACGCTGAATCCATATCTTTAGATTATTGCCTGAGGCCGAAAGATCTTTCTAGCTTCTAGTAATTGCCCTGGACATCCAGCCAAAGAAGATGCCAAAGACAAGACCTAAGCCTGCTATTACTGGGAGAAAGGTGATTAGCCCGATTAGGACTAGTAGTCCGGTTAGTAGTTTGCCTAGCTGCTGAGTGATGGTTTTGTTCATGGGGCCCTCCTATTGAGATGAATCTAGGAGTGGGGGGTGACATCTATATAAGGGTTTATTGCCATAAGGCTCTTGAGATGAGGTTCTAGTAGTGAAATGCTGGAAGGACTCCTGGCCTCCGGTCCCCTCTTGGATGGCCAGGAGCTTGTCTTTGCGGGGGAAATCCTGCGGTTCACTGGTTTGACCCCCAATTAGACTGACACCAAATCTTCGGGGGTATAGATGTTTTGCACTAAGAGTTCTGCTGTTCTTTTTCTTTTAGCTCTATCGCTGACGGGCTGCACGGTTCAGGTGAATTTGCCAGAAAGCAATTCGGGGGGCAATTCTGAAAATACTTCCCAGGAGGCAGGCGATGTCTCAAGCGATGCATTTGCTGAATACCAGGCACAGATTGTTCCCTTAGCAGTTGAAGAAGAGTCACTGATTGCCAGATACGACAGTGTTTCTGGTGATAACTACACCGATGATCTGACTATGTACACAGAGTTAGTGGATATGGTTCCTGACGTCAGGAGCTTTATTACCCAGATTGAAGCAATCATGCCTTCTGATCCTGAGCTAGCTCGACTGCATGAGATCTATGTTGATGCCTGGAATTCTCAATACGCTGGCTTCACCATGATCATTGATGCTCTAGAGAAGCAGGACTACGGCATCATGACCGAAGCCAATGAGCTATTAGCAGAGGGTAGGTCTCTGATGAGGGAATACATTGATGGGGTTTCAGAGCTAGCTAACTAGGGATGCGGCGGGATTTATGTGTGTTGTTTGTGTAGGGGTGGTAAGTCTCGTCGCAGTGACCAGTCAAATAGCACCTATCGAATACACCGCCGAGGTTGCCCAGGTTCAAAAAACCATATCGTCCTTCTCAGCTAACTCATCAACTCTTTCCAATAAACAAAAAAGTGAAGTCAGATCTCTCCTGGGTAAATACCCAGATGCTCAGTCCATTGTCTGCACTGGTCTGCGACTAACTAGTGCCTCAAAAGCCACAGCCATAACGGTGAAGAAGAGAGCTCAGCAGACCTGCGGTTATGCCAAGGGAATAAAGCCTTCTCTACAGACAACAGTCCTAACCCGCACCACCAAGGTGAAAGGAAATTCGGGAAGGGTGGCGGTTTCTCTCAGAACTCCTGTGGAACAGGTGGTGGTTACCCCAGATCCCTTGCCTGCAGCAAATGATTTGATCTATGCGGCTCCTTCTGTGACGGGTGACCCGGTTGAACTTTGCAGAATGAAGGAAGTGAGTAATTCCAGAGGTATGACCTGGGCAGGTTTTCCAGATCAGGGGTCAATGACCGCCAAGTCAGGTGTGGTCAAGTGGGCGTTAATTCCGATTGACTTTCCAGACCTGCCGGGAGAGAAGGACTTCAGGGTTCGCGTGGATGACCAGATGAAGCTGCTATCTGAATGGTATGAAACGGTCAGCGGTGGAAAGTTCAAAGTGGAGTGGGTTGTGCTTGATAGATGGGCAACCCTGGCGGGTCCATCTACCGACTACACAATTGACCGCTCAGACAATGTGGATCGAGCGCCCAATGGGGAAAAGCTTTTTACCCATGCAATGAATGCAGCAGATCCACTGTTTGATTTCACCGGCGTTCAAACCGTCAACTTTCTTTTACCTAAGGGACAAACCTTTCTAACCGAGACATCTCAGGGCTTTCCCTGGGATCGGGTAGTGAAGAACTACAGAACTAGCGAAGGTTCAATTGCTTCCTATGCCATTCCTGGACAGTTCTTTGATCTTCCTGGCAAGACCTACTGGTCCTACTGGGCTCATGAATTTGGTCATGCGATTGGTTTGCCCCACATCGGCTCATCGCGTGGTGAACTTCCACCATTCAACCCATGGGATCTTATGGGTGGTCAAGATGGTCCATCGAGAGAACTCAGCGGTTGGTTGCGAATGCTTGCTGGTTGGTTAGATGACGACCAGGTATTTTGCAAGGATGCCGGCAATCTAAAGAGTGTTGAAATGACCCTTGTCCCTCTTAGTGAAGATAAGAAGGGTGTGAAGGTGGCGATGCTGCCTGTTTCTGCAACCAAGCTCGTGATAGTCGAATCCAGAAGAGAAACCAAGTTCTCCTGCAGGACAACACCCTCTCGTGATGGAGTTCTGGTCTATGTCTATGACGCAACCCTGGGTCACGGAGAAAACTTCCTAATCCCATCATCACCAGGAAACCGATCAGATCAAAGAGACTCCTGTTCATCGCTGAATACCCGCTCAACGCCACCCAACCCCGACTTCCTCTTGAGAAAAGGCGACAAGGTCGTGGTTGAGGGCTTGACTGTTGAGGTGTTGGCCCATAGCAATTTGGACCAGATCGTAATAACCAAGAATTAGGCCCAAATCCGAGGAATTTGGGCGAAATCGTGAATGTTGAAATCACTAAGTTGCTTCTGCAAACCCTATAGGATTTTGATTTTTGGGCTAGTCTGAAGCCAGAGAACAAGGGAGTTTCAAAGATGTCCCTATCCCAACTGAAGGAGTGGGTGGCCGACATTGCGGCGCTCACCAAACCTGATCGAATCCAGTGGTGTGATGGTTCGGGGAACGAGCAGGAGGCCATCAAGCACCTTTTGGTCAAACGAGGAACCCTGATCCCCCTCAATGAAAAGCTAAGACCGAATAGCTTTCTGGCTAGAACCAACCCCAAGGATGTTGCCAGGGTTGAAGATCGCACCTTTATATGTTCCGAATCTGAAGCAGACGCCGGTCCAACCAATAACTGGATGGAACCATCGGTCATGCGGGTAATGCTCAGGGAACACTTCCATGGTTCCATGCGGGGAAGAACGATGTATGTGATCCCCTTCTCAATGGGAGTTGTGGGTTCTCCCCTTGCTCGCTACGGTGTGGAAATAACTGACTCCCCCTATGTCGTTGCATCTATGCACATCATGACAAGAGTTTCCAACAAGGTCTTGGTTGAAATTGAAAAGGGAGCCGACTGGGTTCCAGCTGTTCACTCGGTTGGTATGCCGCTGATTACTCGTCAGGGCAATGCGGTTGAAGATGTTGCTTGGCCGTGCAATCCAGAAAATGTTTATGTTGTTCACTACCCAGAGACCAAAGAAATCTGGTCCTTTGGTTCTGGTTACGGTGGTAATTCGCTGTTAGGTAAAAAGGCCATGTCTCTTCGCATTGGTTCTGTCATGGGAAGAGATGAGGGTTGGCTAGCAGAACACATGCTGCTGGTTCGCCTCACCTCACCTGAGAACAAGCAGTATCACATCGCTGCCGCTTTCCCATCTGCTTGCGGCAAGACCAACCTGGCAATGATCCAGCCAAAGCTTCCCGGTTGGAAAGCAGAAACTCTCGGTGATGACATCGTCTGGATAAAGCCAGATAAAGATGGAAACCTTCGCGCTATAAATCCTGAGAATGGTTTGTTTGGTGTTGCTCCAGGAACAGGCATGAGCACCAACTCTGCTGCAATTGAATCAATGCAGAAGGACACCATATTTACCAACGTTGCTCTAACACCCGATGGTGATGTTTGGTGGGAGGGGCTGAGTAAGGAAGCTCCCGAGGGACTAACCGACTGGTTAGGAAATCCCTGGAGTAAAGATCTTGGAACTCCGGCTGCTCATCCCAATTCCCGCTTCTGCTTCCCAATGTCAAATACAACCACTCTCTGCGATGACTGGGAGAAACCAGAGGGGGTTGTTTTGAATGCCATCCTGTTTGGAGGTCGCAGGGCAACCAATGTTCCACTGGTACTAGAGTCCTACTCCTGGCAGCACGGTGTTTTCCTAGGCGCGACTATTTCCTCAGAGCAGACAGCTGCTGCTGAGGGGCCAGTTGGAAAACTAAGAAGAGATCCGTTTGCCATGCTGCCTTTCTGTGGATATAACATGGCCGACTACTTCTCACACTGGCTATCCATGGGTGAGAGAAACCTGAAGCTGCCGAGAATCTTCCAGGTGAACTGGTTTAGAAAAGACTCCAATGGGTCTTTCCTGTGGCCAGGCTTTGCTGAGAACATCAGACCTCTGGCCTGGATAGTTGATCGGCTGGAGGGCAAGGCAAGCGGTCTAGCAACACCGATCGGTGTCATCCCTGCGGAGGGTGAACTAAGCCTTGAGGGGTTAGAAATCTCTTCTTCTCAGATGGAAGAGCTTTTTGATATTGACTATGAAGCTTGGTCCTATGAGGTTGCTGGAACCATGAAGTTCTTTGAGGGCTTTGGTGAGAAGCTTCCTCATCAGCTGGAGTTGGAACTAATTCAACTTGAGATGAGACTTAAGTCAGGTCAGGTGGCAAAGCTCTAGTAATCAATCAGACGTTGTCTCAATGTTTACCCTTTCCTTCTGGTTCTGAATTAGCTTTTTTCTGTGGAGAAATTTGAATCGGTTTCTTTGGGCGATGAGGGAAAAGGTGGCTATCGCCAGCTAAAAGCTAAGGCAGAGTCTCACCTTGCTCAAGCTTCACTCATTGGCTATCAGCCCCTGCTGTCTTTAGTCCACCTCTCGGACACTCATATCTGCGATGCACAATCTCCCGCCCGTCTCACCTTCTCGGATCGCCTTGGTGATCCCCACCACCCCCTGCATGATCTAGTGGGTGGTCCGGTTGGCAACTACCGAGCGAATGAGATGCTGACCGCCCAGGTGTTTGATTCGATGGTGAGAACCGTCAATCAGCTGGGCAAACTCCCCTTCAGCCAGCGCGAGGTCGACATGGTGGTGGTCACTGGAGACATCACCGACAACTCCCAGGCCAATGAGCTCATATGGGCGAAGGCGCTGGTGGATGGGGGAGTAGTGAGTCCCACCTCCGGTGGAAGTGGTTATGAGGGTCCTGGCGGAGAGAGATATTCCCCCCACTACTGGAACCCGATGGGAGAACCAAAGGGTGAGCTGGACTATCCTAAAAAGCTCTACGGCTTTCCAACTATTCCCGAATTGTTGCCAGCAGCTATGGAGAGTTTTTCTACCCCGGGCTTTGCCTATCCCCACATCCTGGTTCACGGCAATCACGATCTGATGCTGCAGGGCACCGTGGTCGCCGATGAGCGACTGGATGAACTCGCCACAGGAAACAGAAGACCGCATGAGTTTTCAGATCTGAAGCGGGTTATGGATTTTGCCAAGAACTTCTCCTCCGTCGGCCCCACGCTCTGGCCGACCGATGAGCTGATGGAGTTTTCAACAACCACGCCTGATGAATCTCGCCGACTGCTTAAAGACGATGGCTGGCATGACGAACTTGGCCTCGACCACCGCTACTTCTCGATGGAGGTTAAAGGTGTGCTGCTGGTTGCCCTTGACACCGTCAATGAGCACGGCGGTTGGGACGGCTCCATCTCGCTCAGTCAACTGGCCTGGCTAAATGACACCCTGCGGGATAATCAGCAGCTGCCGGCTATCGTGCTCTCTCACCACCCCATCACCAAACTTGGCAATACTTTTGCGCCGATCGGAGCAGAACCCAGAGTTGGTGAGGACCGCATCAGGCAGGCCCTACTCTCCCACAGCAACGTCATCGCCTGGCTGGCTGGGCACGATCACCAAAACCGAATCGAGAAAATTGGAGGTGAAGCTGGCTTCTGGCATATCGAAACCTGCTCACTGATTGACTTTCCTCAGCAGGGCAGGATGGTTGAAATCTTTAGAGGTGCTGACGACTTTCTTATTGTTACCACCATGTTCGACCACCGATCTCCGCTGCAGGTAACAGAAAACCAAAGACCTGCCGCAAGCTTCGACCTAAACGACAACACTCACCTTGCTTCGCTCAGCCGCGAGCTGGCAGCCAATCACTGGCAGCGAAGAACCCCCCTTCACCATGTCAATAACTTTGTTGGTGGTGTTGAAGATCGGAATGCTTTTCTATTTGTTAGAAGAAGCTAGTCGGGTGTTTTCCCCAAACGCCATATTTGCCTTCCAACTGACGAAAAAAACTAGCGGGAACTAGGTTCGACAAACACTGCCTGCCAGGCGTCGAAGTATTTATCAACTGCTCTGGTCATCATCTGTCTGTATGAGGTGGCGAGAAGGTCTGCTGCCCAGAGCAGGGGTTCGGCTGTCTTTGGGGCTTGCTCCAGATCTATGCCACTTGTCCTGAGTTCATTCTCGACTTCCTTGAAGGTCTTAGCGTCCATCTCTGTTGGGTAACCAGCGAGTCTTTGCTCAAACAGCATCTGCTTGGTGTCTGGGTAGTGGGTGATGATGTGACGGGCAAGAGTCTTGATCAGCTTTGCTCTTGCTTTTTCTCCGTATTTGTCGTTTTTCTCGATTGAGCAGGAGGTGACGAGTTCGACTGATTTATGGGAAATTCTTCTAGTTATCTCAAGCAGTTCTTTGTGACCGGAGTCGCTTCTAAGAAGCTCTGTTCCATGGACAGGGTCGCCGTGGCCTTTGGCCTTGAGAAATTGTCTGACTGGTTCCAGCTCATCTTCGGGAAGACCAATAGCGGCCAGGGCATAAAAGGTCTTGCGGTGCTCTTTGTCCTCTAGCTGGAAAGTCTCGTCGATGAAGAATCTCAAGAAAGTCTGCTTACTTCTTAACACCCAGCTCTAGCTCGACGCCAAGAGCGAGAGCATAAAGCTTGATTCTATTGATTGTGGGGTTTGAAGTTATTAGTTCAAGTTGTGCGACAGCAGGCTGAGAGACCCCTAGGAGATCTGCGACATCTTGCTGTGTCAGCCCTTTGCTAATACGAATATCCACCAGCTGCTCAATCAGGTCAGCCCACTCTCGCTCATTAGACAAGGCCAACTGTCTTGAAGACTTTGGAATGTTCAAGCTAGAGCCTCTAGGTGTCATAAGTTTTATTTTATAGGTCATAACGCTCCTTGCAAGTAATCATTTAGTACGTTGACCGCTCTGTAAATTTCCGCGTTTTGCTGAAGCCGAATTGATCTTGAGGTTCCGTCTGACTTGAGCTGAAGCAACAGGCCAAGCAGCTGATTCGAGTCATTGGGATTTTCGACGAAATAGAGCCGAAGATTTCTCTGTCTGCCTGCTATCTCACCCTCTACTCTTAGTTCCTTGATTCCGGCTTCCTCGGCGGACTTGATTTCCTTGATGTCAATCAGTCTCCTGGCCTTTTGAAACCTAAGTCTTTCTATAGAGACCTCCAATTGGGCCATTAAGGCTTCTCTTTCCAGTAGTGAATGATGAATTGGAAAAAGTGCAGAGAGAGCAATTTCGATACTGGGCGCTTGAGCGAAGCCTACCCAGACGAATGATTTGCTCTCAGACACTTCGTCAGAATAGATGTTGCTTGAGATTACTGAAGCGACAATTTGGGAACCTGTGGATAACTGTCCTGACCCAGTGCTAGCCTCTGAGGCATGAAGAAGTGGCTCATCATTACCGCAGGTGTTTTGGTTGCAATCCTGGCAGGTGGATCCCTGGCAGTAGGTAACTATGTCTACACATCAGGAACTGTTGTTCCCTGCAAGATTAATGATGATGACGTAGCCAACAAACCAGAAGAGTTCTTTGCACCAGGTTCGGGTAATGGTCCATTTCCTGGACCCGGTTGGGAGAAGTGGGTTGGCCACGATCTCAGTGACTGGTGGATGATTGAGGTCCCCTACGAGGCCGTCACCATTCCGGTTTCAAAAGAGATTAACCTCTCGGCCTGGTGGATTACTCCAAATAAGGGCAATGGAAAAACCGTCATTGTAACTCACGGCATTGGCACTTC
Source organism: uncultured Aquiluna sp. (assembly GCA_964480885.1). Classification (GTDB taxonomy): domain Bacteria; phylum Actinomycetota; class Actinomycetes; order Actinomycetales; family Microbacteriaceae; genus Aquiluna. Next base: position 28,153 of record CAYZRV010000008.1, on the reverse strand, counting down.
CCGCAGAGACTTCAACACTCTGCTCCCCGCGGGCATGCTAGCGAAATACGGATTCAACATACTCCTGGTTGATAGCCGCGACACCGGCGAATCCACCTGCACCGATGGTCGTCACTCGGCCGGTCAGGAGGAATCAGATGATTTTGCCAAGGTGGCTGAGTGGCTGGTTCAAGAGAAAAGCGTTCCGCCAGCATCGCTTGGCATGTTTGGTGTTTCAGGTGGAGCTATTGCAACCTCTCTGCTTCCAGCTAAGACCGAGAATGTCTCTGCCTTTGCCATGGAGGGAACAATCTTTGACTTCAACGCCGCCGCCACCCGCGAAGTCGAGTATCAGGGATTCCCGGGATTCCTCTGGCAACTAGCGCTCGCTGCTGCGCAACTCTTTCACGGTGTGAACCTCACTGAGACTTCCGCCATGCAGGGAATCGAAGCAGCGGGAGAAAGACCGATGTTGATTCTTCACGGCAATAAAGATCAGCGCCTCGATTACCAGTCATCAGTTGATTTCTATGAGTATGGCAAGAGTGTTGGTGCAAACATTCGCCTGGAAACCTTTGAGAATGCCGATCACACCGAGGGCATGCTCACAGAAACCGAGCGCTACGCCCAGCTACTTGCAGACTTCTTCAATCAGTCTTTGGCCAGGTAACTTTCTCAACCGGGAAAGTAGTCGTTAGCGCAAGGGCTGCAGCAAAGAGACTAGGGTCAAGTCTCAATCAGTTCATTGCAACCTCAGTAATGACTAGCAACCCGAAGCAACTCTCCTCAGCGCCTGAAACTCTCGCTCATCAACGCTCAGTCTCCAGAAGATCTTGACTTTCATCCAATCAGTTATGTATTGGCAGTGATAACTCTGGTTGGGTGGTAGCCAATCTGCTGGATCTCTATCTGATTTGGATCTGTTTGATGATGCGGTGACTGCAATTAATGCTTCGGGGTTAGCCAGATCATTAGCAAAAGCCCTTCTCTGTGATGCACTCCAGCTGTGAGCACCTGAATCCCAAGCTTCTTTCAAAGGAATCAGGTGATCAATGTCAAAGTCACCCGGATCATTGGTTGTGACTCCGTCATAGACGGAATACCACTGACCGCCAGTTAGATCACAGTCACCTGAGACCTGCGGCCTGATGGTTGCTTCAATGATGAGCACTTCTCTTCTGGTGTTGCAGCCATCACCATCGTCATCGACCCAGTGACGAAATAAGTCTCTGTCATATCCCTCTGGTTTTTCAGGAGCGAGAGTTAGCTGAGAAAGTAGAGCAGAAAGCGGATTTTCCTGAACAGCGGTTTCCTCAGTAACTGGAGTCTGAGTCTCTTCTTCAACGGGAGGCGCTGTTTCTTCTGGGGATTCAGCGACTTCAGAAACTGTTGGTGCTTCCTCAGTTGAATCAGGTGATGGTGTGCTGGAGGCTGTTACATCTTGAGTTGTCTCAACGTCTGGCGTGGAGGGAAATAGCGAAAACAGCGGTGAGATGATGATCGCAATGCCGATTGCGACATAGGCCTGCTTGGGTAGGCGTCTCACAGCCTTATCTTTTTTCCCTTACTTAGGGCCGAAGGCTCTTGCCAGTGCTGAGGCTGCCGCTGACAGCTCTGATGGGATGAACCAAACTTTGTTGGCGTCTCCCTGAGCCAGATCCTTCAGCTGCTCAATGTATTTATAGGCAAGTGCCTGGTCGGTCACCTTGGCGCTGGCAAGGGCATCGAAAACTTTCTGAATTGCCTGTGCTTCACCATCAGCAACCAGAGCTTGCGCCTGGGCTAGACCTTCAGCCCTCAGAATCTCTGCCTGCTTCTGTCCCTCAGCGGTAAGGATATCGGCCTGCTTTGTTCCCTCGGCTAGAAGAATCGCTGCACGCTTGTCACGCTCTGCCTTCATCTGCTTCTCCATTGAGTCTCTTACTGACTCCGGAGGAATGATGTCTCTAATCTCTACGCGGTTTACCCTGACTCCCCACTTGCCAGTTGCCTCATCGAGAACAGAGCGGAGGGTCGCGTTGATTTCTTCACGTGAGGTGAGGGCTTGTTCAAGATCAAGGCTTCCAACCTTGTTTCTCAAGGTCGTGATGGTCAGCTGCTCAATACCAAGCACAAAGTTGGCAATTTCATAGGTGGCCGCCTTGGGGTCGGTGACCTGGAAATAAATGACTGTGTCAATGGAGATCACCAGGTTGTCCTCGGTGATTACGGACTGTGGTTGGAAGTCAACCACCTGCTCCCTGAGGTCAATGGTTCTTCTGATGACATCAATGAAGGGGAAAACCAGATTCACACCAGCATTAATGGTCTTGTGATAGCGACCAAGTCTTTCAACAACACCAGCGGTTGCCTGAGGGATGATTCGAATGGAACGAATCAGTAGAACTGCGATAAGAATTAGGAAGGTTGCTGTTAGCAATCCACCGAAGTCAATATTGAAAAAGTTGGCCATCTTTCTACCTCACTATCAGTGTTGCGCCATCGATCTCTTCGATGGTTACCTTCGCACCCTTCATCCGGATGCCTTCTCTAACTCTGGCGCTCCAGTCTTCGCCCCAGACCTTAACCAGTCCCTTGTCCTCAGTGACATCTTCGAGAACAGTTGCCTCTTTGCCAATCAGTGAGGCGACGTTGGTCATTCGCTCAGGATGCTTCCCCTGCCACTTGGCAATCAAAGGTCTGACATATATAAGGGAGAGGATGATGCCTCCTAGGAAGCCGACCCCCTGCAACCAAAGTGGTGCTCCGACTAGAGACAGAACCAAAGGAATAACGGCAGCAACCGCGAGCGCCGCAAAATAAAGCCCGTAGGTGAGAAGTTCAATAACCACTAGAACGGCTATTACTCCAAGCCAAATCAGTTCCATCTGCTCCCCCTAATGAGCTATGGCAATAGCCTAAGCCACCCAGCTGACACTAATTCCCTGGGGAAATAGCCTCTATTCCGGAGTCGACGGATGCCCTCGCCAACTGCTTGTCGTATGTGACCATGGCAACTTTCAACGGGGAAAGTATGAGGGCGAATGCCAGATGAATTGCATCTGGAGTCCTTAGCTCCATGGGATTAACCCGCTCAGCCAGTTTGAATATCTCTCGGTTTGCTCTTATGGCAGTCCAGCCATCAAACAGGGCGGCGGCTGGCTCTGGATCAATGTTGAAGTTTCTGAGATTCCTGAGCGTTTCCACCTTGGTCATGAAGCTATAGTGAACGCTCTTGGGTTCGAGGGTCCTGACAAACTTGCGAAAAGCTGGGGTCTCTCGCTCTTCAAGAATGAGCTTTAGTACCGAGGAAGTATCTAGGTAGTAGTGCATCAGTATTTACCCCTTGAATCTCGGAGTATCTGCTCGATGGTCATACCCTCTGGAAGCCTGACGGGCTTGATAGTGCTCAGGTCAATGGTTCCAGTTCCTGGCTGAATTGTGCCTTCCTGAATCAGTTCCAAGTAACGGTCAGTTGCTATCGGGATGATCTTCGCGACCGGCACTCCGTGCTCGGTGACCGTAATTACCTCGCCATCCTTCACCTCTTGAATGACTCTTGAAGCGTTTTGTTTTAGCTCTCTTATGCCCACGCGATTCTCCATGTTCTACAAAGTAGCACTTTTTGTCCTCTTTGCAAGTGAATCTTCGCTGATTTCAGGATTTCTTGGTCAAGGCCCTGTGGATAACCTGCCTAGGCAGATCGGACGGCTAAGGAGTAATGTAATAGTGAATTCAGTTCCATAATTACTGGATTCAGAAAGAGCAAGCCATGAAGGTTGCAGGGAAGGTTGTTGTTGTCACCGGTGCTGGTTCGGGTATGGGTCGTGAACTAACCCTTGAGCTGGTCCGCAGAGGGGCCAAGGTTGCCGCAGTTGATATGCGAGCAGAGACCCTTGCTGAAACCAAAGACTTAGCTGAGAAATTGGGTGGCAAGGTCACCACCTACGCTTTCGACATTACAGATGCCAAGGGCGTTAGTGAGCTTCCTTCAAAGGTTGAGGCTGATCTCGGTTCTGCCGATGCCCTTATCAACAATGCAGGAATCATCCAGAAGTTCGTCAAAGTGAATGAGCTCTCAATGGAAGACGCCATGCGAGTGATGAAGGTTAACTTCGATGGACCACTGATGCTAATCAAGGCATTTCTTCCAACCCTAATGAAGAAGTCTGAGGCTCACCTTCTGAATGTCTCCTCGATGGGTGCCTATGCTCCAGTTCCAGGTCAGAGTGTTTATGGTGCATCAAAGGCAGCCATCAAGCTTTTGACTGAAGGACTTCGTTCTGAGATGCAGGGCACTGGGGTTGGTGTGACCATCGTCTTCCCTGGAGCCATCGCAACCAACATCGCCCAAAACTCCGGAATGGAAATCCCGGCTGGCGCTGCTGAGTCAGCTAATACCAAGACCACTTCTGCCGATGTGGCGGCCAAGCAAATGGTTGATGCCATTGAGCAGAACAAGCCAAGAATCACCATTGGAGCTGATGCGAAGTTTATGGATCGTTTCTCCAGATTGAACCCAGTAGCTGCCGCAGACCTTATCTATAAGCAGATGAAGAACCTGCTCGGCTAGACCTCCATAAAAAGAAAAGCCCCTGGGGGAAGGGGCTTTTCTATTTGCCGAGTTTTTGGTGCTCTTTTGGAGCACTAAAGGAGGAGACAGAACCAAAGCGATTGCTTTTGAACTGGTATCTCTAAGCAACTGATAGAACCAAGAAACTATTCCAAGTTGTTTAGAGAGTAGCTAAGAGGCTAATTTCTGAAGCTGGGTAAAGCCTTAGAAATAGGGGCCATGGACTTATCTGACAGCAAACTCTCAGGTTAGAGGAATCTCCAGCGCTTGAGTTCCCAGCCAAATTTCACGGCCAAGAGCCTGACAACGACCATGATTGCAGCGGCTACCAAAACATTGAGGTAATCGGGGATAGAGGTAAGGGACATCAAGACCACCAGCCAGCCTCCAGCAAATGCAATTACGCCGTAAGGCTGAAAGTCGTGGAACGCCCTGGGAACCTCGTTGACTAATACGTCTCGAAGAATCCCACCAGCGACAGCGGTGATGACCCCCATGATGACAGCGACCAACGGTGTCTGACCGGCAACGAGAGCTAGGTGTGTTCCTCCTGCTGCAAATATTCCAAGACCGAAGGCATCTGGAATCAACATTGCTTTTTCACTAAGAGCGATGTGTCTGGCTTTGAAAAAGAAGGGAAGCGCAACACCTGCTGCGATTAGAACCCACACCCAAAACTCTTGCTCAACCCAGAAGAATGGCCTTCGATCAAGAAGAACATCCCGAAGTGTTCCTCCCCCGAAGGCAGCTATTGCTGCAACCATCACCACTCCGACTAAGTCAAATTTCTTTCTGGCTGCTTCGATTACTCCCGAGAGGGCAAAAGCGATAACACCGACTGCCTCTAGGTATATAAGGAATGACTCTGGTTGCACACTGCCATCTTGGCGGTTTTTGGGTTGAATCCTCTGCCCTGCCAAGGTGTTTCACATCTATATTGAGCAAGTGAGGGAGGTCGACTTGAAACCACTTATCGGACTGAGTTGCTATCGCCAAAGAGGTCAAACAGGTGTCTGGGACACAGAGATGGCAATGCTCCCTGCCTTCTATATAGAAGGTGTGACTAGGGCTGGAGGAATCGCAGTAATTCTTCCTCCCCAGATCATTGACGACGAAGAGGCAAGGAAAATACTTTCGGGTTTGGATGGTCTGGTTATTACCGGGGGCAGGGATGTAGAGGCCAAAAGATATGAACAGATGCCTCACGAAATGGCAGAAGAGCCTGATTTCCTCAGAGATCTTCTAGAAGACAAGCTCATTTCGGCAGCTATCGAATTGCAGCTGCCTTTTCTCGGAATTTGCCGAGGAGCCCAGATGCTGAATGTGAATCGAGGTGGTTCGCTCATCCAGCATCTACCAGATGTGGTTGGTGACAATCGCTATCAACCTGGAGGGGGCAACTTCGCCAAGATGGAGATGAGCATCCAGCTGGGAAGTAAGTTGGCTAACTTGCTTGGCTCCAAGGCTATTGGCGCTCTCTACCATCACCAGGCAATTGACCAGGTTGGCCAAGGGCTAGTGGTGACAGCCCAGTCCCCAGATGGCATCATTCAAGGGATTGAGCTTGAGAATCACCCCTTTGGTCTTGCGGTGCAGTGGCACCCTGAACAGACCTTAGAGGACTTGAGGATTTTTGAGGGATTGGTCCAAGCAGCGGGACTATATAAGAGGTAAGTGCGCGAGGGGGGACTTGAACCCCCACGTCCTTGCGAACACTGGCACCTGAAGCCAGCGCGTCTGCCATTTCGCCACTCGCGCTAATTCCTGCGGGAGAAAGCAGGTTAGCAGAGTTTCAGCCATCTAATAAGGCTGCGAATAGACTTAGCTATCCCAAGGCAACCTGACTGAAGGTGGGGCGAGTGGGCTTTTTAGACAAGGCAGAAGAGAAGATTGAGTCTGCCGTCAGCTCACTATTTGCCAAGTTTTCCAAGGCTCAGCTGCAGCCAGTCGAAGTTTCCCAGGCGATCCGCTCTGCCATGGACCTGGCAGCCAAGACTGATCCGGTTGGCGCCACCCTGGTTCCCAACCGCTATCTGCTGCTGATTAATTCCAGCGATGCCGACAAGGTGACGCCGGCGATGCTGGCAGCCATCAGAAGCGAGATAAACCGCTACGCAGCCGAGCGAAGCTATCGCCTGCTGAATGAACTGGAGCTCAATGTTTCAATTGATGATCGCATTGCACGTGGCTCTGTCAGGGTTGGCTCTCAACCAGTTGAGAGCTCTGTGAACTGGATTCCGGTTCTTATTGTCAATGGAATCGAATACGGGCTGAAGCGAGGTTCAAATACCGTCGGTCGAGATGAAAAAGCCGACATAACAATTGATGACAGAGGGCTTTCTAGATTTCACTTCGAGGTTGCATGGAATGGTGAGACTGCTGCGGTGAGAGATTTGCAGTCAACCAATGGAACTTTTGTTGACGGTGTTAGGGTCAACGAAGTGGTACTGCCATCTGGAAGCAAAATAACTGCTGGCAGAAGTGAGCTTGAATTTAGATTGCAAGCTGGTGCAGTGAATGAGTGAGCTGGCACTATTTCTAGTTCGCATCGGTTTCGTTGCGGTGCTATGGGTCTTTGTATTAAGTCTTCTATCGGTTATCAGGGCTGACCTTTATGGAAGAAGGGTTATAAGCAGACTCACCCGTCAGCGAGCGCCGCAGCTTGCTCAAGCTGCACCGGTTGCTGAATTAGACATTGAGGATTCTGACGCCTTCAATCCCGATCACATCCAGATGCTGACAGGTAGAAATGCTGGACTGAGAGTTGACCTAGATAATCGCAAGGAGATTGTGATTGGTCGCTCCCCCAGTGCTGATCTGGTCATCTCTGATGAGTTTGCTTCCAATATGCACGCGAAGTTGGTTTCAGTTGGTGATGAGTGGATTCTGCAAGATTTGAACTCAACCAACGGAACATTTTTAGATGGCAAGCGCGTAACCACACCAATGACAATGCGAGCTGGCGCAACGGTGAGAATCGGCACTACCACCTTCGATTTGAGGTGAGCTAGATGGCTATTAAAACCATCAGCTATGCAGCGAGCGATATTGGTAAGCACCGCAGCTCTAATCAAGACTCTGGTTATGCCGGCTATCAGCTCTACTTCGTAGCCGATGGCATGGGTGGTCATGCTGGTGGCGATATCGCATCGGCCATCACCTCGCAGCGCGTTGCTCTGACCGATGCCCGCTATGACTCAATAGATGAGGCAATTGAGACCCTGAAGCAAGGAATTCTTGAAGCAAACTCGATGCTTGCGGCCACTGTTGCCGAGCACCCGGAGCTCGAGGGCATGGGCACCACATTCTCGGGCATCCTGGTTCAGGGCAACCAGGTCATAACTGCACACATTGGTGACTCGAGAATTTACCTGGTTCGGGATGGTGAAGTAAGGCAGATCACAACTGATCACACCTTCGTTCAACGCTTAGTTGAGATGGGAAGAATCACCGAAGAGGAAGCCCTGGTTCACCCTAGAAGAAGCGTTCTAATGCGAGTGCTGGGTGATGTTGTCGGAGAGCCAGAAATAGATGTCACTCTGTTTGATGCTGTTGCTGGTGACCGGTGGGTTGTTTGCAGTGATGGTCTATCAGGTGTTGTTCCCGATGAGGTGATGGAGAAGATTCTCACCAGCAACATCTCACCTGACGAAGCTGCTGAACTTCTAATTGGTGAAGCTCTTGAGTTTGGCGCACCCGATAATGTCACGGTCGTTATCACCGATGTCATTAGGGCTTCGGTGCAAACAGACTTTGAACCATCGGCTCACTTCGTTGGATCTGCGGCCAATGAGGTTGTTATTGAGGAGCAAAGAGGCAGCAAGATTCTCAAGCTTCTCAACCCGCTATCTCTACTTGAGCTGCTGCAGAAGCCTGAAGATCCAACCGAATATCAGCCAGAGTCTGAAGAGGCACTGGAAAAGATTTTGGCAGAGACCAAGCGAAAGATTCGTTGGCGCAGTGCCAGGACAATCTTTGGTTGGTTCCTGATTGCGTTGGCTGCTGCTGCGGTTGGATATCTTGCCTACGCCTACACCCAGACTCGCTTCTATGTCGCGGAGTTTGAAGGACAGGTCACGATCTTCCAGGGAATCAGAGAGCAGCTTGGTCCATTTAAATTCAGTAATCCCTATCAGATCAGTGAGATATCAACTGATGAGCTCTCTCCCTTCCAGCAGGAACTGATTTCAAGATCAATATCTGCTGAGTCGTTGGAGGATGCTGAGCGCATTCTCTCGCAGCTGGAGGCGAGCCTCGGTGAGTAATCTCAGCCTTACCGGAGCAATCCCGGCTCTTCTGAAAACAGTTCCCAGGTCAAGAAACTTTGAGGCTGTTCTGATCTTTTGGGTCTCAGGCATACACGCCTATGCCCTGGCTCAGATTCAGCTTTCAATCCTGCAGGTGATGACCTGGGAGCTGCTGCTCTACTGGGCGCCTCCAACGCTCACTGCACTCTTGCTTCACTGGGTCTTGAGAAAAAGAGCAATCAAGGCGGATGGCCTGATGCTGCCCCTGGCCTTCCTGCTCAATGGCCTTGGCATAGCCATGATCTATCGACTGGATTTGGCGGAGATGGCAAGTGGTGGCAGTGAGGTCTATGCACTCAGGCAGGTTTGGCTCAGCTGCTTTGCCATGGTGATTGCTGCGGCTGTGGTGAGGTGGGTGCCTGACCACCTAACGCTCAGGCGTTGGCCTTTCATATCAGGCTTAGCCGCCCTAGTTCTTCTGGTTCTACCAGCTGCTCCAGTGATTGGGCGAACGGTGAATGGGGCGACCCTCTGGGTCGGAACCAATGAGATTAGCTTCCAACCGGGAGAGATTGCCAAGATCCTGCTTGCCATATTCTTCGCCGGTTACCTGGTTTCCAGGCAGAGCTCTCTGGCAGAGATTGGCTCACGGGTTCTCGGAGTCAGAATTCCCAGAGCAAAGGATTTGGGGCCGGTGCTTCTCTTCTGGTTTGCTTCCCTTGCTGTCCTAGTGATTCAAAGAGATCTTGGAACATCCATTCTTTACTTCGGTCTGTTTCTCGTGATGATCTATGCGGCAACAGGTCGAGGATTCTACATTGGCGCAGGTCTGGTGATGATTGTCTCTGGCACTTTGGTCGCCTCCCGAATCTTTGACTATGTTGGAAATCGTTTTGATGCGTGGCTGAATCCATTTGCTCCTGACAACTACAACGCTGTTGGTGGTAGCTATCAGCTAGTTCAGGGAATATTTGGAATTGCTCACGGGGATGTCATCGGCACCGGACTCGGCGGTGGATTTCCCCAGTTGATTCCACTTGCCGAGAGCGACTTTATATTTGCCGCCCTTGGTGAAGAACTGGGGTTGGCTGGCATCTTCGTGATGCTGGCTATCTACCTGCTAATTGTTTATCGAGGACTCAGGGTTTCCAACTCACACCCGGATGACTTTTCCAAACTGCTAGCACTCGGTCTCTCGTTTGTTCTTGGGCTGCAGGTATTTGTGGTGGCAGGTGGTGTGATGGGCTTGCTGCCACTTACAGGACTTACGATGCCGTTCTTGGCAGCTGGTGGGTCTTCTCTGCTTGCCAACTGGTCCATCATCGCGCTGCTACTAATCATCAGTGACTCCTCCCTGAGGAGTGCGAAGTGAACAAGCAAGTTAGGAGAGTTGGTCTAATTCTGACCCTAATGTTTGTTGCGCTCTTCACAATGGCAACGTCAATCCAAGTTCTCAGATCCAGCGAGCTCTACCAGGATTCAAGAAACGTAAGAGCTTCCTTTGAGACATATAAGACTCTGCGCGGGGCAATCATTGTCGGTGGTGTTCCTGTTGTTACATCAATTCCAGTCAACGACGAATACAGATATCTGCGCGCCTATGAAAGCGTGATCTACAACTCGGTCACGGGCTTCTTCAGCATCTTCACTGGCTCAACTGGAATTGAACGAGCGATGAACAGCTATATCTCTGGTCAAAGCTCAGCCCAATTCTTTGAGCAGATTAATGCGCTGCTCGATGGAACACCGGTGACAGGTGCTGCGGTTGAACTGACCATTGACCCCGATGCTCAGAGGGCTGCCTGGGATGCACTTGGTAATAGGAAGGGCGCTGTTGTTGCAATAGAGCCAACAACTGGACGAATCCTCGCCCTGGTTTCCAAGCCAACCTTTGATGCCAACCTGCTGGCTAGTCACCAGTTCGATGATGTGAACGATGCCTATAAAAACTATGCGGACAGCCCTGAAAAACCACTGGTGAATCGGGCCATTGCCGGGGATCTCTATCCTCCAGGGTCAGTCTTCAAGCTTGTGGTTGCGGCAGCGGCTCTGGAGAGTGGTCGCTACACCGTTGGCAGTCGTTTTGAGAATCTCTCTGAATATGTACTTCCTGGAACCACTACCGCCATCACTAACTCTGGTGGCAGGAGGTGCGGCAACGAGGAGTATGTTTCTTTGGAGACTGCCCTGATTCGATCCTGCAACATTCCATTTGCGATGATGGCGGTAAACCTTGGCCAGGATCGAATTCGAGCGCAGGCTGAACTGATGGGCTTTGGGGCGACACTAGATATTCCTCTTACTGTTGCCTCCAGCGTCTATCCGCAGGATATGGATGAGGCTCAAACAGCACTGACTGGCTTCGGGCAATTTGATGTCCGAGTGACGCCTATGCAGATCGCAATGATCACCTCAGCAATCGCCAATCAGGGTGTTGTCATGAAGCCGCAGTTAATTTCTTCAGTGGTTGCCAGCAACCTAAATCTTCTTTCAAAGCCACAGCCCGTCGTTTACTCTTCGCCAATTTCTCGAACTACTTCAGGCTTCCTAACCAGAATGATGGTGGATTCGGTTTCACTGGGTGCTGCCAGCAGAGCAAACATTCCAGGCATAGCAGTTGCGGGGAAGACCGGAACCGCTGAGAACGGACCCGACGATCCATACACCCTTTGGTTCACCGGCTTTGCTCCCGCAGAAGCCCCAAGAGTGGTTGTGACTGTGGTTGTTGAAGACGGTGGTGGAATCGGGCAGAACGGAACTGGCAATCAGATTGCTGCTCCAATTGCGAAGGCTGTGCTGGAGGCGATCCTTAAGTGAAACCAGCAGTCGGACAACTATATGGCGATCGCTATCGTCTTCAGCTGAAGATCGCAATTGGCGGCATGGGTGAGGTTTGGCAAGCCGAGGATGAACTGATTAAGCGACAGGTTGCCATCAAGATTCTCAAGGAAGAATACGTCAGCGATCCAAACTTCCTGGAGAGGTTCAGAACCGAAGCTCGATCAGCAGCACTGGTTGAGCATGAGGGGATCGCTAACGTCTATGACTACGGAGAGGATTCAAACTCCGCCTACTTGGTAATGGAACTGGTCCCAGGAGAATCGCTTTCTAGGGTGATTGAACGAGAGAAGCGACTGAGCGATATAAAGGTTTTGGACATCATCGCTCAAACCTCAAGAGCACTATCAGCAGCTCACTCAAGAGGACTTGTTCACAGAGACATAAAACCCGGCAATCTTCTGATCACCCCCGATGGTCGGGTGAAGATTACTGACTTTGGTATTGCGAGAGTGGGTGACCAGGTTCCACTGACCAAAACTGGTCAGGTGATGGGAACGGTTCAATATCTTGCCCCCGAGCAGGCAACTGGCAAAGCGTCAACGCCAGCAACCGATCTCTACTCACTGGGAGTGGTTGCCTATGAGGCACTCAGTGGTAAACGACCATTCACTGGAGAAAACCAGATGGCTATTGCCATGGCTCACATCAATGAAATGCCTCCTGCACTTCCCGAAACCATTGATCCAAGGGTGCAGAACCTAGTGCTTAGCTGTCTGGCAAAAAAGCCCAACCAACGCCCCGAATCGGCCACCTCCTTGGCCATCAGAGCCGAGGCCCTGCTTCGAGAAAAGCGTGGCTCAGGTCACAAGCCCCAGGTTCAGGGTCCAATCGATCCAGTAACCGAACTGATCAGCACTGACACCGCACCACTTCCAAGAGGCCCAGTTGTCTGGCCCTGGATTGCAACCCTTGGTCTCTTGGGTCTGATAACTGTGGTGGTTTTGGTCGCAATCCTCTCCGACCCCAATGCGACAGGACCAACCCCCTCACCAACCCCAACCCAGACTCAGACTGAGGTCGAGCCAACTCAAGAGCCTGAGCCTGAGCCAACTGAAGAACCTGCCAATGTCCTGCTACTGCGCTCAGAAATTATTGGGCAAGACCTGAGCGAAGTGACAGCGAGATTGACCGAGCTTGGCTTTGAAGTCAATGCCATCCCGGGTGAGCTAATAGCCGGCGATGATCCAAGAGTAAGAACCGTCTATGCAGTCTCTCCCACTGGTTCGGTTCTAATTGGTTCCACAATCGACATCACCTACTACGTCGGTGACTTCCAAGATATTCCAGTTGAAATTCCATCGACAGAATCAGACCCGGTAGAGCCTGTGACAGATTCTCCAGAAACCGAAGTTGGTGATGGCATTGGTCAGTAACACAGGGCTACTAGTGGACGCTAATAAAGATGAGCCAAAACTAGACTTTGCTAGAAGAAAGAGCGGTTTTGATAAATAACGAAAGATTGATTGCCGGTCGCTACCGCATTGGCTCACTGGTTGGCCGTGGCGGCATGGCAGAGGTCTACGAAGGCTATGACACTCGCCTTGGTAGAACCGTTGCAATCAAACTGCTCAAGTCTGATTTAGCCAATGACCCCAGCTTTGAGGCGAAGTTCCGCGGTGAAGCACAGGCCAGTGCCAAAATGGCACACCCGAGCATCGTCAGGATCTACGACGCTGGCGAAGAGGAGGCCACCGACTCAAATGGCAATCTGGTCAAAACACCGTTCATCATCATGGAGCTTGTCAAAGGCAAGCTGCTTAGAGAACTAATCCACCAGGGTCAGTTAGATATTTCCCGATCCATCAAATTCATAATTGGCATCCTCAATGCCCTGGAGGTCTCCCACAGATCTGGAGTAATCCACCGGGACATCAAGCCCGCAAACGTCATGATTGCAGAAAACGATGCCGTCAAGGTGATGGACTTTGGAATTGCCAGAGCTGTCTCTGATAACTCTGCAACCCAGGCATCAACCGGGGGAATTGTTGGCACCGCTCAGTACTTTTCCCCCGAGCAAGCCAGAGGCGAAGCGGTCGACGCCAGAACAGATCTTTATTCAACCGGTGTAATTCTCTATGAACTTCTCGCTGGTCGTCCCCCGTTTAAAGGGGAAAGTGCAGTATCAATTGCCTACCAGCACGTAAGCGAACAAGCGCCACTTCCATCTGAATTTAATCCGCAGGTAACAGCAGAACTAAACGCTGTTGTCATGCGTGCGATGGCTAAAGACCGAGACGACAGGTTCCAATCAGCTGAAGAATTCCGCGAGCATCTGCTCGCAGCCCAGGCTGGCACGCCAATCACCAAGCCAACCCCCAAACCCGTCACTCAGATGAAGCCTGTTGATGTTGACGCAACAGAACTGCTTTCAACTCCTGAATCACTTCCAACCTCTCTCCTGGAGGGTTTCGAGACGGCTCCGAGCCAAACCATCACCACCAGCACCAGCAAGGTTGGGGTTGGTGTGCTGTGGGGATTGGGAACTGGAGTTGCAGTCATTCTGATCGGATTAATATTCTGGCTCTTCAACCTAGGCTCAACCCCAGCTCCCACTCCCACTGGTAGCGGAGTGAGTGTGGCCAACGTTGCCGGTTCGCTTTATGAGGATGCATTCGAGACATTGACGACGCAAGACCTTGTGGTCTTGAGGGTTTATGAGAAGAGCGACACTGTTCCTGAGGGTGTTGTCATCAGGCAGGAGCCTGAGGCAGGGACTTTGGTTCTGCCCAAGACCCCAATCACCGTCTATGTTTCTTCGGGAGCAACGGAGGTGATTGTGCCGAATGTAATTGGCATAAGTGAATCTGCAGCCGTTGCGCTGATTGAGCAAAATGGTCTAACGATTGGATCGATAACCGTTGCGGGCTCGCCGACTGTCCCTGCCGGAGTGGTTTTGGCATCAGATCCGGTGGCCAACTCTCAGCTGCCGCAGGGAAGCCTGGTCAATCTGATTCTCTCTGATGGAACCGTGGACGTTCCAGATGTTAGGAATCTACTGGTCGTTGAGGCAATCAATTTGCTCACTAATCCAGCAATTGGCTACACGGCATCGGTGGAAATTTTTGGTGGAGCAGTCTGTGAAGGAACGCCAGGAAATGTTGTTCTTCAGCAGTCGATTCTGCCCGGCACTGCCCAGCAGAAGCAGAACATGATTCTCTACGTTGACTGCATTGGTGTTACACCTGAGGGCTAATCCTTGGACTTAGATGCTTTGCTCTTTCCTTAGCGCCAGCAACACCGAGTGACTCCAACCAGTTGGCAAGCATCTGATAACCGCCCTCTGTCATAACTGACTCAGGATGAAATTGAACACCAAAGATCGGCTTGCTCTTGTGTTGCAAGCTCATGATGACTCCGCTGTCAGTCTGTCCTGTGATCTGGAGCTCATCGGGGACTGTGTCACGGACAACTGCGAGTGAGTGATATCTGGTCGCTGTGAAACCCTGAGGAAGTCCTTCAAATATTGGCGACCCCTGATGATTTATCTTGGAGGTCTTACCGTGCATGAGCTCAGGTGCGCTGGTAACAGTTGCACCCATCGCCTCGGCAATTGCCTGATGACCAAGACACACTCCAAAGACAGGGAAGTTGGTGTCGAGGGCATACTTCACGGTTGGAATCGACAGCCCCGCGCTTGCTGGAGTCCCTGGTCCTGGGGAGATCAAAACGGCATCAAACTTCTCCAGCAGAGCTGGCAGCTCCGCCTCGCTGACTGCGTCATTACGAATTACTTCGGTTTCTGCCCCGAGCTGCTGAAGATAGCCGTTCAGGGTGTAGACGAAGCTGTCGTAGTTGTCTAAAACCAGGATTTTTACCATGTTGGGAATTAGCCTATTGGGTTATTTTGGGGCTAATTGGGGTAATAAACTTCTACCCATGTCTGAATCAAGAGCAGAGAAGAGACGTTCCAAGCCCGCCAAGCCACAGGTTGAGGGTGAAGAGGACAACCCGACCTGGTACAAGGTGGCCATGTTTGGCTTTATGGTCATTGGTCTTATCTGGATCCTGATCTTCTACATCTCCTCGGCCCGTTACCCGCTGGGTAGTGCAACACCACTGGATCTTTCTAACTGGAATATCCTGATTGGTTTTGGAATTGCCATGATCGGCTTCTCCATGACCACTCGCTGGAAATAGTTAGACCCAGAAGCTAACTCTGAACTGAGTTAGAAGTACCAGAACAACCCAGACGACTACCAATCCACCAAGCTGCAATAGTTTTTGATTTGGCTTTCTAGTTGCAGCATATATAAGGGCAATAACTAGGCCAGTCACCATACCTCCGAGGTGTCCCTGCCAGGAGATACCCGAGACAATGAAGCCGAGTGCGAAGTTGATTGCAATCAAAATAAATAGCTGGGTTGCGTTGCCACCAAGAGTTCTAATCACTACAAAGTAAGCAGCCATCAGACCAAAGAGTGCTCCGGATGCTCCAACTACAGGAATCTGAGGATCTGACAGCCAGAGAACAGCGACCGAGCCACCCACTATCGATGTCAGGTAGAGAACAAGGAATCTCAGTGGGCCCAGCATTGGCTCAAGTGCTCGACCGAACAGCCAGATTGCATATGAGTTGAAAAGGATATGCATCGGCCCCGACCAGTCATGTACGAAACCAGCGGTGAGCATTCTCCAGGGTTCAACAATTGCAAGAAGCGGTGCAAAGAAAAACTGATTAGTGAAAATGTAGCCAAGGGGCGATATCTGACCCAGCCAAATTAGAACATTAACAATGAGGAGAGCCGAGGTGATTGGGGCCTCGGCTGCTCTCGCTAATCTTCTTGCCACTAAACCTTTTCGACGGTGATGGTTTCTATTACAACATCATCGAGAGGCTTATCCTGCGCTCCTGTTGCAACCGCAGCAATCTTGTCCACTACCTTGCGACTGACCTCATCGACAACCTCGCCAAAAATAGTGTGCTTGCCATAAAGCCAGGTGGTTGGCGCAACGGTAATAAAGAACTGGCTGCCATTGGTTCCAGGGCCAGCATTTGCCATGGCCAACTTGTAGGGCTCATTGAAGTTGAGTTCTGGGTGAATCTCATCACCAAACTGATAACCGGGTCCACCCATGCCTGTTCCGGTTGGGTCACCGCCCTGGATCATGAAGCCAGCAATGATGCGGTGGAAAATCACACCGTTATATAGAGGTCCATTTTGAGTGGCTCCGGTCCTTGGGTGCTTCCACTCCCTGCTTCCAGTGGCTAGGCCCTCAAAGTTTTCTACTGTTTTTGGGGCGTGCAGGCCATAGAGATTTACCTTGATGGCCCCGTGGTTAGTGTGCAGAGTTGCTACAGATGTTGGTGATGTCATTGCTCCATTGTGTCAGAAATAGCTTTCTCCCACTCTCGCTAGGCTAAATGAGGCGAAAGGAAGTAATGACCATAGCAATTAGCTTTGACTCTTTGGTCAAGCAATACGGAAAACAAGCAGCTGTTGCCCAGCTCACGGCCAACGTCCAGTCGGGAAGAATCACTGGTTTTTTGGGACCCAACGGGGCTGGTAAATCAACCACTCTCAGGTGTCTAGTAGGACTGGCATCGCCAACTAGTGGCAATGCAACGATCCAGGGAAAAAACTATCGAGAAATCGAAAACCCCCTCAGTCTTGTAGGAACGGTCTTAGACAGCAGAGGTTTTCACCCTGCGCTATCCGGAAAAAAGAACCTCAAGGTCGTTGCTGCGGCAGCTGGCATAAAGGATTCTCGCGTCGATGAAGTCTTGGAGCTAGTAGAGCTGACCGATGCGGCAAATAAGAGAATGAAGAATTATTCACTCGGAATGAAGCAGAGGCTCTCACTAGCAGCCGCAATCCTTGGTGATCCTCGGATACTCATATTGGATGAGCCAGCCAATGGACTCGATCCTGCAGGCATTGCTTGGCTACGCAAGTTTCTAAGAAGCTTGGCTGACAGAGGCCGAACCATTCTGGTTTCTTCACACCAACTAGCTGAGATGCAGAATACGGTCGATGACGTGCTAATTATCAATCGCGGAAAGTTAATTGCCAGCGGATCGATGAGAGAGGTCATTGGCGATGGAACTTTAGAGGAAGCATTTTTAAAACTTACGGAGGTGCGCTAATGACATCACTTCTGAAATCTGAGTGGCGCAAGCTTGTTTACGTCCGAGCGAACTGGGGCTTGCTGCTGGCAGCAACTTTCATCTCTACCCTTTCGGTTGTTGTCACGCCATTTATTCTCGAGGCGGATGGTGCCGGTGAATTACTTGGATTGGGAATCAATCAGCAAGCTGCCGTTGATGCAACGTATGCCAATGGAATTTCCGGATATGTCTTTGCAATTGTTTTGGGGATCTTGATGATGGCGGGTGAGTTTAGGCATGGGACAGCGGTTGCTACCTTCCTAACAGCACCTAAGCGCGGGGTTGTCCTGACGGCAAAACTCATGATGGCAATTGTCGGTGGAATTCTATTGATGGTCATCTCAACCGGCATCTCGCTTGCCGGTGGCTACTTAGTCCTTCTTGGATTTGAAGACGCTGCGCAGCCCAGTGAGAACCTGTTCGTCAACACTATGCTCGCTGCTGCTGTCGGAGGTGCTGTCTTAGCGGTGATAGGTATTGCAATTGGAACATTGGTGAGAAACCAAATGCTTGCCATTGTTGGGGCCCTGGTATACCTGTTCATTATTGACCCGCTGCTGCTAGCGCTATTGCCAGATACTGGAAAGTGGCTGCCTTCCGGCCTAATAACAGCGATGCTCTCAATTGACATATCTGCACCACAGCTCGGGTTTGACACGACCGACTACCTCCCTGCCATTACGGCAACATTGGTTCTGCTGGGATACGGAGTGGTATTCGCTGCTGTGGCAATCGCCACCAGTCTTCGAAGGGATATTGACTAATTCAATCAATCAGGAGTCGGCATTGAAAAAAGTAGCTCTGGTCACAGGTGGTGGATCTGGTTTCGGGCTGGGTCTTGCCAAGGACTTAGTCACCGCCGGGTGGACTGTTTATGCAGCGGATAAGAACGCTAAGGCTGCCAAGGCAACGGCGGAATTTGGCGCAATACCACTAACCATGGATGTGACTAGCGACACTTCCGTCAAAGCTGGCGTCAAGAAAATTATTCGCGAACAGAAACAAATTGATCTACTGGTTGCTAATGCTGGATTTGGAAACTTTTCAGCGGTTGAAGAAACCACTCCCGAGCAGGTTCGAGAAATTTTTGAAGTGAATGTATTCGGTGTTGAAAGATGTATTCGTGAAGTACTTCCACAAATGCGTAAGCAGAGAGGCGGAAGAATTATCATGACCACCTCAGTTGTTGCCCACGTTTCACTAGTTGGGTTGGGTTGGTATTCAGCAACTAAGCACGCGGTCAAGGCGGTTGCCAATGCTCTGAGGCAGGAAGTCAAGCACCTTGGCATTCACGTGAGCACAGTTGAACCAGGAACTTCAAAGACCGGGTTTGATTCAATTGCTTTTGGTCTTTTGGAAGATGGCAGAACTTATAGCGAATATGACGGAGTCATGCGTGGGCTGAACAAGTGGCTCGGTGGCCTCTATCGAATATCTCCGGGACCTAAGCAAACCGTCTACAAAATGTTTCATGCGGCAACGAGTGAAAGGCCAAAGGCCCACTACCCGGTCTCCTGGGATGTTAGGGCTCTCAAACTAGCGTTCTACCTAGTGCCAAGAAGATGGCTCGATGGGTTTGTTCTGTGGCTAGCGAAGAGGTAAAACGCCACTGGGGTAGTTGGGTGGTTATTGTTGCCTTTCTACTTTCTGGATCACTTCACCTAATTAACCCAAGTGGTTTTCTATTTCTAATGCCCGAATGGACCCCTGAGCCAATCCTTCTAATTGTTCTCTCCGGCATTGCCGAATTGATTGCAGCCGTTGGATTGCTAATGAGGTTCAAGTGGGCTCCCGTCTTCACTGTCCTAGTTTTACTTGGGGTTTGGCCGGCCAACTGGTGGTTTGCCATTGACGCTCTGAGCACAAACCCAGAGATTGCTCTCGCCGCCTGGCTGAGGCTACCCCTGCAAATACCCCTGATTTGGTGGGCTTGGAAGTCCCCTGTCCGGGCCCGAGGAATGAAATAGGTCATTCTGGGTTCTCTTTATTAGGAGGCCAAAATGAATGCATGGGGTGTTGCAGTCCTAGTGGGACTGGTTCCAGCAATGATCATTATTGGTGCGCTTTTCATGGCGCCATTACTGAGCTACTACGCCGGCTAAGCGTAGCTAGAGTTTCTGCCTTAGTTTGGCAAATCTTTTCCTGAAGTAACGTGCGAGCTTACTCAACTTTGTTGAAGTTCCCATTGGCTCCAGTGAAGTGAAGCCCTCTCTAGATTTCACGCTGACCATAACCAGAAGAATCCAGCTGATTTCTATCAGCAGCCTTGACTCTGTGAGTGATTGAGCGGCAATAACTAGAAATATAAATAACGGATATAAATAGAGTGGGCTGGTGTGACGTACGGCGATGTGCCAGAGACGAATGAAGCTCTGAATCAACAGCCAGAGCATTGCTATTAGTCCGGCAAGACCTAACTGGACCCAAGTGTCTAAAAGTGCATTGTGTGCCTGATACATCGGCACCGAATTAATCTGAACCAAGCCTTCCCACGGCTCAACACCGGGAATCCAGTAACCAATCCATCCCCAACCTTCAATTGGTCTTTCTTGAACGAGAATAAAAACTTTTTCCCAAATGTAGAAACGTCCTGAAGCATCTGGGCTGCGGCCAAGTAGATCAAAGATTGCCTCGCGAAAAAACACCGCAATGACTACAAATAGCCCTAAAAGAAACAATGCTGCTGCGTACACCTTTCTTCGTATCGAAGCCGCTTTACCCTCGGCAATAATGGCGATTGCAGCAGCAAAGCTAACGAGCATGGTTGCAACAAACATTCCCGCACTTTGCGCAAGAAGCGCCATCGCCAGAGCGAGCACGAAAGAAATCGCAGGCCAAATTTTTGATTTAGCCGTGACGATGAATTCGATTAGGAACAACATCAAACCAAGGACAGCGACAAAAGCAATTAGGTTTGCATTACCGACGATTCCCTGAATTCGCTCCCCCTCGAAGAGGTTGCCTTGCGACCAAAGGTATGAAGAGGATGGTGGATCGCCATCATAGTTTGGAAAAATCGGTTCAACTGGTCCAGTAATGGCTGCATAGATTTCAAATAGCAAGGAGGTAAGGAGAATGAATCGGACGGTATTGCTAAAAATGTTTAGTAGCTGTCGCCAGCCAAACTGATTCACCAAAAACAGTGCAAACAACGTAGCCCCAACCTGAACCAAGAAGCTCAAGACTGTCTGAGGCCGGTATTGAGACCAAAGTATGCTCAAACCCATCAGGGCTAGCAGAAGTGCCAAAGGTTCTGGAATTCGCTTGAGGGTGGCGCGAGCATCAAACGCGAGTAGAAATCCAACAGTTATCAGAATTCCGATGCCGATTGCTATCCCCCAGCCAAGCCAGCCGATTGAGTATCGAACGGCATCTCCGGCCATTACGAGAAACAGCCCGGGATACGCCAGCAATTTTCCCTTGCGGTATCTCTCCGAACTTGCATCAAAGGGGATGCGGATCGGCTGTGTCAAAGAGATGGTGTTGGTAATCAATATTCCTTGCGCTTCTGCCCTGCAGGACAGGTAAAGAATACCCCTTCTAAACTCAAGCTATGCGAATACCTGAACCCGAGATAGTCAACCCAGATTCTGTTCCCTCCCTCAAGTGGGGAATCATTGGCCCCGGCTCAATTGCAAACGCTTTCGTAAAAACCTGTCTTAAAAACACCAATCAGATTTTTTCTGCGGTTGCATCCAGAACCCCTGGCCGCGCCGAAGAGTTTGCTAGAAAGTATTCAATCGAAAAGACTTACAAGAGTTATGAGCAACTTGTTGAAGACAAGAACCTCGATGCAATTTACATATCCTCTTGGCAAGGAGATCATTTCGAACATGTGATGCTTGCGCTTAGAGCAGGCAAGCACGTTCTTGTCGAGAAGCCAATCACCTACTCGCCTCGGCAAGCACAAGAGATTTTTGACTTCGCCAGTAAGCAGGGGCTGTTGACCATGGAGGCGATGTGGACAAGATATCTCCCTCAGTCAACCATCATCAGGAAACTCCTATCAGAAGGTGACTTGGGAAAACCCGAGCTATTCAGTGCCAGCTTTTGCGTTGACAACCGACAGATCAGTCGTCTTTGGCAAAAAGGCGGGGGCGGGATTATCTATGACATGGGCATTTATCCCATCGCAATGGCGCAGCAATTCATGGGAAACCCAACGAAGATAACAGCGTCGGGCAAAGTGAATGCCGAGGGCCTCGATGAGGAAACTTTTGCAGTCTTGGAATATGAATCTGGTGCAAGGGGTCAGATAACATCCTCTGGTGTCTCAACACTCCCAACCACGGCAAGCTGTTCCTTCGAGAATGGTGTCGTGGTTGTCGATGAACCTTTCTTTGTTCCATCAGGTCTCAAGCTCAGGGACAAAGATCTTTACTTCAAGCAGGTTTCTTGGAGAGATGAATCTTCTATCCAAGGACATGATGGTCTTTGCTATCAGGCGACATGGTTTGCAAAGTATGTTTCCGAGGGAAGAGTCGAATCCCCGGTCCACACATCTAAAGACACCGTGGCCAACATCAGTGTTGCCCACCAAATAAGTGAACTGGTTGGAGCTAAGCCCTTCTAGGTACGTAGAGCGAACACCCAGCGTCGGCGACTCACTCCTCGTAGTACCTAGTCCCTAACCCCAATAATCAATGGCTCGTGGAAAGCACCACCGAATGCCTTCTGACTAGCACCGCAACGATCGAGGTATGGGGTGATGCCTCCAAGATGGAATGGCCAACCAGCACCCATGATCATGCACAAATCAATGTCTTGTGCATTGCCGACAACCTTCTCATCGAGCATTAGCTTGATTTCTTTGGCAAGCCCTACCTGAACACCCTCAAAGATTTGCTCAGCGGTTCGTGCTGAGCTCCCACCAGAAACAATCTCGATTGCCTTTTTGTCATAACCCTTGATCTTGCCCTTCGCATCACGCTCTAGAAGTTTTCCGTGTTCAGCAAGCTTGTGAAGATTCTCACTGGCATAGAACCTCTCAGAATTGAAGGCATGCATCGAATCCAGGACATGGGCTCCAACTTTAAGTCCCACAAGCTCGAGAAGGTCAAAGGGATTCATTGGTAAGCCGAGAGGCGCAATTGCGTTAGCGACTTCCTCGAAACTGGCTCCCTCATCAACAGCTCGCATGGCCTCTCCAAGAAGAAAGCCGAGTAGTCGATTCACAACAAATCCTGCAGAATCAGAAGTTATTACAGCTGTCTTCTTTAGGTTCTTTGCAACCTCCATTGCAGTTGCAACGGCTTCGTCTGAACTCTTACTTGCCCGAACAACTTCAACCAGAGGCATAACTGCAACAGGATTGAAGAAGTGAAAGCCAACGAGTCTTTCAGGATGCTTGAGTTTTTCAGCCATGGCATTAATCGAAAGAGAGGAGGTGTTTGATGCAAGTATGCAGTCAGAGCTGACAACTTCTTCAATTTTGGCGAAGACGTCATGCTTAACACTTAGCTCTTCAAAAACGGCTTCAATCACCCAATCACAATCAGCAAAAGCCTGGTAATCGAGCGAGCCTGACAGATTACCCACTAGTCGATTTCTGTCATCAGTTGAGAGTCTGCCCTTATCAACTAACTTTTGAAGTTCGTCTTTGATGTATTGAAGGCCCTTGTCGATTCGCTCCTGTGAGACATCTGTAATCACCACAGGAACCTGCAGTCTTCTTAGGAATAGCAACGCGAACTGTGAGGCCATTAGTCCAGCACCAACCACACCAACCTTTGTTACTTTTCTAGCCAGCTCTTTATCTGGTGCACCGGTTGGTTTTTTTGCATGCTTCTGGACAAGGTTGAATGCATAAATAGATGCCCGGAACTGATCTGATGCGATTAGTTCTTCAATTGCATCGTCCTCACGGGCAAAACCTTCGGCCTTGCTGCCACTCTTGGCTGCGGCAATCAGGTCTAGGGCTATGTATGGAGAGAGTGGTACCTTGCCTAATTTCTCCTCGACCATGGACCTGGCTATGTTCACTGCCGGCCCCCAGATTGTCGCCTTTTCAATGGCATTGGGTTCGTGCTTGCGCTTGACCTTTAGCCCGGCGAGAACCTGATCGGCCCAAGCCAGTGAGTCTTCGAGGAATCTGGGTGAATCAAAAATTGCATCTGCAATTCCCATTTCATATACATCTTCGGCGCTCATGGTTCTGTTCTGCTTGAGTGGATTCTCCACAATTACCTTGAGTGCGTTCTTAATGCCGATCAGATTTGGAAGAAGATATGCTCCACCCCAACCAGGAATCAAACCAATGAATACCTCTGGGAGTGCGACTGCAGGGGCGGTTCTGTTAATGGTTCGATAATCGGCATTGAGTGCAATTTCCAAACCACCACCGAGTGCTAGTCCATTGATAAAGACAAAGCTTGGAACACCTAAGTCACCAAGTTTCCCTAGGGCATAGTGACCGAGTTCACCAATTAGTCGACCAAGGTGTCTTTCTCTGATTTGGGGAACGTGTGTCAGATCCGCACCAGCCGCAAGGAAGTAGGGCTTGCCCGTCACGCCAACAGCGTGAATCTCATTCCTTGCTGCACGTTCCTTTAGTTGATCTAGTTTTTCAGCAAACTCAATCAGAGTCTTGGGCCCTAGGGTGCTGGGTCTGGTGTGATCCTTGTCGTTGTCTAAAGTGATAAGGGCGAGAATCTTTCCCGAGGGAAGAGTTACATCGTTGACATAGGAGTGAGTAACAACCTCATCGTTTTGCAGAAGTGGTGCGTATTTCTCCATCACTTGCCCCTGTACTGGGTGTTTTCCCAAATTACGGTTCCACCCATTCCCAGACCGACACACATCGTTGTCATGCCGTAACGCACGTTTGGGTTCTGTTCGAACTGACCAGCTAGTTGAATCATCAGCCTGACTCCGCTAGCAGCCAGCGGATGACCCATTGCAATCGCACCACCCCACTGATTTACTCTCGGGTCATCATCCGAAAGACCAAAGTGATCCAGGAAACTCAGCACCTGAATAGCAAAGGCCTCGTTGATTTCAATCAGTCCGATGTCATCCATCTTCAAACCAGCTTTAGCTAACGCCTTTTCGGTGGATGGAATTGGTCCGATTCCCATAATCTCTGGCTCAACCCCAGCAAAGGCAAAGCTGACCATTCTCATCTTTGGCTTAAGGCCATATTTCTTTACGGCACTCTCCCCTGCGATTAGAGACATTGTTGCCCCGTCAGTTAGTGGGGAGGCGTTCCCCGCTGTCACCTTTCCGTGCGGACGGAATGGGGTTTTGAGATCCTTCAAGCCCTCCATGGTTGAGTCGGGCCGGAGTAGTTCATCCCTGGTCACAAGTTTCCAGCCCTCTGAACTAGCCGCACTCACTGGCACCAAATCCTTCTGAATTAGCCCTTTCTCATAGGCCTGGGCCGCTTTTCTTTGGGAGGCAACGCCTAACTGATCGCTTCTTTCCTTTGTTAGATGAGGGAAGCGATCATGAATCTTCTCCGCGGTGTTACCCATGTTGAGGGCGGTTGGGTCCACCAGCTTCTCAGCTAAGAACCTGGGGTTGGGATCCATGCCATCACCCATCGGGTGGTGGCCCATGTGTTCGACACCACCTGCAAGGGCAAGGTCATATGCACCTATTCCAATTGCACTGGAGACGGTTGTGACAGCAGTCATTGCACCGGCGCACCACCTGTCAATTGCATATCCAGGAACACTCATTGGCAGACCGGCCAGGATGCTCACTGATCTTCCAAGCTGCAGGCCCTGATCGCCCTTTTGGTTAGCTGCTGCAATCGCCACATCGTCAATCGCTTCCTTCGGAAGATCTGGGTGACGATCAAGTAATCCGATGACACTCTTCACTGAGAGATCGTCTGCTCGAGTGTTCCAATAAACACCCTTGTCGCCCGCTTTTCCAAATGGTGTTCTCACTCCATCAATGAAGTAAACGTTTTGAGATTGCATTAGTTCCTCACAAGCTGTTGGCGATTCATTTGACGCTCTTTCTCATCTTTAGCGAGCGTCGTTCTCACAAGCTCTGGTGGAAGGAGAAAGGCATCAACCAGTGATTCGACATGCGGACGCAGCCTTGGAAGAAGTCTGCTGTCGATGTATTCGGTGATGGCCTCAGCTCTCGATCCAGAGAGCCTGCCGTTGATTAGATACCAGGATGCATTTTCCTCAAGCAGAGTAAAACCGTAGAGATCCCTGAGCCAGGTGAGAATCTTTAGCGAATCTGCATCCTTGATTGTCTTTAGAGCGGATGTGAAGGCTTCCCACATAATCAGTTCGGCATGAGCTCTTGCTGCATTTATTAGGTCATTCTGATAGCGATTGAAGAGCTCTGCCTGCTTCTCTTTGTCACTACCCGCGGCCTTTAGCTTGTTTGCTATTGAGGCAATCATGGTGTGAACGCGATCGGTGAGCAGCTGATGCTGATGTTCTTCTTCCTTGACATAGCCAACTGATCTAGCGGTGGAACCAAAGTCAGTGATCTGTTGGGCAAGCCCACGAAGTCCACCGCGATTAATGGTTGCCTCGCCCACTTGACCTGCCACAAACTGCGCGAGGGTTCCAAAGTCTGGTGACTTAAAGGCCTTTGCGTAGTCTGAGAGAAGGCGCTTTGCAACAAGCTGAAGCATGACATTGTTATCACCCTCAAAGGTCACATAGACATCAAGATCTGCACGCAGACCAGTGAGTCTGTGTTCAGCCATAAAGCCCTGGCCGCCGCAGGCCTCTCTGCACTGCTGAATGGTGTCGAGCGCATACCAGGTGCTCAGGGCTTTGCTAGCAGCCGATACCGTCTCAAGGTCAGACCTGGTTTCCTCCGTGTCATTTTCTCCCGTGAAAACAGAGTGAAATTGGTTGAGTAGTTCCTGGTGAGTAAAAATCTGAGCGTAGGTTCTCGCAATAAGTGGAATCAGTCTTCTCTGGTGACGACCGTAATCCATGATGGTGGTCTCTTTGCCATCAACCCCCGGGAACTGCTTTCTGGCGAGTGAATAGCGAATGGCGATGTCTAGAGCAAGCTTTTGTGCATTGGTGACAGCGCCTGTGAGTGAAACCCTTCCCTGCACCAGAGCACCTAGCTGAGTAAAGAATCTTCTACCGGGAGATTCAATAGATGAAGAATAGGTTCCGTCTTTTGACACATCTGCGTAGCGATTGAGAAGGTTCTCTCTTGGAATTCTTACCTGATTGAAAAAGAGTCTGCCGTTATCAATTCCGTTTAGTCCACCCTTAAGGCCGTCATCCTCGGAGCCAACACCTGCCAGAAGTCTTCCGTTTTTTCTAATCGGAACGAAGAAAGCATGAACTCCATGATGCTCACCGTTTGTGTAGAGCTGAGCGAAAACCACTGCAGCTTCACCATGCAGCGCTGCATTGCCCAGGTAGTCCTTGTAGCTGTGTCTGTCTGGTGTGTGTATCACAAACTCTTCAGTTGCCGAATCATAGGTTGCGGTAGTTCCAATTGATGCAACATCTGATCCGTGTCCAGTCTCAGTCATTGCAAAAACACCTGGGGTGTCTAGTGAGGTTGCACCAGGCAAAAATGTTTTGTGGTGATAATCAGTTCCCAAATACAAAATAGCTGAGCCAAACAATCCCCACTGAACGCCGAACTTGATTTGCAAAGATGCATCGCCGAAGACAAGTTCTTCAAATGAAGAAAGTGATCCTCCGGGATTTCTCTGTCCACCAAGCTCCTGAGGGAATCCGTACTGAGTTGCGTTCTCTCGAACTAGAGTCTTGAGAGCCTTCAGCACCCACTCACGATGCTTATCCATCGGTGCACCCTCGGGCTTGAATAGCTCTTGCTCAATGATTACTTTCCTGGTGTGACGACGAATATGCGCCCACCTACCGAGAATTCGCTCGCCAACTTCACTGACGTCTAGTCGAAGATCGTTTTCAGACATTTTTCACCTCTGTAATAGTCAAGAACATTGAAAACAAGGGCCAAAGGGGGTTTCCAAAAATTCGTGACCTGCAACAATGGGGCCCGGATTTTCAGCCACTGATTTAGCGTTAACCTACAAATTTATGCAGAGAAATTAGTCACGATGAACAAGTTAGTCGCCTTGAAACTTGGCTGCCTGCTTAGTCACGAAAGCCTCCATGCCTCGCTGAACATCCTTGGTCGCCATCAGGGCATTCAGCCGCTTGAACAAATTCCTCTTTTCAGATTCTGTGTCACTAGCCCTAGCCGAGGCCAAGGTTGCCTGGACCGCAAGTGGTGCTTGATCGGCTATCTTCTGGGCAATTGCCATTGCCCTTTCCATCACCTGATGAGTCTCAACAACCTCGGTGACCATTCCCATTTCAAGAGCCTCGGCTGCGGTCCAACTGTCACCGGTCAGCAGATACCTCATCGCTTTTGAGTGGCCTGCAACTTTGGGAAGACGAATCGTTCCACCACCAAAGGGAAGAATTCCTCTTGAGACTTCGAGCTGAGCAAATTTTG
>CAYZRV010000007.1:0-42976 GCA_964480885.1 uncultured Aquiluna sp. | reverse complement strand
ACCACAACATCTAGTGATGAATCACGAAAAAAGTCTGTTATTTAGTTGTTAGCCCGAACATTAACCCACAACTTGAACTTTAAGTCTGATTGGCTTCCCGCGTGTCGAAGGAAGTTCACCTAAAAGCCCAAATCGTTACGTCTTCTGAATTTAGAATTCATGTTCGAGGCTCACAAATTATGCTCCTCACCTCTGACAAGAACGGTATGAAATGCGGAAAATCGCAGCAATTGCTCTAATCCTGCCCCTGTTAGCTGGCTGTGCCGGTGCCCAGGGGGTCTCGGCCCAAGATCTCTGGGTCAAATCCTCAGAAATGAGCATGGCGGGGGGCATGACGGCTGTATATGGAACCCTGACCAATAACTCCAGCGAGGATGT
The DNA here is from genome assembly GCA_964480885.1 of uncultured Aquiluna sp. Taxonomy (GTDB): domain Bacteria; phylum Actinomycetota; class Actinomycetes; order Actinomycetales; family Microbacteriaceae; genus Aquiluna. Next base: position 42,598 of record CAYZRV010000007.1, on the reverse strand, counting down.
CGTTCTGGTGGGTGGCTCTACCGAGATAGCCGGTGTCGTCGAGGTTCACGAAATGGCCATGATTGATGGCGAGATGAAGATGCAGGAGATTGATGGCGGCCTGCTAATTCCTGCCGGCCAGTCTGTGGTTCTAGAGCCAGGTGGCAACCACCTGATGCTGATGATGCTGACAGCTGATCTTGTAGCCGGTCAGGAAATTTCGGTTACCTTTGATTTTGACGGTGCAGAAGATCTAACTATCGATGGCATCGTCGCTAAGCCCGCCGAGGGTGGTGACGAGGAATACCACTCTGGCGAAGACCATATGGATGAGTAGTTGGTAACGCGAAGAGGATTTCTAACAGGAACAACCGCAACCGCGGCGCTCGCTGCGGTTGGTGGATTGGGCGTAGGCGCTTTCGGGGCAAATGCTGTTGCGAACTCGAATCTGGATTCCTTTGCTGCAAAGCGATCAATTAATTTCTTTGGTAATCATCAGATGGGAATCAGCGAAGAGCTGCAGGCTGTCACAAACTTTGTTGCTTTTGACATCAAGCCAGAAGTAAATCGCGAAGCTGTACTGCGCTGGATGAAGCTCATCACCGACGACATTAGAAGGCTCTCTCTTGGCGATCCCGTTCTGGCTGACCCCGCCCCTCAACTTATGCTGGGACCTGCGCGTTTCAGCGCGTATGTTGGCTTTGGTTATTCGCTGTTTGAAAAACTAAATCTTCGAGAATTGATTCCAGTTGGATTTGTCCAACTACCTAGTTTCAAAATTGACAAACTCGAAGAGAAATTTTCCGGCGGAGATGTTCTAATCCACATTGCTGCGGATGACCCAGTTGTGCTCGCCCACGGAACTCGAAGCCTGGTGAGGGACTCGATGCCCTTTGCATCGGTGCGCTGGGTGCAGTCAGGTTTTGGTCACTCACCCGGAATGATGCCCTCGGGGGTGACTCACCGCAACCTGATGGGTCAGGTTGACGGAACTGCCAACCCGGCCCTGGGTAGCGATGACTTTAATCAGGTGGTCTGGATTGAGGATGGCCCAGAGTGGATCAAGGGCGGAACCCTGCTGGTATTCAGACGAATCGCCATGGAGCTCGACGGCTGGGATCAATTGGGGGTCCCTGCCAAGGAAGAGGTGATTGGCCGAAGGATCTCTGATGGTGCTCCCCTGACGGGAGAGCGAGAAGAAGACACTCCTGATTTGGCTGCTCGACACCCCAATGGGTTGAAGGTAATTCCTGACTTTGCGCACATTAGAAGAGCAGCTCCAACATCGGGGGAGCGAATATTCCGCAGACCTTTCTCTTACTCCTCTGGCATGACAGCCAATGGCTCAGCAGATGTTGGTCTTCTTTGGACCGCTTACCAGCGAGATATCACAAAGCAGTTCCTTCCGATCCAGCAACGGCTCGAAGAACTTGACCTCTTGAATAGATGGACGACACCAATTGGTTCGGCAGAGTTTGCAATCCCTCAAGGGGTGATGGAGGGAGAGGTCATCGGGGAACGACTATTCTCTTAGAGTGTCGCAACTAAAGAGATTCCCTGCTGGCGGCACGGTCATTGACTCGGGGGATCAGCTTTCCAAGAAACTGCTTGTTGGATACATAGTCATTCTGGCTCTTTCGATGTCGATGATTCCCTTCACCATCGATCCCTACCTACCAGCCTTTCCTGCCATTGGCCAATTCTTTGGTGTGACAGATGGAGTGGTTCAGGCCAGCTTTACTGGGGTAACAGTTGGCATTGCTCTGGGTCAACTTCTAATCGGACCGCTCTCCGATGCCTTTGGCAGAAGGCCACTGCTCTTGTTGACAATGACCGGTTATGCGGTTGCAACGCTTCTCGCCTTTTTTGCAGCAAACATTGAATTATTTATTCTCGCCAGGTTCATGATGGGCTTTTTTGCAGCCGGTGGTGATGTTGTTGGAAGAGCAATCATTCGTGATCTGTACAGAGGGCAGCCGATGCAGAGAATGCTCGCCAGAGTTTTTCTTGTGCAGGCGGTTTCTCCCATCCTGGGTCCAATCATCGGCTCTCAACTAACTGCATTTGCAGGTTGGCAGGCTGCCTTCCTGCTTTTTGCCTGCGTTGTGCTTTTGCTTTTGCTAGCAGCAAACTTTGTACTTCTAGAAACTCTGCCTGTTGCCAGAAGGAGAAGTAGCACACCGATTGGTCTTGCTCGCGGCTATGTGAAGGTTGCGAAAGACAGGGTCTTTATAGGCCTTATGTTTTATGGAGCCCTTCAGCTAAGTGCACTGTTTGTCTATCTCAACTTCGCTCCTTTCATTTATCAAAATGCTTTTGATGTTTCGCCCACCGACTTTGGAGTTTGGTTGGCGGTCAATGGCTTTGCGTCTTATATAGGAGTGCAGTTTGGTGCCTACATAGCCAAATACATCAAGGGACAGTGGTTCCTGGCACTCACCTCTACGGCCGGAGCTCTGGTTGGCCTGACACTCTTCATGAATGCCGGCGGAGAGTTTTGGATAACTGAAACGGCTTTTGCTGTTCAACTGTTTATCTTTGGAGCGAGCATCACCATCATTCCGACTATCGCTCTCTATAACCACGGGAGCGAAGCCGGCACGGCTTCATCGCTGCTCGGTGTTTTTAACTTTGCTTTTGCCTCGGCTCTATCAGCCTTCTACTTCCTACTTGACAGCTCCTCCACAGCCGATGTCGGGGTCTTGATAGGTGCCTTATTTGCCGCATCTCTGTTTGTTTTGATTTTTGTCTCACGACCCTGGACTATCCCAGATCTTAGGAAGCCCGATGTCCTTTAGAGCATGGACTGAGCAGGATGTTCCTGCGATAGTCAGACTCTGCAACGCTCACGATTCGGCCATCGATCCCGAATTTGAAGATTCCAGCGAAGAGGAGATTCGCGAAGAGTTGCGGGGATTCTATGAAGAAGTAATGGCGGAAGTCTTTGACGAAAGCGGAGTAATCACAGACTTTGTCACCGCTCAGGTTGACCACAAAAGAAAACGAGTCGAAATTGATGTCTTTGGTCTTCCTGAAAATCATGACTACCAACGAAGCATTCAACATGCCATCAACTGGACCCGTAAAAATCATCCGAGTTTTGAAATCAGGTCTTCCTGTAACGAAAAGGACCTGAAGCTCAGGTCAGCTATTGAAGCATCCGGCTTGCATCTAGTCAGAAAGTACTGGACCATGCGCAATCATGACCCAGATCGAAAGTATCCGAAACTGCCCGAGGGAATAAAGATTAGAAGGGCTGACTATCAAAAAGAAAAGGCCACCTGGCACTTTCTTCTTATGGACTCCTTCAGTGATCACTACGGGTTTGCGCAAAAGAGTTTTCAAGATTGGCTGAAAAAACAAAATGAGGCTGTCCTGCAAGATGAGAATGGCGTGTTCTTCTTAGAGGAGAACGGGCTTCCTGTTGGGTTTCTAGTCTGCAGCAATCATCGAGCCGAAAACCAGGGCGGCTTCATTGACAAGCTAGGCGTGAGAAAGAACTTTCGCGGAAGAGGTTATGGAGAACTTCTACTGAGATATGGTTGCGCATACTCGGTTGAGCGGGGCTTCAAGGATGTTGCTCTTGGAGTTGACACAGGAAATGAAACCGGCGCTGTTGCCCTCTATGAAAAAGTTGGCTTCAAACCTATGAATGTCTGGTTAGCTTTTTCCGATTCTGAATAGGGGTTTTCCCTGGCTGAGATAAGCACCTAACAGAACCAGCAATCCCCCTACAGGTTCATACCAGTGCAGCGGTTCGCCGAGCAGAGTAATTCCCCAAATCGTTGCTATCACCGGGTTCGTGTAGGTGACTGTTGCAGCCACTGTGCTGCCAGCCTCGGCGACCACGTCGTAGAAAAGCGCGTAGGCCACTCCACTTCCGAGCACACCTAGAAGCACAAGTGCACCAACCGTTTCCAATCTTGCCTCTGCGATGAACAGTGGCCCTGTTGAGATGTAGAGAGGCAGGAGAGTTAGGGCGCTTGTCAACACCTGAATACCCGCTGCCGAGGTGGCAGGAATCTCTAGCGGGGTGACAAACCTTCTTATATAAGGTGTTCCAATTCCGTAAGAAATGCTTGCCAGCAGGAGGGCAAGAATTGCAAGTTGATCATTCTCACCGAAGCCCTGCCAAACACCCAGGGTGATGCCAACTCCAATTAGTCCCACCAACAAACCGATGACAGCAACCGCTGACTGTTTCTGTGATCGGAATATCGTGAGAATTGCCAACAGTGTGAAAATCGGTGTTGTTGCATTCATGATTGCAGCCAGGATGCTGGTGGTCTGCTGCTGCGCGAATGCATACATCGAAAATGGAAAGGCTGACATCAATAGTCCCGCCACCCAAAGGTGCAGGTAGTGAAGTAATTTCTTGGGAAAAGAGATCTTTAGAAAAGCAATGATTGCCAGCATTGCCAAACCACCAAGGAGAGTTCTCCAAAACGCAACGCCAAGGGGAGTGGTTAGTTGAAGCGAAAGTTCAATCAGCAGAAAGCTTGAGCCCCAAATCAGGGCCATCGGGATGAATTTATAGACCCAGCTCTGCACCCGAATAAGGCTAGTCGGTTTGAACTTCGCTTCGATCCTGGGACCAGCGAGTGTGGTAGGTGCCAGGAGCATCGACCCGCTTGTAGGTGTGAGCTCCGAAGAAGTCTCTCTGACCCTGCACGAGTGCCGCAGGAAGTCTCTCCGCTCTCAGGCCGTCGTAATAGCTGAGGGAGGATGAGAATGCTGGGGCAGGAATTCCTGATAGCGCAGCCATAGCAACAACCTCTCGCCAAGCCTCAACTGCCGAGTCAATGGCCTTTAGGAAGTAATCATCGAACAACAGCGAAAGCAGTGTCGGGTTCTTTCTATATGCATCGGTGATGCGGTTTAGGAACTGGGCACGGATGATGCATCCGCCTCGCCAGATTCTGGCAACCTCACCGAGGTTTATCCCCCAGCCAAACTCCTTAGCCCCTGCTCGTATTGCATCGAAGCCCTGTGAGTAGGCAACAATCTTGGATGCATAGAGGGCCTTGCGGATCGACTCAACAAATGCCGCCTTGTCCTTGACATCCCACTTTTGACTTCCAGCAGGAAGATCAGGTTTCCCTTTTCGCTGCTCACTTTGTGAAGAAAGTGATCTAGCAAAGACCGCCTCCGCAATTCCTGAAACAGGTACGCCCATATCTAGAGCGGATTGGACTGTCCAAACTCCCGTTCCCTTGCTTCCCGCAGCATCCACAACAACATCCACAAACGGTTTGCCAGTCTTTGCATCAACCTGCTTGAGAACTTCGGCGGTGATTTCAATCAGGTAGCTCTCCAGCTCACCCTTGTTCCATTCAACAAAGATTTCTGCTATTTCCTTGGGGGAGTAGCCACCACTTTGCCTAAGCAGGTCGTAGCTTTCCGCAATCAACTGCATGTCCGCGTATTCGATGCCGTTGTGAATCATCTTCACGAAGTGACCTGCGCCATCGCTACCGATGTGAGTTACGCATGGTTCACCTTCAGCAATTGCTGCAATCGATTCGAGAATTGGTCCCAGGGTTTTGTAAGCCTCTTTAGTGCCTCCAGGCATGATTGATGGTCCCTTAAGGGCCCCCTCTTCACCTCCTGAAATACCTGCACCCACGAAGTGAATCCCCTTGGCGGAAACATCTTTCTCTCTGCGCATGGTGTCGGTGTAGAGGGCATTACCGCCATCGACGATGATGTCACCGGGTTCAAATCTTTCAGCTAGCTGGGAAATGACAGCATCTGTGCCTGCACCCGCCTGCACCATGATGATTGCTGTTCTGGGTTTGCTCAGGCTTTGCACAAACTCGTCGATTGTTTCACTTGCTAAGAAATTTGCCTCTGGGTGATCGCTTACGAGCTGGCGGGTCTTGTCATAAGAGCGGTTGTAAATTGCCACTCGGTTACCCTGCCTGGAGGCAAGGTTGCGAGCCAGATTTGAGCCCATTACCGCTAGGCCAACGACACCAATATTTGCTTTTTCGGACATTTCAATCCTTGAGATTTTCTGCGGCTCGCTCATCATCGGGCGCTAGAGACTTCTAGGTTAGCCCAAATTAGCCAGCCCTTCCGAGCCCAATATCCTTTTTCTGACTCAAGCGCCAGAACCGATACCCTTGAGATATGGCCCGCAGTGTTTATGTTGCTTCAGTTGAGGGTCATACCGCTAAATCCGTGGTTGCACTGGGGCTAATCAAGGCCCTGCAGGGCAGCAATCTAAGGGTTGGCCTATTCCGAACCGTCACCCCGGATAGCCAGAACGACCATGTTCTTAGCTTCCTCCTCAGCCAAATCGAGAGCTCCCTTTCCCCTTCGGATCTGATTGGCGTGACATATAAAGAGGTTCACGCCTCACCTGAGCGAGCTTTGCGCAAGATTGTGGCGCGCTACCGAGAAGTGAGCAGACACTTTGATGCCATGGTCGTGATTGGGTCGGATTACAAGGACGTGGTGGGAACCACTGAGTTTTCTTTTAACGCCAAAGTTGCGGCCAATATCGCCGCGCCTATCGTGATGGTTTTGTCAGGACGTCTTGCCTACACCTCAGCCGAGCACCTGGGTCAGGCGGAACCAAGAAGCATTACCGATCTTTGTCAGATGGCTGAGCTGTCACTGAGTGAACTGAAGAATGAGCAAGCACAGATTTTGGCCCTTGCAGTCAATCGCGCAGAGCCAAACAGCTCGCAGCAAATCCATGACTCACTCAAGGCACTGGTTGCCCCAGAGATTCCAGTTTGGGTTCTTCCAGAAGACAAACTCCTAGTAGCACCTCGACTAAAGCAAATAATGGAGTCAGTCGGCGGTGAACTCAAATTCGGCGACCCAGCAAGATTAGAAACCGAAACTCTAGATGTTGTAGTTGCCGCGATGAGTGCAGAGCATGTTTTGGAGAGACTGAAAGAAAAAGCTGTAGTTGTTGCTCCCAGTGACCGAACTGACGTCATCCTGCCACTGATAATGGCCGACAAGGCGGAAACCTTTCCGACTCTGAGTGGAATTATCCTCAATGGAGGATTTGAAATTCCGGAGGAGATCCAAAGATTAATCAAGGGAATTAACTCATCAATTCCAATCATCACCTGCCCATTGGGTAGCTTCGACACCACTATGCAGGTTGTCAAGACTAGGGCTGTTCTTACAGCCGAAGACAAGATCAAGATGGCAAGAGCCCAGGGCCTTGTGAACAACCACATCGACCTGCTGCAAGCAGCACGAACCATTGAAGCAGTGAGCGTCGACACCATCACACCTCTGATGTTTGAGCAGTCGCTTATCGAAAGAGCCAGCAGCAATAGAAAGAAGATTGTTCTTCCCGAGGGCGAAGATGATCGAATCTTGCAAGCAGCCCATGAGGTATTAGAAAAATCAATCGCAGACCTGATAATCCTGGGCGACCCCAAGGACATAGCAGACAGGGCTAAGAAGCTGGGACTAGACCTTTCAACGGCTGAGTTAATGGACATAAAGTCCTCTCAACACATGGAAAGCTGCGTAAAGGAATATCTGAAACTTAGGTCTCACAAGGGTGTCACCGAGGCAGAGGCAAGGGAGAAGATGCAGGATGTCTCCTACTTTGGAACGATGCTGGTGCAGCTTGGAATAGCCGACGGAATGGTCTCTGGTGCCACGCACACCACCGCCCACACCATCAAGCCTGCCTTTGAGTTTGTAAAGACCAAACCAGGGGTGAGCTCAGTCTCCAGCGTCTTCCTAATGGCCCTTAAGGATCGAGTCGTTGTCTACGGTGACTGTGCGGTAATCCCTGAGCCGACCGAAGAGCAACTGGCAGACATCGCTATCTCATCTGCCGAGACGGCAAAGGCATTTGATATTGAACCCAGGGTTGCCATGCTCTCTTACTCAACCGGTGAATCAGGAAGTGGAGTTGAGGTTGACAAGGTAAGAAGGGCAACCGAGCTTGCTAGACAGAGAGCTCCGCAGCTAAACATAGAAGGACCAATTCAATATGATGCTGCTGTCGATGCCGCTGTTGCCAAGGCAAAGCTTCCTGGATCATCGGTTGCTGGAAATGCAACTGTCTTTGTCTTCCCAGATCTCAACACTGGAAATAACACCTATAAAGCTGTCCAAAGAACTTCAGGAGCTTTAGCAATCGGACCGGTACTGCAGGGATTGAACAAACCGGTGAATGATCTTTCTCGCGGTGCACTGGTGCCAGACATCGTGAACACAATTGCCATCACGGCCATCCAGGCAGCGAGCAATCAGTGAATCTAATTCTTGTCATTAATTCCGGCTCTTCAACTCTGAAGTATCAGCTGATTGACACTGAGAGTTCTAATTCCCTGCTGCAGGGTTCCGTAGATCGAGTAACCGACCATCAGATTGCATTTGAGCAGATGCTTGAAAATCTCCATAAATCTGGCTTGAAGCCTGATGCAATCGCACACCGAGTTGTCCATGGTGGAGATAAATTCTCTGTCCCAGTTCTAATTACTGAAGAAGTAGAGGCAACAATAGAAGACCTTGTTCCCCTCGCCCCACTGCACAATCCAGGCAATCTCGCGGGCATTCGGGCCGGAAAGAATGCCTTTCCTAATCTGCGACAGGTTGCTGTTTTTGACACTGCCTTTCATCAGAGCATGCCCGAGGAGTCTTATAAGTACGCGATAGATCAGGATTTATCAGCCAAGTACGGCATCAGAAAATATGGCTTTCACGGATCTTCCTACTCCTATGTTTCTAGGAAAGCTGCTGAATATCTCGGCATCCCTCTCGCCAGTTTCAACGCTGTGATTTTGCATCTGGGAAATGGTGCTTCTGTCTGTGCAATTAGGGATGGCAAGAGCTTCGATACCTCAATGGGCCTGACGCCGCTGCCAGGTTTAGTTATGGGTTCAAGATCGGGAGATATAGATCCGGCCATTGTCTTCTACCTATCCCGTCAGGCAAATATGTCTATCGATCAGATAGATGAGCTGCTGAATAAGAAGTCGGGATTATTGGCCGTTGCAGGAGAGAGCGACTTTAGGGATATCTCAGTAAGAGCCAAAGAGGGCGACTCAAAAGCGAGGCTGGCCATAAAGCTCTTCACGGAAAGAATTCGTCACTACCTAGGCGCATATGCTCTTAGGCTTGGAAGACTAGACGCAGTGATATTTACCGGCGGTATCGGAGAAAACAATGCGGAGACTCGAGATGCTGTTTGTGCAAATCTTCAGTTGATTGGTATAGAAATTAACTCAGAGCTCAATAGGCAATCCTCAGCTTCAATTAGAAAGATTTCGAGTGGCCTAGTGCCAGTGCTAGTGGTGCCAACCAATGAGGAACTTGAGATTGCGAATCAAGCGGCCGCTTTGTTAGGAGATAAAAATGTCTAATTGGGACATCGGGGAAAATGTAGTCGGATATGTTTGGAAGGCTTCCAGCCCAAGGGCCCAGCTTCTTCTTCAGCATGGTTATGGCGAATACGCCGAGAGATACGTCAATCAGTACAGCTCACTGATTCCGAAACTGGTTGCTAATGGAATAGATGTCTATGCCATTGATCTCCCTGGCCACGGCAACACCGCAGGGGAGCGCGGCCAGATTGATGTCAACCAGGCAGTTCAACTCCACCTCAAAGCAAGAGCAAAGCTTCCCGCCGGTCTACCAACAGTTCTTTTTGGTCACTCTCTAGGTGGACTGATTACAGCCGGCAGTTTGGTCAGAGACCGAGCAAATGTTGTGGCGGTAATCCTGAGCTCTTCTGCCATGCAAGCCCCGTCCAAGAGATGGGAGAGAGTGCTTGGAAGAATTTCAGCGGCCATCGCACCATCAGCACCAATGCCACTTCCCAGACCTGGAATGGAAGCCCTAACCAGGGATCTAGAACTGCTTGCCCAAATCAAGGCAGATCCAATGATGTTCCAGGGGAAAGCAAAGAATCTGGTTGCCAAGACAGTCCTCCAAATCTCAGATGAGGTCTGGGGCAAGGTCTCTGACTGGAAGGTCCCAACCCTGATATTTCATGGCAACAAGGACACCTCAACCAGCCACCTTCAGTCCATGGCTCTCCACGAAAAGATTGTCAGTCCTGACCGCAAGCTCCTTATATATCCAGGCGGCTTTCACGAGCTTCTCAATGACCTAGATCACGAAGAGGTCGAGCGGGACATCTTCGCCTGGCTCTTGGCCAGGGTCTAGTAATAACAAGTAATAATTTGACATCTGGGACCATTGCCCCCAAAATTTATGGCAATGAGTACTCGTGCAGTTGAGGTCAGCGCCCAGGGCGCTATGTTCTCCTGCTCGATGTGCATGTGCATGCTGATGTGCCGCTAGTCACTATCGCTTACCGACTAGCAAAAAGGCACCAGCACCCCAACAAACGCACGTGATTCGTGCACCCATAAACGCACACACATCATTCAAAGGACTCAAAATGACAAATGCAACCATCACAAAGCAGACCGAGGCCAAAGGCTTTGCCCTATACGTGGGAATATCTGAAGCCGACGCTGAAGCTGCTGGAATCACCCTCGCTGAGATAGCTTCTCAGCTAAAGACCAAACTTGCTGAGCTTGTGCCAGGAAAAGAAACCGAAACCTATGCGGCGCTCGCTCTTGGACCGGCTGAAGTCACTGGCCGAAACTTGCAACTAACACGTCTTGCCTTAGGCGAACCAAAGGCAACATCGAAGGCCAAGCCTCAGGCTGATGAGGAAACTGCAGCCAAGGGGGTTGTTGTTGACCTCACTCGTCGACGTCTCTATGTTGATGGCAGAAATGCCAATCTAACCTGCAAAGAGTTTGAACTCCTGGCCTACCTAATTGAGAACCAAGGACGAACTATCTCCCGGGAAGAGATCGCCTCTATTTCAGAGCGCTGCGGAGAACCAACACCAAACGCTCGAACTATTGATGTTCACGTTCGTAGGCTTCGTTCAAAAATCGCTGGTTATGAAGACATCGTTAGAACAGCACGCGGTCTGGGCTATAGATTCGACAAACACCCAGACGTCTTGATTGAGCTCTAGCGTTTAGCGACCAGGGCAGCACCAATCATTGCTAGGACTATGCCAAGAAGCGTGCTGAGTGTGACATCCCTGCTTGCGATTGGGGTAAATACGTCTAGGAGAACTGATCCAACCAACTGTCCAACCAGCATGGCGATGCCCATTGTTAGAGCGCCGATCTTGGGCAAGACAACCGTCTGAACAAAAATGAAAATAACCCCAACTATCCCACCAAGATAAAGAACTGGATTCGATGGAAGAGTCTCCGGTATTCGTCCCCCCTCTAGGACAAAGAGTGCCAGGAGGATAAAAATTGCACCGGCTATGAAATTGAAAAGCGTGGGTATGACAGCAGATTTTGCGAGCCTACCGAAGTAGCCATTCATTGCTTGCTGAAAACCGATGCTGAACCCAGCAATAAATGCCAGCAGAATCAGCGGATCAAATGCGTAATTGGAAAAATCTCCAGCAACTACTAGACCTGCAATAGCGAGCAGAGTTCCAAAAATTCTCAGAGGGCCAATCAGTCTTTTTTCAAGACCGAGCATTCCTCTTCCGTCCAAAATAATCGCAGAAAAGGAAGTTCCAGTTACAACTCCAACGGAAAAGAGGGATATACCAATCAAACCAGCAACACTGCTTTGAACAATCACAAAAAACCCACCAATTGCACCGGCAATAGCTAGATAAAAAGGAATTGACTTTGCCTTAAGTCCGCTGAGCACTTCATTTAGGTTTTTTCTATTTTCATCACGAAGCGCAGTTGCTAGCGAAATAATCACCAGTCCCACACCAAAGGAAATTAGAGCTGCAAAAATTCCACTCTTCACCTCGACCGCAAGCTCGGAATTTACTCTCGCCTGAGTGGCAACCAGGGCCCCAGCAACGAGTGCTGCGATTCCAGCTGTAAGTCTGCTGGAAGATGAAGTCACAAGCTTGAGCCTAGAGCAGCTAGATTTAAATTGTTCGAATTGAAAGGACAACATGTCTCCGAAGGCTCTATACAGATTTTTTGCAGTTGGAGAGGCCGTAACTTGGGCTCTGCTTCTGACAGCGCTGCTAGTTCGATTTGTGAGCGAAGAGCTATCACTAGGCGTAACCGTTGCGGGAACAATTCACGGAGCAATGTTCCTCTCCTACTGCACGAGTTCAGTTCTAGTCGGCGTGAATCAAAGATGGGCCTTTGGAAGGATTGCATCCGCAGTTTCGTTGGCAATTGTTCCCTTTGCCACCATTCCGTTTGACAGGTCTCTCATGAAGAAAAGTGCCCTAGAGGGAAGCTGGCGCACTGAAGAATCGGATCACCCTTCGGACAAGCGCGCGCTTGATCGTCTCTTCAGGTGGTTCATCGCCCGGCCCGTTCTCCTAATTGTCTCCTTGCTGGTGGCCGTCGCAGCTTTGTTTAGCTTCCTGCTATTCCTGGGTCCACCAACTGAATGGTTCGACTAAAGTTCGAAACCCGAAGATTGGACGGTCAATTACTACGAAAATCGCGTAATTTTGCCCCCTAATTGGTGCTTTTGGACCTGATTAGCGAGAATGGGAGGGCAAAGGAGCAAATCGTGTCAGGACATCCAAACCACGACCCATCAGGCTGGAGGAATCTGCCGGCGACTTTCGAGCCGCTTGATTCCAAGAGAATCGAGGAACTTCTAGCCAAGGAATGGGATCTATTCCGCGCCACCTACCCGCTTTCGGGTGAACACAATCAACTTTCAGGCAAGACCCTCCCGCTGGGAGTGACGTCTTCCTTCCAGCACTGGGACCCTTACCCCATCACAGTCGTCCGCTCCAGGGGAGCCTACGTTAGAGACGTTGACGGCAAGAAGCTGCTTGACCTGTCAATGGGCTTTGGAGCGATGCTGGCCGGTCACCTGAACCCACGAGTAGTTCGCGAAGTTAGAAAGACTATTCGAAAGACCGGAACCCTTTTTGCAACTCCTTCGACCAAGGCAACTGAAGCAGCGGAGAGATTTAAGAAGCGATTCGGCTTAGACATGATTCGTTTCACCAACTCTGGCACTGAGTCAACGATGTACACAGTGAGAATTGCAAAAGCCGTTACTCGCAAAAAGGGAATTGTGAAAATCGAAGGCGGCTTCCACGGTGGTTATGATGTCCTTCAGGTTTCCGTTAAGCCAAAACTTGAAAACATTGGGCCAGCTGATAGGCCGGTACCGTATGTACCATTTGAAGTCGAAGCTGGTGAGATTTACACAGTTTCATACAACGACGTTCATCGACTTGAAGAACTTTTCAAAGAGCATGGCGATTCCATTGCCGGGTTGGTAATGGAGCCAATCATCGAAAACCTATCGATAATCCTCCCGGACGAGGGTTACCTGCGCCGAGTTAGAGAACTCTGTGATCAATACAACGTCTGTTTGATTTTTGATGAAGTAAAGACTGGTTTGACAGCTGGTGTTGCGGGTGCTGCTAAGCGTGTTGGTGTTGAGCCAGATCTAGTTTGCTTGGCCAAGAGCATAGGTGGAGGTCTGCCACTTGCCGCATTCGGGGGAAAGCAAAAGTACATGGATGCAGTGGTGGATGGTCGAATGCCACACCTCGGCACCTACAACGGAAGTCCAGTTGTCGTAGCTGCCGCCATCGCCATGGACGAGATTTCTACTCAGCAAGAGCTTGATCGTGCCGAGAAAATTAATCTTGAGACCATGCGCAAGCTCGATGAAATCATCGCCAAATACCAACTCCCAGCACACACAGTTGGTTTTGGGGTCAAGGGTGCTGTCACTTGGTCGCCCAAGCCTGTGCGGAATTACCGAGACTTCAAGTCTCTCGACTTCAATCTTGCTGAGCTGTCTTGGATCTGGGGTATAAACCGCGGAGTTCTCACTCCTCCTGGACTGGACGAGCAGTGGCTGGTCTCATTTGCACACAAGCAAAAGGACATGGACCTTTTGGTCAAGGCATTTGACGAGCTTGGAAAGGCCCTGCGCAGCTAGTCATTGCGCTTTGCCAGGGAGACTAGGTCTCCTATAGCTGAATCAAATTTTTGCTCTGACATCAGACCGAGATCTAGTACTGCTTTTCGGACTGTGCAGTTGTTCTGCTGGGCATACCTTGCAACCAAAGTTGCATTTTCGTAACCAAGTTGTGGACTCAGAGCGGTTACCAAACCAATCGAGTTTTCTACTTCAGCCCTTAGGTAATCAGTGTTAGCTGTAATGCCGTCCACACAATTCTTTGTGAAAGTAGAGAAGCCGTTCCGCAGATAGGTGACACTCATGAGCAACGACCTCGCGATAATTGGCTCAAATGCATTTAGTTGAAGTTGACCCCCTTCCGCGGCTAGGGTTACGGTCAAATCATTGCCTATGACTGTGAAAGCAATCTCGTTTATGACCTCTGGAATTACGGGGTTTACCTTTCCAGGCATAATCGAGGATCCAGCTTGACGTTCGGGAAGATTTATTTCATTGAATCCAGCACGTGGGCCAGATGCCAACAGCCTCAAGTCACTGGCAATTTTTGATTGCCTGACAGCGATCCGCTTTAGCATTGAAGAGAAACTAATCAACACGCCAGCTGACTGGGTGGCCTCAACCAAATCTTCAGGAGAAACAAGGCTGAGATTAGTGAGCTTGGAAAGCTCGGCGACTACACGATTGGTGTAGCCCTTAGGGGTGTTCAGTTCAGTCCCAACGGCGGTTCCGCCAAGGTTTACTTCGGAAAGCAGCGGCAATAATTCTTTGAGTCTCGCGATGTCATTTCCTGTGGAGACCGCAAATGCATGAAACTCCTGGCCAAGAGTTATTGGAACTGCATCCTGTAACTGAGTGCGCGCCATTTTTATAACTTCAGAGAATTCCTCGCCCTTACGTGAATAGGAATCTTCAAGGGAAGTCAAGGATTCCGTCAAGAGCTCAAGTTCAAAAATCAGGGCTAACCTCAGAGCCGTGGGGTAGACGTCATTGGTGGACTGAGATCGATTGACATCGTTTAGTGGATGGATTAGCTGATATTCACCTGGATTTCCCCCCAAGAATTGAATGGCACGATTCGCGATTACTTCATTGGCATTCATGTTGGTGCTTGTTCCCGCGCCGCCTTGAATCGCGTCAACCACAAACTCTTTGTCAAGCCTTCCGGAAATCACCTCCTGGCAGGCCAGCTCAATGTAATGAGCTTTTTCTCGGTCTAGACCACCAATTTCTGCATTTACCCTGACTGCGGCCAATTTGACCAGACCTAAAGCCCTGATGAGGTTTCGGTAGTGTCCAATTGAAACACCAGAGATTGGAAAGTTGGTTATAGCTCTTGCTGTATGAATTCCCCAAAGAACAGTCTCGGGTACTTCGAGTTCACCAATCAGGTCATGCTCTATACGCATTTTTTCGTCCTTGAACAGTTACCTCAAGGCTAGATGATAACCAATTCAATTCCTTAAAGTTGAGGACTTGGCTATCGAACATTAGGAAAATTCCTGCGTAAGTTTGTATGGTCGGATTCGATTTACTTGCTCCAAATATATGCTATCATTGTGATATTAAAATGATATGGAGTGATTGTGCAAGAACAAAACAAAAACCCTCTACCTGGTCCCCTGTTCGCCATTGTTTTCCTGGGGGTAGTTGGCCTGGGTGTCTTCTTTATTGTTCAACTAGCTACAGGAGACTGGGGGGAGGATGTCTTTTGGGCACCGTTGGTGACCATGGCCACAGGTGTCCTGATCCTTTTTGGTTTCTACACTCTGCAACCCAACGAGTCTCGGGTTCTGATTCTGTTTGGAAACTACAAGGGGACAGTTAGAAAACCAGGTTGGCACTGGGGTAACCCCTTTTACTCCAACGGCTCACCAAGCTCAGAGCTAAAGGAGGAGCGGACCCGTGCTATTTCAACGACAAAGCCTGCCACTGGAACTAAACCAGACTCCAGATTCAAGATATCGCTACGTGCAAGAACCGAAGTAGGAGAAACTATAAAGGTCAATGACCGTCGCGGAAACCCAATTGAGATTGCGGCCGTTGTGGTTTGGCGAGTCTCCGAGACAACCAAGGCAGTCTTCGATGTTGACGACTATCGAACCTATGTTAAGACGCAGATTGAAACAGCGCTACGTCACGTTGCAACGGGCTTCGCATATGACAATGTGGACTCTGGCGATTTGGCGGGTGAACTGACCCTTAGGGGAAACCCGGAAGAAGTTGCAGCTGAGCTGCGTGTGGATCTTGAGAATCGGTTAGCTGTAGCCGGTGTAACCATTGACGATGCTCGACTCACACACCTGGCATATGCGCCAGAGATAGCTCAGGCAATGCTGCGTAGACAGCAGGCCGAAGCAGTGATTAGCGCTCGCCGCAAAATCGTCCAAGGCGCAGTCGGCATGGTAGAGCTTGCGCTCGCTGACTTAGAGAAAAGTGGTTCTGTCCAACTGGATGCCGAGCGACGTGCATCGATGGTTTCCAACCTCATGGTTGTCCTGTGTTCTGAAAAAGACGCGACTCCGGTGATCAACGCTGGAACTCTTTACAGCTAATCATGGGCGAGAAGAAAGCTGTGCCACTGCGGATTTCTCCTGAGATCTATCAGGAATTGAAGACTTGGGCTGAGCAAGACCTTCGCAGCGTCAACGCTCAGATTGAACTAATTCTTCGCGATGCAGTGCAGAAGCGAAAAGGCAATGCTAAGCAGGTTCGTCGAGCCTCTTAAAGCTTAATGAACTTGATGGCGATGGGGATTTTATAGAAGTCTCCCTGGCCAGCCTTGAACGCAGCAATAAGGCGGAAGACAATCCAAACAATTGGCAAAACCCAGAGAAACGCAATGCCTATGATGCTAATCGTCAATACAACAGCTGCCAGAACTATCGTGATACCAAAATTCAGTGATTCCTTGGCATGGTGTGAAACAAAGGGACCCTTGTCTTTCAAAACAAAGTAGCCAATTAGCGGAGCAAGGAATTCAAATGGAATCGCTAGCAGATGTATCGCTACAGCCCAGAGTTTCTCGCTCTCGGGGGAGAGGTTGGATGATGCGTATGGGTTATCAGTCATAACTAAAGCGTATCCATGGCACTCTCTAACGCAGCAGAATTACCAGCGCCAATAGCAGAAAGATTGCTGCCAAGATCCGGTTAACCATCTGGAAATTGGATTGAGTCTTGAGCCAGCCAGCCAGAATCCTGGAGAGAAAGACGTATATAGAGGTCACAAACCCAAAGCCAAGCCCGACAATCAACAGCAGGATTGGTAGCTCAGTTGTCCCTACAACGATCGGAACGATTGAGAGGTAGAAGGCAAATGGTTGCGGGTTTGAAAAACCAATTGCAAAAGAAGAAAGAAACGAGCCTCCCTTTTGCTCATCCTTGGGTCGGATTTCTTTGGCGGTCCAAAACTTCCAAGCTCGCCAAACCAAAAAAGATGCTCCAAATATTTTCAGTGCGGTAAGCAGAGTTGGCATTTGAGTCAGAGCCGCACTCAAACCAAAATAGGCAATGGAGACCATCAGTATTTTCGCAATGGTTATTCCCAGGCCAGAGATCCAGGCTGCACTCCTGTTTGTCAGTGCACGGGAAAGAATCAGAAGGGTGTCAGCTCCAGGTGCAACGGCTGCAATGAAGAATGCTGTCGCGAACAACAGATAGTCACCCATAACCCAAAGCCTATCCACCAAATGTGATCAGCTATTTGGAACTTCTCTGGAACAATAGACCCAAAGGCGGTAGACATGGTCGTCCAACCAACCAATGAATTACATCCAGATCGCAATCTTGCGATGGAACTAGTTCGAGCCACTGAAGCGGCAGCTATCCGCTCCTTCCCTCACATCGGTAAAGGCGATAAGAACGCGGCAGACAAAGCAGCGGTTGATGCCATGCGCGCCTTCCTCGGCACTGTTAATTTTCAGGGCCGCATCGTTATCGGCGAGGGCGAGAAGGATGACGCCCCCATGCTTTTCAACGGTGAAATTGTGGGGACAGGTAATGGCCCAAAGGTTGACATAGCTGTTGATCCAATAGACGGAACGACACTCACTGCCACAGGAAGACAAAATGCAATTTCAGTGATTGCTGCATCAGACCAGGGAAGCATGTTGGATGCTTCTGCTGTTTACAAGATGGAAAAGTTTGTGGTTGGTGCTCCGGGAAAGGGTGTCTGTGATATCCGGATGAGCATCAAGGAAAATCTCATTGAGTACTCTAAGGCAGCAAAGAAACCAGTCGATGAAATCCTGGTTGCTGTATTAGACCGGGACTACAACGAGCACGTCGTTGAGCAAATTCGTTCTGCTGGTGCTGCGACCAGAATGCTTAGAGACGGTGACGTGGCTGGTGGGATTCAAGCTGCCAGAAGCGAATCGCGAATTGACATGTGCATAGGAAAGGGCGGATCTCCGGAGGGGATAGTTACGGCCTGTGGCGTCAGGGCTTTAGGCGGACAGATTCAGGGGATTCTCGCCCCCAAAGAGGACTTTGAGTTTGAGCGCGGAAAGGCAGCAGGCCTGAAATTCGATCATGTCTACGAGATGCACGAAATGGTTGCATCCGAGAACACATTCTTCGTCGCCACCGGCGTGACCGACGGACCATTGGTTTCAGGCGTTAGAAAGCGCGGCGAGATTGTGTTTGCCGAATCAATTGTTATTCGCGGCAAGACAGGAACTGTTCGCAAGGTATTCGCTGAATACCAAATCAGTCGCTGGCTCTAAGACTTACTTGCTAGCGAAGAAGTAACCTAGAGGCTCCAACTCGCTGCCGCTAACTCCGCTGTGTGCACCTGCACCCCAGCCCTGATACTCAGCTGGGATTGCAACCTTCTTATCCACAGAGGTATTCACCACTGAGACAACCTCACGGTCACCGACCTGTCTAGTCACAATAATCAGATGTCCCGAGGAATCAGACTCAGTGTCAAACTGACCTCTGATTGACCAGAATTCCTTGTGGTTATTTCTGAAGTTAAGTAGGTCAGACAGCTCTTTCTCAATACCTTCTTCTCCGCCGGTGAACATCATGTACGGGCCATCGAGTGCAAGGAAGCTGGCTGCCAGTGCCTTGGTATGGGTGGTGGAGTACTGCTCTCTTCTCCACTTCTTACCCCACTGCGGCCACCAGAAGGTGTCGTGTGAATCAATGTGGTGTGCGGTGTGCGAACCAACTGGAAGGAAGTCATCGCGATCTTGAATCCAAATCATGAAGTCTCTCGCATTACCGACAGCCCTGCCAGCCCTCTTTCCGGTCATCAGTGCCGAGACCAACCACTGCTCGTCATAGTTGTAGTTCACATCCATGGATCTTCTGAGAAGGTGACCGGAGGGCTCTGTGTAGAGGAGGGCATCTGGCTTCTCCTCTCTGATGTCGTGGCGCATGTCAACAAATAGCGGAATACAACCTAGCGGTGACATGAAGGCTCTCGACCTTGCCCACGGTGCCCAGTTGGCGAAGATGTTGTAAGTGGGAGCGTCAAATCTGAAACCATCGACGTCATAGTTTCTGATCAGATTCATCATTGACTCACGGAAATAGCGCTGCCAAGAGGGGTTTCTGGCATCGAAGGCTTTGGTGTAGACACCAGAGACCTTTCCAGACGAGTCAGTTGCAAACCATTCAGGGTGAGTTTCCTGAAGGGGAGTCCTCTTAGGGGAACCGCCTCTCCAGTATTCGGAGAAGTCCAGGATGTGACGAGACCAGGCAATCCAGTAGCCATCATCATCGTTTAGTTCTGCACCAAAAGTGTCATTAACTTCTTCATTGAGTTTGGCGTAAAGAGGGCCATCGAGAACTCCCTGCACGGCGGAGTCAATCGACTCGTTGTCGAGAACTCCGTGCAGTAGTACATCCAGAATTACTCTCATTCCTCTGGCGTGACACTTCTCCACCAGTTCACGCAGCTCCTTCTCTTCACCATAGGAAACAGTGACGTCTGCGTAGTCATGGACGTTATATGAAGGATATGGCTGGCGAGGCATCAGCTGAATAACACTGAATCCCATCTTCTGGACTCGGTCCAAATCAGCAATTAGGTCTCTGATTTCTGGATATCGGCAGTAGGCATTGTTCTTCCAGAAATAAGAGGTTCCAATCTGCACCTCATATATGCCAGCACCGTGCATCCAAGCGGGTGGATCATTGGGGCTGGTCAGTCCATATCTTGAGGCCCAGGCTGGCCAGTGCTCTCTCACTACTTCAAAGTCACCGCGCTCCAGATTGAAAGTCATCAACAGTAGTTCGGCTGAAGACTGAGGTGAAATATCAGCGGCAAAGTTCAGAATTCCACTCACGGTCAAGGATGAGTTCTTTTGGAAGACGTTAATGTCTGGAATCTCCGTTGGCTGATTTGGCCAGATAACCAAAGTCGCCTCTTTGTCGCTAGCTCCGATGATTCCGGAGGATCCTCGAAGACCTCCGAGGGTTGAAATTCCAAGTCCAACCTCACCCATATCTGCAATTGCAAGGTTTCTTCGGATCAGGTTTCCAGGAGTGTTAACCACCGCTCCTGGCATGGAATCGGTCTTGATGTCGATGTGGACATTGCGGATGATCACCGACTGTTCAGCTGCGAAGGTGACAGAGAGTTCAAAATAAGGGGCGGTGGGGTAGAGGCGATAGTGCAGGGTTAGCTCTAGACCTCCGAGTGATGCCTGCTGGTTGTATTCGTCATAAACACCCTTGTGAACCCGACGAATCTTTCCACTGGGTTTCAATCCTGAGACCTTTTGAGTGTTTTCATAGAGCAGACCGCCAGTCGGATGACGCTTCTCATCGCCACCGACCTCGACCGCCATCTCAACTGAAATTTTTCGCGTCAGCTTGCCGTGCTTGTCCTCAACGGTGAGGCTGTTGGGCATGCCGGTTGCATCGTCAATGGAAATTGAGAATGGCGAATCTGGGCTCGTGATGTGTGCCACTTTTACTCCTGCTAGTAGGTGTTGGTTATTTGGTTACAGAATCTGGTCCCGTGAGCATGGAGGCGAAACGTAGACCACGTGATTCAACAACCTCACTGATTGGTCGATCGAGATCGTTTCCATAGAGCGTTAGCGCCAGCTCAAGGTGTTCTCGCATCAGGTCTCTTGCCAGTGTTGCTTTTCCATCGGCAATGGCCTTAACGATGCGCTCGTGATAGGGCTCGCCCTTCACCTGGACATTTGGATCCGAGTGGCTGCGCAACATCAATGCGTGAACTTGATTTCTAATTGCACCAAACATCAACACCAGCAGCGGATTCCCGGATGCCGCAACCACGGTTTCGTGGAAGGCAAGATCGGTGTCCGCCAGTGACTGCAGTGTTTTTGCCTCAGAGTGCTCCTGCAGTGCCTTTTCCAAAAGTTCAACTGGACGAGGGGACTGCCGAGCAGCAAGCTCTGCGGCCGAGCACTCAAGGCCCAGACGGGCCACCACCAGATCACGTGCGGTAATTTTGGCAAGAGTTGCTGCGCGATTGAGAGAGCCTGATAAATCATCGATCTTCACTCCTCGGACATAAGAACCACGTCCCGGGTGAATCTCAATGAAACCAAGCTCGACAAGACCTGCTAGTGCTTCTCGCACAACCGGTCTTGAGACACCGTAGTCAGCAGCTAGTTCTCTTTCCGATGGCAGCTGTGAGCCAGGAGCCCACTCACCACTTAGAACCCGGCTCTGGATGTCTTGAACAATGTCAATCTTCCTGGCTGGAATTGAGACCGCTGTATTACTCATTGTCTTTTCTCTTCCCGCATCAACCCTTGACCGCTCCCTGGAGGATTCCAGAGATGATCCTTCGGTTGAGTACTACATATAGAAGTATCGTGGGAAGGGCGATGATTATGGCCGCGGCACTCAGGGCAGGGATATCACTGACCCACTGACCGGTGAATATTCCCAGTCCGGCAGGTGCGGTTCTGGTTCCCCTGTCCAAAACCACCAGCGATAGCAGGAACTCATTCCAACTCCAGATAAACATCAGGGTGGCAAGGGTTAGCACTGGTGGCCAGGCAATCGGGAGCAGCACTGAGCGAAGAATTCGAATAGAGCTCGCCCCATCAATCCTGGCAGCCTCCACCAAAGCAGCCGGTGATGCCATGAAGAATTGGCGCATCCAGAAAATACCAAATGCACAAAACAGAGCCACCTGGGGGAGTATCACTCCCCAGAGGTTGTTAATCAGCCCCATCGATCTCAGCTGGTAGTAGAGGGGAACGATGGTTGCCTCAAAGGGCATCACAAGACCAATCATGAAAATGTAGAACAGAACATTTGACCCTGGGAATTTCATAGTGCCAAAGGCATACCCCGCCAAAACAGAGACAGTCACTCCTACCGGCACTACAACCGAGGCAACAATCAAGGAGTTCACCATCAGCAGTGGAAGTGGGAAGTCACCCTTGGTCCAAGCAATCAGGTAGTTCTCCCAGGCTGGATCGGCTGGGAAGGAAAGACTTGTCTGAGTTGACTGCGGGGGCTGAATGGAAACCGAGAACAAACTAATTAGAGGAATCAAGACCACGGTTGCAGCCATGGTTAGAAACGCATACATCAAAACCTTGAATATGAAGCCTCTCGCATCTAGCTTCTTCTTGCGACGAGGGATTACCTGAGTGCTAGTCATTTTTTGCTAATCCCATCCTTGTCACGCAGCAGCCACTGAACCGTTCTAACGAGGGTGAAGACGATTACTGCCAGCAGCATTGCCATGGTTGCCGCTTCACCAACTTCGTTTTCGCGGAAGGCGAGGCGATAAATCTCAGTTCCAGGAACAATCGTCTGCTTTCCTGGGCCACCCTTAGTGGTCACGAAGACCAAGTCAAAGGTTCGAAGAGCGGCGATGATGGTGATAGTTGTCGCGACAGTTAGCTCAGGCTTTAGCCCTGGCAGCGTCACAGAGAAGAACTCCCTGAAGGCTCCTCCGCCATCGACCTTAACTGAGTCATACAGATCTGAGTCGATGCGGCCGACTCCGGAAAGAAACAGAACCATGCAAAGACCTGTCATAACCCAGCTGCCAATTACTCCAACAGCAGGCAGAGCCCAGTCAAAATCTCCCAGCCAACCTCTATCAAAGTTCAAACCAAAGAAGCCGAGGAATTGATTCAGAGTTCCGCGATCCTGATAGACCCAACGCCAAGCAACACCAATAACAACGCTGGCGATGACCTGGGGTAGGAAAACTACCGTCCTGAAGAAAACCAAACCGGCGATCTTCTGTCTGGAAAATAATGCGGCAAACGTGATACCGAGAGTCACTGGAATCAGACAGAAGGTGACAATGAAAACAATTGAGTGACTGAGGGCAGCAATTGTGTCGGGATCAGTGAGCACTGATCGATAGTTGTCAAAACCTACATAAGTCGATGGAGCACCCTGGATACCAGTCCAGTCCCACATCGAAAGATTAAAGGTCTGAATCAGAGGAAACAGAACGAAGGTGAGGAAGAAAGCTGCCGCTGGAATTAGATAGAAGTATCCAACGTATTCTGGACGCCAGCGAAGCTTGCGTTTGCGGCGAATTACTCGAGTCTCTACTCGAGGATTCTTCGTTGAATCAATTACAGCCATGAATCTATTTTCTCCAAGTTTTGCTGCTACTGCTTTTCTGAGAATAAGCCCAGTCTCGCTTGCTGGCGCGAGACTGGGCTCACCTCAGAGAGTGGGTTTAGGCGCTAACCTCGCGCTGCCGCCCATTCCGCTTGTACACGTTGGACTAGTTCGTTCGAATCTATTCGGTTGGCAATCAGTTCCTGAATGCCTGGGAATAGAACCGCTCCCATTCCAACGGTTGACCAGTCGAGGAAGAGGGTTAGGCCGTCTTCGGCAATAACCTTCTGCCACTGGGCGTTGTATTCGTTGATTAGCTGAGTGGATTCAGCAATCGCAACGCCGGTTAGAAGTGGTGCATAACCACCATTGGCTCTTAGATCAGCGGTCTCAGGACCGGTCATGAAGTCAAGGAAGTTAGCTGCAACATCTGGCCACTCGGTCTTGGAGGAAATACCAAATGGAGAGGTTGTTGCACCAGTTGCACGAGCTGGGCCGCCTGCTGCTACAGGTGGGAAGCCAGCGAAGCCAACGTTCTCACCCATCTTGTCCGCCATGGTTGGCAGTGCCCAGTTACCAGTGACGAAGAAGGCACTGTTGCCCTCTGCGAATCGGTTGATTCCATCGTCAAAGCTGAGGCTGTTGGCGTTTGGATCAATTAGACCAGTGTCTGCCCAACGCTCCATGGTCTGCGCAGCTTCAAGGAAGCAAGGAGCGGTGAAGTCTGCTCCGTCGTTTCCATAAATCCAAGCGAGCATTTCAGAGTTGTCGCAGTACTGAGAAATCAGAATCGAGAGGCTGTGGTTAGCTGGCCACTGCTCTGAGTTACCAAGAGCCATTGGAATGTATCCAGCAGCCTTAGCAGCCTCGAGTGCAGCTTCGAAGTCAGCCATGGTCTCGAATGGAGCTGTTACACCAAGGTCAGCAAGAATTTCACGGTTGTAGAAAATACCAACCATGTTTCCACCCTTAGCTAGACCATAGAGGTTGCCAGTTCCGAACTTGCTTCCGTCAGCCTCAAAACGAGCCTGGTCCAAAAGACCAGGACCGAAACGGTCTGCCCAGCCGTAAAGCTCTGCGTAGTCGTCAAGTGGACGCATTAGTCCAGCCTCAACTAGAGGACCCATCATGGTGAAGGCCTGTCCAGCCTGAATGATGTCTGGTGCATCATCGCCTGAAGCCTGCAGCTTAATGTTCTGTCCGTAGTCGTTGAATGAAGAAGTCGTGATCTCAATGGTCACGTTTGGGTACTTAGCTTCGTATGCATCAACGATTGCCTGAATTGAATCAAACAGACCTCCAACCTCCCAGGTTGCAAGAGTCAGGTTGATATCAACGTCAGTTGGTACTTCCATGCTGATGCCTGAAGTCTCAGCTTCAGTCTCAGTAGGTTCTGTGGCGGACTCACCTGGAGCACAACCGGCAACCACCATTGCGGTGATGGTCATTCCGGCAGCGAGACGAGCCACGCGCCAACGGCGACGTAACTTCTTTGTTTCTTCCACGTTTGGCACTTAATCTCCTTATTTGAAGGGTTAGCGGAATCTCTCACGAGGTCCCGCCCATCTATTGGTGATTGCCCCTTTCGAAGCTATCGCCAATACTGGTTTGACCAGTTGTACCAAAGATTACAGGCAAACCAAAGTCGATTTGGGGCCATGTGACCGAACTGTTATTGAAGAAAATTCCAGTTTTTAGCTGGCTAGCACACCCATTGCCCGCTGATAGGTGCGGGTGTCCTTGCCGGCATACCAGGAAATCCACTTGGCAGCGGCAATCAGGAAGTTCCAGCGATCGGGGTTGGTCGAGGCTCGGAACTCCTCTAGGCAAGAGTGCAGGTGCTTGACGTTGTGCATCAGAGTGCCATCGTCTGTGCAAGCAACTCGAACCAGCAGGGTAATCAACTCCTCCGCTGAACCACCGGAGAGCTCATATGCCTTGACAGCGGCAGTTGCAGTTCGCACGTCATGGTTGTGCAGAGCTTCATTCAGGATTGAAAGGAGTTCACTTGGCGCATTAGCAACCAACAGATCAACATCTTCGCTGTATGGATAGGCACGAGAAGCTACAAAGGGGACAAACTCAAATTTTTCATTTAGGACGCTTGGTCCACGCTCCAGCAAAGCACCACCCATTACAACCGCTCTTGCTGCAGTTCTAGAGAACATTCTTGGCAGTGATGCTCGCAAGATATTTAGCGTGGTTCCGATGTGAATCGGTGCAACCTCACGACTAACAGCGTCATAGTCTTCGTGAGGAACTGGATCAACCTGCAGATACATATCGCATGCGGCGAGGGAAAGTGCAGACATAACTGTTTCCGCTGCGTGACCAGCAGCTAATGCTTGCGCAACTTTCTCCGGTCTATCTTTGGCATCGGCAGCCAAGAATTCAATTCGTAGAGCAGCAGATGCGTCCGCGTCATTTTCGCCCATCTTGAGATTCTCAGCGAGCTTGTACTTTTCAACCAGTGCAACTGCGTTGTCATAGGGACCAAAGTCTCTAGGGAATGTGCAGGAGTATCGCATGGTTCCGCGCAGCATTGCGAAACCTTCTTCCCAGCCGGTGAGTTCAATCATGTCCAGGGATAGCGCGGGAGTAATCAGAGTGTGGTCGTCGGTGACAATTCCCTCTAGACCGATATCCAAAATCAGATCAATCAGCTCAGCCCGGGGGATTTGCTTTTCTAAACCAACCAACCTGTGATCGGAGCGCAGCCACTCGCCGAAACGAACATCAGAGCGAAGCTGCTCAACACCTTCTCGAGCAGTTGGCTCGGTAACTCCCCAAACATCAAATAGTTCGTAGGGTGCGAAACAGGGGTCGTTGAGATCCATAACCACCTGGGATAGAGCCTGAACCAGCATCAACTCCTGGATTTCTTTGGGTTGGCCCTCGGCCGCAGCCCTGGCATCCTCACAGCCAATCATTGCGTGAGAGACAAAACCAAGCAGATTTCTAGCCTGGTTGCTGACATATCTGGCGGCAGTAAGAGAACCAACTGCCCAGAGCTCTTCCGTGGGAACGCCGCTGCGCAGCTTTTCCATGATTTCGTCAACCACTGCACCTGGTTTGGCATGTCTTAGCCACTGAACTAACTCTTCGCGCTGGTTCATCTTCGAATCTCCCACCATGAAACTTGGCATTACCTTAGGTCGCAATCTCTTTAGTTGCAACCAGTTCCTTAGCTGTGTCTAACCTTTGCAACCAGCGTTTCTAATCCCATGACACCGTGCTGTTTCTGTTCAATCATCCAGATTCCCCCCGCACCAGGCAGCTTTTGCTGATCTTCGGGAAGCGCCGCTGTTGCGGTTGTAATCAGAAGATTTCCCAGTTGATCAAACGCGCAGGAAGTCACATTCAGGCATCCGACCTCAACAATCGCATCGAGACTTGCCTTCGGCCCGACCCGGATGACCTTTCCACCATTCCACATCGCAACCCAAACCCCGCCTGCTGAGTCAACGCAAAGCCCATCTGGAACGCCAAGGGCTGGATCAATCCGAAAGTAGTCTCTTGCTTCACCAACACCACCGTCTTCCAGCAGCGGGAAAAGCTTCAAAGTTTGCGTTGGAGAATCAACCCAGACAACACTCTTACCATCTGGCATAACGGCAATGCCATTGGGAATGGTTGCGCTCCTCACAACCACTTCGACCTCAAGATTCTGTGTAATGCGAATTAGAGATCCTTGTCCCTCTGCCAAATCTCTGTCTACAAGTCCAACCAACAAGCTGCCATCCGGCAGAACACAGCCATCCGAGCAGCGCAGGTTGGAATTCAAGTCACTGACCTGGAACGCGCTGACCTCATCGCCGCTTGAGTCAATTAGGTGGATGAAGTTTCTACCCAGCACAACCTGCCCATCGAACCAGGGGAGTGATTTGGATACTTCGTGTTCAAACTTCTTTTCCAAAATCACTGCCCCATGGGCCAGTCGGAAGATCTTGCCATTTGGGATATCTACAAAGCGAAAGAAGCTATCTGGAAAAAGTTGAGCGCCCTCGCCGAGCTCGGCACCAACCGAAGAAAATAGCTGGGCCTTGAGGGTTTTCATTAGCCGAGGGCCTTTTGAAAAGCGGGCATGAGTTCCGTCAAAAGTTTTTGACGCTGTTCTCTGTTTACAGAATCTTCTTCCATCCGCTCTTGAATCCGCTGCTTAGCCTGATCAAATTCCGACTGGTAGCTGAGCTTGCCATCGTGGACTAGTTTTTTTCCGTCAACCACAACCTCTGCGCAAATCCCCGTATCAAAGTCCTGCCAGACAACTCGATCTTCAGATACATCGATGTCGGTGCAAGCCATGCCACCAATTGTGAGTGTCCTCTCCGCGAGCTCTCTGCTCATTGCACTCTCTGCAATTTTCAGAGGCAGTATCTCTGCTGAGGCACTGTCCATTCCAAAACCAAAGTCAACGCCGTGTCTTTGCCAGTTGCCAAGATCTGCTTTTCCGGCCCGAAGAATCTGATTGGAACCAGGGCAGGTGACAAGCTGTGCTGATTTGTCTTTGATTAGGTCAAGATCCCCATCTTCACACCAAACGCCGTGAGCTAGGGAAGTCTTGGGACCTATCAGACCAAAGCGATCAAGTCGAAGAAGTGGATTCTCTCCGACCCAATTTCTTTGCCTAGGTGATTCAAGGAGGTGAGAGTGAATGCGAGTGTTCGAATCATTGAGTTCGGAAATTTGTGCAAGAAGTTTGTCTGAGCACCACTGACCCGCGATGGGCCCTAAGCCAAAACTAGTCTCCGGAAATAACCGTTTTGCCTCTTCGTAAACTTCCGCATATTCAGAAGCAGTCAGATTCGCTGTTGGAGGTAACCAAGGTGGCAGGAGACTAGAATCTTCAAGCTCAGTAGGAATAAATTCGGCCTGATCTGTAATTCCCAAAATCACCAGAGCTCTAATACCGGATTTCTCAATTCCTTTGATGACATCGGCGAGAGCGGATAAGTATTCGTCTTTGCGTGCGAAGGTATGGAAGAAGACCTGGACACCGGTAACTCCTGCTCTTACCAACTCTGCCGTTGCAACAAATGCATCATCAACTGGATCAACCGAGCTCATGGCGGTGAAGCGAAGCAGCGCTTCCTCTAAATTGGCACATGGAACCACGCCCTGAGATTCCAAAGATGTTGCCCGCAGATGCGAGTGAGCATCAACGAAACCGGTCGTGGTTTTTTGGTTCATTAGTTTTTAGGCAAGACCGAGAAGCCGGGCTAGGTTCCCACCCTCTACCAATTCCCGGTCTGAGGCAGAGGGAATGGCCCTGGCAATCTTTGCTCTTTCCAAATCAAAGTCGCTACCAGGCCAGTCAGTGCCCATGACAATCTGTCCTGCCCCAACTCCGCGATAGGCAAGCTTGACATCAATCAGCTGTGAGCCGGAGGTCTCCAGGTAGATGTTGGGGTTGCGCTTGGCAACCAAAATCGCTTCGTTAACGTTCCAGATTGTTCCCATGTGTGCAATTAGAACTGGGACTTTTGGAAAGTTCTTAGAAATCTCTTCAATCGAAAGCGGAGCGCAGAAGGGATCATCGAGAGCATTCACCAAAATAACCAGCTTGTTCTTATCAGCGGCATCAAATATGGGATCGAGCAGACCGTGGTCGGCAAAGTGATAGCCGTGCATGGTTGGGTGAAGCTTCAAGCCCTTGAGACCAAGCTCCTTGGCGCACTGGTTGATTGTTTCAACCGCATCGGTTGCCCTGGGATTGACCTGACCAAAGCCAATGATCCGCTTCGGATACTTGCGCATCGTTTCGGCAATGAAACTGTTGTCGACCATCTGACCGAGTGAGCAACCAACTGCCATGTCAACGCCGGCGGCATCCATCGATCGCATCATGTCTTCAGGTGTGTACGACTCAGCGGTTAGGTAGTCAGATGTTCCGCCGGCCTGCCAGACGTTGTTGTATGCGTCGATGATCATTTCAAACTCCCTTGTTTGGTATTACCAGTCTTGCGACAGCCTCCACATTACTCGGGAGACCAAATCCAAATCTGCAATCGGTACGAATTCATCGGCGGTGTGAGCAACGTCGGTTGAGCCAGGACCAAACACTGTGCACGACTTACTTCCCGTTAGCGCTGCAACCATCGAAGAATCTGTGTAAGCCTCGTGACCATCTGCACCACCCTGCGGAAGGGAATCACCAACCTCTTTCAGGTATGCCGAGCGAAGCCCACTGACAATCAAGGATTCATCCGCTGCTCTAACCGGAGGTCGCGGTGCTCCCAGAGGTTCCACCGAGAACTCAGCACCCGGGAAGTCAGAGATCACCTCTTCAGCAATTTTTGAAACCATCGGGATGACATCCTCAATCTGCATCGGTGGCACAATCCGAACATCAAAGGAGGCTTCTGCATTAGGGGGAACCACGTTGGTTGCAACACCTGAGTTGAAAGTTCCGCAGGTGAATCGAGCCTTGCCTAAAATCTCATCCTCGTGGGGCAGTCCCGCAACATGCCCCTTTAGCCGGTCGACAATCCTTGCCATCACATGAGCTGAATCGATCCCAAGGTGTGCTCTTCCGGCATGTGCCATTCGACCTGTGACCTTGACCTGCAACCACCTCAGTCCCATCTGTGCTATTCGCAGCCTGGTTCCAGAGGGCTCAAGTGCTAGCACCTGATCGTCGGGTCTAAAAAACCCGCTCTTCACCAATGCCTGAGCGCCTGCCATATCGGGAGCTTCCTCATCGACCGTTGCAACAAACACCAGATCACCGCGCATGCCCCTCTTCTGCTTGGTCAACGCTTCGACCAAGCCCAAGGAAACGGCAACCCCACCCTTCATGTCGCAGGCACCACGACCATAAATTCGATCGTTGATTATTTCTCCGCCAAGCGGATCAACTGTCCAACCGCCACCAATCGGCACGGTGTCGATGTGAGCCAAAAGGATCAACCTTGGTCCATCACCCTCGGCTGGAACGGTGGCCATAAGGTTTTTTCTTTCACCATCCACCACCTGAGTGGTAACACTAAGACCCATTTTGCTCAGTCTGTTTCCAACCCAGTCACCGCAGGCTGCTTCTTGGATTCCCGGATTCTGGCTGTCGATGCGGATCAGTGCTTGGGTGTCAGCTATTACCTGTTTGAGGTCGATCACTTTTTCTCCTATTTGGCGATTGCATATGCACTTCGTCTAGGGTCGGCAGCTGCCAGCAAAGCTCTCTCACCTTGACCATTGGTTTTGGACATTACCGTTTGCACTGAGCCCGCATCAAATTCATATTCGGGCCAGACAATTACGTTGTGTCCATGGGACTTGAGTTTCTCTATCTCCTGATTGCCGACTCTGCTCTCGGCATAAACCAGTCGATCAGCTGAAGGGTGTGGATGAAACGCACTGGGTGCATTGAAAGCTGCAATGCGTGGAGCCTCAACAGCCTCCTGCAATGTCTTCCCCTGCATCACCTGCCAGGCAACCTGCGCCATAGCTTGAACAATGACATCTCCACCTGGACATGCAATGCCCCAGGACTCATCCCCACTCATTCCGATAAGTGCCGCGGGTGTAACCATTGGTCTGCCACCTGGCACCATTTTGTTCGGATGGTTTTCAATCAGCCTGTTCTGCACTCCCCTGGGTGAGCACATGATTCCAAGGCTTGGAATGATTGGCCCACCATCGAGGGTGTCGGAGGGGGAGGCGGCAAATGTGCAGCCAGATCTATCCATTGTCACAACCGAGGTCGTGCTGGTCTTTAGGCCTTCTCCAAACTCGCTTCCAGTTCTTCCCGAAAGGGATTCATCACTGATCTTCTCAGCTTGTGACTTGAAGTAATCGCTGGATAAAAACTCTTTGATTTCTTTCTTCATTTGCCCGGGTGCGGCAAAGAAGTCTTCCCGGTCGTTGAAGGCAAGAGTGATTGCTTCAACTAGCTCATGCCAGGAACCCTTGGTGTTCTGCAGAATTCCTAAAATCTCAAGTGCAACCGGTCCCTGACTCCAGGAGGGCGTAGCAGCCAATTGCCAATCACCAAACTCAATTGACGGCGCAACCTCAACCTCGGCCTCGAACTGGGCCAGATCATCCTCGGTTAGATATCCACCCTGGGTAGTTACCCAGCCAACAATTTCTCTTGCAACATCTCCTTCATAGAAGGCCTTATGTGCGGCTTGCAGGCCCTCTTCACGCGAACCCCCGCGCTTCTTTTCAGCAAAGACAAGGCTCTCAAGAAGGGACGCAAGCTTGGGTTGCCTCAGTCTGTCCCCAGGAAGAAGTGGCTCACCGTTTGGCTGGTAAATGGATTTGGAGGATGGCCACTTCGAATAGTTGCGCCCGGTTATCTCTAAAGATTGCGCAGTTCTTTGGTCAAGCAGGAAACCGTTTTTTGCCAAATTGATTGCAGCTGATGCAACATCAGCAAGGCTCATGGTGCCAAATTTCTCAAGGGCTTTGAGCCAACCAGCAGGAGCCCCGGGGACAATGGCGGGTGCTCCATCGAGAGGAAGCTTCCCGCCGTAGCGATCAACCAACTCTCTTAGTGTGACGCTTTTACTCCAGCGACCAATACCTGCAACAGAAAAACATTCACTAGATCCTGCTGGACGCACCAGGATTGGCGCAATGCCGCCAAAGTTAGACATATCAACTTGAACGACGTTGCCGGCAATACCTGCCGCAACACCGGCATCAACCGCATTGCCGCCAGCTAGAAAAACTTCTGCTGCAACTTGCGAAACCAGTGGATGGCCTGCAACGACCGCCCAGTGTTCGCCGGTGAGGGTGGGACGCATAGCCTCAGCCTGCGGATAGGTGCCTGGAACTAATCCACCACCCATGCCACCACGTTTAGCTTCGGCGCTCATGCAGTGCTCCCTGATGAATGCTTTACTATAACAACGTGCCCGAGTCGAAGTCGCCACTAGGTCGTGACCTCGCTATTGGTTTGCTTGTTGGATTAGCTTCTGGACTCTTCGGTGTTGGCGGCGGCATAATTCTTGTTCCACTTCTGGTTCTACTTTTCAAAACAGAACAGAAAAAAGCTCAGGCAACTTCTCTGGTTGTAGTTTCGCTTTCGGCGGTTACCGGTGCCGCAACCTATGGCATCGCAGGCTCTGTCTCTTGGTTGGCCGCACCACTATTGATTGCAGGTGGACTGGTCGGCACCTACATCGGAACAGCAGTTGTCAAGAAGATCAATGATCGCTGGTTGAAGCTGGCGTTTGGTGTCTTGCTACTGGCTGTCGCGGGACGGTTTGTCTGGCAAAGCTTTGAGGCAACTGGAACGACTTTGGTTGCCTTCTCCTTGCAGAGCGCACTTGGTTACCTGGCCGCAGGTTTTGCGATGGGACTTCTGTCTTCATTCCTAGGTGTTGGTGGCGGGGTGATTTTGGTTCCGATTCTGGTCACGCTGTTTGGCTTCCCTCAGCAGTTGGCAGCTGGAACCTCGCTGATTGTGATGATTCCTGTGACCCTTCTGGGTGCTGCGAGACTTACAAAGAGTGGTTTCACCAACTGGTCGCAGGGCTTACGAATCGGCTCAGCCGCTGCCATTTCCGCCATTGGTGGAGCGGCGCTCGCCCTGGTGGCGGAGGCTAGCGTTCTTCAGTTAGGGTTTGCTTTAGTCCTGGTGCTGGCAGGATCCCAAATGATTTGGAGGTCTTTGCGTTGACCAGCGCCGCCCGCGCCTGGGCTTGGCACCACACGGGACTTTCCGTTGAAAACCTCAACCAGGCACTTGCCTTCTATCAGGATTCCTTTGGCTTCGAACCCGTCTTTGAAGCAATGGACATGAGTGACCTGATTGAAAATCTAACTGGCGTCAAAGGACTCAGAGCGGATTTGGTTCAGTGCAAGTCGACCATCAGCAATCAGGTTTTAGAGCTGATTAAGTTTAGAAATATTCCAGATTCATTCGACGAACTGCTTCCGATTCGTCCTGGAAGAATGCATAACGCCTTCTTGGTTCCCGATCTTGAACACGCTATTGACGCTGTTGTTGCAAGAGGGGGAAGACTTTTCGGAGCAATAACTGAATTTTCAGAGGGTAGAGCTGCATATCTCACAGATGGTTCTGGCAATGCAATTGAACTTGAAGAAGCCCAAGAAGGTGGTAACTGATGATTTCACTGCGCGAGCGATATGCCTACATGGTTTGGATGCGAGAGTTTGAACTTGCCTGCCTAGAGGGTGTCCCCACGAGAGAGATTCACGGAGAGCTCCACACAGCAATTGGCCAGGAAGCAATCGGGGCTGGCATGGCTGGATTCCTCAGAGCTGATGATGCGATGTGCAGCACACACAGAAACCACCTGCATGCCATAGCCAAGGGCGTTGACATGCGAAGGATGATGGCTGAAATCTTTGAGAAGGAAACTGGGCTTTGTGGTGGCTTTGGTGGCCACATGCATCTGATGGATCCTGCACTTAAGTTTTCCGCAACTGGAATCGTTGGAGCCGGCATGCCGGTTGCAGTCGGCCACGCCTATGCGGCAAAGATGCTGAAGAAGACTGATGCGGTAGCAGTTGCAGTCATTGGAGACGGAGCGGTCAACACTGGAGCTTTTCATGAAGCTATGAACCTTGCTGGTGTCATGCAATTGCCACTGGTCGTGGTGGTGGAGAACAACGAGTGGGCAATCTCCGTTCCATTTTCAGCAGCCAGTGCAACAGAGACTGTTGCCGAGCGAGCTCCAGCCTGGGCCGCAGAGGGTATAAAGATTGACGGCAATGACGTTGAAGCAGTGGCCAATACCTTTGGCAATGCCGTCAACAAGGCCAGAGCTGGCGGGGGACCCACACTCGTCGAAGCCACCTGCTATCGATTCCGCGGTCACTTCGAGGGTGATGCCGATACCTATCGCACCCAAGAAGAGAAAGATCGCCGAAGACAAATTGACCCTGTCTTGATCACTCGTTCCAAAGTGCTCTCTCAAGCTCTAGCAACCGAGGAGCAGCTAGCAGCCGAGGAGCAAGCAATCAAGTTGGCAATTCAACAGATGCTCGCAGAAGTCAGAGCTGACCAAATGCCAAGTGCCAAGGACGCACTAAAGCATGTTTTTGCGGGAGGAATCTGATGGCAAGAAACCTAAACCTCTCACAATGCATCGCAGAGTCCCTCTCCCTTGAGATGGAGAGAGATCCCAGAGTTGTTGTAATTGGTGAAGACGTTGGTTTTCAAGGTGGTGTGTTTGGAGCAACCAGGGGACTTCAAAAAAAGTATGGAGCAGAGCGAGTAATCGACACACCGATCTCTGAAACTGCCATCACAGGTATGGGTGTTGGTCTAGCGATCGAAGGCTACCGACCAGTTCTCGAGATCATGTTTGTTGATTTCATGGGTGTCTGCCTAGATCAGATCTACAACGCAATTGCAAAGAATCACTACATGTCGGGTGGCAATGTGAAGATGCCGATAGTAATCAAGACGGCAGGTGGTTGCATCGGTTCTGGTGCACAGCATTCGCAGTGTCTCTGGGGAACCTTTGCTCACCTACCTGGTCTCAAAGTCGTCGCACCCTCCAACCCATACGATGCCAAAGGTCTGATGGCAAGTGCAGTTGAATCAGATGACCCTGTTGTCTTTATTGAACACAAGAAACTACTTCTTACCAGAGCTGAAGACTTCACATTCGGAGGTGATGTTCCAGCTGAGAGATATTCCATTCCGCTGGGTAAAGCCTCGGTTGTGCAAGAGGGAAGTGATTTGACCCTTGCCACCCTCAGCGGAACGGTTCTTCCGGCAGTTGCAGCTGCGAAAAAGCTTCAGGCTGAAGGAATTTCTGTCGAAGTCATTGATCTTCGAAGCATTGTTCCGCTAGATGTTGAAACCGTCGCTAGATCGGTAGGTAAGACAGGACGGTTACTGGTGGTGGACGAGGATTATTTGAGCTTTGGGCTATCGGCTGAACTTGTGACCAGAGTCTTCGAGGCAGGCGTTGCTGTTCGAGCATTTTCTCGTCATGCTGTGCCGGATGTTCCAATCCCAGGAGCACTAACACTTGAGCAGGCGGTTGTTCCAGGAGAAGAATCGATCTATCAGGCAGCTAGAGAATTGGCGGTTCGGTGATGAAGGCACTAGTTATTGGCGCAGCGGGAACGCTGGGTAGAGCCTGCGCAGAAGAGCTGATTAGTCAAGGCGAGGTAATCGCAGCTGACCTTGCTGACGTTCAAGTTCCAGGAGCAAAGTCTGTGTCCATTGATGTATCGGACTTAGAGAACGTTAGATCGGTAATCGAGAAAATTGAATCAGATGGACCAATCACCGCCCTGATTTATGCGGCGGGGGTTAACTTCACGGGACCGGTTGATCAAACTGACTGGAGCCAGTACCAGAAGTTGATGGAGGTTAATCTGCAGGGGGCATTTCATGTTGGTGCAGTTTTGCAGTCATCAATGAGAAAGACAAAGAGAGTCTTTTCAAGCGTCTTTATCTCCTCCACCGCAGGCCTAAAGGGCGAAGCAGGTGGTTCTGTTTACGTGGCAACGAAGTTTGGCCTTCTTGGATTCGTCGAATCCTTTGCTTCGGAGATTGCCCAACTGGGTGGAAGAGCAAACTCTGTTTGTCCAGGAAACGTTGACAGCCCGATGCTCAGAAAACTGGCAGGTCAAATCGCTGAGCGACAGTCCAAGACAGAAGATGAGCTTCTAGCGGAGATGGCTGCCAGCAGTGCGTTCAATCGATTAATTGCTCCGAGTGAGGTGGCGAAAGCCTGTGCCTGGCTGATTTCTGATGCCTCGAGTGGAATTAGCGGCCAGACGATAGTCGTCGATGGACCTGTCGCATGAAGTTCACTGGACCAGGCAGCAAATTTGAACTTCTCTTTGAAGAGTCTAAAAATCAAGCAAACGGATTACCACCAGAGCTAAAGGAAATTTATGGTGGCGATTGGTGTCTTCCCGACACTTCCGGACGTGTGTACAGCTACTCAAACTTTGTGATTTCCCATGACGGAAAAATCTCCTTCAATATCAAAGGCCACGAAGGTGGGGGAGATGTCAGTGGTTTCAATAAGCATGATCAATGGGTAATGGCACTTGCTAGATCTCGGGCGGATGCCGTTGTCGTTGGAGCGAACACCCTAAGAGTTGAACCCGAGCACGAGTGGACAGCAGAGTTTATTTTTCCAAGCGAAGCAGAAGGTTTTTCAGAGCTGAGACGTCAAGAAGGACGAGAGAAATTTCCCCTTCAAGTAATGGTTTCTAAGTCGGGTGACATCGCACCCCACGCAGCAATATTCAAATCCAATCTAAAAGTTCTGATTGCAACCAGTGAGTCAGGAGCGGAACGAGTAAATGCTCTCAAGCTTCCCAATACTGAGGTGAGAACATTTGGTAAGAATGAGGTTGACCTGGCCCAGCTTTACGCATCCTTGCATCAGGACTTTGGATGCAGGACAGTCCTCTGCGAAGGTGGACCAAGACTCTATGCGTCACTAATTGAAGCAGGCCAACTCGACGAAGAGTTCCTCACCCTCAGTCCTGTAATGGTTGGATCTAGTGCAACTGAACCAAGACCAGGCTTGTTCGAAGGGGTTGCTCTTGAGCCAGGAAACAAATACCTGGCCAAACTTGCCAGCGTTAGAAGAGCTGGCAATCATCTGTTTGTCAGAACGACCTGGCGCTAACGCTTGATCATGTAACCGCCATCAACCAGTAGCGATGTTCCGGTTACAAAAGCTGCCTGATCAGAAAGCAGCCAGACAGCAGCATTAGCAACGTCAGTTGTTGTTGCCATTCTTCCCAGGTAGTGCATGCGCTTCGCTGTGTCCACCAGCTCCTGCGGATTTTCTAGCTGGCTCATCGCCTGATGCGTAAATCCACCATCCACCCAGCCAGGTGAAACTGCATTCACTCTGATTCCCTTGGGGGCTAGGTCGCCAGCAACCGCATAGGTAAAGCTCAAAACTGCACCTTTGGTTGTGGTGTACGCCGCGCCCTCCTCGGATCCTATGAATGCCGAAACTGATCCAAGGGTGACAATCGAGCCCTTGGTTTTCTCAAGATATGGAACAGCTGACTGAACAGCAAGAAAGGTACCGTCAACATTCACCGACATTATTTCTCGCCAGCCCTGCTCAGTCTGAGAAGCGACTGGCCCGGTTCGAAGAATTGCGGCAGCAGTCACCAACCCAATCATTGGGCCGAGATCCGAGGTCGCTTGGGCCATCACAGCTTCGATAGAACTCTTCTTGGTTACATCAATCTGATAGGCCTTGGCATTAGCGCCAATCTCATTGGCAACTTTCTCTGCGGCTGCAAGGCTGAAGTCTGCGACAGCAACCTTGGCCCCAGCGCTAGCAGCCTCCCTAGCGATGGCACCACCAATTGAACCGCCACCGCCTGTAACAAAAACCATTCCACGTGAAAGATCTATCGTCTTCATTTGCTTCCTATCGAATCTGACCGAGAGTGCAGCCGCCATCAATTGTCATAACAGATCCCGTCATGGTTGATGCAGCTGGTGATGCCATGAACGCAACGGCCTGCGCAATGTCAGTTGCTTCTTGCAGCTCACCAAGTGGGATTGCCGTTGCAACTCTTGCCGCATAAGCAGGCTCGTTTTCTAGCTGGTTCTTTGCAAGACCCGCCTTGACAATTCCAGGTGCAATTGCATTGGCACGAATTCCAAGCGGTGCAAGCTCGAGAGCTAGTTGTCGCATGAGTTGATTTACACCAGCCTTTGATGCGGTGTAGGCAGTGATCTCTGGCCAAGGTCTCTCGGCAACCCAGGAGCTGATAAAAATTATGTGACCCTTGATCTTTTCCTTTGCCATCTTTTTAGCTGCCAACTGCGATGCGATGAAGGAACCCGTGAGGTTAAGTTCAATTTGCTTTTTCCAAGCATCCAGTTCGATTTCAAGGAAGGGTTGTGCTTTCACGGTTGCTGCAGTAATGACCATCAGGGACAAATCATCAACCGCACTGACCGCGGCGGTCATCGCCTTCTCATCGCACTGATCCACCTTCTGATAGTGAACTTTTGCGCCAGAGAAAGATGCAATCTCCTGGGCCTTCTTATTTCCAAACTCTTCGTCTCGGATATCCATAATCCAAAGATCCCAGCCGGCTAGACCCAGTGATCTGGCGATTGCGGAACCGATGTCTCCGGCACCACCAGTGACGATGGCGGTAGGCCTCTTAGCTGTGTCCATGACTCCTCCTTGAGCAGCACACAATAAATAGGTATCCCAATTCTTGGGCAGGTGGCTTCATCCTACTGGTCTTACCACTTTGACCAATTCCCCTATACTTAGCGGCAGGTTTGTTACAGGAGAGCGCCGGTGCCTTCATGATCGATGTGGTCACAATTGGTGAGACCATGGCCCTGGTTCGCACAGACAAGACAGAAAAACCAAAGAACAAGATGACCTGCACTCTTGCCGTCGGCGGGACCGAGTCGAATGTGGCAATAGGACTTTCTCGTCTGGGTCACAAAGTTCGCTGGGTGAGCGCTCTTGGAAATGATCCTTTTGGAAACATGGTTGCCGAGACCATTTCGGGTGAGGGCGTGGAGGTGGTTGCCAGACGTGACTCGGAAAGGCAAACCGGCCTGATGGTGAAAACACCAAGCAGCGGAACAGAAAGATTCGTCAGCTACTACCGCTCGGGTTCTGCAGCATCCAATCTCTCTCCAGATGATTTGCCAAACGCATTAATTTCTGATGCCAAGCTGGTCCACCTGACGGGTGTTCTACCTGCTCTTTCGGAGAGCACCAGAAGAACCTCTTTGGATGTAATTCTAAGAAGCAAGCAGCTCAACAAGACAGTCAGCTTTGATGTCAATTTCCGACCAGCTTTATGGAGCGAAGCTAGAGCAAGCTTGATTGCCAAAGAGATGGCATCCCAAGCCGATGTTGTCTTTGGAGATAAAAGAGAACTTCAGCTTCTAGTTGATAAGCCAGATACAGAAGACCAAGAAATCCTCAGACAGGTTGCTGAACTCGGTCCTAAGCAGGTGATGATGAAGCTTGCAAAGGATGGTGCAGCTGCACTCATTGATGGTGAGTTTTATGAACAGGCCGCTGTAACGGTGAACGCTGTTGACACCGTCGGTGCTGGTGATGCGTTTGTTGCCGGCTACCTGAGCGCTCTGCTGGATGGCGAAGACGAAAAAGAAAGACTCTTTCGAGCGGCTTTCTGCGGAGCGATGGCCTGTACCAATCTCGGAGACTGGGAAGGTGCTGCTACCAGAGCAGATTTAGAAAGCGCTAGAGGGGAGCTGGTGGGATGAATCCCGTAGACAAGGCAGCGCTCTCTTCGGCTCTAAGGTCAATCAGTGAGTTGAATTCTTCGATTAGTTCAAACGCAAAAATTGCCAAGATTGAAAGTGTTCGCTCAACAATTCAGCCAAACGTCACTCACGTGGTTGTGACTGACACGGATGGAGTGACAGGACTGGGTGAAACTTTCTATGGTGCAAGCTCAGTTGAGGCTCACCTTCACGATGTGATTGTTCCAACCCTGTTGGCTGAAAAGCCTGTCGCCACACCTGCCGCAGTGGCAGGCGTCGTTCATGGATATGTCGGTTATTCAGGGTCAGGTGCAGAGGTCAGAGCAAGATCAGCTCTTGATCTGGCCCTCTGGGATATTGCCGCCAAGCGAGCAGGCCTACCACTTCGAAAACTTCTCAGGCCAGATGCCCTCAGCACAATTCCCACCTACAACACCTGTTCGGGAAACAAGTACGTCAATGCCGAATCCCGCCAGTCATCATCCAACTGGGGCTTCTCTGGAAACCAAAGACCGCAGGGTGATCACGAAGACCTCTGGGCGTTCTTGAATGAGCCTGGTCGCCTCGCCAGAGAACTTCTCGATGCTGGCTATCGAGGAATGAAGGTTTGGCCCTTTGATTTAGCGGCAGAGGCTAGCGGCGGAAGTGAAAGTGCTGACCTGAGCTTTGGTCTTTCAGTCCTCGAAGCCATTAGGGAAGAGGTCGGGATGGAGATGGATCTCTATCTCGAACTCCACTCACTCTGGCAACCAAAAGCTGCCGAAAAGTTGGCTAAGGAATTAGAGAGATTCTCACTGGCCTGGATTGAAGATCCAATCAGGGCTGACCACACCGAAGAGCTGGCTGAACTTCGAAAGATTTCCTCGATGCCGGTTGCCTGCGGAGAGAATCTTGGTTCTGGTGTCAATGGTTATCGCCACATGATTCAGAAGCAGGCTGTCGATGTGATGATCATGGATTTGGGTTGGTGCGGAGGAATTACCGATGCGCTTCCTCTGATGACTCAGTCCAAAGAGGCTGGAATCCTCACTGCCTTCCACGACTGCACAGGACCAGTATCACTGGCAGTTGCCACCCAGGTTTCTCTGGCTAGTGAAAACACAAAGGTTCAGGAAGTCGCCAGAGCCTTCTGGCACAGCTGGTATGGACAGATGGCCACTGGCTACCCTGAGCTGGTAGGTGGAGATATTCAAGTAAGTGACGAAGCTGGTCACGGAGCTGAGTTGCTGCCAGAATTTCTGAAGGCTTCAACCACGACCGTTCGACTAAGCAACCTGAGGTAATTCTGGTGAATTCGGAGTCAATGCCATGGACTGGCTTTCGGATTGTTCCGCTTGTTGTTATAGAAAAGTCCGATGATGTTGGGTTTGTCATGGACGCCCTGCTTGAGGGTGGAATCTCTGTCATTGAGATTGGACTAAGGACAGAAGCGGCACTCGAGGGAATTAAAAAAGCAGTCGCCATGGAGAAGATGGTGGTCTCTGCGGGAACTGTCCGAACCAGTGAGCAGGTATATCAGGTTCAAGACGCAGGTGTTGCATTCGGAATATCACCATCATCCTCGAAGGACATGATGGACACGGCACTGGATGTTGGTCTTCCACTGATTCCTGCTATCGCCACCCTCACCGAAGCGCAGTTAGCACTTGATCTTGGATACGTCGATCTCAAGACCTACCCGACTGATCTCCTAGGGGGAGAGAAGTTCCTAAGGGCTGTTGGTGCAGTGATGCCCGAGGTTCGATTGCTACCAGCCGGGGGAGTGAATGAGCAGAACCTCGCCAGCTATCTCAGTGAACCGAACGTCTTTGCTATTTCGGGAAGCTGGATTGCTCATCGCGACCTAATTGCTGCAAGAGACTTTGCGGAAATCACTAGGCGTGCTCAAAGAGCTATGGAAATAGCCAATGGCTAACTACCTCTCAAAACCAACCGGGTCTTTTTCTTTTGGACTTGGTGAAGGTCCAACTTGGAACCCAAGAACCAAGCAGCTTTCGATGGTGAACATATTTGATAAAGAGGTTCACCTATTCACTCTCGACGACACCGAGCTAAACCATGTGGATGTCTTTTCAACCGAAGGTGATGTTGGCGCTGCACTGCCATTGGCAGATGGCTTATTCGTCCTTTGTGAAAATCACGGAATATTTCTTCGCGACAAATCAGGTAGCAGGGAACTGATCACCCCAATGCCAGTAAGCGGGAAACAATTTCGCTGCAACGACGCCAAGATTGGACCCGATGGAAACCTCTGGGTTGGAATCATGGACTATGACGCCGTTGGAGGAAACGGAAGTCTCTGGAGAGTAAGTAGATCAGGTGACACTCAACTTCTTCTTCCAAACCTAACCATTCCAAACGGTTTGGATTGGTGGGGAGATGAGTTTTGGTTTGTGGATGGTCCAACAGAAGAGATTCGCTGCTACCACTGGGATGAGACCGGCTTGACAGCAACTAACAGGAGATTCCTAACCAACGGAACTCCAGATGGGCTGGCAATTGACTCGGTTGGCGAAATCTGGCTTTCCCTCTGGGGCGAGGCACGAGTTGATCACTTCAACCAGGATGGTGAGGTAATCGACTCAGTTTCTGTGCCCTCATCACACTCGACCAGTCTTTGCTTCGCTGGGGACGATCTAGACACTTTGGTAATGACCAGTGCCACTATGTACACCGCAGAGGACGAGCTCGAGAAGTTCCCAAGAGCTGGCGATGTCTTCACCTGCCGGGTCCCAAATACTGGGCGACCAGCCAATCTTTTCTTCAGCTAAAAGGGTCAGACACCTGAAGTCTTCGCCCGTTTCCAAAGATTAGGTCTAGCCTGAAACTAACGAAGGAGTTGGAATGGCTAAGAAAGAACGCACTCAGGACGAATACATCAAGAGGTTGCGCGGATACAACGTAGTTGCAGGCTTCCTGCACCTAATCCAAGCACTAGGTCTCACATATGTACTGACCCTCTTGGACACACAGATTTTGTTCCCAGTCACCA